>NZ_JACSRD010000188.1 GCF_014879935.1 Prosthecobacter sp.
TTGCATAGAATTCTGCCAGGAGGCCAAGCTTGCGGCCATTCATCCGGCGATGGAGGCGGCGGTGAAGGCCAGGCAGGCGGCCGGGATCGTCACGCTGGTGATGGAGAAGGGAAAGATCGTGCATCACGACGCGGCCGGCATGGCGGACATCGCCAAAGGTCGTGCGATGGAAAAGGACGCGCTGTTCTGGATCGCCTCGATGACGAAATCGATCAATGGCACGGCTGTGATGGTGCTGGTGGATGAAGGGAAGCTCGCGCTGGACGAACCCGCCTCGAAATGGCTGCCGGAACTTGGGGCGGTGAAGCTGGCGGATGGCAGCGCCCCGGAAAAAGCCATCACGCTGCGCATGCTGCTGAGCCACACGGCGGGAATCGCCTTTCCGCCGCGCAAACCGACCGATGGAGCGATTTCGCTGAAGGCTTACGTGGCTTCGCTGCTGAAGACGCCGCTCGCCTTCCAGCCCGGCAGTTCCTATGAGTATGGTTTCGGACCCACCGTGGCAGGCCGCATCATCGAGATCGCCTCCGGCATGAAATATGACGCGTTTTTGCAGGCGAAGATCTTCCAGCCGCTCGGCATGAAGGACACGATGTTCAATCCGGACGACGCGCACCGCGCCCGCATCGCCCGCACTTACAAGATGGATGACGAGACGCACGAGCTCGTGCCCGGTTACAATCCCTTCGTCACCAGCGATGCGTCCGTCACGCACATGGTGGAGCCGGCGGGCGGCCTCTTTTCCACCGCAGCCGACATGGGGCGCTTTTACGCCATGATCGCGAATGGCGGCGAGCTGGACGGTGTGCGGGTGCTGAGTGAGAAATCCGTGAGTGACATGACAAAGCCGGTCACCGCCGGTGGAAGCGAGGTCAATTATGCCTGCGGCTGGCAGTGCAACACGACGGAGCGCCGGGTGAACTCGCAGATGCCGGTGGGCAGCTTCGGTCACGGCGGGGCCTTCGCCACGAACGGCTGCATCGATCCGAAGAGCGGGCTCGTGACGGTGTTCCTGGTGCAGAACGTGCTGGTGCCGGACAGCGGAAAGCCGAAGGATGCCTTCCAGCACCTCGTCATGGAGGCGGCCGGGATCGAATTGCAGCCGCCTCCGGCCGCACGGAAGAAGAAGTAGCCCACAGGCGACGCGGACGGCATGGCGAGTGCCTGCGTTCCGACGCAGCCTCGCGAAGCGGTCGTCAAATATCAGGTTGTCCCTGATGCGTCCGTTTTGGTAGGCTTCATTTCATGGTAAATAATTCTGGAATGAGCCGCCGCAGGTTTTTGCTGATGGGTTCCGCCGCCATGGCGGGACTGGCCGTGGCGCAGGAGCCCGCAACGGTGGCCCCGATCGGCGTCCCGCTGAAACTGGAGCCCCTGCCGTTTGAGTTCGATGCCCTTGAGCCGTACCTCGACGCCGCCACCCTGAAGCTGCATCACGGCCGTCATCACGCCGAGGTGGTGCGAAATCTGCAATGCATCCTGGACCGTGCGAACCTCCAGGTGGGCAGCGTCACCTCGCTGATGCCGATGATCCGCAGCGTGGTGCTGCCCTGCGATCCGCGACGCACGGTGGTGAAGATGGGAGGCCCGCCCGAGACGCTGTCCGCGCAGGACCAGAAGGCGCTGCGGCTGTATGGCGGCGCGCATGTGAATCACACCGCGTTCTGGCGTTTCCTCACGCCACCCGGCACCGGCCCGAAAGGACCTGAGGGACGCGTGGCAGCGGCCATCGCACGCGACTTCGGCAGCGTGGATGAGTTCAAGGCAGCCTTTGCCGACGCTGCCGTGAATCACTTCGGTTCCGGATGGGCCTTTCTCGTCTGCCGGCCGGATGGCAGGCTCGTCATCACCACGCTGAAGGGCGAGGACAACCCGCTGATGACGGAGTTTGTGAAACCGGCGAAACAGGGCCGCTTCATCCTCTGTCTGGACCTGTGGGAGCACTCCTACTACGCCCGGTATCAAAACGACCGCAAAAAGTACGTCGATGCGTGGTGGAACGTGGTGAACTGGAACTTCGTGGCCCGCGGCCATGCGCTGGCGACGTCCAAGCTGTCCGCTTGAAGCGGGAACGTGGCCTCAGCGTGAGGGATAGAGCTCCGGCATCAGCAGCGGACGCAGCACCACGGGGGTGAGCTCCCAGGGCAGCGGCTTCCATGGATACTTTTTGTCGGCGGAAATGCGGCCCCACCACAGGCGTCCGCCATGGCGCCAGGGATCGAGCACGATGCCTTCCTCAAACGGCTGGCCCCTGGCGGTGACGATGATGCCATTGTGCTCCCGCACGGTGCCGCGATGCGCGGAGGTGAGGTGCAGGTCCATCGTCTTCGACCGCAGCTTGAACAGATGCGGGAACAGATCGTCCCGCCACTGGTAGCAGAGGCCGCGTTTGCGCAGTCCCACGTTCACCAGGCTGTTGTTGGCCCACGGCAGCACCAGCGGCTTGAAGTCCATCGACATGCGTGCCGACTCCTCGATGGCCGTGGTGGCCAGACGGTCGGCCTCCGGGGCGCTGATGGAAGGACTGAGCTGCTGTAGATCGTGGCTGAGGCGGCGTGCCTTTTCCTGCCGTTCGGCCAGCGTGCCGACATTCACGCAGGAGGCGATGAGGGTGGAAAAGAGAAGGATTGTGAGGCGGGAGACGGCGGACATGGGTCAGGGAAGGGGACCGTGGGCGGCTTCGTGGAGGGCGCGGGCTTGTTCGCGCCATTTTTCGCGGCTGGCGCGGTTCTTGAATGCCAGCAGGTCGCTGAACGCGTTCATTTCGTCATCATTCCACCGGGCGATCTGCCGCCAGGTGCGGATGCCGTGCGCGTGGAGCTGCTCGCTGATGACTTTTTTGATGCCTTTGATCTGCGTGAGGTCGTCATCCGCTCCCAACGTGAGCGTGGCGTTGTGTTCCTCCACGCGTTGGAGCACGGTAGTCTGGTTTTGCAGGCGGGAGACCTCCGCGGAGGCGGTTTGCAGGCGTTTTTCGCTGTCGGCCAGGCTGCGCCGCGCCAGACCAAGGCCAGCCGGATCCCCCGGAGTTGCGGCTTCGAGTTTGCCGACGCGTCGCTGCCAGTCCGCGTGCTCCTGCGTCAGCGCCGCCATGGCGGACTGCCGTGCGGCCAGATCGGTCGTCAGAGCAGTGATTTTTTCCCGCAATGAGGTGACTGGCGCGGGCTTGCGCGGCTTGCTGGCGGTGGTGCGTTTGCGTTTCGGCTTCTCCACTTCGGGAGCCGCTGATGGCGGGGGAGTGACCGTGGCTGGCGTGGTGACGGCAGGCGCAGGCTCCGCTTTGGGCTCCGGGCGTGCGCGGAGCTGCTCCCATTCGATGCGCACAGCCGCCAATTCCTGCGCGAGGCGGTCGCGTTCGTTTTGGGCGGCGGAAAGCTCGGACGAGATACGTTCGCGCTCGCTCTCGGCCTGGGCGAGGTCACTACGGGCGCGGTCGCGTTCGGTGCGCAGGAGATCCTGTGCCTGGATCAGCTTCTGTGACTCGGCTTCGAGTGCCACGCTGGCCTCCCGGGCCTTCGCAGCGTCCTGTTCGCTCCGCAGCACGGCAGACTGGGCGGCTTTCAAAGTTTCGCGCAGGGTCTCCAGTTCCCGGTTTGCCTCTTCGGTTTCGGTGGAGGCGTCGTTGATGATGACTTGCGGCGTCTCTGACGCGGTCAACGCTGCTTCAGGCGCTGCGGCTGGTTTGCGCAGATCACTGCCCCGCCAGCGCCAGCCGAGCCAGCCGAACACCGCCGCGGTGAGCGCGAGCAGCGGGGCCAGGTAGAGCAGCAACCAGAAAGCGGAGGACATCAGGGATTTGAGGCGTGGGATTGGGGGCGGGACATCCAGAGGCGGAGCTGTTCGATGGCTTCGGCGGAGCGTTCCTCCACCAAAGCGGCGGAAACACCGGCTGGAAGCTGTTTGCATCGTGCGAGGCCGCCCGCCTCGATCAAATCTTTCGTGACGGGAATGCTCGTCCAGGAACCGCCGGGGAAGGCGATGGCGAAAACGCCGCCCCCATCGGCCGGCGGCACGCTGCCCACAGTATGGGCGATGCCTGTCGAAGGCCTGCACGCGGCCTGCACGCGCAGATCGTCATGCAGCACGATGACACGCGGCGCGTAGGTCTTCCGCACGGCGGCAACGATGCGGGAACGGGTGGATTCTTCCGCCACCTGGCCGGAGACAATGACCTTCGCATCAAACAGCGCCAGGGTGATGAAGGCGGGCGGCGGCTCCGGCGGCGCGGTGCTGTCATTCGGGGCCTGGAGCCAGTCGGTGAGAGCCTCGCTGTCGTTGAGCAGGTCCGCAGTCTTCAAGCCGCCGGTCAGATTCTCCTTCCAGGATTGCTCCTGGGGCGCGATCTGCCAGTCCACCGCCTTCCAGGCCTCGTCACTGAGGCCGATGAACAAGCTGCGGCCGTTTTTGTCCGCCGTCGGCGGCAGCAGGGCCGTCGTGACGGGGCCGAAGTCGCCCGTGGGCCGTCGCTGCGGACTGACGCGGATTTCATCGAGAACACGACGCGGGGAGAAGGCCTCCAATGCCTCGTCCAGCACCGCGCGTTTCATTTCCAGGCTGCCAACTTCGCCCCGCACGATGACCTGTGAGCCGCGTGCCGCGATGAACAGATGCGCCGCCGGCAGGTGCGCCAGACGCTGCTTCTCCATCTCCGCGGCCTGCTGTTGCTTGAGCTGGTCACGCAGCCCGCGCAGCACGGGAACGACCCGCGTGTTCCATTCCTCCTCGCTAACACCGTGGGCGCGTGCGTCGGCGAAAAGGGCGTCATCACTGCGGTTGAGGGACAATTCCTTCCACGTCTCCCCGATGCGGGCGACATAGGCCTGCGCCATGTCGGGAGGCGTCGGAATGCCGCGCAGGGTGGCGGCCACGTTCGCCGCTTCATCGTGATTTTCGGCATCTGCTGCCAGCACGTCCTCCGCCGTGCCGCCACGGGCGCTCCAGCCGTCCTGCACACTGCGGAAGAGATCGCGGGCCTCGTATTCATTCGCCGCCGTTCCCAGCAGCTTTGCTTGGGGGCCGTTCGCCGCCAGCAGCAGCCAGCCGGCAGGGAAGGGGAGCACCTCGACCGCGTTGTTCACGTCGGCGACTGGATTGAGCCGCAGCCCAAGGCTGGCCGTGAGCGGTGTCGGTGCGCGCACCAGATCGCGCACGGCCGTCTCGACCGCGTGGAGGTCATCAGGCGTCCGCACCTTGCCTGTCAGCACGGCCTGCTGGCCGTCAAAGGCCACCTGCAGGCGGTCGAGCCGCTTTTGGAGCGATGTTTGTCGGGAAAGCGTGTCCTGCGCGGCAGCGGCCAGATCACGTTCCATCCGCGGGATCAAGACGAAGGCACCGAGCGACCACAGAGCGCACAAAACAAGGGACGAGATGATCCAGCGGGCGCGAGTCATGGGGCGGATCACGCTTTTTCCGTCAGCATGCGCACCTCGTCAAAGCTGAGCCGCCGCACCTCGCCACGCTGGCTGGCCTGGATGAAGGTGCTGGAGTTCACGTCCAGTCCTGTGAGCCAGCCCTCACCGTAAACCCAGGTGTCGATGCAGATGCGGCCCGGAAGGATGCGTGGCAGGCCGTCTTTCTGCGCGGTGTGGCCGCAGATGAGCGTCTTCCCGGTGAAGTGCGGGTGGGAATCGTCAAACCGCCGCCAGAACAGCCAGTCGTCACTTTGATCCTCCATCGGCAGCATGGCGTTCGCGTTCGCATGCACGAAGATGTGGGTGTCCGTGGCATGCCAGCGGCGCAGGCGCTTCCTCAAAAAGGCCCAGTGCTCCTCCGGCACGGCATTCCAGTCCGGCTTGTCCATGCAGCCGTAGGACTGCATCGTCTGCCGCCCGCCCACGCCATACCAGGATTCCGTGTCCACGAGGCTGTCACGGGCGTCGAGCATGAGGATCTCGTGATTGCCCAGCAGCGGGACGAGCTGGGTGCGCGTCTCCATTTCCAGCAGCAGGTGCAAAACGCCGCGTGAGTCCGGACCGCGGTCCACGTAGTCACCCAGCGTCACCAGCGTGTCTCCCGGCTGCGGCGCCAGTTCCTTGAGCAGCAGTTCCAGCGCGGTCGAGCAGCCGTGGATGTCGCCGATCACCAGGGTGCGCGCGGGTTTCGTTTCGCGTGGGGTCAGACAAACCCTCGACGTGCGAGTATCGGGGGCGTCGTCGCTGACCAGGATCGGCATGCGCCATACTTGCGCACTGTGCGCAGGACGCAACCAGCGATCATCGTGATGGCGCAATGAAATTGGTCATGCAACATGTGCGCATGCCAAGCAGCCCCACGACGCCCACCCAGCCTTCGTCGCCGAAGAAGGCGCCCTTCTCTGATCTGCCCATCTTCGAGGCCCGTGGCGTGCGGAAAGTCTATCACACGGGCGAGCTGGATGTCGTGGCGCTCCAAGGCGTCGATCTCGACTTCCGCATGGGCGAGCTCGTGGTGCTCCTCGGTGCCTCCGGCAGCGGCAAATCGACGCTGTTGAACATCCTCGGCGGTCTCGACGTGCCCACGTCCGGCTCCCTGCGCTACAAGGGCTGGGATCTGTCTGGTGGCGGCGAACGCACCCTCACCCAGTTCCGTCGCAACTGCGTCGGCTTCGTGTTCCAGTTCTACAACCTCATCCCCAGCCTCACGGCTCGTGAAAACGTCGCCCTCATCACCGACATCGCCCCTGATCCGATGAAGCCGGAGGAGGCGCTGGGTCTCGTGGGCCTGAGCCACCGCCTGGATCACTTCCCCTCGCAGTTGAGCGGCGGGGAGCAGCAGCGCGTCGCCATCGCCCGTGCCATCGCGAAAAAGCCGGAGGTGCTGCTGTGTGATGAACCCACAGGCGCCCTCGATGTGACCACGGGCATCACCGTTTTGGAGGCGGTGGAGCGCATCAATCGCGAGCTCGGCACCCTCACCGTCGTCATCACCCACAACGCCGCCATGGCCGGCATGGCGGACCGCGTCCTGCACCTCTCCGACGGCAACATCGTCAAGGAGCGCCGCAATGATCAGCGCGTGCCGGTGACGAGCCTGGAGTGGTGAAAAGATGACAAAAGAGGGGCAGCGAAAGCCCTTCTGCCGTCGCGTAGTGGGAGTAGCCTCCAAACGCATGCTGCCCCGTCCTTTCCAACACTGTCTGCCCTGCCTCGTGCGGCTCGGCGTGGTGCTGATGGTGTGCCTTTCGCTCGGCATGCATCGTGGTGTGCTGCAAACGGTCGCCTGGGCGCGAATGCTGGCGGATTTCGCCGCAGAACGTCCGCTGCTGGAGGCTGTGGAAATGACTTTCGATGGCGAGCATCCCTGCGAGCTGTGCCGCATGGCCCAGGAAAAAGATCCCGCGTCGTCACCGCTGCCCACGACCGGTGCAAGCCCGGCCAAAAAGCTCCTCGCCGTCGTCTGCGAGGCGTCCGTTCCCCTTTTCTCACCTCCCGGCCGGACGCCACAGCGCTCTGAACCGGCATGCGTGAGCCCGGAACGCCACCATGCGCCGGAGAAGCCGCCGCCACGACGCGGAGAGGCCTGATTCATCGGTTCGATTCTCACACCCTGGCTTCAAAGCGCCCGGCTTCATGTCGTGCCGTGCCTCGCGTGTCCCTCAATCGCCTGCCGCCCGTCTGCGGAGGCACTCACCTCATCTCATTCTCATCATGAAACCCGTTTCACTTTGTCTGCTCATGCTCGCAGGGGCCGCGTTCGGCCAGCCTGCGGCCTCCACTCCGCCCAACACGAAAAAAACCACTCCGAAGAAACCCACCACACTGCCGGAGGTCATCGTCACCGGCACGCGGCTGCCTGAGGGCGCTCCGCTCAGCGCTCAAAGCGTCGATCTCGATGCGGCGAAGGCCAGCGGCACCGATGGTGCCTCCATGCTGGGCAACACGCCAGGTGCGGCCATTTTGCGCAATGGTCCGCAGACCGGCATCGTGCAGCTTCACGGCCTCAGCGGCGACCGTGTGAAGATCTCGGTCGATGGCGCCACGATCACTCCCGCGTGCCCGAACCACATGGACCCGCCGCTGCACTATGCCTCGCGCGGTTCCATGGACACGCTCGCCGTCATGGCTGGCATCACGCCCGTGAGCCTCGGTGGCGACAGCATCGCCGGCACGGTCGTGGTGCGCTCGCCTGATCCGCGTTTTGCCACGGCGGAGGAGCATTCCATCGCCTCCGGGGAGATGGGCAGCCACTTTCGCGGCAGCAATGACGGCTACGGCTTCAGCCTCGGCAGCAGCGCCGCCAGCACCGGCTTCGCCGCCAGCTACCAGGGCTCGTGGGAGCGGGCCAATGACCTGCGCTTCCCCGGCGGCCGCGTGCACGCCAGCGGTTTCGAGACGATGCAGCATCAGGTCCTCGCGGCCATGCGTCTCGGCTCCGGCGTGCTGGTGGTGGACACCAGCTATGTCCAGACCCGTGACTCCGGCACCCCCACGCTGCCCATGGACATGATCGAGGACGATGGCGTCCGCGTAGGCCTGCGCTACACCGTGACGCATGACTTCGGCACCGTCGAGGCCCGCGCCTATGTGCACACGATCGACCACCTGATGAACAACTACACGCTCCGTCGGCTCGCGCCCGGAGCCATGCCGATGGAATCCCCCGCCACCAGCGACGACTTCGGCTACAGCCTCGGCGTCTCATTGCCGCGTGGCGCCCACACCCTGCGCCTCGGCACCGACTTCCACCGGAATGAATTCGACGCCTATCAGCGCAACATGGTCACCGGCGCCATCCAGGACACGCTCCACGAGGCCACCCGCACCCGGTTTGGGGCCTATGCGGAATGGCAGGCCGACTGGTCGAAAAAATGGACGACGCTCCTCGGTGTGCGCAATGACACCGTGTTGAGCGATGCCGCCGCCGTCAGCCGTTTCCCCGGGGCCGCCGCAGCAGATGCCGCCGCCTACAATAACCGCGACCGCAGCTTCACTGACGTCAACTTTGACATCACCGCCAGCACCCGCTTCACCCCGAACGACTGGAGCGCCTACGAGCTCGCTTTTGCACGCAAGAACCGTGCCCCCAGCCTGATCGAGCGCTACCTCTGGACCCCGCTCGGTGCGAACGCCGGCATGGCGGACGGCCGCACTTACCTGGGCAATCCCGACCTCGAATCCGAAACGTCCTACCAGGTCGCCTTCACCGCCGATTACCACGGCGAGAAATGGCAGGTCAAGGCCACGCCTTTCTACAACATCGTCAACGACTACATCCAAGGCGTGCCCATCGCACGCATGGCGGCCGGACTGCCCGTCCTCCAGTATCAAAACGTCAGCCGCGCCGACCTGTACGGCATCGACGGTTCCTTCCGCTACGCCTTCACCGAGGACCTCGGTGTTCGTGGCCAGGTCAGCTACGTGCGTGGCGTGAATCGCAGCAATGATGACAACCTCTACCGCATCGCTCCCTTCCGCGGCAGCTTCGCCATCGACGGCCGCCTTCTGGGCTGGAAAAACACGGTCGAAGTCGTCTTCGCCGCCGAGCAGAACAAAACCTCTGCTTACAACGGCGAACCGGCCACCAGCGGCTATGCCCTGCTGAACTACCGTCTCGGTCGCGACTTCACCAGCGGCCTCGGTTTCGAAGTCGGCGTCGAAAACATCACCAATGAGCGCTACGCCGACCACCTCAGCGGCCTCAACCGCGTCCCCGGCAACGATCTGGCCATCGGCCAGCGCGTCCCAGGCGCCGGCCGCTTCGTTTACGTCCAGTTGAACTACAAGTTCTGAGGCATCAGCACTCACGTTTGCGGCAGCCGGATGGAAACGTCCGGCTGTCCAAGCTTCTCTGACAGAAGACAGCAGAATGGATGACTGCAGAAGGCAAACAGCCACGAAAGCGCCGTGCGCCCTCGTGCTTTGGCTCATCCATCCGTTCCAGCAACCTCACGTCTCAAAACCGCTCCGCACAGCTTCTGCTGTCACCAATTCTGCTGTCAAACCTCCGGCTTGCCCGACCTACTTCCGTTTGAATTTCACGAAATAGTTCTCCTTCAGCAGATCCTTCACCTCACTGACCTTCTCAAAGCCGGCTGCGATGACTTCGGCTTCGAAGACCTCCTGCCCTGCCCGGACGTGGCCCATGATGAAATCGCTTGTCTGACCGGGGATGCGCTTGAAGTCGATGAGGACGAGTTCGCCGCCGGGTTTCAAGGCCTTGTGCAGGGTGGCGAGCGTGGCCTGCGGATACTCGAAGTGGTGATACACATCGCAGATGAAGGCGAGGTCGATGCTAGCCTCGGGCAACTCGACGCTCTTTTCGGTGCAGAGGATGGTTTGCACGTTCGAGGCGCTGGCCTTGCTGGCGCGGGCTTTGATGTGTTCGAGGAAGTTTTTGGCGATTTCGACGGCGAAGACCTTGCCATCGGCTCCGACAGCTTGGGCGAAGTGCAGCGTGAAAAGCCCCGTGCCCGCGCCGATGTCCGCCATGGCCATGCCGGGCTTCAAACCGGCTGCGGCGACGATTTTCTCGCGCTGGTGGAAGATCTCGCGGCTCTCGGTTTCGAACTTTTTGGTCCATTCCTCGACGTTGAGCTTCGGATCGAGGAATTTGTCGTTGATGCCGGGTTTGACGCTCGCGTCTTGAGCGAGGGCGAAGGCAGTGAGCGTGAGGAAAAGGGCGGCGAGGCGTGTTTTCATGGTTTGGATTGAGTTTGGGAAGAGGGACGTTCGATGAGGCCGCCGTCTTCCATTTCGAGGATGCGGTCGAAGACGTCGAGCGTGCGGTGATCGTGCGTGACGACGACGACGCCGGCGTTTTGCTCGCGGGCGACTTTGCCGAAGAGTTCCATCACCTGGCGGCCGCGCTGGCTGTCGAGAGCGGCGGTGGGTTCGTCGGCGAGGATGAGGCCGGGCTTGTTGGCGAGCGCACGGGCCACGGCGACACGCTGCTGCTCGCCGCCGGAGAGTGCGACGGGGAGGTTGTGTGCTCGCGGGCCGACGTCGAGGTAGTCGAGCAGTTCCATGGCGCGGCGTTTGGCCTCGCGTGGGCTGGTGTCGTTCACTTCGAGGGCGATCTGCACATTCTCCAAAGCGGTGAGGAACGGGATGAGGTTCGCTTTTTGAAACACAAAGCCCAGGTGCTGGCGGCGGAAGGCCCGCAGATCGACGAGCGCCTTGGGCCCATCGAGCACGGGCGTGCCGTCGATGGTGATTCGGCCGCTGGTGGGCAGATTGATGAGCGCCATGGCGGTGAGGATGGTGGATTTGCCGCTGCCGCTGGGGCCGAGCATGCCGACGACCTCTCCTCGCGCGATGCTGAGCGAGGCATCGCGCACGGCGACGACCTCGGTGTGGCCGCTGCCATACACTTTGCGCAGGTTTTGGACCTCGACGGCGGGCGTGCTCATGCGGCGAGGACGGTGTTGGGTTCCACGCGCATGGCTTTCCAGATGCCGAGCACGCTGGCGGCGGTGGAGATGCCCGCGACGATGACGGCGAGCGAAAGAAGGTCCGCCGACTCGATGATGACGAGACGCGGGAAATTTGGAAAGGCGAAGCGCCCGAGTCCCCACGCGATGAGATAACCCACCGCGCCCATGAGCAGCGCCTGCTGGAGAATGAGAGCGATGATGACGCCATTGCGTGCGCCGATGAGCTTTAGCAGCGCGATGTCGCGCACCTTGTCGAGCGTGAGCGTGTAGATGATGAGCGCGATGATGATGGTGGAGATGAGGATGAGCAGCACGCGGAAGAGCCCGAGCTGCCGCTTTGCCTTGTCCACCATGCCGGAGAGCAGCAGGTCTTTTTGCTGCTGCGTGGAATAGACGGTGATGTCAGGCCAGTTGCCGAAAGTGGTGCGCACGGCGTCCATGTCCGCGCCGGGAGCGAGCGTGACGAGCACGGCGCTGACCTGCGGCTTGGCAAAGGCGGGAATGCCGCTGGAGAGCCCTGTGGCTCGCTCGACAAATTCCGGCTGCATGCGCCCGAGGTCGCTGGCGGCCACGCGTTCGCGTCGGGCCTCGCGCTCGAGCCGCACGGTCTCGCCAAGCACATCAAATTGGATCGCCATGGCATCGCTGACGGTGAAAAACGCCAACCCATCGCCGCTGGAGCCGACGAGGCCTCGCGTGAGGCCCACGACTTCATAAACGTCCTTTCCCAGTTCGATGCGTTCGCCCAAAGCCATGCCGAGCGAGGCATCGGCGATCATTTCAAAGTGCGCTCGTTCGATGCCGCGACCTGCGATGAGCGGAATCCATCCACCGCGATCCTCCGGCCACGACAGGCCCTCCACCACGATGCGCAGCGGCTTGCCACGATGCTCACGCTGGATGGTGTGCGAGACGAAACGCCGCGCCGACGCCACGCCAGGCACGGCACGGGCCCGATCCTCCAAGCTAGCCGACACACGCGACATCTCCGCGAAGGGACCACGCGTGCCGCCTTGCACGATCCACAGATCCGCACCGATGCGATCCACCAGCAGCGTGGCTTCATAAATGAGTCCGCGATAGATGCCGCTCATGCCCAGCACCACCATCAGCAGCAGCCCGATGCCGAGCGTGGTGAAGATGAAGCGGCCCGCGTTATGCCGGATGTCGCGGACGGCGAGGTTCATGGCTTCACGGTGTCGATTTGGATATAAACCTCCGCCCGCTGGCCCACCGCCCAGTTCACCGGAAGCTGCTCCACACGCACATCGACGAGGAACTCACGCGTTTCGCGGTCCATCTCGCGTCCGAGCCTCGAAACGGTGCCGGGGTAGTTTTTCTGCGGCTCCGAACGGAAGACGACGCGTGCTTTTTGTCCCGGCGCGAGCTTGGGCATCTCCGTTTCATCCACCCAGGCACGAATCCACAACTCATCGAGCGAGATCAGCTCCATCAGCGTCGCTCCGGGTACCAGCATCTCACCGGGCTCGCGATCCCGGCGAATGATGAGCCCGTCATACGGCGCGGTGATTTGGGTAAAGGCGAGCTGCTCCTGGCGATGCAGCATCGTCTTCTCCGCCACGAGCACCAGCCCCTGCGCCTCGGCGATGGCGGCGTTTGAGCGTTTCAGATCCGCCTCAGCAACTTTCAAAGCCTCCGCCGCCTTGTCCGCATCGGTCTGGGAGACAGCGCTCGATGCCAGCAAGCCCTTCAACCGCTTTTCATCCAGCCGCGCCTGCGCGAGCACGGCCTCCGACCGCGCCAAATCCGCCTCCACACGCTGCGCCGTTTGTTTCGCCGCCGCGAAGGAAGCCTGCGCAATCGCCACCTGCTGTCGCAGCTCTGCGTCATCGAGTTTCGCGAGTAGTTGGCCCTTCTTCACCGTGTCACCCTGATCCACCAGCACCTCCGCCAGCCGCTCCTGGATGCGTGCGCTCACCTGTGTCTTCACCCGCGCCTCCAGCGTGCCCGTGCCGAGCACGTCCTCAGCGGCTGAGGCAGCGATCTTGAAAGCCAGGAGAGCGATGAGGAGGTGTTTCATGAGGATGTTTTTTCAAAACGGGCCACCAGCGCGAAAACGACCGCGGCGAGCACGACGAGTCCGGCATACCAGAACCACTCGGGCAGCGTGCTGAGTTCAGGCAGGCGCTTTTTACCGAGATCAGCCACGGGCAGAATGTTCGCGGCAATCCAGTCGTAGCTGAAGGCATAGGCGATGCCGCCGACGATCATGCCAAAGAAGCCTGCGAGCGCATCGAGCTTCCCTGCGCCGATGGCGGCCACGCCGGTGCCGGGGCAGTAACCGTAGATCACCATGCCGATGCCAAAAAGCACCGCGCCGAGCACCACCGCGAGCGTGGTGGCCGGTTTGATGTGCCAGTTGGTCAGCTCCTGGCCATGCAGGATGAAAAGCCCCACGCCACCGACGACGATGGCGGTGAACATGACTTTGAGCACGGTGAAGTCGCGAAACAAAAACTGCTTCACGATGACATTGTAGTCCGTGACGCCGCCGCGATGCAGCAACACGCCAAAGAGGAAGCCGAAGAGCAGACCGGCCCAGAGAAGGTTCGGTCCGGTGATGAAGGCGAGGGTGGTGGGCATGAGCGATCAGGCTTTGGAGTTGCGACGAAAGAGGACGAAGGCTGTGACAATGCCGCTGGCGAACATAACAAGGAAAAAGGTCCAACTGCTCACTGCGAGCTGGAGCGAGCCGCTGATGCCATGACCGCTCGTGCAGCCATCCGCCAAACGTGCGCCGAAGAGGATCACCACGCCGCCGATGAAGGCTGCGATCATGCGCTTCATCACCGAGGAGCCAAATCGCTCGCGCCAGATCTTGGGAACGCTTTCCAGCTTGAAGCTGCCACTCATCACCGCACTCGCCAAGGCTCCGAGGAGCGATCCCAGCACGAACAAGCTGCCGTAATCCCACGCGGGCACCGCCTTCTTGGCCCAGTAAGCATTCGCTGCCACGCCATCAGCACCAATGACAGGCATCGCGCAGGCCCCCGACGCCTGGGCAATGCCGGTGGACATGCCGATCGGCTTGTCCGCGAGGGAAAAGGTCAGGAGGCTGAGCACGCCGATCAGCGCACCAACGAGGTAAGGATTCCAACGGGGGCTTTTCATGAGAAGGGTCTATTCAAACTTGATGTAAGCGAAGCCTTGCAGTTGCAGGTCGATGAGTCGTGGAAAGGCACCGACGACGAGTTTCACGCCAGCCATCAGCTCTGTGGGCTTCACGCCCTTTTGCTGCATGGTGTTTTCACACAGCTCGATCTGCACACCGCGCTTGATGAGTTCAGCGAGGATGTCGCCATTGGGATTCGCCGCTTCGGCCCCGAGACGCTTCCGCGCCTCGTCATTCACCACCGCTGCGATGCCCGTGCCGTGATAGACGAGATGCAGATGCACCTGATCAGCGGCGATGCCGTGCTTCTGGTAGGTGTTGATGAGCTTGCGGGCATAAAACAGCCCTTTGTTCACGCCTTCATGCTGCGCGTCATCGGTCACTTGATAAACGATGCGCAGGTTCTCCCGCACCTGGATGGGAATGACCTCAGGCTCGGCTGCAGCGGCAGTGAGAGTCAGGGCAAAAAGGTAGATGAAGAGGTGTTTGAGCATCATGGGGTGTTCGAAAGCAAGGTTGGTGGCCGATGAGGCGAAGCAAAGTAGCCCTCTCGCTCCGCGAGAGGAGCCCGGCGCTCCGCTGCGGGATGCGTTTGAACCTTTCGGAGGCTTTGAGAGCGGACGAGAGCGCTCAGCTCATCTTGCGGAGCAAGATGGCTACGATGCTGGCGCATGATCGACATCATGGGGTTCATTTAGCAGGCAAGGTGATGCGCCACAGGCCGCGGAGGTCGCCGAGTTGGAAGCCGGTGGCTTTGTCGTCGGGGTAGAGTTTCTGGATCGCGGCGAGTGTTTCAGGCGCGATGTCTTTGCCCGGTGTGCCGTGGCATTGGAGGCAGAGCGGATTGCCGAGCACGATGGGCGCGAGGACGGCACGGCTGCCATCGGCATTCGTGATGACCTGCGGTGTCGGGGCCTCCTTGTTTGCCAAAGCGGCCATGAATGCCTCCAGCGCGGCCTTTTCGACCTCATCGGCCGCATTCTTCGGATTGCGCGGTTTGTGTGTCGCCCGTCGCAAAGTCACGCCATGAGCCGCAGCGACCTCTTGGGCGATCTGCGGAGCTTTTTCACTGCACACGCTCAAAGCGCCCGTCGGGCCGCTTTTGCCAATCGTCTCGCCCAAAGCCCCGCTGAGCTTCGCAAAGGCCTCTGCGATGATCTTCGGACCTTCAACCGCCGGATCACGAGCCGTCTGGCTGTAGGCCGAAAAGGGCAGCAGGGCGATGAGGAGCAGGCGTTTCATGGTTGAGTGTCCGGTTTCCACGACATGTAGCCGCGGTGGATGTGCTGGATGTTTTCAAAGCCGAGCTCTTTGAGCTTCGCGACCGCTTTGCGACTGCGGAATCCACCAGCGCAATAGACGAGCACGGGCTTGGCTTTGTCGAGCGAGCTGACCTTCGAATCAAAGGCCTCGTCGCCGATGGAGATGTTCATCGCCTTGGGCAAAGCGCCTTCGCTGAACTCGCCGGTAGAGCGCACGTCGAGCACCTGCGTCTCGGGATGCTCGCGGAGCCACGCATTGGCCTGATCGGCATTCAGATTGGCACAGACGCGGCCCGGCGCGGCTTTGAAAAGCTGCCGGTCCCAGCTTCCCTCATACACATACCAGATGCCAATGACGGCGACGACGATGACAAGGGTCCAGAGCATACGACGGATGATCATGAAAATTGAAACGGCTCTCACGCTCCGCCGAGCTTCTTCACCTGTTGGGAGAGGCGTTTGAGAAGGTTACTGCACACATTGTCGCACAGCTCGGTGATGCTCGGATCGGCGATGAAGCAGATGACGGTAAGGCCTTCCTTCCGGCGGCCGACCATCCCGGCATCGACGAGCGACTGCACATGGCGGGAGACGTTCGCCTGCGTGAGACCGGTGGCCTCGACGAGTTCGGAGATGTTCAACTCGCCGCCTTCTTCGAGGGCGCGGAGGATCTTGAGGCGGCTCGGCTCAGCAAGCGTGCGGAACCAGGAGGCGATGAGCGCCAGCGCCTCGTCGGTGACAGGCGGGAGCGCCTTTTTATTTCGTGCGGAGGGCATGATTTCAAAAAGGGTTTTCAGACAGCTACTATATGCGTATAAACTCATACAGTTGGGCATGAGTTCACCATGAACGCGGTTTCGTCCACAAGAAATCTTCGTCTGGCGGCAAGGCGGCTGGTTGGAGTGGTGGGTTTTGGAGTGGTGATCACCCACCACCCCAACACTTCATTGCCGCGATTCGTCACTTGGGCTGTTTCTGCCTCCGGAGGTGCTCCATGAGCGACTTCACGGCCTTGCTTTGGAAGCGATATGAGTTCCACATCATGGCGACGGTGCGCTGAGGCTTCTCGCCGCTGAAGGAGCGATAGACGCGGTGCACGCTGGTGTCGATCTTCCGCGCCATGGCAGGCACGATGGACACGCCGTGATCGAGAGCGACGAGTTCCTGCACGGTGGCGAGCTGGCTGGTGCGCTCGACGGTGACGGGCTGCACGGCTTTGCGGCGGCAAAAGCTCGCGATGTTGTCGGTGAGGCAATGAGCTTCGTTGAGCATGACGAAGGGGAAATGCTCCACCGCGTCGATGGCGACGGTTTTGCTGCTGGCGAGCGGGTGGCCCGACGGCACGACGAGGAGCAGTTCTTCATCAAAGAGCGGCTCGACTTCGAGATTCTTCGCGAGCAATGGCAGCGCAAGGATGGCGAGGTCGATCTCGCCGTGATTGCAGCGCTTGATGAGGCTTTCCGTCGTGTCCTCCTGCACGATGACCGCGATGTCGGGATGCTTTTTGGCAAAGCTGCTCAGCAGGCCGGGTAGAAAGTAGGGCGCGATGGTCGGGATGGTGCCGAGGCGGATGCGTCCGCGGCGTCCGGCCTCGGAGAGTTCGGAAAAGGTATGCTCCATGAGCTGGAGGATGTGTTTCGCCCGTTCGAGCAGCAGCTCGCCGATCTCGGTGAGCACCACTTCGCGCGGTTTGCGCTCAAAGACAGGCTGGCCGAGTTGGTCCTCGAGTTTTTGAATCGCCCGGCTCAGGGCGGACTGCGAGAGATGCAGCTCCTCCGCGGCGCGGGTGAAGTTTTTCGTGCGGGCCAGAGCCACGAATTGTTCGAGAAGCTGGAGGTTCAGGTCGCTGCGCATGCATCAGACTAGCGATGCGCGGCCTGCATCGCAAGCATTCAGACAATGCATTGGATGCATCGCAGGTTCTCCGGCAGGACTTTGCCCGTGCGGTCACTCACTCGTGGTCGCGCCTCGAAACCACCAACCCCAACCTCATCATGAAAACCTCCACAACCCAGGCCTTGCTTGCCGCTCTGATGCTGACGCCGGTGGTGTCCGCCTCCGCGCAGGACCAGCAAGCCGCCTCCAAAGCCGATCCCGCCATGAACGACCTCAGCAAATGCCCGGTGATGGGCTCACCCGCCCCAGCCAGCCGTCACACCGCCGCCAGCGCCATGTCGAATCGCGACTGGTGGCCGAACCAGCTCAATCTGAGCATCCTTCACCAAAACTCGCCGAAGGGGAATCCGATGGGCGAGAGCTTCAACTATGTCGAGGAGTTCAAGAAGCTCGATTACGCCGCGCTGAAGAAGGACCTCACCGCATTGATGACAGACTCGCAGGACTGGTGGCCCGCAGATTGGGGGCACTACGGCCCGTTCATGATTCGCATGGCCTGGCACAGCGCGGGAACGTATCGCGTCACCGATGGTCGCGGCGGCGCGGGCTATGGCACGCAGCGTTTTGCGCCGCTGAATAGCTGGCCGGACAATGGCAATCTCGACAAGGCGCGTCGCCTGCTGTGGCCGATCAAGCAGAAGTATGGCAACAAGATCTCGTGGGCCGATTTGATGATCCTCGCAGGCAATGTCGCGCTGGAATCGATGGGCTTTCAAACGCTAGGCTTTGCCGGAGGTCGAGCAGATGTGTGGGAACCTCAGGAGGACATTTATTGGGGGCCTGAGAGCGAGTGGCTCGGTGACAAGCGCTACAAAGACCAGCGCGATCTGGAGAATCCACTCGCCGCGGTGCAGATGGGCCTCATCTATGTGAATCCCGAAGGTCCGAACGGCAATCCTGACCCGCTCGCCGCCGCAAAAGACATCCGCACCACCTTTGCCCGCATGGCGATGAATGATGAGGAAACCGTCGCGCTCATCGCAGGCGGTCACACCTTCGGAAAAGCGCATGGAGCAGCCTCCGCGAAAAATGTTGGCCCCGACCCCGAGGCCGCGCCGCTGGAGGAGCAGGGACTCGGCTGGAAGAACAAGCATGGCAAAGGCAATGCCGGTGACACCATCACCAGCGGCCTCGAAGGAGCGTGGACCAGTGCTCCGACTCGCTGGACGCACATGTATCTGACGAATCTCTACGCCTACGACTGGGAGCTGACCACCAGCCCTGCGGGTGCGAAGCAGTGGGTGCCCAAAAACGGCGCAGGCAAAGGCACCGTGCCCGATGCACACGACAAATCGAAGTCGCACACGCCGATCATGTTCACCACCGACCTCGCGCTGCGCATGGACCCAGCGTATGGCAAGATCACGAAGCGCTTTCTCGAAAACCCGAAGGAGTTCGAGCAGGCCTTTGCCAAAGCGTGGTTCAAGCTCACGCATCGCGACATGGGACCGCTCGCCCGCTACCACGGCCCTGAAACACCGAAAGAAACCTTCGTCTGGCAGGACCCCGTGCCCGCGGTCGATCATGAACTCATCAACGAGCAGGACATCGCGAAGTTGAAGGCGCAAATCCTCGACTCCGGCCTCAGCACCTCCGAACTCGTCGCCACCGCATGGGCCTCCGCGTCCACCTTCCGCGGCAGTGACAAGCGCGGCGGAGCCAACGGAGCCCGCATCCGCCTCGCGCCGATGAAGGACTGGGAGGTCAACAACCCCGCGCAACTCGCCAAAGTGCTCGCCGCACTCGAAAAAGTGCAGAGCAACTTTGGAAAGAAGGTCTCACTCGCCGATCTCATCGTGCTCGGTGGCAACGCTGCCATCGAAGCCGCCGCGAAAAAGGCCGGTCACGATGTCACTGTGCCCTTCACGCCCGGTCGCACCGATGCCACGCAAGAGATGACCGATGTCGAATCCATCGCTTACTTGGAACCCAAGCATGATGGCTTCCGCAATTACCTCGGCCACGAGCTTGATCGCCCTGCGCCCGAGAACCTGGTCGATCGCGCCCAACTCCTCACGCTGACCGCGCCGGAGATGACCGTGCTCATCGGCGGCATGCGCGTGCTTGGCACGAACACCGGCCATCCAGATCTCGGCGTGCTCACCAAGAACCGCGGCGCCCTCACCAACGACTTCTTCGTGAATCTCCTGAGCATGGACACCGAGTGGAAGGTCTCGCCGCGCTGCGAGCACTTCTACGAAGGCACCGACCGCAAGACCGGCCAGATGAAATGGATGGCCACCAGTGTCGATCTCGTCTTCGGCTCCAACTCGCAGCTCCGCGCCATCGCCGAGGTCTATGCCAGCGACGACAACAAGACCAAGTTCGTCACCGACTTCATCGCCGCCTGGACCAAGGTCATGAATTTGGACCGCTTTGACCTGTCGAAGTGATCCGAAACCCAACCCCCCCGCAGAACCTCGTCCTGGCGCAAGCCGGGGCGGGGTTTTGTCTTGAGGATGCCATGCGGTGGGAGAGGTGAAATGAGCCGTCGAGAGCCCCGTTCACTTACCATGCACCGCCTCGCCCTGTCGCCCCTTCTTGCTCTCGCTCTTCATCTCCCCTCTCTCGCCGCTGAGCGCAGCCTCGTCACGGATGAGCCGGTGTTTGTCAAAGGCAGGCCGGAAGGCGCGGCGGAGTATGTGGCGAAGGCGGAGTCAACCGATGGGCAGCACCTCGCGCTGACGATGCAAAAGCTCCAGCAGGGCCTCGACCGCCCGTTTCTCATCTGGGCCATCGGATCGAGCTACACGAACATGCTCGGCAGCGGCGAGTTCTGGCAGCGCGAGCTGCCCAAGCGCTTCCCGAAGACGAAGCAGGTCGAGTATCGCAAGATGGTCGGCAATTCCTGCCCGTGGCAGTATCTGCGCGGCTGGGCGCGGCATCTCGTCATCCCCGATCAGCCGGACCTCATCATCACCTACACCATCGGCAATCCGGCCGACTTGGAAAAGCTGCTCATCGAGCTGCGCCGTCACACCACCGCTGACATCATCGTACCCAGCATTCACTGGCGCGAGCGCGACATCCCCCTGTGGGGCCAATCAGAAAACGCCGCGGATCAAGACGTGGCCGCCGTGCGCGAGGTCTGTCGCAGGCACCACGTCGAATTCGTCGAGAACCGCCGCGACTGGGCCGACTACCTCACCGCGAACAAGCTGCCCGTGCCCGCGCTGCTCAAAGACGCCGTGCATCAGAGCGACTACGGTGCCCACATCATCAACAGCAACATCCTCGCCCACTTCCGCGTGCCGCAGGCCTTCAGCTACGAGCCCGCGAGCCGCGAAAAGACGATTCAGCCCGAGAAACAGCCCGACGGCTCCTTCACCGCCAAATTCACCGGCACACGCATCGACCTCCACGGCATCACCGCGCCCGATGGCGGCACCTTCCGCGTCCTGATCGACGACAAACCCGCCCGCGAGGCCAATGCCTGGCTCATGAGCTATGTGCAGCCCGATGCCAAAAACGCCAAGGAAGGCAAAGGGGCCAATCCGCGCGATCAATCGCCCCACGGCATCACGCTCGGCCAAAAGATCGTGCCGCAGACCTGGACGCTCGTCATGACCAGCGACAGCGGCGACTACACGCTCACCGGCAGCGTCACCGGGCCCGACGGCAATGGGAATGCCTTCAAGCCCTTCACCAGCGCCAGCGGCCAGATCCTCATCGAGCCCGACCTCTGGCGTCGCGCCGAGCGCAACCGCACCGGCGACCGCTTCACCTTCGAGATCAAACCCGCCGTCCTCGACGAAGTCACCTTCAAAGCCGCAACCGCCACTCCCTTCGTCCTCCGCCTCGCCCAAATGCTCTCGAATGGGGATCACACCCTCCGCCTCGTGCCCGTCAAGCCCGGCACCGCCACGATCAGCGCCGTGCAGGTGTTTCAGCCGCCGGGGAGGTAGGCCGTGTCTGAAAACCGATCTGGGGCGCTCGAATGATGCGTCAGCATGGTAGATATGGTCTGTGCAAGATGAAAAAGCAGCGCGGATGAAGTTCATATCTTGGCGAAGTTCTCGACGAAGGGAGTTTGGTGTTTGAGCACGCCGAAGGCGATGCGCAGCAACTTGTTCATGAGGGCGCCAAGCGCACAGGCTTTGCTTTTCCCCCTGGCCACCAAGGCTTGGTAAAACGGACTCAGCGCGGTTGGCCGGGTGATGGTGTTGAGGGCCGCCATGTAGAGCATCTGGCGCAGCAGCGGACTGCCCTCCTTGCTCATGCGTCCGCGTTTTTGCACGCTGCTGCCGGAGGTAGTCACGGTAGGAGCCATTCCAGCGAAGGCCACCACCTCACGCGCACGGGTGAAGTCTTCGAGTCTGGGCAGTCCGCCAAGCACGGCGGCGCTGACCGTCCGGCCGAAGCCGGGAATGCTGCGCAGCAGGCGCTCGTCGCGCTGCAGGCTGTTGTGCGCGAGGGTGTGGCTGCTGATCTGTGTCTCAATGGCCTTGAGCTGCTGGCGCAGATGTTTGAGCAACTGCTGCAAGGAGGATTTTACGGCGGGGCTCTGTGCGGTTTTGAGCCGGTTGCCATTGGCGGTGACTTGCGCCACGAGGTCGCGCCGGTGCCGCACCAGGGCTTGGAGTTCGCAGCGTTCCACGGTCGGCGGCGTCCAGAGCGAGGGGCGCAGGCGCTCGACCATCAGGGCGATGTCGCGCGCATCGACCGGATCGGTTTTGGCCTTGCGCCCGAGGCTCCGAGTGAAGTCTTTGACGCGACGAGGATTGAGGTAACTGACACGGTGGCCGGCCTGATGCAGTTGCATGAGCAGAGGCAGGGCGTAGTTGCCGGTGGCCTCAACACCGGCGTGCAGGGTGCCCCCTTTGGGCGAGTGCTTCTTGAGCCATCGGCCTAGCGCCTTAAAGCCCTCGGCAGTGTTGGCAAACTCGCCGCTGTGGCTGCCGCCATCGGCGGGGAGTAAAAGATGGGCATTGAACTTGGCTTTGCTCATGTCAATGCCCAGCACGGCAATGAGGCATGGGGAGTGAACGGATGTCATGGTGGTGTGGATGGGAGTGCAGGTTGAGGTGGCGGGTCGTTGAATGGAGAAGGCTCGGAGGAGCGAGTCGGTCAGTTCGAGCTTGTCTTCGTGCTGCCAGTGATAAAACTGGGCACCTGATATGGTTCGGCTTTGTCCGACTCATCGGGGGCATGGACGCCAATCTACTATCGTGCTTCGGGCACGAGCCATCTCGCGGTCTGTCCATGCCCCCTTCCGAGTCCGCTCTGGTCAACGGCCAGCGCTACGCGCTGACTTAATTGATACAGGAGTGGGCGGAAAGTGTAGAGACAAGCCATCTCGCTCCGTCGAGATGAGCAGGCAGCGTCTGAGCGCCCCCCAGTTTACGAGAAATCGTAATCCGCTATGCCCACGAAAGCCTTTTGCTCATCTCGCGGAGCGAGATTGCTGCTTTGTTTCGCCTGAGTGAAGCCGGGAGGCCAGTCACCCCCCAGAAAAACCATTTGCTCAACCCCACTATATGCGTATAGACTCATACAGTTGAATAAAGGACCATCATGAAAACAACCACCTCCGCCCAGTCACACCTCATCGCTGCGATGGCACTCGTGGCGGCTTTTACTGCCACGTCCTGTGCCCAGCAGGGGGGCGGGCACGGATTGCCTGCAGAGGCACGGGAGCAGATCCATGCACTCTTTGACAACCACGCGAAGATCCACCGCGAGCTCAAACTCACTGCCACCGGCTACACGGCCACCACGGAGAGTGATGATCCAAAAGTCGCCGCTGCCTTGCAGAAGCATGTGAAACAGATGCAGGAGCGCCTCGGCTCCGGCCTGAGCGTGCGGCGCTGGGACCCGGCCTTCGCCGAGTATTGCGATCACTACGCGGAGATGGACCACCGCTTCACACCGACGGCCAAAGGCGTGCGCATGACCGTCACGGGCCGCAATGCCGCAGCGATCAAGATCGCGCAAAATCACGCCAAGGTCGTCTCCGCCTTCGCCGCGCAGGGCTGGACCGAGCACGACAAAAAGCACGACACCGTCCCCCGCTGAGCCTTTCCTCACCGCCATGACTCCGAACCGACTCTTCATCCTCATCGCGGCGCTCGCGGCCTTGATGGCGGGCATGCAGATGAGCCGGCAGGGATGCCCGACCTGCGTGTTGCTGCCGAAGGCACCGGAACCGGCTCCTGCCAACGATTTGAACTCCACCACCCCAAAACCATGAAACTCGAAAACGCCATCCGCGCCCTCGCCGGCACCATGATCCTTACCAGCCTCGCGCTTGCACACTATGTCAGCCCAAACTGGCTGTGGCTCACGGCTTTCGTGGGCGCGAACCTCTTTCAGTCGGCTTTCACCGGCTTCTGCCCGGCGGAGACGATCCTCAAAAAACTCGGTGTCGGCGGATCCTGCTGCACAAAGAGCTGATCCATCCACGATTCACTTCACACGATGAAACACCTCTCACGCCTCCTCCCCGTCCTGCTGCTGGCCGCTTGCGGCAAGCATGACCAAACCCCCGCGCCATCCGCGGCTCTGCCCAGCATCACCGTGAAGGTGGAAGCCGCGAAATGGAGCCCCCACACGGCGGTGGAGGAGGTCGTGGGCACGGTGCGGTCGAAACAACGTGCGGCCGTCGAGGCGAAGGTCAGCGGTCGCGTGCTCGAATACACGGCCACGCCCGGCGCGATGGTGAAAGCTGGCGATTTGCTCGCGCGGCTCGATGTGCAGGAAATCCAGGCCAAGGTCGATCAAGCCCGCGCGATGCTCGATCAGGCAAAACGCGACTTTGATCGTCAAAAGCAGCTCATCGCGAGCAACGCGACCACGCGGCAGGAATTCGACGCGGCCGATGCTCGCGTGAAAATCGGCACCGGAGCTGTCAGCGAGGCCGAAACGATGATGAGCTACGCCAAAGTCACCGCGCCCTTCGATGGCGTGGTCACGCGCAAGCTCGCCGACGTGGGCGATCTCGCCATGCCGGGTAAGCCGCTACTCGAAATCGAAGCGCCCACCTCGCTGCGCTTTGAAGCCGATCTTCCCGAAGCCATCCTCGATCGCGTGAAGCTCGGCGCGAAGATGCCCGTGCGCCTTGCGAAGGTCATCGAAGGCACCGTGAGCGAAATTTCGCCTGTCGCCGATCCCGTGAGCCGCACCTTCAACGTGAAGCTCGATCTGCCGCCGACTGAAGGCCTGCGCACCGGGCAGTTTGGTCGCGTCTCGGTGCCAGTGGCCGAGGTGAAACTGCTGCTCGTGCCTCAAAGCGCCGTTTTGAAGCGCGGACAGATGGAACTCGTCTTTGTAGCCCAAAATGGCAAAGCCGCGCTGAGGCTCGTGAAGACCGGCAAAGGGCTCGAAGGGCGAGTCGAGGTGCTTTCCGGCCTCGAAGAAGGTGAACAGGTCATCGTGAGCGAAACCGCGAAACTCACCGACGGCCAACCCGTGACGATCCA
Source organism: Prosthecobacter sp. (assembly GCF_014879935.1). Lineage (GTDB taxonomy): Bacteria > Verrucomicrobiota > Verrucomicrobiia > Verrucomicrobiales > Verrucomicrobiaceae > Prosthecobacter. The sequence continues at coordinate 25,060 of NZ_JACSRD010000188.1, forward strand.
GCCATGAGCGAGCCTTCCAGTACAGTAGCCATCTCGCTCCCGCGAGATGAGCAAAACGCCCCCGCAAACCACGGCGGAGCTCAAACGACGGCCACGATGGGTGACGGCGAAAGCCGTCAGCTCATCTCGACGGAGCGAGATGGCCACTTTGCTTCGCATCTCGGCATCGCAGGTCGCATCGCGGCGGCGTTCATTGATTCCAAGCTGACGCCGCTGGTGGTCATCGCGTCCGTTTTGCTCGGCGCGGCGGCGATTGTTTTGCTGCCGCGTGAAGAAGAGCCGCAGATCAAGGTGCCGATGGTCGATGTCATGGTGGCCATGCCAGGCTCGACGGCGAAAGAGATCAAGGAACGCGCCACACGGCCGATGGAGAAGCTGCTATGGGAGGTCCCCGGCGTGGAATACCTCTACAGCACCTCACGAGACAGCGAGAGCCTCGTCATCGTGCGCTTCAAAGTCGGCGAAGATCCAGAGCGCAGCCTGGTGAAGATCACCGAGAAGCTGCGCTCGAACTTCGACCGCATCCCGATGGGGGTCACGATGCCCATCGTGAAGCCGAAGAGCATCGACGACGTGCCGATCCTCGCGCTCACCTTTCACAGTGCCCGCTACGATCACCTCACGCTGCGCCGTTTGGCAGCGCAGGTCGATGAATCCATCAAACAAGTGCCGCTCGTGGCTGAGACAACGCTACTCGGCGGTTCACGTCGCGCCGTGCGCGTGATGGTCGATCCTGTGAAGCTCGCCAGCCGCAATTTGAGTCCCGCCGGCCTCGTGCCGATGCTGCAGCAGGCGAACCGCCAATTCCGCGCTGGTGGACTCACCACGGGCAACAATGAAGTCCTCGTCGAGACTGGTGCCTTCCTCAAAACCGCCGAAGAAGTCGGCAATGTGGTCATCGGCGTCTTCAGCGGTCGCCCGGTGTATCTGCGAGAAGTCGCTGAGATCGTCGATGGAGGCGAGGAGCCGACGCAATACGTCTTCCACGGATCTAAAACGAACGACGAACCCGCCGTGACGCTCAGCATCGCCAAACGCCCCGGAGCGAATGCAATCAGCGTGGCCGACGAGGTGCTGCAGAAGGTCGAGCTGCTCAAAGGCAGCGTCATTCCCGCAGATGTCACCGTCAGCATTACGCGCAACTACGGCGAGACAGCGGCGGAGAAATCGAACGAGCTGCTGCTGCACATGGGCATCGCTGTTTTCAGCGTGGCGATCCTCATTTGGCTCACGCTCGGCTGGCGGGAGAGCGGCATCGTCGCGGTGGCCATTCCGGCCACGCTGGCGCTCACGCTGCTCGTTTTCTACCTCTACGGCTTCACGCTGAACCGCATCACGCTCTTCGCGCTCATCTTCAGCATCGGCATCCTCGTCGATGATGCCATCGTGGTGGTCGAAAACATTGTTCGGCATTTCCATCTGCCGCAAAACAAAGGCCGCAATTGGTCTGCCATCGCCGTGGAAGCTGTGGGCGAAGTCGGCAATCCCACCATACTCGCCACCTTCGCCGTGATCGCTGCGGTGCTGCCGATGGCATTCGTGGGCGGTTTGATGGGCCCCTACATGCGCCCGATCCCGATTGGAGCCAGCGCGGCGATGTTTTGGTCGCTGCTCATCGCGTTCATCGTGACGCCGTGGGCTTCGATTCGCATTCTACGTTGGGGGAAGAAATACCGGAGTCATGGAGTGATGGAGAACGGGAGTGATGGAAGTCAGAACTCCACCACTCCAACACTCCACCACTCCAGCCACGAGCATCCCGAAGACTTCTTCACGAAGCTCTACCGCAAGATGATGGGACCGCTCATCCACAGCACCGGCTGGCGCTGGGTTTTCCTCATTGGCATCACCGCGCTGCTGCTCGGCAGCATGGCGACCGTCGGCATCGGCTGGGTGAAGGTGAAGATGCTGCCCTTCGACAACAAGAGCGAGTTCCAGGTCATCCTGAACATGCCGGAAGGCTCCTCGTTGGAAAAAACGACCGCCGTCGCCCGCGAGATGGCCGCGGCGATCCGCACGGAGCCGGAGGTCACGGATTATCAGGTGTATGCCGGTGTGGCGTCGCCTTACAACTTTAACGGACTGGTGCGACACTACTTCATGCGTCGCGGAGCGAACGTGGCGGACATTCAGGTCAATCTGGTGAACAAGCACGAGCGCAAGGCGCAGAGCCACGACATCGCCAAACGCGTTCGACCAGCCGTGGCAGCCATTGCGGAACGCTATGGAGCCCGAGTTGCCATCGCCGAGGTGCCGCCAGGGCCGCCGGTGCTGCAAACACTCGTCGCGGAGATTTACGGTCCGGATGACGAAGCGCGGCTCAAGCTGGCCGAAAAGGTGAAAACCATCTTCAAGGCCACACCGGGCGTCGTCGATGTTGACTGGTATATCGAGGCCGATCAGCAAAAAGCCCGCTTCATCATCGACAAGGAAAAAGCCGCGCTGCACGGCATCAGCGCCGCCACGATCTCGCAGACGCTCAAAATCGCCGTGGATGGTGAAAACGTCGATTTGCTGCATCAGCCCGAGGAGAAGGAGGACGTCAACATCCGCCTCGAACTGCCTCGCAGTGCCAAAACCACGCCCGAGGAGCTTTTGGCGCTCCGCGTGCGTTCCGGCGATGCCAATGCGCTGCCCGAACCCGGTGCCAGCGGCTCGCCGCTCGTGCCCTTGCGCGAGCTGGTGAAGGTGGAGCACGTCACCGTCGAAAAAAGCCGCTACCACAAGAACCTCATGCCTGTGACTTACGTCATCGGCGATGTCGCAGGAGTCGTCGAAAGCCCGGTGTATGCCATCTTCCAGATGAACGAGGCGCTCAAGAAGCTCGACACGCGCGAGTTCGGTGGCAGCGGCGCGGAGTTGAAGATACTCAACGCCGCGATGCCCTTCAGCGACGACCAGCCCGCGATGAAATGGGACGGCGAATGGCACATCACCATCGAGGTCTTCCGCGATCTCGGCGCAGCCTTTGGCGCCTGTTTGATCCTCATTTACGTGCTCATGGTCGGCTGGTTCCGCAGCTTCATCACGCCGGCGATTGTCATGATCGCCATTCCGTTCTCGCTGGTGGGCATTTTGCCTGCACATGGGATGCTCGATGCCTTTTTCACCGCCACGAGCATGATCGGCTTCATGGCCGGCGGCGGCATCGTGGTGCGAAATTCGATCATCCTCGTCGATTTCATCGAGCTGCGTGTGCGTGAGGGCATGCCGCTGAGCGAGGCCGTGATCGACGCCGGTGCGGTGCGCTTCCGCCCGATGCTCCTCACGGCGATGGCTGTTGTCGTCGGAGCCGCAGTCATCCTCGCCGATCCGATCTTCCAAGGCCTCGCCATCGCATTAATGGCAGGCGAAATCGCAAGCCTGTTCATCAGCCGCATGGCCGTGCCGGTGTTGTATTACATGGCCAACAAGCATTCCCACCCTGAACCCAAACACTGACATGAAACCCAACATCGGAACCGTCGATCGCGCCCTGCGCATCCTCATCGGCCTCGGCCTCATCGCCTACGGCATCGTCAATCACTCCTGGCTCGGAGCCATCGGCGCCGTGCCGCTGCTCACCGCCTTCATCCGCTTCTGCCCGCTGTATGCGCCGCTGGGTCTCAGCACCTGCGGCAAAGGCGGCAAATCCGGCGGCTGCGGCTGTGGCGCCGGCAAGTGCGGCTCGTAACCCCATGGCACGCTACCTCATCCCCATCGCCATCGGTGCCGCGCTCGGCTCGCTCATGGGCTACTACGGCCAGTGCAGCACCGGTGCATGCCCGCTTACCTCCACTTGGTGGCGCGGTGCCTTGTATGGCGCGTTTCTGGGGCTGCTGTTCGCCTCGAGCGCCCGCGGCTAGCATGTCTCAGCCCTTCGGCTTGGCGTGCCAGATGGAGACGTTCTTGAATTGCGCCCCCTGCCCCTTGCTGATGAGGGCAACGAGGCCTTTGGCGTCCTTGTAACGCTCATGGCGGGCCTCGACCACATGCCCGTCAACTGTGGCGCGATAGTGATCACCGATGATTTCGATCGTGATGCTGTGCCACGCTTCCGGATCGAGCTTCGTTTTCAATTCAGCGAGCTTTTCGGACTTGGTGGTCTTCGAGATGCCTGACATGCGGGTGACCCAGATCGCGTCCTTCGTGACGAACGTGCGCCCAAGGTGGAGGTTTGGCGGAACGGTGTCGCGACAACCAAACGCGATATGCTCGGCCGTTCCGAGCCGGAACTGGGCGGTGAGAATGAGGTCCGTGGCCTCAAAACGCCAGGTGCAGGAGGACGGATGATGATCCTCGGCGACCTCGTCGCCATGCAGAGCTCCCTTTTCGATCCACCACACGCCGATCCCAGCGCTCCAACCGGCGATGGAGGCCTTGCGCGTCTTCGGCGCATCCTCGTCAAATGCGGTGGAAATGATCAAAGCTCCCGGCGTGCACAGCGTTGGCGGCGCGGGATCCTGCCCCAAGGCGGTGAATGAGAATGCCGCGGCGAAACAAGCGATGAAGAATGTGATTTTCACAAACGGAGTAACGCGGATGACCTGACGGCATTGCAGATCGTTTGTGCCGCCAACAAAAAGCGCCCGGCAGGTGCTGCCGGGCGCTTGAAAACAGATGGGATGATCTGATGCGGATTACTTCAGCTTCGCCTCAAGGTCGGCACGCTTCTGCATGGGCTTGCCGTTGTATTTTTCGCGCCAGCCTTTGACCTGGTCGGCGGTGACGGCGGGGGCTTTGTTGCCAAAGTTGCTGCGGACGAAGGTGAGTACCTCGGCCATCTGCGCGTCATTCAAGGCCGCGCCGAGCGGGGCCATGAGCGCACCGA
>NZ_JACSRD010000168.1 GCF_014879935.1 Prosthecobacter sp.
GCCATCACGCTGCCGCGGATCACGATCCCCGAGAAGGAACAAGCCGCGCTGCTGTTGCAACTCGGCTGGACGCTGCCCGAGCAACCACCGCCGCGCATCCGCCGCCCGCAAAACTCCGCCCCCGATCTGCCGTGACCCGTTGAGAAATGTGTGGCCGACCTGGGCCATCAACCGCGCCGCTTGCCCTGGTGATGGCAAGACGCGGCCTTCCAAAGTGCGAAACTTGGGCTAAGTGATGGTGCGGTTGCTTTGGATGAAGCGAAGCAACTTGATCGAGGACGAGTTCGAGTAGGAGCACGAGGACGAAATGAACGTGCTTTGTCCGCATCGCGTCACTTTGCCCTACGCTCGACGCCCTCAGCTTTTTTGCTCTTCGCGGATCGAATACCGCGTGCGACGGCTGTTCAGCCAGCGGACGCCGAACATGTCCATGGTGGCACGCAGGGCGCGGTTGCCGAAGCCGTACTTGCTCACGCCATGGATGCGCGGGCGGTGATTCACGGGAACTTCGGTCACGCGCCATCCCATGTTGCGGATGAGCGCGGGAATGAAGCGATGCATGCCATTGAAGAGCAGCAGGGCCTCGCGGCAGTCGCGACGCATGGCCTTCAGCGTGCAGCCGGTGTCGCGCACGTGGTCGCCGACGAAGCGGGAGCGGACGAAGTTGGCGATGCGGCTTTGCAGGCGCTTGAAGGCGGTGTCCTTGCGTTTGGCACGGTAGCCGCAGACGAGGTCGAAGCCTTCACCGAGCTTCGCGACGAGCGCAGGAATGTCGGCTGGGTCGTTTTGCAGGTCGCCATCGAGCGTGACGATGACCCCCCCCTTCGCACCATGGATGCCGGCGTGCATCGCGGCGCTCTGGCCGCTGTTTTTTTCGAAGACGATCACGCGCACGCGCGGTCCCGGCTGGATGCGGGCGAGCGTCTGGTCCTTTGAGCCGTCATCGACGAGCACCAGCTCGTAATCATGCCCGGTCAGCGCCGTGTCGATCTGCCGCTGCAGCTCCACGACATTGTCCTCCTCATTGTAGAGGGGGACGACGACGGAAATGGCAGGCGCGGCAGACATGGCGGGGCGAAACGGGCGTCAAGAGTCGGACGCGCGGTAGTCGTGGCAAGCGAAGATTTTCAGCCAGCGCACCTCGTTGCCCGCATGCATCACACGGGCCACAGAAAGGATCTCCACACGTTCAAATCGGTCACGCAGCGGCTCCGGCGGGACGATGGCGGCAGGGTCGTCGGTGACGAAGATCGCGCTGTGGCCGCCGAAGCCGCGCAAATCGTCATCCAGCGACTTCACGGGCTCGTTTTGGCCAAGGTAGTGGTCCAGCTCGACGGCGAGCCGCCAGTCGCTGGCGATTACGAACCATGGCCGGTCACCCGAGGTTTGCTTCAGGGCTGCGGACACGAGTTTCGCGCTCTCCTTCCAGCCGCGCATGGCCTTGGAAGGGTCCGCAGTGAAGAAGTGGTCGTAATCGGAGGCTGCCGCCGTCTGCCGCGAAAAGCGCCAGCGCAGACCGAGCGTGCGCGGCAGGTCGCTCTGCAGCAGGAAGGCGCTCTGAACGGCGGCGAGCACGATGGCGATGGTGCGCAGGCTGATGCGCTCCTCGCTGGCGATGCCGCCGAGCACCGAGGCCCGATGGGCGAGCACCATCGCCGCAAAGACCATCCACACTGCGCCGCCCATGTCCGGCCAGCGGTGAGCGGGACCGTAAAGCAGATCGACCGCAGCCAGCGGCAGCAACATCGCCAGAGGGAGGCTGCGTTGCGACATGAGCATGGCGCGGTCAAAGGCCATGCGTGTGGCGAGAACGAACAGCGTCAGCAGGACAGGGGATGCCAGCACGATCCAGCGCAGCAGGTTTGGAACCACACGCCATTCCGGCCACACGAGCCGTGCGTCACCCCACAGCCAGAACGACACGGCCAGACACCACGCGCCTGCGATCATCAGAAAACCCGTGCCATGCAGGTGATGACGCAGACGCTCCGGCAATCCAAAAGCCATCACGACCGCACCCATCACAGCAAGGGCCGGCGGTTGGGACAGGGCCGCACCCGCCACACAGGCCGCGGCGGCCCACCAGGCCCAGTGCAGCGGATTGGCATGCAGCAATGCCACCCGCAGGCACCAGGCCGCCGCTGGAACGAGCGCAAACACGACGGTGGATGGAGTGAGCGTGACTGCGGCGACATTGAAAGCAGGCAGCACATTCACGATCACCACCGCCCAGCCGGCGATCTGCGCATCGTACAGGCTGCGCATGAGCCGCCACACTGCGAGAGAAGCGCTCAAAGCCAGAAGCGGCGCGAAAAACCGCACGCCGAACTCGCCCCCACCACCGAGCAGCGTGCCCAGCTTTGCCAGCAGCGGCATGAGCGGCCCGATTTCCTCGAAGCCGCCGATCCCGCCGTGTTTCGCACGAAACACTGCCTCGGCCTCGATGGGCGAGAGTTCCAGCGTCGGCAGCAGCGCCCAACGCCAGAGCGTGAGCAGGCCCAGAGCGGCAAAGAGAAAGCGCTGGCGCTGCATGATGGTTGAGCGCATTGAATAGAGGCCCGGGACGCTGTGTCAAAGCCTCGTCCGCAACCCCACACCCCCTTCTCACATGAAACGTCTCCTGCTTTTACCGCTGCTGATCGCCGGACTGCTGCGTGCCGAAGAAGCCCGGCCCCGCACCGCCGAGGAGATCCTCCGCATCGTGCGTCTCAGCTACGCGCTGCAGAATCACAAGATGGACGGCCAGCTCCGCGACGACGCCACCGGTCGTGTCGAGCCGCTCACCCTCACGATGGAGGACCAGGTCATGCGGTTCCTCTTCAAAAACCCGCCGAAGGAGATCGTGCACCTCGATCTGAATACCACGCCCGCCACGCTTTATCAGGTGCGTGAGGGTGGTTCCGGCGAAGTGCCGAAGGAGCAGCTCGACGACCGCGTGCGCGGCATGGACTTCAATTATGAGGATCTGTCACTGCGCTTCCTCTACTGGCCGCGTCCGCAGTTGATGGGCGAGACGCGTGTCAGCGGGCAGAAATGCTGGATTGTTCGTGTCACCAATCCAGGCAGGGACGGCCCCTACTACGTGGTGGACATCTATGTGCACCAGGGCAGCGGCGGTGCCGCGAAGATGGAGGCCTACGACCGCAACAGCAAGGTCATCAAGAAGTACCAGGTCACCAAGGTGCAGAAGGTGGACAACGCGACTGTGCTCAAGGAATTGCGGATCGAGTCCGTCAATCCGCTCAACGGCCAGGTCAAAGGCCGCACCTACATGACCATGGAAAATCCGGAGAAGAAATGACGGGACGCATGGAGCCACCAAAGAAATTCGCCCCGCATCCCTTCGCGTATCATCAGCAGCTCGAGGTGAGGATCGACAACCTCACCAATGAAGGCATGGGCGTGGCCCGTGCCGGCGGCTGGGTGGTTTTTGTGCCCTTCGTGCTGCCTGGCGAGTTCGTCCGCTGCCGCATCTATCGGAATCACAAGAACTTCAGCGAGGCCGACCTCGTCGAAGTGCTCGAGCCTTCGCCACAGCGTGTGCAGCCGGTCTGCCCGGTGTTTGGCACCTGCGGCGGCTGCCAGTATCAGCACATGGCCTACGCCGAGCAGCTCCACTGGAAGCGACGCCAGGTCGCCGAACTGCTGAAGCATATGGCCCGCATCGAGCATCCGGTGAATGAGGTCATTCCCTCGCCTGTCGAGTTTCACTATCGCTCAAAAATCACGCCTCACTTCCAGAAGCCACGTGCCAACGGCGTCGAGGATATCGGCTTCCTCCGGATGGGCGCACGTGCCGCGCTGGTCGATGTGCCCTACTGCCACATCGCCATGGATGCGATCAACGAGGCCCTGCCCGCTGTGCGCGAAAACATCCGGGCCAGCTCCGGCAACTTCAAACGTGGCGGCACTCTGCTGCTCCGTGCTGCGAAAAACGGCGTCCTCACCGACACGCATGCCATCGCGCATGAGGATGTCGATGGCATCCGCTTCGAGTTCCAGGCCGGCGACTTCTTCCAGAACAATCCTTTCATCCTTCCACGCTTCGTCCGTCATGCGCTCGATGAAGCGAGAGCCACCGGGGCGAAATACCTCGTCGATGCCTACTGCGGCAGCGGATTGTTCGCGGTCTGCGGCGCACGTGACTTCGAGCAGGTCATCGGCGTCGAAATTTCCGAGAGCGCGGTCAGAAAAGCCACGCACAACGCCGAACTGAACGGCCTCACCAACTGCCGCTTCATGGCTGCGGATGCCCGCGAAGTCTTCAAGGACGTTCCGCATCCCGGTGGCGACACCGTGGTGCTCATCGACCCGCCGCGTGCCGGATGCAGCGCCGAGTTTTTGCAGCAACTCTTCGCCTTCGGCCCGAAAGGCGTCGTGTACGTCTCCTGCAATCCCGCCACACAGATGCGCGACCTGCAGCTCTTCACCGAGGCCGGTTACAAGCTCGGCACCGTGCAGCCCTTCGACCTCTTCCCGCAGACGAAGCATCTGGAATGCGTCATGACGCTCAGTCGCTGAGGCCAGCTCGGGCAAAGTCATCAAAACACGTTTTGACAAAACACGTTTTGATAAACTACACTCAGGCATGATCGACTTCCGTGGCCGCCATCGTGAGATCGCCGCGCTCGACGCCATGTGGCGCGGGCCGGATTCGGTGTTCCTGCCCGTCTATGGCCGCCGCCGCGTCGGCAAGAGCGAGATGATCGTCCGCTTCATGGAGAAGAAGCCCGGCATCTACTTCGTCGGCAAACGCGCCCCCGGTGAGACGCAGATCGACGAGTTCCTCGAAACCGCCGCACGTGCGCTGAATGAGCCGCTGCTCGCCCAGGCCCGCGTGAGTGGCTGGCGTGAGGCGCTCGACCTCGTCGTGAAGCGCCACACCGGCAAACAGAAGCTCATCCTTGCCCTCGACGAGTTTCAGTGGATGGCTGAGGGCGCGACCGAGCTGCCCTCCGTCATCCAGGAGCTGTGGGACCGCCATTGGGCCAAATCCGGCCGCGTCATGCTCATCCTCTGCGGCTCCTACCTCGGCTTCATGGAGCGCGAGGTGCTGGGAAAGAAAAGCCCTCTCTTCGGCCGCCGCACCGGGCAGATCCTGCTGCGGCCCTTCAACCACCTCGAAGCCGCCGAGTTTCATCCGCGCTGGTCCGTCATCGACCACGCCAAGGCCTACGCCATCTGCGGCGGCATCCCGATGTACCTCCTCGCCTTCGATGAAAAGCTCTCCATCGAGCAAAACATCATCGCCCGCGTCCTGGATGAGATTTCCGTGCTGTTCCGCGAGCCCGAATTCCTCCTGCGCGAGGAATTGCGCGATCTCATGCCCTACCACGCAGTCCTCATGGCCCTGGCGCAGGGTAAGACCGCGCCCGCGCAGCTTTCCGGCACCACCGGCATCGACGTGCGCGGCTTGAACTACCATCTCAGCACCCTCGTTGAGCTCGGCTACGTCCAGCGCCGCTACCCGCTCACCGAGGACAAGCCCGGCGTGCGCACCGTGCGCTACGCGCTCGACGATCCCTTCCTGCGCTTCTGGTTCCGGTTTCTCTTCCCGCATCAGAGCACCCTGCGGCTGCTCGGTCCGAAACAAGGCTTCACCGAGATCATCAAGCCCGAACTCGATGCCTACTTCGGCCGCTGCTTCGAGCGTCTCTGCCGCGAATGCCTGCCCATGATCTATCAGGCCGAAAACGTCCGCGCCGCCTTCGAGTGCGGCGAATACTGGGATAAAGGCACCCAGATTGATGTCATTGGTGTGCGCCAGGACGGTTGGACCGACCTCGGCGAGTGCAAATGGAAGGACATCGCCTCCATCAAGCCGCTCGCTGATGAACTGGAGGCCAAAATCCCTCTCTATCCCAACAAGCGCAACGCCACCATCGGCCGCCGCTTGTTCGTCCGTTCCGTCAAATCCAGCGCCAAACTGCCCGGCGTCCGCGTTCACACGCTCAAAGACCTCTACGCGCTCAAATCACCGCCATGAACCGCTTCGAATTCGCCACTGCCCAGCGCATCATCTTCGGACGCGGCACGGTGCGCGAACTGCCCGCCCTGGCGGCTGAATTCGGCCAGCGAGTCCTGCTCGTCACCGGCAGCCGCCCGCAACAATGGGAAACCCGGCTGCCGCAGGTCGGCATCAAATCGATCTGCGGTGAACCGCCCGTCGAAGACATCCAAAGCGGCGTCGAACTCGCGAAGCAGTACAACGCCGATGTCATCGTCGCCATCGGCGGCGGCAGCGTCGTCGATGCGGGCAAGGCGATCGCCGCCATGAGCACACAGCCGGGTGACTTGATGCGCTACATCGAGGTCATTGGTGAAGGCAAGGCCCTCGAAGCCCTTCCGCTTCCCTTCATCGCCGTTCCCACCACCGCCGGCACAGGAGCCGAGGCCACACGCAACGCCGTCATCGCCAGCGAGAAGCACCGCGTCAAAGCCAGCCTGCGTCATCTCTCGATGCTGCCACGCATTGCGTTGATCGATCCGGAACTCGCCATCGATGTCCCGGCGGATGTCACCGCCGCCAGCGGCATGGACGCCCTCACGCAGTGCCTCGAAGCCTTCGTCTGCTCGCGTGCGCAGCCGATGACCGACGCGTTGTGCCTCGACGGCATTCAGCGTGCCGTGCGTTCGCTCGAACGGGCCTTTCAAAACGGCCACGACCTCGACGCACGCGAGGACATGGCCCTCTGCGCCCTCAACAGCGGCATCGCCCTCGCCAACGCCGGTCTCGGTGCCGTCCACGGCTTCGCGGCGCCGATTGGCGGCATGTTTCACGCACCGCACGGCGCTGTGTGCGCCGCCTTGCTTGCCCCGGTCTGGGAAGCGAACGCCAGACGCGTGCAAAACCGCACGAAGTTCGATCAGATCAATTCCATCCTCGGCAGCGATGCCATTTCCTGGCTCCACGGCATCACCGAATGCCTCCAGATCCCCAAACTCAGCGCCTGGGGCATTCAAACGGCCGATCTCGACGAAATCGCCCGCAAAGCCGCCGCGGCGAGCAGCATGAAGGCGAATCCAGTTTCGCTGACGCATGAGGAGCTGGTCGAGATTTTGCGAATGGCGCGATAGCGTCGCCGGAGTGCGGTGCTTCAGCACCGCTTTCGACAGCTATGCCGGCCACTCCGGCCTAGGCAGTGTTTTAAAACCTCTTGAGCGGCTGCATCCAATCGATGACAGCGGCGAAAGCGAGCAG
>NZ_JACSRD010000222.1 GCF_014879935.1 Prosthecobacter sp.
CCGGCGGCGCTGAGCGCGTCGGCAAGCGTGCCAGACTGGTCGGGAGGCGCAGCGGGGCTGGATTCTGAACTCTCCGCCCTCTGCTCTCTGCCCTCGGCTTCCAGCGCGGCCCGGAGGGCGCCTTCGACCATCTGACCACAGTGAATCTTCATCGGTGGCAGGGGGCCGAGCGGCTGGCTCAATTCTTCGGCAGACATCGCGAGCGCCTCGTCCTTGGTTTTGCCGCGGATCAATTCGGTCGCGATGCTGGCGACGGCGATGGCGGTCTGGCAGCCGAAGCTCTGAAAGCTGGCTTTGTCGATCACCTTTTGGCCGTCCTTGTCCTTGTATTTGATCCACAGGCGCACCATGTCGCCGCAGTCCGGGCTGCCGACGGTGCCGACGGCATCCGCATCGGGCATTTCGCCGAGGTTTTGCGTGTTGGTGAGGGCTTGCTGGAGGGCGGCTTCGTCCATGATGGCGATCAGGCTTCGATTTCGATACGATAGCGGGGCAGCGTCGGATCAATCTCCTGGCTGTAGGCGTCGATTCCACCGGTGAGGCACTTCGTCTCGCCAAAGCCGTGGCCGATGAAGTAGGCGGCGGCATCGAGTGAACGGGAACCGGTGTGATCGTAGAGCACGATGGGCTTCGTCTTGTCCCCGTGGGTGAAGATTTCCTGCACCAGCTCCTGCGTGAGAAGACGGGCGCCGGGAAGCTTCACCGCGTCATGCTCCTCCCGTGTGCGGACATCCAGCAGCGTCAGATCTGGCAGGGCGCGGCGGAGTTGCTCGAAGTCATGCGGGGAAATCTGAAGTGAGGAATCGCTCTGATGGCTCTCCTGGATGTGGGCGACGGCCTCCGCCACCGGGATGTTTTCATTCCGCTGGCAGACCTGCGCGAGCGTCTCCCCCGGCTGGAAGCCGCAACTGCGGCATCCACCGATGTGGTAACGTGCGAACAGCGCCCGCTGCGCGCCAGGGTAGGCCTGGAGCACCTGGCTCATGGTCATGTCGCCGTTCAAAGGGGGAAGCGCGTCGGGCATGGGGTGGGCAGCATGGAGCATCGAGGGCGGAGCACAAGTGTTCAGTGCCCTGAACCGTCATTCGGGCCGCATTCGTCATTCGACATTCCGTGATTCGTCATTCACCTTCCGCCCTCATGCCCCAGGCCCATGAACCTCGCATTCCGGTGCTGCCGACTCTGATGACGGCGGGAAACATTCTCTGCGGCTTTGTCGCCATCCTACACATCTTCGACGGCAAATACTACGAGGTGACCGCGCATTACCACTATGCGATCGTGTTCATCCTGCTGGCCTGCCTGTTTGACGCGCTGGATGGCCGTGTGGCACGCATGGGTGGCACGGAGAGCCCCTTCGGCCGGGAACTCGACTCGCTGGCGGACATCGTGAGCTTCGGCGTGGCGCCGGCGTTGCTCGTGCATGACATCGTTTTGAAGGAACTCGACACGCCCAAGGGCCTGGGCTGGCTCATCTCATGCGTTTACCTCGTCTGTGGTGCGATGCGGCTGGCACGCTTCAACTGCCTGGCCGCGGCGGATGTGAAGAGCAGCAGCAAGAGCTTCCGCGGCTGCCCGATCCCTGCCGCAGCCGGTGTCATCTCTTCATTGACGCTGCTGATCCTGTGGCTGGACAGCAACGAGCGCGAGATCGGCAACTGGAAGTATGCCCTGGCGGGTCTGATGGCGCTGCTGTCGTATCTGATGGTCAGCAATCTGGAGTACCCGAGCTTCAAGGCGGTGAACTGGCGCACGAAGCGCTCCTTTCACTGGGTGCTCATCAGCATCGTCGCCATCGCCTTCACGGTGATGAACTGGCACTGGATGCCCTCGGTCATCTTCGTGACCTATCTGCTCTACGGCCTCGTCCGGCCCTGGATCTCCCGCAAGTGGCGGCAGGAAATCGAAATCGAGCCTGAATCACCCGAGGTCGATCCAGAGGTGGAGACCCGCATCCTCACGGGAGAGATCGACGACGAGAGCGAATCCGTCGGCAGGAGCGATCCAGCAGCGCAGATTTGAACAAAATCGTTTCACAAATGCGTGCGTCGGGTAATTGAGGATTCCCCACCGACCACATGGCAGATTTCTACCAGCACGCCCGCGTTCCGACCCTGCACCACCTCGCCCACGCGGACAGCTCCGCGCGCGAGACAGAGATGCAGTCCCTGGCGGACAAGCCGGTGGCGCTGCTGCTGCCCGCCCTCTACGCCGAATGCGAGCGTCCCGCGCTGCCCCGCATCCTTGAGGAGGTCTCCCAGGCCGGCCACATCAGCGAGGTCATCCTCAGCATGAACGGCATGGATGCTGCCGAGCACGAACGCGCGCTGCGCATCTGCCGCCAGCATCTTCGAGGCAAACCGACCCACCTCCTGTGGAATGACGGTCCCCAGCTCACCCGCGTTTATCAACGCATGGAGGAGGCGGGGCTCGCTGGCTCGCATGCGGGCAAGGGCTCCAACATCTGGATGGGCATCGCCTACCTCCACGCCCGCGGCTTCAACGGCATCATCGTCAGCCACGACACCGACATCCTGAACTACAGCCGTGATGTCCTGTGGCGCCTGTGCTACCCGCTGCTGCATCCGCGCATGGGTTACCACTTTGCCAAAGGCTACTACAGCCGCGTCTCCGACCGCCTGTATGGCCGCGTGACACGCCTGCTCATCTTTCCTCTCGTACAGGCTTGTCGCGATGTCCTCGGCACCAAGCCGCTGCTCGAACACCTCGAAAGCTTCCGCTATCCCCTGTCGGGTGAATTCGCCGCCGACATGAGCGCCCTTGAGCGCTTCAGCCTACCCGGCGGCTGGGGGCTGGAGGTCGCCATGCTCTGCGAAGTCTTCCGCCATCTGCCGGGAGAGCAGCAGTGCCAGGTGGACCTCGGTTTCCACTTCGAGCACCGCCATCGCAACCTCACGCACGAACAGGTCGGCGTGAACGAACCCGGTCTGGTCTCCGCCGCCGCCGACGTGGCCCGCTGTCTGGCCTGGCAAGTGCTGCGAGAGGCCGAACCGCGTTCCGCGCACAGCCTCATGGACCGCATCATCGAACGCTATCGTCCACGCGCCTCTGAATGGCTGAGCCGCTACGAACACGTCGCACTTCTCAACGGCCTGCATCACGATCTTGAAGAAGAGACCGCCGCCGTCACCGCCTTCGGCCGAGCACTCGACCAGCTTCTTCAAACCATCGACACCGACGGTCTCCGCGTCCCCGCCATGCGTGAGCCACCAGCGAAAACTCTGGCCGCTATCCCGGGTCTCCCGGAAGAAATCGTCGCCAGCGCGACGAGATTGTGAGGGGCGTGTAAAGCCGCGCCATCACCGCTTTGATCACCGGCTCCCCGTCATTGGAAACTTCCCACGGCAAGCTGAATCCGGGGTGACGAACGTCCCATCCTCGTTTGCGCCTCTCTCGCATCCGCCTACCCTCGCGATCACATGTCCGACCGGCTTTTCCTCCTCGACGCGATGGCGCTGATCTATCGCGCCCACTTCGCTTTCATCAAAAACCCCATCCGCACGAGCGATGGCGTGAACACTTCCGCTCTCTACGGCTTTGCGAACACGCTGCTGGACATCCTGCACAACCAGAAGCCCACGCACCTGGCCGTGGCCATCGACACCTCCGCGCCGACGCCGCGCCATGAGATGTTTCCGGCCTACAAGGCGCAGCGCGAGGAGATCCCCGAGGACATTGCCATGGCGATCCCGCAGGTGAAACGGCTGCTACAGGCCATGAACGTGCCGCTGCTCGTGCGCGACGGCTACGAGGCTGACGACATCATCGGCATCATGGCCGCCCGGGCGGACAAAGCGGGCCTGGAGACCTTCATGGTCACGCCGGACAAGGATTTCGGGCAACTCGTGACCGAGCACGTCAAAATCTACAAACCCGGCCGTCAGGGCAGCGACGTGGAAATCCTCGGTGTGAAGGAAGTCTGCGAACGCTGGGGCATTGAGCGCCCCGCGCAGGTCATCGACATCCTCGGGCTCATGGGCGATGCGGTGGACAACATCCCCGGCGTCAAAGGCTTCGGCGAAAAGACCGCCACCACGCTCATCCAGCAGTTTGGCAGTGTCGAAAACCTGCTCGCGAACCTCGACCAGCTCAAAGGCAAGCAGAAGGAAAAGCTCGAAGCCAGCCGCGACGACGCCATCCTCTCCAAAAAGCTCGCCACGATCTTCACCGACATGCCCTTCGAGGCGGAGCTCGCCGATCTCGTCGTCAAACCGCACGACGACGAGGCGCTGAAGGCCTTTCTGACCGAATTCGAGTTCAACGCCCTCGGTCGCCGACTCTTCGGCGATGATTTCAAAGCCGGTCGCGGACGCAAAACAGCCGCGGAAGCCCCGGTGGGAGAATTGTTCGCCACCGAGGAGATCACGAAGCCCGTCGAGGCCAAGCTCACCACCATCGCCGACACGCCGCACGCGTATCACCTCGTCCAAACGGCCGAGGAACGTCAAAAACTGCTCCAACTGCTTGCGGGGCAGACAAGCTACTGTTTCGACCTCGAGACGACCGGACTCGATCCACGTGACACGCAGATCGTCGGCATCGCTTTCTCGTGGAAGGCCCACGAAGGCTGGTTCGTGCACTTCCCACGGGAAAAAGCTGCGGCGAAGGCAGTGCTCGAAGATTTCCGCGAAGTGTTCACGCGCGATGGCATCGAGAAGATCGGCCACAATCTCAAGTTCGACCTCAGCGTGCTGCTGGCGCACGGCATCGAGGTGCGCGGGCCGTTTTTCGACACGATGCTCGCGCATTCACTGATCGATCCCGATCAGCGTCACGGCATGGACTACCTCTCGGAGACGTATCTGCACTACACCCCCGTGCCCATCACTCAGGTCATCTGCACTGAGAAAGACGACCTTTTTGGCACCACCATGGCCCAGGCAGCCGATCAGGACGCGCAAAAGGTCGCAGACTATGCCGCAGAGGATGCCGACGTTACCTGGCAGCTCGCCGGGAAGATGCGCCCTGAGTTGAAGGAGCAAACTTACGTCTTCGAGTCCATCGAATCGCCGCTGCTGCCCGTGCTGACGAAGATGGAGAACTTTGGCGTGAAGATCGACGTTCAGGCGCTGCGCGAATACGGCATCGAACTCGAAAAGAAGGCCAGGGAACTGGAGAAGCGCATTCAGGAAAGCGCCGGCGGTCCCTTCAACCTCAACAGCCCCAAACAGCTCGGCGAGGTGCTTTTCGAACGCCTCAAACTCCTCGAAAAACCGAAAAAGACCGCCACGGGCCAGTATCAGACCAACGAGCAGGTTCTACAGTCGCTCCTCGGCCTGCATCCCATCATTCAGGACATCCTCGACTACCGTGAGGTCACGAAACTCAACAGCACCTACGTCGAGGCGCTGCCGCACGCCGTGTCCAAGGTCACCGGCCGCGTTCACACCACCTTCCATCAGCTCATGGCCGCCACCGGCCGCATGGCGAGCAGCAATCCGAACCTGCAAAACATTCCCATCCGCACCGATCTCGGCCGGGAGATTCGCAAAGCCTTCGTTCCCGGGCATGACGGCTGGATTTTGATGAGCGCTGACTACTCGCAGATCGAACTGCGCGTCATGGCAGCGCTCAGCGGCGATGCCGCGATGATCGAAGCTTTCGCGCAAGGCCACGACATTCATCAGGCCACCGCCGCGCGCGTGTATGGCGTCGAGCTCGACGGCGTGCTGCCCGAGATGCGCCGAACGGCGAAAATGGTCAATTTCGGCATCATCTACGGCATCAGCGCCTTCGGATTGAGCCAGCGTCTGGGCATTCCACGCGGTGAGGCCGCCTCAATCATCGAGAACTACTTCAAGCAGTTCCCCGGCATCAAACGCTTCATGGATCAAATCGTCGCCGACACCAAAAAGCACGGCTACACGGAGACGCTCACCAAACGCCGCCGCACGATCCGCGACATCACCAGCGCCAACGCCACCGTTCGAGGCCAGGCCGAGCGCGTGGCCATGAACACACCGATTCAAGGCACCGCAGCCGACATGATCAAGCTCGCCATGATCCACGTCGATGCCGCTTTGACGAAAGCCGGCCTACAGGCCCGCATGCTGCTCCAGGTGCATGACGAACTTCTCTTCGAAATGCCCGCCAGCGAAGCTGAACAAGCCCGCGCCATCATCGTCGATGCCATGAAGAACGCCATCCAGCTCCCCCACGGCGTCCAGGCCGAGGTCGAGGCCGGCACCGGCACGAACTGGCTGCAGGCGCATTGAGGCTGACGACCGGGCAAGAAAAAGGCGGCTGGGGGAAACCAGCCGCCGTTGGACGAGATGAATGATGGGCTGCTGACTACTTCTTGGCGGCGTCGCCTTCCGGCTTGGCAGGCTCTGCCGGTTTCTCGCCCGTCACCGGATTGGCTCCGGGAGCAGGAGCTGGTTTGATCTCCGGCTTGGGTGCCTCTGGAAGCGGCGTGGCCGGAGTCGTAAGCGCGGGCGGTGTTGATGGCGGGGTGAGGCCAGGAATCATCTTTTTGATGTCTGGAAGGCTGCCTGGGGTGGCGGCACCGGCTCCGGGAGCGCCGGGAGCATCTGCCTTTGCCGGTTCGGCGAGGATTTCGCCCCGCTTCTTGAGCAGATTGCTGACGGTGTATTCGGAGACGTCGAAAACCCAGCCCTCAAGCTTCTTCTCGGCAGCAAGCTTGTCCTCCTTCTTTTTCTTTTCCTCGGCGAAGGCCGTGTCGTTCTTCTTTTTGTCCTCTTCCTTCTCATCCTTCACCGGAGCACGCTCTTTGGCGATGTCGGCGCTGACGGTGAACGCGACATAGTATTTGTCTCCGCCGTCCGCAGTCTTCTTCGCGACCTGGAGGTTGTAGGTGAAGCCGTCGAAGGTGACGATCTTGACCTTCACGCCGTCCTTGAAGGTCTCAGCGGCCTTGTCCTTGGCCAGCACGTCGTTGAACGTGGGGCTGGAGAGAAGGCTGGTGAGGTTGACCTTGCCGTTGTCGAGTTTTTCGCCGGCCTTGGCGCCTTCGAGGGTGAACTCCGTGTCGTCTTCCTTGGCACGGGAGGCCTTCCAGGAATCCTCCGGCTTCGCCGAGGTGACCTCGACGGACTTGATCTTCTGCACGTCGATGAAAGCCTTGTCGATCCAGGTCTCGGCCTTGCTTTCGAGGTCGGCGAAGGTGTTTCCGACGCTCCAGATGGTCTCGCCGTCATCGGGATTGACCATGCGCACGAGGCGCTCGTTGCTGCCGCCGAAGGGTGAACTGTTCGGATTGCCGGAGGTGGTGACATTGCTGCCCAGGACAAAGGACTTCTTGATGTTGCCTTTGCTGTCGAGCAATTCGACGAGGGTGCCGATGCCGTAGCCGTCCGGATGGCCGGGAGGCTGCACGCCGACCTTGGCCCAGGATTCCTTGCCGACGAACTGCTTGTCCTTGATCTTCTGTTCCTTGAGAGCCAGCAGCGCACGGCTGATCTTGTCAAAGCTGGCTTCATATCCGCCGCGTTCGGCGACGGTCCATGCGTTGCCGTTGAGGGCGACGTTGACTTCGTTGCTGGCGTCCTTGATGCGGATTTTCTGGATGCTGTTCACATCGAGATCAGGGATGAGCATGGTGCGCATGTCCACGCCACGGCGGGAACCGGTGCTGAGGCGGGATTTGCGGTCCTTTTTCACATAGACGGCAGCGCCGACGAGCCCGACGAGCACGATGATCAGAATGACGATTTTATTCATGGTCTGAAAACGGGGTTGAGATGAATGACTGGATCAAACCGCGGCAGTGGCGGCACGACGACGGATGGCGAGCAGGATGCCGGCGCAACTGACGAGCAGCGGAACGGCGAGGAAATTCAGCCACTTGAGGGTGGTCTTGATGTATTCGACCTCCTTGTTCTGCTCCTTTTTGATCTCGCGGACCTCGCGGGAGAGCTTCACGTCGTTCTGCATGAGTTCCTCAAGGTCTTTCTGCTGCTGCGGATCGACGATGAAGCCTTTGCCCTTGGAGTCACGCTTCAGACGCAGAGCGCCCATTTTCTCAGCGATCTTCTGGCGCTCGGCTTCAAGGCTCATGAGTTTCGGGCGGAATCGCTTCTCCACTTCCTCACGCTTTTCCTTGAGGGTGCTGAAGGGACGCACGGCGGACTTGCGGTTGCGGACCTGGAGGAGGTCGCCGCCGCCGGCGAGGACTTCGACAGAGTTGAGGATCAGCGGCAGATTGCCCGTGCGGGAGACGAGCATGCCGGTCATCGGGTCCTGCTGCACGCAGAAGGCATCATAGAGCATGTCCACATCGGAGAGCAGAATGACGACGCCTTCGCTGTTGGCGGACTCTTTGAGCGAACCGTCATCCTTCTTCGGCTCTTCTTTTTTCGGCTGGTCGGCAGGAGCAGGCGTGGCAGGCGGAGCGGCCTCAGCAGCGGCAGGAACGGACACCGGCGGTGTGGTGACCGAAATCGGCGGCGTGGTGACGGTGACTGGCGCTGGAGCGGCCGCAGGAGGCGTGGCCGCTGGCGTCGTGGGAGCGGCCGGAGCAGGGGCAGCCGCAGGTTTGGCTTCCTCCTGGGCACCGCCAGCCTCGGGCTTGGCTGCAGCTTTGGCGGGCTTGCCATTCGGGAAGGCGGTCTTGAATTTGCCCGTCAGACGGACGCCGAGGATCTGCTTGCGTCCGCTGGAGGTGAAGTTGCTCAGGCCCTGCGGGGAACGGGCTTTTTCAGCCTCGGTGAGGTCAATCATGGCGGACTCCTCGGAACTGGTGGCCAGAGTCTCGGCCGAGATGCCTTCGCGGTTGTCGATGCTGAACGAGCCAGCGGTGACCATCACGAGCGAATTGAGGCCGGACGTGATGCGATCGTCACGATTGATGGCGTCCGCAGGCAGTTGCAGCGCGGTGGGATTGTTGCGCCCCTGCAGCATGCCGCGGTAGTTCATGTCAGCGACGACGAGGTCGTTTTTATAACCGATGCCCCAGGCCTTGAAGAGGTTTTTCAGGTCGGAGGTGGTGTTGATCATGTTCTGCTGCCCGGTCATCGGGTTCTGCTGGCCGCTGAAGGCCTGCGCAACGACGCTGTTCGGATCGACGAGGGCGATGACCTTGCCGCCGCCGAGCAGGAACTGATCGATGGCGTATTCGGCGCTCTCGGTGATGTCAGCCGGATGCAAGACGAGGAGCACTTTGATGTTCGGATCGATCTTGTCGGTGCTGATCGGCACCTCGACGACCTCATAGTCAGCCCGGAGCTGCTGGACGACCACCCAGGGCTCCTGACCACGCTGACGCTGGAACGGGAACATGGGCGAGCCCATCACCGGGATGGCGCTCATGACGCCGACGACGTTCTTGGTGGGCTTGCTGACCTTCGCGATCGCACGTGCGATGTCGTATTCGATGGATGACCCCTCGTTCGGGGCGGGCGGATTGAGGAACGGGATGACTTCTTTCTGATCGAGGCACTGGATCGCCATGCCGAGGTAGATCTTGTCCCCTTCCTGATTCACGGGCCCCATGTCCTGGATTTCGTCCTCACGAGCCTTGTCTTCCTCCTCCGTGTTGGGATTTGGATGGATGGTTTCGAGGATGATCTTGTCATTGGAGGCCTTCACGAGTTCCAGCAGCAGATCTTCCACGGCACGGACGTGCGGCTTGAGCACGTTCGGCATGACGCGGTCATCGGTGGTGTAGTAGAACCGGATGGTGACTGGCTCGTCCTCGTTGAGGCGGCTGAGGATGTTCTTCGTGCCCTGGGAGAGGGTGTAGATGCGGTCCTCGGTGAGATCGATGCGGAAATTGCCGAAGCCGAGGGCACCGACGAGGAAGTTCAGCACGACGACGATGGCGATCACCAGGATGGCGGTGATGCCAGTGGTGGCTTGTTTGCTTTTCAGATTCACGCTCATGGGGTCAAATCAGGTGAGAGGTTGGTTTGATGAGCATCAGGCACGCTTCGAACGAAGCGCCTGGTTGGTGATGAAGAGGGTCACGACGATGACAGACAGGAAGTAGAGCACGTCACGGAAGACGAAGATGCCTTTCGTGAGCTCATAGAAGTGGTCCATGAAGCTGAAGTAGCTCACGAAGCGGACGACTCCCTCCGCCCAGGAGGGAACGGTGCTGACGATGGTGTGAGTGACGCCCGGGTCACCGATCAAGGCGATCACAATGCAGAAGGCGACGCTGACGATGAAGCAGACGACCTGGCTGCGCGTGATGGCGCTGACGGCGCATGTCACCGAAAGGCAGGCCAGCGCGTAGAGGTAGCTGGCGATGTAACCGCTGATGATCGGCCCCATGTCCGGATTGCCAAGATAGCAGACCGTCCAGACGATGGGGAAGGTCAACGTGAGTCCGATGAGCCAGACACAGGCGGCGGCGAAGAATTTCCCCAGAATCGCCTGCCAGGGCGAAACCGGCATGGTGAGGAGCAACTCGATCGTGCCGAGGCGGTGCTCCTCAGACCACAGGCGCATGCCCACGGCGGGCGCGAGCACGGTGTAGATCCACGGATGCCAGACGAAGAAGCGCTCGGTGAGCGCGACGTCCTCACTGTCCAGGATGCGTGAGAAAAAGAAGGGGAAGCCCATCGCCGCGAGGAGGAAGATGACGACGATGACGTACAACACGGGCGAGTTGAAGTAGGCCAGGAACTCCCGTTTGAAGACGGCCACGGTGTTTTGCAGGTCGCGTTTGCGCATGTTCAGGTGGGTTGGGGTTGGAGATGGGAAAAGGGAGGGTTTAAGCGGCCTTCTTCAGCGCCGTCTCGGATTTCGTGATGCTGCGGAAGACTTCGTCGAGCGAGTTCGCACCTGGAACGAGCTTCTTGAGCTTGTCCGGCGTGCCGTCGGCGACGACCTTTCCACGGTCGATGATGATGGCGCGGGAACAGGCGGCCTCCACCTCCTCAAGGATGTGGGTGGAGAAGATGATGGCCTTGTTCTGGCCCATGCGCTTGATCATGCCGCGGACCTCGTGCTTCTGATTCGGATCGAGGCCGTCGGTGGGCTCGTCGAGAATGAGCACATCAGGATCGTGAATGATGCTCTGGGCGAAGCAGGTACGGTGGCGGTAGCCTTTCGAGAGGGTGTCCACGCTCTGGTTGCGGACGTTGTCGAGGAAGCACATGTCAAGCACGCGGTCGATGGCCTTGGTGCGGTCAGCGCCATGGAGGCCGCGCATCTCGGCGCAGAAGCCCAGGAAGCTGGCGACTGTCATGTCGGAGTAGAGCGGGGCGTTCTCCGGCAGGTAGCCGAGGCGTTGCTTCGCATCCTCGGGATTTTCCAGCATGTCGATGCCGCACAGGCTGATGCTGCCGCTGCTGGGCCGGAAGTAACCGGTGACCATGCGCATGGTGGTGGACTTGCCGGCACCGTTAGGACCGAGGAAGCCGAGGACCTCTCCTTTTTCCACGGAGAACGAGATGTCATCGACGGCCACTTTGGTGCCGAACACCTTGATAAGGTTTTTGACTTGAATCATAACGTCGTTGGGTCGGTTGGGTTGGGAGTTAACGTCGCAGGAGAGCTGCCTTGTTTGCTCGCCCTCGCTCCGGACGTTCCATCGCGGAGCGGTGCTTTAGGAGGCCGCTATGGGTTTTCAACTGAATTTTCGAGCGCCGCGAAGCCTGCGCCTCACAACGGGTCATGATCGAAGCCCGTGCAAAAATTCAACGTGACGGGCCATTTCGATCACCTACACTTCCCGTTTCCCCCCGCCACCCTCCGTTCATGCTCTGGCATCAGAAAATCGATCCCACCAAGGATTTCAATCCGAAGCCGTTCGTGCTGTGGCGGCCGTTCATCGCCGCCTGGGAGTGGCTGTTCCCGCCCACCGTCGCCCACCGGGACCGCCAGTCCCCGCTTTCGCGCTGGATCGCCACGTTCGTGATCGTGAGCTTCTGCACGGCGCTGCTGCTGCTGGGCATCCTTTACGCCCGCCCTCTCAAGAACGCCTACAAGAACATGCGGGCGGAAGGCATGGTGAAGGAAGCGCGGCAGATGGCGGAGAACGGCCAGGTGGTGAACGCGGTGATGAAGGCGCAGGAGGCCTATCAAAAGGCGCCGGAGAGCATTGATGCCATCCGTTTGAACTTTGAATACTTCACATTGATGAAGCGCGACACGGCGCTGTTTTTTTATGACAAGCTGAAGGACCTCGGCGTCCTGACATCGACGGATGAGCAGCTCCATGTGCGCTGCCTCATGAACCTTGGACGGCCGAAGGAGGCATCCGTGGCCCTGGACAAGCTGATGCGAAGCGAGCAGCCGAGCGAGGCCCTGATGAAGCTGGCGGAGGATGTGTGGGGACAACGCGATCAAAACAAGCAGCTCCGCGATGTGCTCAAAGGCTACACAGAAGCCCATCCTGACGACAAGGAGAGCGTCTTCCGGCTGGCGAAAGTGCAGGTGGCCTCGGGAAATCCCTCCGAGATCAGCGAAGGCATGGATGCGTTGTGGACGCTGGCAGCGCAGTCAGACGCGCTCAGCCTTCAAGCCTTGGAATTCCTCAACAGCCTGCCTTCGCTGACACCAGGGGATGCCCACAAGCTCATCGAGCGCCTCAAGACGCACCCGAAAGGCAACGAGTGGCATTATGTGACCGCGTTGAAACGGGAAGTGCAGCAGTTCCCCGCCCGCAAAAAGGAAATCGTGATGGAGGCGACGATCCGTTATCGCGACAAAAAGCGTGACGAATTGCTGCCTTTCGTGCGCTGGCTGGTGGAGGAGGGCGAATTCCGCCAGGTGCTGGCCGTGGTGCCTGAGGAGGAGGCCAAAGCGCATCAAGGCCTGCTGGAGAACTATCTCAACGCGCTGACCATGCTGCAGCGCTTCCCGGACGTGGAACGCCTGATCAACGATCCGGCGATCGCCAAGGTCATCGATCCGACCACGCTCGCGATGTTCCGGGCGCACCTGGCATACGTGCTGAAAAAACCAGCGGAGGAACTGCGCTCGAAGCTGATCCTGGCCAAGGACGCGGCCCAGGCGAACGGACGCTACCCTTCCCTGCTGCAAATCGCCCGCTATGCCGAGGAACGCGGCCACTTTGACATCGCGGAAGACGCATTCCGGCTGACCGTGAAAGCCGCCCGCCGCGCATCCGCGGCACCACGCATCGAACGCGACGCTTTCACCGGCCTGATCAAGGCCTGCACCGCCAATCACAACACCGAGGCCCTGCTTCAGGCCACGACGGAAGCGGTGCAGCGCTGGCCTGACGACAACGCCTTCATGGAGCGCCACCTCTATGTGACACTGCTGGCCGGCAGAAACATCGAACTGGCGCTCAGCAACGCCAAAAACCTCCTGAAACTACAGCCCAAGGACAACGCCCGGAGACTCGCCGTGGCGCTGGCCCTGTGGCGCCTCAAAGACTTCCAGCAGGCCCTGTCTTACCTGCAATACATGGATCTGAACTTCCTGAGCGAAGGCCAGCGGGCAGTTTTCGCCGCGATTGCCCACAGTGGCGGCTTCACCGAGGAGGCACGGGGCGTCATCAAGGCGATCAACCCCAAGGCGGACATGCTGCCGGAGGAGCGCCGCTGCTATGAACTGCCGCTGAAGTAATCAGCGCCGCTTTCCCGCGACACGAACACCGTGTCAGCTCCGCTGAATGAAAAAGGCCGCTTCTTTGACAAAGCGGCCGATTTTTTCCCAGTGGCGGAGCGGACGGGGCTCGAACCCGCGACCTCCAACGTGACAGGCTGGCGTTCTAACCAACTGAACTACCGCTCCTTTGCCGTTTGGGGCCGCGATAGTAAACGCAGCCCCCTTTCTGGCAAACGGAAACTTCCATCTCGTGAAAATTCATCACGGCACCTCCTCGCCGGAACCGAGGAAGTACCAACCCATGACTTTGCCATCAAGGACGAGTGCCTGGGCCTCGACGGGCTGCGGGCCGAAGATCGTCTTTGCATTGAAGTTCAATTTCACCGCCCAGCCGTTTTTTCCCTGGATCGTGGCGGGTTGCGGCTCCTGCCAGCCGATGATGTTTTCCGGCGTGATCTCCGTGACCTGCCCACGCCTCATGCTGGCGATCAAAAGCGGATAACCGCCGTCCGAACCACGCACAGGTTTCCCGCTCGCATCGGCTTCGCTGCTGGAAGGGACAGCGCCGGCTCCTTGGGCTGCGGCCATCTGCCGTCTGGCAGCGGCTGCCTTCAATTCGGCGGCACGCAGCACCTTCCATTTCTCATACACGTCATTCAGGCGGGCCTTCAAATCAGTTCCATCGATCGGCACCTCCGCGCGTGCTGGCGAGGTCTTGGTGGGTGCGAGTGTCAGAAGGCCATTGCTGGCTGCCACGGCGAAAACTGTCGCCCCGGCGGCGATCTTGCTCGCACCGACGCTCATCTTGAACATGGCGTCTTGAAGGAGCTTCACTTCCCGCGGCTCCGAGAACGCGGACGCCGGAATCTTCAGCCAGTTGCCGGTCAGCGCCTCGATCGGCTCAAACAAAGGCTCGTTGGAAGCAGACGCGGGAGGTTTCGCGGCCTCGCTGGGCATGACGGGCTTGACTTCTTCGGTGACCACCGGTTTTGCGGCCTCAGGCACCGGCATTGGCACCGCATCTGGTTCCACTGGCACAGGGTCCACCACCGTGGTGGCGGCCACCGTTTTGGGTTGTTTCGGTGGATTGAGGCTCTTGAAGACGATCTTTGTCCCAGGAGGTGCCACGAAGTAGTCGTAGCCAAGAAAAACGCCGCCGATGATGAGGATGGTGTAGAAGAGGGATTTCATGATGTTGAGGGTTTGAACGCCACCGAAGAAGGAGAGCGTGTGATTACTTCAGATTCTTGGGATGATGGTTACACTTTTCTGTCAAGATTACGCAAAAAAGCCGGGGGAACGCCGGCTTGCGGGACCGGTCGGCTCTGCTACATACCGCGCATGCCCCAGCCCCACCTGCTTCTCGGCGTCAACATCGACCACGTCGTCACTCTGCGTCAGGCGCGTTACCGTGCCATGCTGGAGTCGCCGAACGCCGAACCTTCCGTGCTCCAGGCGGCGCTGGAGGCCGAGGCGGCGGGCGCCCACTCCATCACGGTTCATCTGCGGGCGGACCGTCGCCACATCCAGGACGCGGACGTCCGCCTGCTGCGCCAGAGCATCAGCACTAAGCTGAACCTCGAAATGGGGAACACGCGTGAGATTCTCGACATCGCCCTGGCGGTGCGTCCTGATTTTGTGTGCATGGTGCCGGAGAATCGCGAGGAGGTCACCACGGAAGGCGGGCTTGATGTCGCCGGACAGCGAGACAGCCTGAGAGCCACGGTGAAGGCGCTCAGCGACAACGGCACGCGTGTGAGCATGTTCATCGACCCCGATCTCGACCAGGTGCGTGCCAGCGCTGAAATCGGCGCGGCGATGATCGAACTGCACACCGGGACCTTCGCCAACCACAGCGGAGCGGAGCGTGAAGCCGAGGTGAGGCGCCTTTGCGCGGCGGCGGAGCTGGGCCATGCGCTGGGCCTGCAAATCAATGCCGGCCACGGTCTCACCACCCGGAATCTGCCCGACCTGTGGGCGGTGCCGCATCTCGCGGAGCTGAACATCGGCCACCACATCGTTTCTCGTGCGGTTTTCATCGGACTGCGGGCCGCCGTGAGGGAAATGCTCACAGTCATGGCCACTTATCGCGATTGAAGCGGATGAATCCCACCGGTATCGGCATTGATCTGGTCGAAGTGTCCCGCATCCGCGAGATGCTGGAGAAACATGGGCGGCGCTTCACCGAACGCACCTTCACACCGGACGAAATCGCCTATTGCAGCGCCTGCGCCGATCCCGCCATGCATTACGCCGCCCGTTTTGCCGCCAAAGAAGCCGTGGCAAAGGCCCTCGGCACCGGTCTCTGGGCGGAAGGAGTGATCTGGACCGACATCGAAGTCGTTCGCGATCCGAACGGCCGCCCATCGATCCGTCTGCATGGCGCGGCCAGGCAACATGCCGGGAGCGGCACCTGCCTGGTGAGCCTCACGCACACGCGCGAGCTGGCCATGGCGCAAGTCATCCTGGCCTGAGCTTTCGCTTTCCACGCGGAAACGCCGCCGTTAGAATCCGCGTCTCACCACCATGCGACGTGCGATTTATCCCGGCAGCTTCGATCCCATCACCAACGGTCATCTTGATGTCCTGCAACGTGCAGCGGGCATTTTCGACCGCCTGATCATCGCCGTGGCACGTGACAACGCGAAACAGAGCCTTTTCAGCGTCGATGAACGCGTGGAACTGATCCGTTGCGCCACGGCGGAGATCAGCGGCATCGAGGTCGTCCCCTTCGAGGGTCTGCTGGTGAATTTTGCGAGACAGAACCAGGCCTGCGCCCTCGTGCGCGGCCTGCGGGCCGTGTCGGACTTCGAATTCGAGTTCCAGCTCGCCCTGATGAATCGTAAACTTGAACCGAACCTCGAGACTTTGTTTCTCATGCCCCGGGAAGAATACACCTACATCAGCAGCCGGCTTGTGAAGGAAATCTGCCGCCTCGGAGGCCATGTCGAACAGTTCGTGCCGCCCAATGTCGCCACAGCGCTGCGCAACAAGCTCCAATCCTGACTCACCGCCATGCACCGCCCTTTCCAAATCGATCTGCGATCCCTGCCCGATGACGGCAGGGACATTTCCGGCCAGGAACCGCCCTCGTTCTTCGCCCTGGACCCGAAAGACAGCATCCAGCCTGTCTCGCCGCTCAAGTACGACCTGCACCTCGAACGGGATGGCGGGGATCTGCTGGTGACGGGCAGCCTGGAGGCTGTGTTCAGCCTCGAATGCGGCCGCTGCCTGGAACGCTACGAGCACCGGGTGGCATTGAAGCATTACTCCGCCGAGGTGGAGATTACGAAGGACCCCACGATCAACTTGACGGATACCATCCGGGAAGATACTCTCGTGGCCCTTCCGAGCTACCCACGCTGCGAGGACGGCAATGTCCGCCCCCGTCAGTGTCCCGCCGAAGGCAGGTTTGAAAACGAGCTGGAGACAGCCGCTGAAGAACCTCAAAGCGCGGGCCCGGGTGTGTGGGAGGCATTGAACAAACTGAACTAGACCCCCATCCCCGACATCTCATGGCCAATCCCAAGCGCAGACAATCCAAGAGCCGCCAACGCATGCGCCAGGGCGCAAACCGCTGGAAGGCACCCACCCTCAAGAGCTGCCCTGAGTGCGGCACCACCGTTCCGGGCCACGTCGCCTGCCCATCCTGCGGCTACTACCGTGGTCGCCAGGTGATCAGCAAGGTCGCTGGCGAAGACTGATCCCCTCAGGTCTCCTGATCCTTTCCACCCCGCCCGGTCTCACGATCGGGCGGGGTTTTTCTTTTGGTGCTGAAAATCGTGCGGCCACCAAACACAAAAAGCCAGGTGGCGGAACCACCTGGCCTTTCAAAAGGGTGTTGAAGCGTGGAAATTACTCCGCGTTTTCTTCGACATAGCGGACGACGTCGCCCACGGACTGAAGCTTTTCGGCTTCCTCATCCGGAACGTCGATGCCGAACTCTTCCTCGAAGGCCATCACCAGCTCGACGGTGTCGAGGGAGTCGGCGCCGAGGTCTTCGATGAACTTGGCTTCAGGAGTGACCTGCTCGGGGTTCACGCCAAGCTGTTCAACGATGATGTCTCTGACTTTGTCTGTGATGTTTTCTGCCATAGAAGGGGGGTAGGTGAGTGGGGCGGAGCTTTAGCGGCTCGGTTTGGTTTGGCAAGGGGAAAATCCGGCCTTTTTCGAGCGATGCAAAACGTCGCTATTTCACCTCTGTGGCGGGGGCGTCCACAGCCGGCCCCGATGCGCTGACTTTCTCGATCAACTCACCGCTGAACCGGCTCAAAAGCCGCTCCAGAATCTTGTCTGCACCGGCGAATTTCAGATCGTCGATGACCGCCCGTCCCGCCTTGGCGTTCACGCCCCGATGCCAGGCGTAGGCGAGCCCCTTGTGCTCCCACTTCCGCTTGTCCACCCGGAACACATCCGCGTAAGCGATCTTCACGCCTTCCGGCGTCACCCAGTGATCAGCCTCGCCCCGCAGCACCTTGCTGCGATTCAGGAGAATGATGACACCGACCACGAACGCGCCAGCAGTGCAGCCGTAGCCAAACCAGAACTGCTCGGCGATCTCACGTTCACTGTAGAGCTTCGGATCCTCCTCCCAGCCATTCTGCGCCGCGTAGCTCACCCAGCGGGGAGGCTCTCCATCGATGCCCGTCGGCAGGCCCCTGGCCTTCTGCTCCGCGATCCACTGCTCCAGCCGCCCTTCCTTCTTCGCCACGTCAAATGAGGGTAGAAACTCGGAGGTGAACCACTCCTTCTTTTTGGCGATCTCGACCGTGGCCGGATAGCCCCGGAAGCCATCGTAGAGAAACACCAGCCCGAAGACGAGCAGCAGCCCCGCCAGCATGCCCATCCGCCGGAAATACCAGGATGTGACCCGGCAGACGATGGGAGTCGTCGGATGCATGGCGGGGGATACGGCTCCGGAAGGGCCTTGGGCTGAAGTTTCCATTGTGGGGCGACTCAATCGCAGACAGCGCCAGACGCAACACAGGTTTTTGTGTGACAAACCCGGCGGACATTTGCAACACCTCCACGCTTCCCAACGCGGGGTTGTTGCGTATGAGAAAACAAACCCAAAACACCTCCCTCCCATGATTGTCTTCGATCCTGTCTATCTCCTCATCTGCATCGGCACCACTTTGCTGGCGCTCTGGGCCTCCTGGCGGGTCAAACATGCCTACCAGCAGTATTCCCAGGTCCCCGCGAGCTCCGGCCTCTCAGGTGCCGACATCGCCCGTCGCATCCTTGATCTCAACGGCATCCGCGATGTCGTCGTCGAGCCCACCCAGGGCCTCTTGAGCGATCATTACGACCCATCGAACAAGCGGCTCGTACTCTGCGAGGAGAACTTCTACGGCACAAATGTCGCCGCGCTCGGTGTGGCCGCACACGAGGCCGGACACGCCATCCAGCATCAGCAGCTCTACGCGCCGCTGCAATGGCGCATGGCCGCCGTGGGCATCACCACGATCGCGGGGAACATCATTCCTTTCGTCGGCATGGGTCTGTTCTACTTTGCGCCGAAGATCGCCATTCCCATCCTGGCTCTCTGCTTCGGTGTGGTCATGGTCTTCCAGCTCATCACCCTGCCCGTCGAATTCGACGCCACCGCCCGCGCGAAACGCATCCTCGCCCACACCGGTGCCGTGGCCCCCGGCGCTGAAACCGCCGCCATGAGCAAGGTGCTCGACGCCGCCGCCCTCACTTACGTGGCGGCGTTCATCAGCGCCCTCGGCACCTTCCTCTACTATGTCATGCACATGCTCGGCGGTCAGCGCGACAACGAGTGACAGGCGCGGACAAATGACTCCGGCAAGCGGCGTATGAACCCCATGCGCCGCTTTCTTTTTGCCCTTGCAGTTCCTTGCTCGCTCCTTGCCGCTGACATTCCGCCGCTCCGCGGGCTCAGCCGCACCAACCTGCTCGAATACAAGGCAGCCGACGGCACCAAGAAGAACGCCACCACCACCGCCGAATGGGAGAACCGGCGGAAGGACGCCCTGGCAGCCTTTCAGCAGGTCGCCGGTCCCCTGCCCGGTCCGGAAATGCGCTCAGCGCTCGATCCGCAAGTGATCGAGGAGACCGACTGCGGCAGCTACGTCCGCCGCCTCATTCATTACACGTCGCAACCGGGCGGCAAGGTGCCGGCCTACCTGTGCGTGCCTAAAACAGCCCTCACAGGAACCAAAACACCCGCCGTGCTTTGTCTGCATCCGACGGAAAACAAAATCGGCCACAAGGTCGTCGTCGGCCTCGGCGGCAAACCGCACCGCCAATATGCCTCAGAACTCGCAGAACGCGGATTCGTCACCCTGGCGCCCAGTTATCCGCTGCTGGCGGACTATCAGCCGGATCTCAACGCCTTGAAGATGCCCAGCGGGACCATGAAGGCCATCTGGGACAACATCCGAGGCCTCGACTACCTCGACTCTCTGCCCTTCGTGGATGCGACCCGCGGTTTCGGCGTCATCGGTCACTCGCTCGGCGGCCACAACTCGATCTACACCGCTGTATTCGATGACCGCATCAAGGTCATTGTCTCCAGTTGCGGCTTCGATTCCTTCCTCGACTACAAAGGCGGCGACATCCGCGGCTGGAATCAGGAGCGCTACATGTCGAAGATGGGCGGCTACATCGGCAGACCGCAGGACGTGCCCTTCGACTTCTATGAGCTCATCGCCTGCCTCGCCCCACGCCATGTTTATGTGAACGCACCGCTGCGGGACTCGAACTTCCAGTGGCAGAGCGTGGACCGCATCGCGGACGCAGCTCTGCCATTGTTCAGGCTCCACCAGGCCGGGTCACACCTCCAGATCGCCCACCCCGACTCCGACCACGACTTTCCAGACGCCGAGCGCCACGCCAGTTACGAGCTCATCAGCCGCGTTTTGCGGCCTGCTCGATGACGTCCGCCAGCCTCGGACACAACACTGACTGGGAAAACTCGGCCGCCAGCGCCTTGGAGGACTCACTCAATGGGCGGGGACCGAGGACCATCGCATCGTGAATCTGCGTCGCGATGCCCGCAGCATCGCCATTCCGCGCAAACCGGGCCTGCGCGGGGTCATTCAGCCGCTGCACCAGATCCCCGCCATGACTCGCCCCCGGGCCGATGAACAGGAATGGAATCCCCAGCGTGAGGATGTTGTAAATCTTGCACGGGTGCACGATGCCCACGAACGGATCACCCATCACGACAAGGTGCAGGTCCGCCGCGGACAGCGAGCCTGAGAGCTTCTCCATCGGCTGATACGGCAGACAGGTGATGTTTGGCAGCGTCCTTTCGCGTGCATAGGCCTGAACCTTCTGAAACTCGCTGCCTCCCCCCACAAACAGGAAATGAATCCGGTCATCCGTCCGCAGATCGTCCGCAGCCGCCAGCACCGCATCGAGCGGATGGCAGGGACTGTGATTCCCTGAGTACATCACCACGAATTTGCCCGTGAGCCCGTGTTCGGCCCGAAACGCCTCTCGAGCGGCCGCATCATACTTGATCGCATGATCGTGCGACCAGGGAGCATCCGTGTGGATCACCTCCTCCCGCACTCCTTTGGCTTTCAAGCGGTTCGCCATGAAGCGGTCCAGCGCGATGATGCGCGACGCACGTTGGAAGCTCCAGTTTTGAATCCACGTCATGATGCGCACAAACCAACTGTCCGCCTTGAACCAGCCTGCCGCGACCGCCTCATCGGGATTCAGGTCCATCACCCATGGCACCACCGCCCCGCCTTTCACCTTCGCCACCACCGTGCCCAAGGTGGAAATGAGCGGCGGCGAGGTCAGGCACACCGTCACATCATGCCGTGGCAGAAAGAACAGAATGCGCTTCGCATTCCCCCAGAAAGTCGCGAAATCGACCAGTCGGCGCCATTTCGACTTTTTGCCAAGTCCGGGAGTCCAGATGCGCCGGATGTCGATCCCCTGCCACTTCTCACGCGTGGGATAGCGGATCTCCGGATTGTCATACCCTCGTGAGGAAGCCACGACGGTGACTTGATGCCCCCGTTTCACCAATTCGTGCGCCAGATCCGTCAAATGCTGCGCCGTGGCGACATGATCCGGGTGGAAGCATTGATTCAGGAGGAGGATCTTCACTGCTGATAACTTGAAAATGGCTGGCAGCTGCGACGCGGCACGTGCGTCAGTGGCCAGGCGCTAGTTCCCGCCCTTCCTTGCTTCAAGGATCTTCAGACGCACCTCGTGGAAGTATCTCTTCTTCAATCCAGCAAGCCTGAAACCCGCAATCCCATCGCGTATTCCTTGTTTCAACACAAGAATGGCAAACCAATAAAACGCGGCAAACCACCATCGGTGGAGATTTCCATACTTGAAGCGCTGCCGCTCATTCAATGCAGCCCAAGCTTCGCGCGGGGCGGTCTGGAGCCACAAAAATCGTTGGGCTTCCCAGGTGGAGTACTCGTTGTGACGCGCCAGGTAGCTTTTGAGGCCGCGAAAATCATGGTGTTCGAGCGGCGTCTTCAGATCCCCCACCGTTCCCTTCAAGACCGGATGCTCATGCACCTCCATGTCCAGCGTGGTCCAGGACACCTCTGGGAACTTCTCGTACTCGCCAGCGCCGATTCGGAAGAGTGACAATTTGCGAAAAACATCCCCATGGCGCAGTTGAGCGCCCATGAACCAGTTGATGAATGACACATGGAATCCCACATGCGGGGTCGAGGGCAGAACCTGCCTCAATTCTTCGACGAAAGCACCATTCATCCGCTCATCGGCATCGAGAAACAAAACCCACGGATGATCAAACGCATGATTGCGGAGCATCCAGTTCCGCTTCTTCGGGAACTGTCCGTTCCACTGAAACTGAACAACTTTCGCGCCTGCGCCATGGGCGATGGCGACGGTCTGATCTTCGCTGCCAGAATCCACCACCACCACGTCGTCGAAATCTCCCAGCAATGGCAGGCACGCGGCGAGATTGACCTCCTCATTCTTGACCGGAATGCACACCGACACTGGAAGACCTGACGTGGCCTTATTCATGGGTTTTGACATCCGGGCTCATCGTCCTGGGTTTGATTGGCCTCGCAGGATTCCCAGCCACGACGGTCCATTCAGGAACATTCTTCACCACCACAGACCGTGCGCCAACGACTGCACCCTCGCACACCGTGACATCTGGCCCCACGTAAGCATCGGCACAGATCCAGGTGGAGTCTTGGATCACCACTGGCGGCTTCAGCAAAGGCATCGAGGGGTCCGTGTAGTCATGCGTTCCAGCGCAAACATGCACGCGCTGGGAGATCGTTGCCCGTTCACCGATCGTGACACACCCCAGGTTGTAAATCAGCGCCCACTCGCCAATCGCAGACCAGTCGCCGATCTGCAGGTTCCACGGGCAGTAGATCATGGCTGAGGGGTAAATGTGGACTTCCTGCCCGACCGTCGCTCCAAACAGGCGCAGCCACCAGCGGCGGAAGGCAAAGCAAGGCCGTGGACTCAGCCGGAAAACCCACGCTCCCGCGATCCAGAGCACCCGCCGCAAAAGCTCCGCCTTGCTGTACTTCACAGCGGCTCGGTTCTGGTCGATGCGAGGGGCGGACATAAAAGATCAGGCGGTTGCGTCCTCAAGCGTGAACACAGAATCCGGGCGCGGCCCCTTGCGCACAAGCCAGAAGTTTACCTCGCGCATACGACGAGCCACCTGATCCCAGGCGAAACGCGTCTCAGCAAGGCGACGGCCGCTTGCACCCATCTCCTGGCGGGCCGAGGCTGACAGGGCCGACAGGGATCTCAGCCCCTCCGCCACCGAAGGAACGCTGGATTCGATCCGGATCGCCGCTCCCGCAGAAAAGCCTTCGGGGAGATTGCACATCGGCGTCATGACCACGGGTTTTGCGTGAGACCACGCCTCCAGCACCACCATCGGGAGTCCTTCGCTGAAGGAAGGCAGCACAAAAGCGTCACATTGCTGGTAGAGCCGGTTCTTCGCCGCCTCGAAACACGGCCCAGCGAACACCACGGACGGCAGCGCATCCAGACAGTTCTGCTCCAGTGCCTCCATCGTGTCTGGATGCTCCCTTGCATCCTTCCAATCGAGTCTGGACGCGATGGCCAAACTCTTGAGTTCATCCTCATGCCCGCCCTGGTCCCAGCCAGCGATCACCAGCGTCCAGTCGGACAGACATCCGTTCTGTCTCAACTGACCAAAGGCACGGACGAGCAAATCGATGCCCTTCTTGGGATGAAGCCGGCCGAGATAGAGCAGCAGTTTACGCTCCGAACCGCGTGAAACTGCCGTCGGTCCCGGTAGCACAGGCAGGTTCACGCCATTCGGAATCACGCAAACGGGATTCCGCAGCCCAAGCGCCCGGATGGACTCCAGTTCCGGCTGACACAGGGCGCGAATGCACGCCGCCTGCTTAAGATTGCGTCGTTCATAGAGCAGCATGGCCAGACGTTTTCTCCACCGGGAGTTTTTCAGAGCCCAGGCATCCAGCATGCCGTGTGGGTGGATGATCACCGGCCTTCGCGTCTTCCGCTGCCAGTTCATGCTCACCAGAGAGGTGTAGGTCCAAAGGCCGTGGCTGTGCAGGATGTCCGCCGAATAGTCTTCCAGCGCACGATCCAAAGTCGGTGCATAGGCAAACTTTCGCGGCCCTTTCGCCTTGGCCAGATAGAGTTCAAATTCAGCCCACTGTTTTTGATCTTCAGACGAGTAGGCGTCTGCCACTGAAAAAATGCACAGTTCATCGCCTTGACGCTGCATCGCGGACATCAAGCCCTGCAAGCTTCCAGCCAATCCACCGGCATTACGCGAGATGGTATCGATCACACAGGCTATGCGCTTCATGAGCGTGCGAGGAAGGCCAGCAGCATGGCATCCAGCCATGACGTCGGTTTGAATGTACCCGAGCTGGCAAGTCTGGCGGCTTGCGAAAGCCCCTCGCCGAAACGCTCAGGGCCCCAGTTGGCGATTATCTGCCCGCTTGCTTGTCCCATGCCCGCCCGCTGCTCCTCGGGCAGGCGGGTCACGCGTTCCATGACCGATCGGATGGCATTCACATTGAAAGGATCAAAAACAAACCCGTTGAGTTCAGGCCTCACCAGATCTGGAGCGCACCCGCAGCGGTCAGAAACCAGCACAGGCAGGCTGCTGGCCATCGCCTCGTTCACCACCAGCCCCCACTGCTCCGTCGTGCTGGCATGGATGAAGGCCGAAGCTCGGGCGTAATAGCCGGGCAGTTCGTCGTACTGCTTGAACCCGGGCATCGTCACCACCTCAGCCAATTGAAGCTCTTTCACCGAGGCCTCAATGTCCGGCCGAAGCTCCCCGTCACCGAGGAGCACTAGACTCCAAGGCTCCAGGCCCAGACGGAGCACGGAATGCCGATAGTCTGCAAATCCTTGCAGCAGACGAAACAGGTTCTTCTTCTCGATGAACCGTGCGCTGGCCAGGAAGTGACGAGGCTGCGGCCGCTCCGTTTGCGTTTCCCGAAGGACCGCCACACGCTTGCGGAAGAACTCGTTGTCGATCGCATCGTAGCCGAGGAAAACCCGGCTCCGTGGCATGCCCAAGGCTTCCAGGTAGTCTGCATGCAGGCTGCCACCAGCCAGCGCCGTCGAGAACATTCCCCCCAGGCGACGTTTGACCCACTCCTTCCACGCTTGGCGCCTCTCATCGTGTCTGGAGCTCTCTGTCATCAGCACGGCAGGAATCCGCCGCCCCAGGCACCACCGCAGAGCCCGCAGCGCCCAGGGACTGCTCCAGCCTGGAATGGCCACCGCATCCGGTGCGAAGTCACCGAGCACCGACGCCAGTTTCGCGTCCAGGACACCCGGCGTTTCACGGTCGCCAGCATCCAGGGTCGTGAGCGGGACATCTCCGCGCTTCCCCACCTCCCATGCATAGTCCCGACTGCGACCCCGGATTTCGATGCCGAGCACATCAGCGTGCTTGGCCACCCCACGCAGCCGCGCCAAGTGGTAAGGACCAAAATGGTCAAACAACACCGCCAGTTTCATCATACCTTTTCAAGCGACCGCTGCTACCTCCGCAGGCCGCGCCCTCTGAACTGGACCGGTCTCCTGCCCTGAGCGGAGCCGCGCACCTGCCCTCGTAGTAGCAGATCACGCTCAGGAATTTTGGCGTAAACATAGCACCCCCCCAGGAAGATCATTTGATAGACCATGCCAGGCAGGAAATCGACTGTTTGATGTGTGATCGTCCGCATGGCGGAACTGCAGACCATGATGTAAAACACCTGCAGGAAGACTGCGTCGTGGGAAAGCGTCGAAGTCCAGATGGATTTGAAGAACATTCCCAAGACGGCAAAAAACAAGCAGCCAAACCAGCCAAACTGCTCATAAGAGTCTCCCATTCCGGTATTGGTGGATCCCGCTGAAATCTCGTAATTGTTTACCAACTCTGTGATATAGAGATGGCGTGATGATGTCTTTCCGATCATCAGAGCATCCTTGACGTCACGTCCCACAATTTGCGCTGGCACAAACCGGAACACGAGCTGATTCCAATAAGCAGCCCCCCAGCCGAACGTGTCCCGGATTCGCGTCGAATTGATCAACGCGGCTGCGTTTCGTAGTTCGAGGACCGATTCCTGGGTGAAGAAGTCAACAAAGTTGTCTATGGGGCGGATTTTTGTCACCATATCCATTCTTCCTTGTCCCACTAAGCCCCGATAAGTGCCCGTGGCCGGGATGGCAATCATGGCGAAAAACAGTGCTCCGAAGATAACAATCCGGCTGGGAACCTTTCTATTTTTGTAGAAGGAACTCAGCACCAGTGACAGCGCAAAGGTCACGGCCACCTCCCGCCGTCCGCCGAATACAATAGCAGAGATTGGCACATAAGCCCCCAGCAGCACCGCCGCCAGGCGGCCTTTCGTGAACTTCTCCCGCAGCAGGCGGACGCAAATGGCAAATCCGGGAAGAGTAAGACTGCCAAAAAACATGTAGATGGTCAGCGCTCCTGTTAGTCCCCCTCGCTCAGCGATTTGAATCTCCGCCTTTGGCATCAGTATGGTGGACACCACGCCGACAACAATCAGACCGACGCCCATTGTGAGAAGCCTTGATGGGTCAACTGGCCGGGAGAACAACTTGTCGGTGGACTCCGACGGACGGAGCGAATAGCCGAACACAGCTGCGGCGAGGCAGAGGATGCACATGAGAAGGACGTCCTGCACATCGTCGGAGCCCACACCTCCTGGGAAATTGGCCAGCGAGTATGCCTGTGGCAATACGAAGACGGCGTACACAGCCGCCATGAAATAGGGATATTCAAAGATGCGCTGGGGCTTGGCCGCCACCTGGGCCAGCAGGCAGGCCACAAACGCAAATAAGACGAAAAGGAAAAAAGGAATCATGACTTGTTTTCAGCGCCTCTTAGAACAACACCATCCTGGGCAATGAACCGCACCGGAGAGCACGTTTACACCCACAGCAACACCTCGCTTGCTAAACCGACCGGAGGGCGGGAAACGGTGCGTCGTGGCACGCCTGGAACATGGCCATGTACTCGGCACGGAGCACACCCCAGCTAAACCGGGAGCGGATGGATTCCCGGCGCCTGACCCGCATGCCGTCGGAAGCAGCCTCCGGATCCCCAAGCGCCTGCGTCAACACCGCAGCCAGATTGCCCGGTGCCGAAAGATCTGCAAGCAGGCCCACATCTCCCAGGACGTATTCGATGACGGGGTGCCTGTGGCCAACGGTCGGAAGTCCGCGCATCAGTGCCTCCAAGTAAACACGGCCAAATCCTTCCGCCAGAGAGCCTAGGACAAAGATGTCCGCCGCTTGGTAGTAGCCCGCCACCTCTTCATATTTGACCGACCGTGCCGAAAAATTCTCCGCGCCCAACAGGCGGTTTCCGAGCTCGATGACTTCCCGGCTGTCCTCGTCGATGGCACCGAGCAACTGCAGAAAGGGACGGGGACCACTCATTTTTGCGACCTCCTCGATTACATAGTCCATGCGTTTATGCCGTCTGGCGATCCAGCCGACGCTGAGCACGACAGGCCGGTTCTGCGGCAGGCCCAACGTAGCGCGCCGTCCTCGTTTCGCAGGCTCGTCGGTCATCGGTGGCTCGGACGGAACTTGAATGCCATAGGGCACCAAAAAGTGCTTCTCCGCAGGCTCGCCTGCGGCGAGAGCCTCCTCGAGATAAAGAGGGGCCACCTGGTGGACAAAGTCGTAACGGTCAAAGGGCGGATGACATGGCCCGCCATTGGAGAACAAAAGTTTGAACGGCACACCGATCCATTTGCGGAAACGATACAGCAGGAAGCCTAGATTCGCGTCGCTGTAAAAAACCACATGCGGCCGGAATTTCCGAATCCAGCGCACGACACCGGGGAAGCTGCTCCACTGCTCCACGACATAAGAGGATCGCGAGACAGCCTTCCCAATGACCGACGCTAGCGATGAGGTCTTGGCAAAACAGGCCACCACCTTCTCATCATGCGTCTCCTGACCGCCTCCCTTCAGAAGAAGCATATCCATCTCCGGCACCTGCTTCAACCCGTCAAACGCCTCGCGGAAAAAGGATTCGATCCCCCGCTGAGTTATGCCCACGCTGCTGCATGAAAACAGCACTCGCAACTTGTTGCCACCGGTCATCGTGCAGACTTTCTATACACACAGGTGTTGCTGGAAAACCAGGACGAAACCTGAGCGCTTTGGAAGGCGGTGCGCAGGGCCTGCGTCGTCGGCTCATCAAGTTCGAAGCCGGCCCGCCCGAACTTCTCCACCCAGTAGGAAACCGGCTGCTCATTGATGTGGCCAATGCCGCCCTGTCCGGGCTGGGCCGCCGCAAAAACCACCACCGGGCCGAGGGCGCAGGCAAACCTCACGAAATGGTCCGCCAGCGCCGCCGGCACATGCTCGGCAACCTCAAATGAATACACCAAGTCCGCTTTCTCCGAGATCTGGGCCTCCACCGGCAGTGCGACATCGAAAGGCCGGCAATCCACGCCCTGCTGCCGCGCCAGCGCCACACCATGAGGGGAATGCTCCAGCCCAATGGCCTTCACACCGGCACGATTGAACTCCGCTGCAAAGGCTCCTCCGCCGCATCCGACATCAATGACCGATGAAAATCCCGGGATCACTTGACGGACAACCTTTACCACCGCAGGGGCGTTTTCGAGCGCAAGGCGGTGAAACAGTTCTAGAATGACCGCGTTGTAGGTCCATGACTCGATGCCCAGAACCTCACCCAGGCGCGAGAGCTTGAACCCCAGGCCGTTTCTAACGTACTGTTTCCACGTATGATCTTTAGGCTTCATGTTGCAAAAAATGGCTCGCGTTCAGTTCATCATGATCCGGCCGCATCGCTTTGAAGCGGTTCCATCCAGAACCACGCCATCCGGACGGGACGCCACTCGCTGACAGACCAGTCCAGATACCGGCCCGGCAGAAGAGAGGTGCCCAACGAGCGCCACGGAAAGTCCGCACGGGCACGCGGTTCCTGCCAGATGTGGGTGATGTGATGCGTCCCGCCAAATCGCTCGCTCAAAACCTCGGTGATCTGCGGAATGATGAAGTCGTGCAACTCCACCAAGATCGGCACTCGCTTGAGTGCCGGAACGGCGACCGGATCGAGCAGCTTCTCCTCATATCCCTCGACATCACAGACGACCACAGCATCCGTTTCATCCCCCAACGTGGCGGCGAGATCCGCCGCCTCGCATTTGCCCCGGATGTCAACCCGTTCGGACACTCCGTTAAGCGCGGCCATGTCGTGCAGGGCCTGCCTGCCCACAGCTTCCATCTCAAAGGCGACGACCCGCGTCTGCGGCAGGCGGCAGGCCAGCCCGACCGCGTAATATCCCTCCCCCGCCCCCAGGTCCACCACTAACCGGGGAGCCCGGGCTATCAAAGCTTCCACCTGAGTGACAAGCTCCCGCTCATAGATGCCCAGCAGCTTGGGAATGTAGGCGCTGCCCTGGGAGACTTTCACATAGCGCATTCCTTCGAAGGGCCCCTGCCTGACCTCTCCACGGCAGTTTTTACGCGTCAAATGATTCAGGTAACCTATCGGGCGAAACCGTTCAGGAACAATCTTGCGGACAAGCCGGGAGGTGAAATGGCTTAGATTAACCAACATAGCGGAATCTTTTCTTCATCTGGTTAAACGGGGCCTCGATCCATCTCCAGGACAAAAACGCGGCGGCTGTTGAACAAAGAAACACGACCACAAAAAAAGCGTGCAGACCCCAGCCCGACAAATAAGGGATGTTCAAAATACGAAAGCCCAGCGCCACAAATGACATGCAAAAGGCGTGATAGAGGTAGAAACCATAGGAGACCTTGCCCAACTGTCTGAGCGGACGCCAGCACATCAAAGCCTTGAACCAGCTCTCGTCTTTTGAAATGCATATCATCACGAGCAAGACCAAAAAGGGCGTCTCAATCGTACCCAGCGTGAGCGATGCAACCAAAGACTGACCCGTTGCCTCTCTGTTCAAGAAAGGAATCGTCAAGTACTGGCCGTCTTCCACCCATCGTCCCTGCAGCCCAGCAATCAACAACAGTCCGCACATAATCAAGATCATCCGCATGGTCCATCTCGAAGGCAGCCGGAAGGCTTCCGGCTGCCACCGGTAAAGCGCCATCAGCGCACCCGCCCCCAAACAGTCGACCGAGGCCCAGAACGGTTTGCGGATCCACAGCTCATTCAGACCCATGCAGGAGGCAAGCCCCCTCCAAAGCGGGGCCAAAGCGATGACCTGCAGCAGGGCGGGCAGCAGCCAGCGCCGCGGCAGGCACAAGATCACAAACGGCCAAATCAGATAAAACTGCTCCTCCACCGCCAAGGTCCACAGGTGCCCGTAATATGTGTCTTGGGTGTTGTGTAGCGCCATGTGGAAGTTGGTAAGGTAGCCAAGCCGCCAAAGGTGATGGCCCTGGAGTCCATTCACCCAGGGGGACAGAGCGATCATTACCGCTAGGGTGAGATAATAGATGGGGAAAATCCGGATTGCCCTGCGCAAGTAGAAGACCCCAAGAACCCTGCGGAATGATCCTCCCTCCACCGCTTCAGGCCGGTTGTTGAGCAATACCCGGGTGATCAGAAACCCGCTCAAAACGAAAAAAAGCTCCACGCCCAAGTGGGCCGGACGCAACCAGACCACCGGGTCCCAGTTTTGATACACATGCTCAAAAAGCACAGCCAGCACGGCGGTTCCGCGCAGTCCGTCAAGCGCCGGCCAGTGCTCTGCCTTGGATTCGTCAACTGCGTGCGCCATGGTTTGTCCACGGCCTTGTTCATCTGCAGCTCTCTTCGCCCACGCCATGGTACAAAGACGCGGGCCTGGATTGCAGTCATTCATGCGGCAGTGCACCGAGTCCGCAGCATGTGTCAAAGCCGAAGCTCCGCTTCAAGCCGTTGAACGATTTCCGCAGGGATCTGCTGCGGACTGGTGCCGTTGTTGAATGCAGGACGTCGGGCATCCAGCAGAGGCAGGAGGAAGGCGTGTGTGAGCCGCTGCGCCGCCCTGGTGAGGGGCCCGCGCAGATGATTAAGCTGCCGCACATGGGGCAAATCGGTGCCGGGCATCCAGACTTCCAACTCAGGCAGGTCATCCGGGGTGATGAACTTGCGCCATTCCGCCTCCGCCCAGTGGTGGAGTTCGGGGCGGCTCCAGTTGCTGCGGTTTTCCTTGTCGGCCATCATCACGGCCCGCAGCCGGCACCGGCGTTCCAACTGAGCAGGATCACGGTGGGGATAGTGCCTGATGGGAAGGCGTTCGCGGGCCACATAGCCCGCATTGAATGGAAAGGAGACTGTCGCGGGCCACTGCATGGTGCTGCGGTAGCGGCAGAGACGCGGTTCTGCGTAAACGCTCACGGTGTAGTGCCGCCTCCGGTCCTCAATCGGCCTTGCCCGGTCGCGCAATGACTCCTGGCCCTCCTCCCATCCTTTGACCTCAGACTGTAGCAGCCTGAAGTCGAAATATTGGTGGTATGCGATGGTCTCGTGGGCGCTCATCCGCGTTTTGATGAACTCTGGCGGAGGCACATGATGAAACTCGTCAGCGTCCATGCGCAGAAACCAGTCCCCGTCCCGCATGCGTGAACGCGCCAGGTGGAACATCCCCCCCCGCAGCCGCGTCTCGGAGAAGTACACAGGCTCCTTGCGCAGCGGCACCACCCGCTTGTCCCGGGCGGCGGCCTGCTGCACAATGTCCCACGTGTCATCGACGCTACCTGTGTCGAAGACATAGATGGCATCCGCCCAAGTGAGCGCATGCTGGAGGTTCTGGCCAATGATGTCAGCCTCGTCACGAACGGGCAGCAGACAATGAAATGCGGGCATAAACAAATTTCATGACTTTACGGATGTCCTGGAAACTTCCGACTCTGAACGCTGGAGAACTCTGCGCCCACCCAGGTGTTCGTCAGCTTTTGTGGCCTTCGCGCTCCCTGCCCAGCGGCAGGTCCTTCGCATGAAACACCGGGCGACGGGACAGTTTCATCCAGGCCCAATAGTCACTCCACCTCACCGTGTTGCGATGGTTCCAACATCTGCTGATTCCCCCTAGCGCGGCCAGCCACCACACAGGCTCACGAATAATGAAACTCCATCCTTCAGAACATGAATAGCAAAACTGGCGGCCGATTCGATAGAATGAAACCATTGGCAGCCAGGGCCAGGGACAGCGCATCCACACACTCCATAGCTCGTTGCGGGCATTTTGGTGATGCCGCCTCACCGCCTGTCTTTGCACTGGACTCAGCCGGTGACGGATGATCAAGGTAGGTTCAAACCAGACCGCCGCTCCGGCAGCGTAACATTGGAGGGAATAGTCAGGCTCCTCATACATATGCACAAAATGGTGAGGGAACCCTGGCTGCTCCAGGTAGAATGAGCGGTTCATCACCGCGGCACAGTTAGGATATGCAGGAACGTAATGTCCCGGCGACTCCGGCGTCTTGCTGGATGAAGCATAGAGCCCGCCTTCACGCTGTTCGGGAAACGTGATGACGACCGCCTCCGGATGGGCCGCGATGACCGAGCCGACCTGGCTGAAAAAGTTCTCCACGAGGGGATAGCTGTCGTCATCCAAAGAAAGGATCCAGTCCCCTGCCGCCATACGGACCATACGGTCGCGTGAAGCGACAGACCCCATCCCAGCATCGTTTACCAGGAGCAGGACATGGGGAAATTCATGCTGCAGCATGGCAACCGTCCCGTCGGTGCAACCGTCCGCACATAC
This sequence comes from Prosthecobacter sp., assembly GCF_014879935.1. Classification (GTDB taxonomy): domain Bacteria; phylum Verrucomicrobiota; class Verrucomicrobiia; order Verrucomicrobiales; family Verrucomicrobiaceae; genus Prosthecobacter. Next base: position 32,700 of record NZ_JACSRD010000222.1, read on the forward strand.
GATCACTTCTACCGGAGGGGGACTAAGCGTGGCGACGCGCGTCAAGGTGCTCCGCAGGTCGTCACACCGGTTTCGCGTGGTGATCATGATGGAGAACGTCATGATCTCATGTTTTGCAACGCTGCCACCAGCCTTGTCCCATACTGTTCCCAGGTGAACTCTCGTGCGCGACGTCTTGCCGCCTGTCCCAATTGGTCCCGCAATGTCCTGTCCTCAACAAGCTGCTCGATGGCATCGGCGAGCGCAACGGGATCGCGTTCAGGAATGATTCGCCCTTCCACCCCATCCCGGGCCACAGATCCGGCCGCTTTGGTAACGACCAATGGAACTCCTGAGGCGAGAGCCTCGTAAGTCACTTCAGCTGAGCCTTCAGCCAGCGAGGGCAATACAAACACATCGGCCATTTGAAACTCATCGCGGATGCGGTCGCGCGGCACCCGTCCAAGAAAACTGAGATGCGCGCAGGCTGGCTGCCGCAGCACTTCGGTGGAGACGTTCCCAGCCACGCGAAACTCGTAGCGCCTTCCACGCTTGGCCAGTTCTTCGGCCGCCATTGCGAGATAGTGAATGCCCTTGCGAAGGTCAGCTGTTCCGACGAAAAGTATGCGTCCCGGGCATGGCCGGGGTTCCAGTTCGAGCCACGAAGCATTCATCCCGTACGGAACCACAACCGTGGCAGATGCAGCAACCCCCCAGCGCTCCACCAGATCAGCCGCCACCGCTTCCGAGGGGCACAAATAGTAGTCGCAGTCCCCTACGGGAGCCCCCTCCCAGCCTGCCGCCCTAGTCACGCCGTCCCAGTCTGGCGCCACGCGTTCCCATTCGGGGAACCGCTGCCGTTCTTCTTCCTGCAAGCGCTGGGAACTCATCAGGATATAAATCTCTGAAACAACCTTGATGCCACGTGCCCGCGCCGCACGCATGAGAGGGGTAAACTCCCCAAGCATTCCATAGAGGTGCGTGGCCCGCCCAAAACCTCTGCCTGCGGCGGCTTTGGAAAGCTCGGTAAAAAGCCTCAGCTTGAGCCGGAATCGTTGCGTTGGATCACGCAGTGCACCGAGGCTGCGTATGGCCCAGTCGATATTGGGCCAGGCAAAGGTCACCGTGTGCTCCACCAGCGCTGCAGGCACCCTGCGGTTGGCCAGTCCCCGCAACTTGCCGCCCATTCCACCCGCAAACCGTGCCAGCCTGACCAGCCATTTTCCCCAGCCTACATTGCCACAGACATCGGTGTAAAAACGCTCCAACATACCAGCTTGCTCAAGAATCAAAGGCACCGCATAGCTCCGTCGCGCACCGGTCTGAGCGACCACGAAACGAGGAACATTCACAGGCTCAGTGGCACTCATGGCAATGACCAAAAAGACCGGTAAAAAAGGGGAGCCAAGCACTCAGGGCTGGACAACCCTAAGTCGTACAAAACCACGGACGCCGGAAGGAGGTGTGATCACGGCCCGCATCTCCTGCACAGCGGGTTCGGTCGCAATCACCTGCTGAGCACCGGCAGGCACGGCGTCCCACTGGACCAGGTTTTCGCTGAACTGCAGCTCGACCGACAAATCACCGGCCCAGGGGGAGCGCTGATAATGGACATTCATTACCGGAGCCGCCGGGGTGGTCTTATCAAGACTGATGAGCGGCGCAGCAGCAGATGCCAGTTCATCGGCATGCAGGCCAAGGGCGTACTTGACGAGGTTGGGCACGCCGTCTCCGAGATAACTGGCGGAGGCCCCCACCAAAGCGGGGTAGGCCATCTGCGCCGGCGTGAAATTTTCCGCCTGCCACAAGGCATAGCTTGTTGGGTAAGCCTCATAGGCGCCGATGTCATTGCGCTTGCGGAACGTGGCACCGCTGTAGTCGGTTAGCGTGGCAAGGTTCAGCCCAGCATTGATCAGCGGACTGCCCGGCCCCGGGGCAAGACCGTTCAAGGTCATGCTGGCAGATTGAAAGCTGCTTGCGTCAAAGCCCAGTGCTTGCCATTCAGCGAGGCTCCGGTTCTGCGCCGAAGTGCCATCATGATATTGGTATACCAGAGCGTTCCCTCCCAGAGAATAGGCATTGTGGCTCATCTGCAGCTGGTCCGTGCTTCTGAAATTGCTGAACACATTCGCCCACACAGGGGTGGCGGGCATGAGCACAAGATTGTTCCGGAAGACGAAATTCAGAGGCTGTTCCCGAGTGAACAGTGACGCCTGAGGCACGCCTCCCTGGATGCCGGTGATCTGGCGCGCATCAAAGGTGCAGCCTTGAAGGTCCAGCGCGCCTCCAGCGGGGTTCCTGCGAAGCTCTCCTTGAACGACATGGATGCAGTTGCGTTCGGTCAAAGACCATCCTGGAACCCCGACGTTCATTCCCCGGAAAAAACATTGCTCCGCCACGACCTCAGCCCCCATCCAAACCGATCCGCACCGCGTGCGTTGAAGTTCCACCCGCTTCACGGCTTCGCCTTCGATACCGCCGTTGCCGAAATCGCAGTCGAAAAACTCAAATCGCTTGAATTGAGGCTGCTGCCCCCCTCCCATATTATGCGCATAAAAAACCGGATAGGCCAGACTCATGACACCTTCGGTCGAGCCGATCAGTCCGGCATTTGCTACGGTACGGCATCTGTGGTAGCGATGGATGATCCCCAAGTCTGCGTCCTGGTGGTTGTAAGACACCCACGCAGTTTGGTATCCAGCCGGAGGATAGGGCGAGGCCTGCTCCGCCTGCACATCTTCGATGAGCACGTCGTCCGCAACGTCACCCACGGTGATGCCAATAATATGTTTGGCTCCATAGTAAAGATAGCAATGCTTGATGACAGCCTTACCGGGAGGCATCGAGCCGCCGAGACAATAGTTTCCCAACGGATCGTTGGTGACCCAGTCTGCGAGGCAAGTCTTGCCGGCATGGATGTCCTGCAAGTTCATGTCGCGCGCGTTTATAACCACCGCTGCGCCTTCCGTGAACTTGTAGCTGCGCTCATAGCGTTTGCCATCGGTTCGTGGATCGGTGCTTCCAAAGGGGTGGACATAGAGCAAGGTGCCATCTGTCCAGAACGACCCGGGGACGGAGGATAACTGCGCCGCAACGGCGGCGAAGCTGGTGCCCACTGGATGGTTCATGAACTTATCATCCTCCCATAGCACAGCGCTTGCCTGCGTGTCAGCACACGAATAGACGTGGGGCGTGCCTGTCGCCTGCCAGACGCCCGGCTGCAGGCTGCGGTAGCTTTTGATGCGTATCCACTCCTGGCCGGACGCAGCCCGAACATTGAGCCCCGGTGTACGCAGGTTCAGGGCGACCCCATTGAGATCAAGCGGCTGGCCGCCGGTGTTGATGACCAACGTGTCGCCTGTGGCATAGCCCGGGGCCGGCAGCATGCCCGTCTCTAGGCTCTCCTCATTGATTTTAGCGGCGGTCTTCCAGGCAGTCAGCGGCGTGGTGCCGTCAGCCAGATCGTTGCCTGACTCGGGGTCACAGAACCAAGTACGGCCGGTGGCGGGTTCAATGAGGTCAGTGGGATAAACAATATCCGAAAAATCGGCCTCATCGAAGGTGTAAACAGCAGGTGCGCCCATACGGCCTTTTACCAAAGGACCAAAGGCCCAGCTCCCAGCGATGACCTGCGCCATGTCAGTCATGCCGATGGGACTGTCGTTGATGGCTCCCCAGGATTGCATGGCCCCACCGGGATACTTACAGTAGTAGCGGACATCGGCGTTGGAATCAGGTCTTATATGAACCGCCACGCCAATGAAGACCCAACGACTGGTCCATTCCATGTTGCTTGGCATAAACGTGGTGTATGGACTCCAAGAAATGGCAGCGCCAAGCTGGCCATTCACTATGGAAACCGAGGGAGATAAGCCTCCATTAACATTGCAGATGCCAATCAAGTCCGTACGCTGGCCCAATACTTCTTTGATTAAGAACCAGCCACACGCAAAGATCTTCTTGTGCGTGTTGGGAAACAGGTAGCGACCTATCGCATGCCCATTTGAATACCGAATGTCCGCACTTGCGGCAGGCCCGCCGGCTAGGTGTGGTCCGCCAGGCCGCGGCATCAGATTGCCCTCCACCTGGGCGAAGTTGACCCCAGGGGAGTCGGCCGTCAGGCTGACCGGCGTGTCAAACATCTCGCGCCCAAGGAGCTCCATAGCCCCCCGAGAGGGCGAGGGATGCAAACACAGCACGCAGGCGGCCAGACGAACTAAATTGAAGGTCCGGGCTGAAATAGCAGAACTCAAATTGAGACAACGAAGAAACATGAACAAGCAGCAGCAGCGCATCACCTCACTTTGACACTTTGCAGGAGTCCTTGATCAAAGATGACGAAGCCGCCTCGGTGTCGTGAGACCTCGGACCGAAGACTTTGTCCAGCTCTTCCGGGCCGAACAAAGGATGGCGCGCCAGACGCATCCAAGCAAGATAGATGCGCCATGAAATGGGGGCTCGTGCCTTCCATGAGGTGGACGCCCCTTTGAGCGCGCCCCACCACCATTGCGGTTCAAGGAACACCCAGGAGACGCCTTCCCGGCAGGCGTGGCAAAATTGTCTGTAGAGCCGGAACAGCGAGACTAAGGGCAACCAAGGCCAGGGGCAGCGCATCCAAACGCTCCACAGCTCGTTGCGCGCATTGAGATGATGCGTGCGCAGGCTGTTACGGTTCGTTGGTGAGAAATGATGTCGAATCACCAAGCTCGGCTCGAACCAGACGGCACTACCTTGGCTGTAGGCTTGCAAGGCGTAGTCAGGCTCCTCGTAGGCATGCACAAAGAAGGCCGGAAACCCAGGGGCTTTCAAATAGTCGTCCCGCCGCATGGCAGCCGCTCCGTTCGGATAGGCAGACACGTAGTGCCCCGGTGACTGATTCGATTTGTTGGCCGGGAGATAGACACCGCCGTCCCGAAGTTCTGGGAAGGTCATTACTGCTACTTCCGGATGCCGGGCGAAAACTTCCCGCAGCCGTTCTACAAAGTCATCGTCCAACGGGTAGCTGTCGTCATCCAGACTCAGCACAAGCTCGCCTTTTGCCTGACGCAGCATGTGGTCACGGGCGGGGATGGAGCCCTCGCCGGGATCAATCACCCAGAGCCGACAATGAGGGAATTCCTGGCGGACCATCTGCGCGGTACCGTCGGTGCAACCGTCCGCTGTCACGAGGATCTCGTCGGCAGCCGGTTCCAGCCGTCCAAGCCGCTCTAGCGTCCGCCGCAAGTCAGCGACTCGATCGCGGGAAGTGATCATCACGGAGACGGTCATTAGAGTTTTTGAGGATTTTAGGGCCAACTAAGATTATTACTCACCAAGGGAGGCACTCCGTGTCGCTTTCAGGACCATCGTCATCCACAGCCATGGAATACGACCGGCACCTCGAAACGAGATGTCCTGAAAACCTGTTTCAATCAAGAGTTGCGTCAAAGTTTTCCTACTCCAAAGCTTGATGTGTCCACCATCCCACAACGGGTTCGCATGAAAGTCCCATTTCCCCAGCAAGGAAAGTGACAGATTCTTCAGATAACCGTGGTAGGGCGTCGAACAGATCAGATGCCCGCCCGGCTTCAGGGCGCTCCAGCAGCCTTTCGCCCAGGATCGCGGAGCATAGACGTGCTCCACAACCTCAGTGCTGATGACCAGATCGAAGGGGGCCTCATCGAGGCGTTCGAGAATCCGGTCATCGGCCTCCATGAGTTCGAAACGTCCCTGCGGATGCGCTCTGCGGGCTTGAGCAATGCCTTCCACGCTGAGATCAATGCCGACCACCTGGCAGCCCCGACGCAACATTTCGCCGCAGATAGCCCCGTTTCCGCAACCAACGTCCAGCACACGCGTGCCGGGTGGGATGGGAGCGGCCAACTCCAGAACCTTCGGCATCAGGTGCCGGAACATGTGCGAGCCTGTCGCGTCCTTGTAGCCGAAGTCCTTGTATTGAAAGCTCGTGACCATGTCAGTTTCCATTTTGAGTTCAGACCTTGGCTGAAGCTGCTGGCTGGCCGCTCTTGTGGATGTCCCGCAAGGTGGAGGTGAGCAGCCGGGCATTTGCTTCGGTGGTGAATTGATGTGCGCGAACTTTTGCCGCTTCCGACATCTGGGTCCTCAGCGGCCGGTCATTGATGATCGTGTGAATCGCGTCCGCCAGTCGCTCCGAGTCACTTGGATAGACCACCAGGCCGCTCACGCCATGCTCCACCACCTCACCGCAGTAGGGGGAGCAAATGACCGGGATGCCAGCCGCCATCGCCTCCAGCATGACCATGCCAAACGCGTCGGAAAGAGTGGGGAAGACGAGGACATCTGCATCCGCATACAGGCGGTTGACCTCCATCCGCGGCACCCGGCCCAGGAACTTCACCTGAGAACAGGCAGGATGCTGCCGGACGCGTTCCGTCACCTCACCTGCGGCAATAAATTCAGGGGAAACGCTGCCCGGGAGTTTGGCTACAATCTCTGAAGCCAGCGCCAGGCAGTGGATGCCTTTGACGAGCGTGCAACTCCCGACGAACAGCACCCGGCCAGGCACCGGTCGGTTTTCGATATCGAAGAACTCCTGCCCGATCCCATAAGGAACGATGTGGATACGGCTGGCATCGAAGAGCCCTTCGTTGACAATGTCATTTTTGACCCCCTGAGCAGGAACAAGCAAATGGTCGGAGTAGTCTCTTAAAGCAAGCCCCTCCTCCGTCGATTCCTCGACATTCGCGTAGGGCATGACCTCCTCCCATTCCGGGAACTGGAGGTACTCCTCCTGATGCACCCGCCAGAGCGATGGACGCACATAAAACTCCGTGACCACGGTGAGCCCCCGTGACTTGGCCCTTGCCAGGAAGTGGGTGGACCAGCCCAGGGAGGAGTAAATCATGTTGGCGCCACAGTCACCCGCCAGCGTCATCGCCAGTCCCAGAGTGCGTGACTGTGGTGTGAAGGTCGTGCCCGAATTGAGCAGGTGATCCGTGGCGGTCGCCAAGGGAAAAGAGTGTGTGAAGGGAAGGACCGACTGAGGAACGCTTCTATTTTTCAGCAACCGCGCTTTGGAGCCCAAACTTGAGAGCCAAGAGAGGCACCTCCCCAGGCCCTCATTCCCGCACGCGTCTGTGTAAAAACCTGCAAGCATCCCTGCACCAGCCAAAGCTTGCGGAACCGCATAATTGTGGCGCGCGCCGTTCTGGACCACGAGGACGCGGCAATCTTTTGCGTGCGTGTCTGCCATAATGATAAGGCTCTGCACACGGCAGGATCCCTGTTATAAAGCCAAATTTTGTCTCCCTTACACGGATTGCCTTATGCGATTAAGCAGAACGAAGTTTTACCAACCACTTAGCAATGTGCTGCACGAAAAATCGATCTAGGAACGTCAAATGAAGGTGTCGGGAATTTACAAACAGAACGTCGCCGTGGGTTCGGAAAGCGAAATTGGCGCAAATGAAGCCCAGGGATTCGAGGCGGGCGCGGGCAAGTTCATAGAAACGTTGCCCTTGGAATTCGGGAACAAAATCGTGGAACTCAACGGTGACTTGGCGAATGTCAGACAAGATATGGTCTGGCGTCTGATCCAGCAGCGCAAACTCGGCACCTTCAACGTCAAGTTTCAATACATCAATCCGGTTCAAATTGAAACGGCGACGCAAGGTGCCGAGCGAAATCACCTCAACAGGAGTGGTAGGATAATGCACATCAAATGACCGACTGTTTATGCTCCCCCCCTCGGGATTCTCTCGAAACACGAAGGATGCCTCACCATCTACAGCCCCGAGGGCTGCGTGGACCACTTCACCGCCAGGTGGTGCCGCCAAGCGCCCGGCCAGAACTGGGTTAGCCTCAATTAATACGCAGCGTCCCCCACACATATCGTGGACGATTTGGCTAAACTGTCCGGCATGTGCGCCGGCGTCCACGATTACGGACTGGGCATCTAGTGGGGTGATCCAAAGGGCGTGACCACGGATGCGACGCAGTTGACTTAGGGTGATCATGTTTCAACAGGCGTACGTCGGCACCATTGCCAGAAACGTTCCCTATGAGACCGCTCCAATACCAGCCACCAAAGTCCCATGACAAAACACAATGCTGTGATTAGGACCGTAATCGCCAACTGAACCCTTGGCATTCCTTCGCCGACTTGATTCTGAAAGAGGGCGACAAGAAGTGCAGCTGGCGTAGTGAAGGCGACACAGGGAAGAACCGCGTCCCGCAGGAATTGGGACTTTGAAAAGCGCAGCCGAGTGAGTCCCCGCCATGGCACATACCAATGGTTGGTGACGAGCAAGGCGAACAGAGTGCCAAACGCTACGCCCAAGAGGCCAAACCGCGCAGCGAGGTTGACAGACAGGACGATCTTCACCAGACCTGCAGCAAGAGAAGAGAACGGGAAGGCCTCATCACCGGTTGCCCTGGTGGCGCAGGCGATGATATAGCACTGAGTTTCAAGCGTCTCAGTGATCAGAAAAGCGATGAGCAGAGGCAAGCCGACGAAATGTCCCGGCCCCAGCCATATGTCAAACAACGATTTGCCGGCAAAGCACAAGACCGTTGAACTTCCTAGCATTACCAGCCAACCAAGCCTAATGTTACGCAGGAGCAAGCGATGCACTTGTGCAAACTTCTGCTCCTGCCAAAGGTGACTCACAAACACGCTCGAGGCGGCACCAAAAGTGATTGCCACAATGGTAAGGTTGTGAACTAACACCCACGCTGCCCGGTAGGAAGGAAGTTCTGCTGCGCCCTCAAGTGAAGCGATCACAAACTGATCTGTGTAGAGAATCAAAGATCCACCCACTGCCGTCACCCATGCACGCAGGGCGAGGGGGCACATGTGACGAAAAGCGTCTGCCTGCCACGTGCCCTTGAGATGGAATAGCTCCGGCCGATTACGGCGGGCGAACGCAAAAAAGACAAAGCGTTGTGCCAACGCGCCCGCCACGGCGATAATGGCCAGACTGACGAGCCCGCCTCCGAGGAGGGCGGCGATGATTTGACCGACGAGGGTAAGGGCGTTGACAAACGAGTTTAGCAGGGCATCCCAGCCGACGTAGCCAACACCTTGCAGTAGACACGTCCAGGGGGTTGCCCAGATATTTAAGGCAAAACTAACGCACAGGATCGTCCAGGCGCTCCAGACGGAGACGGCGGGCACATCAATGAGCGTGAGGGTGCGCAGGTAGAAAGCTCCCAAGGTGAAGGCCAGGAGCAGCGAGACGACGGAAAGCACGCGATAGATTCGACAGCCAGTGGATAGCAGGTCGGCGATCTCCTGCAGAGTACTAGCGGTGAGGCGTGTGTTCGGATCGGAACCGCTTTTGCCTTTGGCAAATGCGATATGACGCGTCAACGTCACCCCAAAGCCGAGGTCGAGAATGCCGAATGAAGCCCAAGTTTGTCCGAGCAGCAACCACACACCCAGTTCCTCCTTGGGAAGTGTGCGAAAGAGCACAGGCAGCAGAACGAGTCCAAGAAGGATCGTTACGCCACGACTAAACCAACTGGCGGTTGCGCCGAAGAAAATGCTACGAGTGGCAGACATCTATCTGGAAGCGCTCACTAGTGCCTCAGAAAACCGTTTGGGCTGTTTCGTGGCAAAAGATAATTACCAGGAAAATATACCAAATTGGCTATGCTTAACCGGATGTGCAGGCGGAATGCGGCTTCCAATACACATCCGTTTGGCCCGTGCCCCGGGCGCAGGGGATCAATCCGCTGAACACTTTCCGGTCCCAGCCCGCCAGGAGCTTGGGTGCGTCGGCAAAGGCGGGCCAGTCGGCATTGTCCAGCACAATGAACCCACCGGCATTCACGAAAGGCATGGCACGTCGGATGCACTCAACGCGGGAGATTTCTCCCGGGCCATCGACGAGCACCAAATCCCAGCAGGCAGGATCTTCGACCGCCTGGAGGTAGGCCGTAGCCGCTGCCTCGCCTGCGGACGGGTGAGCCATCAGCCGCAATTCGAGCTGTCCGGAGGTTCCGCTGGACTTGGAGCGAGACCTCAGGCCCTCTGCCCAGCCGGAATCGGTTTCGATCGTGGTCACACGGCAGCCCCGATCGAGGAAATACAACGTGGAGCCGCCGCCGCCCCACTCGAGCACGCGCATGCCGGGACGCACGACCTTTCCCAGATGATCCACAGCCCCCCAGGTCAGCCACGGAATCCGCCGGTCGAGCATGTCTTTCCGCACCAGCCGGTCAGACAGCCACCGGGGCGCATGCCTGTAGTCACGGAAGAGATGATAAAGCAACCGGAGACCGTTGACTAGTTTCGCAGGGATCATGTTTTTCTTCTTCGAGGCGATTGCCCTCACAAGGTCTGTGTCAGATACCACGTCACTGTCTCGCGAATGCCAGACTCAAAGCTGTGAGCTGGTTTCCAGCCCAGCTCACGGTCAATTTTGGATGCATCGATGGCATAGCGGCGGTCGTGCCCGGGGCGATCGGTGACGAAGGTGATGAGGTTGCGGGAATCGCCTCCCAGTTCCGGCTTCAACTCATCAATGAGGTCGCAAATCTGCTGCACGAGGTCGAGGTTGGCCTTTTCGTTGCAGCCACCGATGTTGTAGGTCTCACCGTCTTTCCCGGTGGTCAGCACCGTCCACAGAGCCTCGCAGTGGTCGCCCACATGAAGCCAGTCACGCACGTTCATGCCATCGCCGTAAACAGGAACCGGTTTGCGGGCGAGAATGCTCTGGATGACGACCGGAATGAGTTTTTCCGGGAACTGACGCGGCCCGTAGTTGTTCGAGCAATTCGTGATGACCGCCGCCAGACCGTAGGTGTGGTGGTAGGCACGCACCAGCAGGTCGCTGGAGGCCTTGGAGGCGGAGTAAGGTGAATTGGGCGCGTAGGGCGTGGTTTCGGTGAAGAAGCCGGTTTCGCCGAGCGAGCCGAAAACCTCATCCGTGCTGACGTGGTGAAAGCGGGGCTTCAATGTCGAATGACGAATGTCGAATGACGAATCCAACCAGTGAGCGCGGCAGGCTTCGAGCAGGTGGAAGGTGCCGTTGATGTTTGTGGTGATGAAATCCGCCGGACCGGAGATGCTGCGATCAACATGCGATTCCGCCGCCAGGTGCATGACATGAGTGATGTCGTGTTCACGGACAACCCGGATGACCTCGCCCTTGTCCCGCAGATCGACCTTTTCGAACACGTAACGAGGATGAATACCGTGAATGCCATCGAGGTTCTCAAGCCGGCCGGCATACGTGAGGCAGTCGAGATTGACCAGTTTCGCGATGCCGCCCTTGTCAATGACTTGGCGAACAAGGTTGGAGCCGATGAAGCCCGCGCCTCCGGTGATGAGAAGATTCATTTCAGTCAAAGGTCCGGGCGTCCGGTGGTCCAACGGTCGAGGGCATCTTCCACCGCATCCATCACCGGTCGCATGCGCACGCCGGCGGCGAGCAGCTTCGAGGAGTCCAGGACGCAATTGGACCGCAAAGCCACGGCGGCATGGCGGTAGAACTCCTCGTCACCTTCCCAAAAAGCGAACGGCCGCGAAAGCTTCCAGACCCGCTGCATGCAGGCGATGACCTGACGGGTGGTGACAAATCCAGGATTGGTGATGTTGTAGATGCCTGGCGCGGCCTGCCGCTCCCACAAGTCAATGCAAGCACGCACGAAGTCGCCCCGGTGGGAGAGCGAGTTGACGTTGTCGTAAACCCGCTCGTAGCGCAGCAGTTTGGAAAGGTAATTGGCAGGTCCCGGCACTTCGTCGAACGGCATGCGCAGGCGCCAGACGTACACGCCGGGAGCGCCAGCGAGGCTTTCCTCCGCAAGCGCCTTGGTGCCGCTGTAAAAGCTGCACGGAGGCTCCCTGAAACTGAAGTTCGGCACATCTTCCTCCCGGTAACCAGCCACGCACTCAGGCCGCTCGTCCACAAGACAGCGCAGGTGCGGAAGAGCGAGGTTCTTTTCCACACGGAAGCAGCCGTCCTCCAAGATGCGGCCGCCTGAGTACACACAACCGGACGAAACATGCGCCCAGGGCACTCCGGCGGTCTCGCAGGCATTCGCGACGACCTGCGGAAACACCACGTTGGCCAACAGCACATCAGCGCGTTTTGTCTCACAAGCATCGACGTTGGGTTTGCCGGTGTAACCGGCCGCATTGATCAAAAACCGGGGCTTTTCGCGGCGGAGAAAACGGGTGAGCGCGGCGAACGAGGTGTAGTCCAGCTCCGACCGGGAAAGAACCCGAAATGCAAGTCCCCGGCGCTCCAGTTCGGCCGCAAATGCGCTGCTGACATGCCCGTTTCCACCGAGAACCGCAATCATTCCGGCCGCCCTTGTGGCAGCCAGTGCGATTGTTCGATCACACTTCTGAGATAGCTGCTGTATTCACATTCCGGCATGGCGCTGACCACGCTCTCAAACTGGTCCCGGCTGAGAAACTTGCGATGCAACGCAGCCTCCTCCGGACACCCAAGCTTCACGCCCTGGCGTTTCTCAATCGTCTGAACATAGGCGGAGGCCTCGTGAAGACTGGAACTGGTCCCGGCATCGAGCCACGCAGTGCCACGACTGAGGCGCTGCACGCGCAAGGTGCCGCGACGGAGGTATTCCTTGTTCACGTCGGTGATTTCCAGCTCGCCACGATCCGACGGCTTCAACTCGCGGGCGATGGCGACAACGTCGTTGTCGTAGAGATACACACCGGGCACGGCGTAGTTGCCGCGCGGCACCTTTGGCTTTTCCTCCAACGACATCACGTGTCCCTCCGCATCAAACTCGACCACCCCATAGCGCTCGGGGTCGTTCACATGGTAAGCGAAGATGGTCGCGCCCGATTTGAAATCGGCAACGGCGCGTGGGAAGGCGTCGCCACCAAAAAAGAGGTTGTCGCCGAGGATCAAGGTGACGGGATCACTGCCGATGAAGCTTTCGGCGATCAAAAAAGCCTGCGCGATGCCTTCGGGCCTGGCCTGCTCGCGATACTCGATGGAGATGCCCCAGCGTTTTCCATCGCCGAGAAGCTGCTGAAAGCGCGGGATGTCCTGCGGAGTCGAGATGAGGCAGAACTCGCGAATGCCCGAGGCGATGAGCACCGTGAGCGGATAATACACCATCGGCTTGTCATACACCGGCTGAAGCTGCTTCGAGGCAACCTGCGTCAGCGGGTAAAGGCGGGAACCTGCTCCGCCTGCAAGGATGATGCCTTTCACAGTGTGTTAGATGCCAAAAACCAACCCGCCTGGAACCGGAATCCAGAGCCAGAAGGCTTCACATCTGCCTGCCGGACAAGCTGCCGCCATCGGTCGCATCCACGTGCGGCCGGGAGTGGATGCCGGGGCTGGAGCGGCATTTTCAAGAAAAAGAGCGCGACTGTACCATGCTCATTTACAGCGCAAAGCATAAAGTCACCGGGTGCGTTAACTCTTTGACACGATCCCGGGCTGGCCTGTCAAACTTCGCCGGAACACATTGCCGGTCAGACCTGCTCCAACGCTTTTTTTAGATGAACTCCCCCCGCATTCCATGTAGCAAATCCGCCATGCAATCCTTCATGTCAGGTTTGGGTGTCCTGGTTCTCACGCTGGCCGCCGCTTCAGCCGTCCGGGCGCAGGTGATCGCCCCCGCCGGCGACGCCGCTCCGGTCCCGCCCCACACCAGCAGCCTCGGCACACGTTTTGTCAGCGTTCCGGGCACCACGGTGATGTTTGCGATCTGGGAGACACGGCTGTCCGAGTGGACCGAGTTTTTGCGCCAGCGGAAGCACCCCTGGTCCTACCAGACGCACTTCCAGCAGACGCCCGAGCATCCCGTCGTGGGCGTGAATCTCCAGGACGCCGTGGCCTTCTGCAACTGGCTGACCGAAACCGAGCGCGCGAAGCAAGTGATCGACAGCTCCCAGGCCTATCGCCTGCCCACGCCGGACGAGTGGGACGCCGCCGTCGGACTGGCCCGCGGACGAAAAAAACTGGGCCTCACGGCCGAGGAGCACCTGCAGGATGACCGCATCTATCCGTGGGGCCAGGAATGGCCGCCGCCTGACAAGGCGGGCAACTTCGCCGATGGCGAGATTCCAGGTTACAAAGATGGTTATCCCTACACCTCGCCCGTGGGCAGTTTCAGCCCGTCGAAAGAAGGCCTGTTCGACCTCGCTGGCAATGTCTGGGAGTGGACACAGCCGGCGGAGATCCGCGCCCAGCCGACGGGCATCCTGCGTGGCGGCTCCTGGGCCTACTTCCGCGCGGAATGCCTCACGTCCGCCTACCAATACGTCGTGCCGGTCGATCTACGTGCGCCGACCACCGGCTTCCGCTGTGTGTTTGATGACAAGCGCCGCACCGCCAGCCTGCTGGCCGCCACGGCCGCCGCCGACAAACAGGCGGTGGAGGAACGCATGAAAGCCATGGCGGAAAGCCGCAAGGTGGACAGCTCCGCCATCGAGGAACTGCGCAAAAAGATGCAGGGCAAAGGAGGCGACGACGCCCTGCCCGATGCCGCCAGCCTGAAACCGGCCGCGGCCGATGGCAGCACCTTCCTGAACGCCCTGGGCATGCGTTTTGTGCCGCTGGACGAGAAGAGCCCGCTGCTGATCTGCGCCACTGAGACCAGCGTGCGCGACTTCGAGGCCTGGCTGCGGGACACTGGCAGGTCGTGGCCGAGCCGGCCGTCCTTCCTGCTCGGTGGAAATCACCCGGCTGCCAGTGTCTCCTGGGAGGATGCCACCGCTTTCTGCGCCTGGCTGACGGAGCGTGACCGTGCCAGCAAGCTCATTCCGGCCAACGCCAGCTACCGTCTCCCCCGGGACACTGAATGGAGTACTGCCGCAGGCTTGAAGTCCGAGCAGGGGGCCGATCCCGCCGCACGTCATCTCGGCGACAAGTCCCATTATCCGTGGACGCCGAAAGCCGGTGACTGGAAGCCGCCGACTCTGGCCGTGAACCTCGACGCCACCAAGATCCCAGGCACGGCGGACAGCTACTCCTACACCGCTCCGGTCAACAGCTCGACGCCGAACGCCCTCGGACTGCATGAGATGGGCGGAAACGTCTCGGAATGGTGCGTGGACGCCTGGCCCGGTGCTCCCGAGGAACGGGTGATCCGTGGTGGAAGCTGGCTGGCCTTTGACAAGGACGCGCTGCTCACCTCCGCCCGCAGCCACGCTCTGAAAAACTCCTCCCGCGCCGACCTCGGGTTCCGTTGTGTCCTCGATCTGGGCACGCTATGACCTGACCTACAAGCGATGACCTCCGCGTCGCCAGACGACTCCAGCAACGCCACGCAACAGACGCGGCGGGAGGCCCGATGGCTGCTGTTGTTTGCCCTGGCGATGATGGGCGGCGGCCTGGGCGTCTGGCTGGCTTTTCCGCACGTGGCGCCGGCCGTGAAAGGCTGGCTCGGCCGCCGTCACGTGCCAGCGGCCCACGAAGCGATGCAAAAGCGGGACTGGCCTGCGGCGGCGGCGGCTCTGCGTGCTGCCCGGCGCTGGGCTCCTGATGATCCCGCCGTCATCCACGCCAGCATTGATGTCATGGTGGCCGCGAATGGCGATCCACGCGCCATCATTTCGCTCGTCCGCCAGTTGCGGGACAATGGTGAGGCGACCTCCGAGGATCTCGCTCTGCTGGGCCGGCTGCATGTCATTTCCGGCCAGTCAGGTGAAGGACGCGCGATTTATGAGGCCTTGCCAGCGGCAGATCGCAGCCGGCCTGAGGCTCTCCGTTTGCAGGCATCACTCCTCGCTGCGGAAGGAAAAAAGGATGATGCCATGGAAGTCCGTCGGGCCGCCATGCTGGCGGACCTGGAGCGTGATCCTGTGATCCTTCTCCGTCTGGCCGCGATTGATCTGACCAGTGCAGATCCGGCCCGGCGCGATGACATCCGCGCACGCCTCTGGAAGGCGGCCCGTGAAACGGGTGATCTGGCGCTCCCTGCCATCGATCTCATCGCCGGCACGAAGGACCTCACCGCACCGCAAGCGGGCGAACTCCTCAAGCTCATCGATTCGCACCCGGACCAGGCAGAAAAGAAAATTCCCGGCCGGCTGAACGTGCTCTCCGCCCAGATGCGCGTCAGCCCTCACCTGCGCACCGACATTCTCCAGCAGGAACTCACTCGTTGGGCACATCGTTCCCCCGCAGAGGCGGAGCCCCTGGTGAACTGGCTGGCCGCCGAGCGCGAACACGCACGCCTCCTCCGTCTCGTCCCTGCGGCGACCGCTGCCCGCCACACCGGACTGCTTCCGGGCTACGTCACCGCCCTGCGTGGCGAAAAACGCTGGGACGAGCTGGACCGCCTTCTCAAACCGGGAAAAATCGATGCCGCCTTCCCCGTGCAGAAAATCCGTCTGTGGCGGGCCGAGGCACGGTGGCACCTGGATGGAGGCGATGCCTCCCAGGCCCGTCAAAGTCTCTCACAGGTGCTGGAGGACTCCGGACGCGGAGAAAACGCGGAAGAAGCCCTCGAAGCAGGCGGCCTCGCGGAAAGCCTTCATCTTTGGGACCTGGCGCAGCGCTGCTACCAGGCGGTCGTCACCCGCCACTCGCGGCTCCGGCCCTCGCTGCTGCCCAAACTTTATGAACTGGCCGAATTCCAGCACGATGGCGCGGCCATGCTTCAGGCCTGCACGGCCATGCTGGAGTTTCAGCCGGACAGCGCTGCCTTCCAATTGCAGCAGCTTTACCTCCAGATGGTCATCGGCAGTGAGATCGAGCTGGCCGCGCAGCGCCTGCAGAAGCTGGCTCTCACCGGCCCGGCGGAGCGCACCGATTTCATCCATCTGCTCCATGCCCTCGCCGCCTATCGCCAGGGCCACGCTGACGACATGCTCGCGGCCATGCCCAAAATCACCCGGCCTGAAAACCTCCCGCCCGGCCAGCGCACCGTGTACGCCGCCTTGCTGAAGCTTTCCAAGGGCGATGCAGGCCGCGTTTTCCGATTGATCGAACGCGTCCCGCCCGTGCTGCTGCTGCCGGAGGAAAAAACCTTCCTGCAACGTGCGCTGTAAGGTGCTCAGTCGAGCGCCACGATCACTTCGATCTCCACCAGCGCCCCCAGCGGCAATCCAGCCACCGCCACGGTCGAACGCGCCGGTTTGTGGCCCTCAAACGCCGCGTCGTAGAGCGGATTCACCTTCGGAAAATCCGCCATCGAGGTCAGGAAGACCGTCGCCTTCACCACATCGCTCATCTTCCGCCCCTGCGACTCCAGCAGCGCACGAATGTTCGCCAGCACCTGCGTCGCCTGCCCTTCCACGTCAGTCGCCTCAATCTTCCCCGCCGCCGGATCGATCGGAATCTGGCCGGAGCAAAACAGAAAACCGCCCTGCTTCACAGCTTGCGAATAAGGTCCGACCGCAGCGGGCACATTGGGAGCATTGTTGATGAGTTCCATGGACGGACTGTGATAACGAACGACCGGGACGATTCAACTCCCGATGCCAAGCAGAGCAGAAAATACCGAATGAAGGCCCAACGCCCAAACCTCGCAATGCACCATCGTCATTCCTACCCGATCTTCGAAAGCACCGGCACCGGCGTCCGCCTGAACCTCTCATCCGGCTCCGGCAGCGAATCCACCGGCGGCGGACCCGGAAAATTGTCGTCCACAAAGCGCCGCCAAGTGTCCCGCGTCTTCTGCGAGATCATGCCCTGCACCGTGTCGCCACAGTTCCCGCAGATCATCACACTGTGCAGCAGGGAGATGCCCTCGCACACGCCTGTGATCACAAAATCATCCATCCCGGGCGCATCCCGCCGCGCATCGCACACCGCGCAGGATTCCAGCCCGCGATCCAGGGTGACCTCGTCATTCTGGAACTGCGCCAGACGCTGTTTCGACTCCTGGGAAAACTCCTCCATCATCTTCGTGCGGCAGTGGTCGCACAGCGCATACTCCATCACGCACTCGCCACGCTTGTAGGCCTTCGAGATCTGAAATCCGCCTGGAAAATCCGGCAGCGATTCGCCACAGCGCGTGCAGTTTTGGAACGGACGCTCCTCGTACTCGCATCCCAGTTCAGGCGGGATCGGCGGCGGCTGCTGGAGATCGTGATCAGACATCGGCTTGTTTGCAACAAAGCCCAGCTCAGACCAGTTTCACAGTTCAAACTCATGCGCTCCACGATTTTCCTGCTCCTCGCACTCACTCTCCGCCTGCACGCCCAGAACACCGACTGGCCCGACTCACGCGGCAATGCCGCCATGACCGGCACCTCGCCTGTGGAGCTCAAATTCCCGCTCGATCTCGCCTGGCAGTTCAAGCTCATGGACAAACCGAAGGGCCAGGCCGAGATGCTCGTCTCCAGCGCCGTCGTGCGTGCCGGCAAAGTCTATGTCGGCTGCAAGGACGGCCACTTCTTCTGCCTCGAACTCGCCACCGGGAAGGAACTCTGGAAAAACTCCGCCAAAGGAGCCTTCGACGGTGCCGCCGCCTTCGCGGGCGATCTCGTCGTCGCAGGCTGCCAGGACGGCTTCGTCTATGCCTGGAACGCCGACACCGGCAAAGAAGCGTGGAAGTTCGAAACCGAGGCCGAGATCCACGCCGCCGCCAACGCCTGGACCGATCCCGACACGAAAGCGCAGAAGATCATCATCGGCTCCTACGACTACAAGGTCTATTGCCTCGACGCCAAGACCGGCAAACAGGACTGGGCCGCCGAAACCGGCTACTACGTCAACGGCGGCGCTGCCATCGGCGAAGGCAAGGTCGTCTTCGGCGGCTGCGACAGCGTCCTGCATGTGCACGACGTGAAAACCGGCAAAGAGGAGAAGCAGATCGAAGTCGGCGCCTACATCGGCAACAACGTCGCCATCGCCGACGGCGTCATCTACGTCAGCCACTACGGCAACCGCGTCGGTGCCTACAGCATCGCCGACGGCATGCAGGTCTGGGAATACGGCGAACGCGAATTCGAATACTACGCCGCCCCCGCCATCTGGGAAAAAGCCGTCTATGTCGGCGGCAGAGACAAGCGTTTCCACGCCATCGACCGCGTCACCGGCAAGCAGCTCTGGGAATTCCGCG
Organism: Prosthecobacter sp.; assembly: GCF_014879935.1. Lineage (GTDB taxonomy): Bacteria > Verrucomicrobiota > Verrucomicrobiia > Verrucomicrobiales > Verrucomicrobiaceae > Prosthecobacter. The sequence goes on from NZ_JACSRD010000222.1 coordinate 51,645, forward strand.
CCCGCGACCGCATCGACAGCAGCGCCGTCATCTGCGCCGGCAAAACCGCCCTCTTTGGCTGCGACGACGGCTACGTTTACGCCCTCGACCTCGCCACCGGCAAAGAAGTCTGGCACAACGAAATCGGTGCCCCCGTCAAAACAAACCCCGCCATCGCCGGTGACCACATCCTCATCGGCGCGGACGACGGCGTCCTGTATGCCTTCAAGAATGGGAAGTAACCACATTGCAGTTAAGCACCCGGATTTTCCCGCTCAATATCCTTGCCGTTTCATCGAGGGTGTATAGTTGATGCGGCGATGAAAACAAAACGTCGCCCCTGGACTCCTGAGCAGCACCGACGCTACATGGAAACGCTGGGACCACACCTGCCTGCCACTCTTCGTTCACTGAGCTATCTCGTTTTAGCCACGGGAACTGCCGTCGGCCTGATTTTAAACCACGTCGATGCTTCCACATGGGCAGGCAAACTCCTGACATGGCTCCGCTAGCTTCACGCCTTGCATCCCCTTCCCTCACCGCTAAAGACAGCGCGTGCGCATCATTTCCGGCACAGCAGGCGGCATCCCGCTCGAAGTTCCCAAGACCGTCACGCGGCCCACGCAGGATCGTGTGCGGCAGGCGGTGTTTTCGATGATCGGTGAGCTCGTGATCGACGCGAAGGTGCTGGATCTGTTCGCCGGAACGGGCGCATTCGGTCTCGAATGCCTCAGCCGCGGGGCGAAATCGGTGGTAATGGTCGATGAGAACCGCAACGCCTGCGAAGTCATCCGTCGCAACATGACCAAAACCCGCCTCAGCGGCGGAACGGTGCGCCAGGGCGATGTGTTCCGCATTTTGCCCCAGCTGCGCGATGAAGGCCGCCGTTTTGACCTCATCTTCGCCGATCCGCCTTATGCGCATCGTGCCGATGATGAAGACCTCACGGCCAAACTGCTCACCCAGGAGGCGCTGCCATCGCTCCTCACTGACAAAGGCCATCTCATTCTCGAAAGCCTCTTTTCCAAACGACAAACCGCAAGCTGGCCCGGCTGGCAGGTGCTGACCGACCGCACCTATGGCTCCACCCGCATCGTCTGGCTGCATCAACCCACGCATGGCATCGAAAGCGCTTAGCCTCACCCTCTACAACCTGCTGCTGCCCTTTGGTCTCGTGTTCATGCTTCCGGGCGCGATCATCAAGATGCGCCGTCGCAACGGCCGCTGGCGTGATCTGGCACAACGAGTCGGTTGTTTTGATGAGACGACGCAGAAAGCCATCAACGCCCTGCCGCAGCGCGAACGCCTCTGGGTGCACGCCGTCAGCGTCGGCGAAGTCAACGTCGCGAAAAAACTCATCACGCGTCTGCTCAAAACGCAGCCAGATCTCGGCATCGTCCTCAGCACCACCACGCCCACGGGTCATGCGCTCGCCGCTGAACTGGCGGCACAACACGCGGGCCGCCTCGTCGCCATCTTCAGCCCCGTGGATCTTCCCGGCGTCGGCCGTCTCATGCTGGAGCGGATTCAGCCGACGCAACTGGTGCTCGTGGAAGCCGAAGTGTGGCCGAATCTGACGAACTCCGCCGGGCGCCTTGGCATTCCAGTGTCGCTCGTCAACGCTCGACTGTCACCGCGCAGCGAGCGTCGCTATCGGAAGTTCCAATGGCTGACCGGTCCGATCTTCCGCATGCTCAAGCAGGTGCTCGTGCAGGAGGAGGACGACATCGCCCGCTGGGAAGGTCTGGGTGTCGCTCGCGAGCGCATTCATCTCACCGGCAGCATCAAATACGATCCCGAAGGTGCGAGCGTCGCACCTGCGAAGATCGAGGAACTGCGCAATGTGCTCACGCAAACCGGCATTTCGACATCACAGCCCATCCTCCTCGCCGCCAGCACGCATGCAGGCGAGGAAATCGAGTTCGCGCGCGTTTTCCAACGCCTGCGCGAACAAATCCGCGACCTCGCGTTGCTCATCGTGCCGCGTCATGTCGAGCGCCGCGCTGAGATCACCGCCGCGCTCAAAACCATCGGCCTCTCCACTGCCCTGCGCAGCATTCCCGCCTCACGCGTCGATCCCAACGCATCCGTCTTCATCATCGACACCACCGGCGAGCTGGCCGCATGGCAGCACCTCGCCACGCTCGTCGTCGTCGGCAAAAGTTTCCTCGCCGAAGGCGGTCAAAACCCTGCCGAGGCCGCGCTGGCGGAGAAACCCGTTCTCTTCGGCCCGCATATGGAGAACTTCACACCGCTCGTCGAACTGCTGCTCAAAAAGAAAGGCGCGCAGCAGGTCGGGAACTTCGACGAACTCGGCACCGCCTGCCTCGCCTTGCTTCAAGACTCAGCCAAGGCGATCCAGATGGGACAAGCTGGCCAACGAGCGCTGCAAGCGCATCAAGGTGCGACGCAGCGGAGTGTGGAGCGTTTGATCCATGGAGTGGGGATCTCCTGATCCCCTCCGATCCTGGGGGACAGAGTCCCCCGCTCCTTGTTTCACCCCCACAGCGACTGCGGATACTCGCCCGCATCGATCAGCTCGCGAATGCTGGCGACGACCTCGGCTTTGTCTTCGGGATAGGTGACACCGAACCACTTGCCAGTCGTTTCAAGCACGCGCACCTCGGCTTTGCCAGCGCTGATGAGCGCATCGACTTCGGCGGGCACGTAGCACTCGGATTTGAGTTCGGTGCCGCGTTTGGAGAGGAATTCGACGAAGGCTTTGCGCAGTTGCGGGAAGATGTCCGGCGTGAAGCCGAAGAAGTTCATCGAGACGACTTCATCGCCCGTCAGCGGCACATAAGCGCCCTCCACCTCGCGGTTTTCGGCGACGTCGCCGTGTTTGAAGATCTTCGTCATCTCCAGGACGGTGGTGAGCATGCCGTTGGCATCGCGGGTGCAAACGCCACGTGAGACGCTGCCGTGATCCGAGAGCGTGTTCTTCAAGTAAAAGCCCACCATGGACCAATGGCTCTTCCCGTCGTTCGGACGCGGCTGCACGAGGTCGGCGGCGATCTTCTTGTAGGCGTCCTGGCCGTAGAAGTCGTCGGCGTTGATCATGAGGAAAGGCTCGTTCACCACATTCGCGGCGGAAAGCAGCGCATGCGCCGTGCCCCAGGGCTTCGTGCGGCCTTCGGGCACCGAGAAGCCCTCTGGCAGGTCGTTCAAATCCTGAAACGCATACTCCACCGCGATGCGGCCTTCGAATTTCGAGCCGATCTGCGTGCGAAAAAGCTCCTCGAAGTCGCGACGGATCACGAACACCACTTTGCCGAAGCCGGCGCGGATCGCGTCATACACGGAGTAGTCCAGCACCACTTCCCCGGAGGGCCCCATCGCATCGAGTTGTTTCAGGCCGCCGTAACGGCTGCCCATGCCGGCAGCGAGGATGAGAAGGGTGGGTTTCATTAATGACGTGAGAGGAAGGTGAGGGCGTACCTTTTCGTGGGCTGGCGGACTGGTCAAGAAGTTCGCGGTTCCCGGTTCGCTGTTCTCAGTTCCCAGAAACCGCGAACGGCGAACGGCGAACCGAGAACTGTGAACTTGTGCTTCTTCCACGACTCGGCTTACATGCGGCCACATGCATCCGGCCATTCCGAAACTTCTCCAGGTTCAAGAGCGCGACCAGCGCATCCGCCAGCTCCAAAAAGACCTCAAGGACGTGCCCAACCAGCAAACCCGGGCCAGGATGCAGCTCGCAGGGGACCAGGCGACTGTCGATGCCGACACACAGGCCGTGAAGGAGACGGAGGTGAAGATCAAGAGCATCCAGCTCGACGTCCAGACCCGCCAGACGACCATCAAACGCCTGCAGGACCAGCAATTTGAGACGCGGAAGAACGACGAATTCGCCGCCCTCGGCCATGAGATCAAACGTTACCAGGAAGACGTCACGAAGCTCGAAGACGGGGAACTGGAGCAGATGGAACTGCTCGAAGGCACCAAGGCGAAGCTCAAGGAGGCCCAGGCCAAGCTGGCCGAAACGCAGAAACGCGTGAACGACGAGCTCAAGGCCCTCGACGAGCGGGCCGAGGGCACCAAAAAGCGCCTGGAGGAGCTGAATGCCGAGCGCAAGGAACTCGCCACCCCGATCGATGAGGACACGCTGGACCTTTACACCCGCATCTTCACCAAAAAGGGCGACGCCGCCGTGGTGCCGATGGAAAACGCCCAGTGCGGCGGCTGCCACATGAAGGTGGTCGTCGGCGTCATCCAGTCGCTCAAGCAGTCCGAATCACTCACGCAGTGCGAGAGCTGCGGACGCATTCTTTACCTGGTCGAATAGGACGCGCTACACCGTGACGCCGAGCGCCGCGAGCGTCTTGAGCACGATGGGCTCGCCGGGCTGTAGTTTTGCACGTTCCTCAAACAGCGTGCGTGTCACCCGTTCGTAGCCGGGAAGCTTGCCGGTCCGGCGTTGCGCGAGCAGGCGCACATAGCGCACGGAACGGTCGATGAGCTTGTTGTTGCTCGGCTTCACGAAGGTCATGAGGTTGTCGAGATAGCGGCCCAGACGGCCCATGACGAGGGTGGAATGGATGTTGATGAGCATCTTGAGAAGCAGATGCGCGTGGAACTCGTTCACGCCCGTCAGATCCACCCGGGCGCGAAGTCCCTCGAACTCCCAGAGGACCTCGTCTGCGCCACCGGTGATGCGGAAGGGCAGATGTTCGGCGCCCTGCGTGCGGACTTCCCTCCGGCCGACGAGTTGCGCGGAGAAGTCGTAGCAAGCCAGCACCTCCGCTCCGGCGGCATGCCGCACGTCCGGCCATTCCAACGTGCGCGGCTCACGATGCAGCAGAGCCCTCCACGCCGCACGCGCGTCCGGCTGCTCTGGCATGATGAAATGGCACCACGAGGCCGGAGCAGCGGCATCATCCTGCTTCTCAAACGCTGCGAGGCTGAAGGTGGGGGCGCGTTCCGTCGTGTCGGTGACGACGGTGATGCCAAAGCGGTCGCTTTCATACAAAACGAAGGCCCCACGCTCATACGTGGCGGCCTCATGTTTGATGAAAGGCAGCAGAAACTGGCCGTCGCAGTGCGCCACGTGGCGCAGCAGTTGCAGCACCTCCTTGGGAGCATTCTCCGGGTCACGCTGATGCAGGAAGGCAAAACCGATCGCCGCCATCAGCACCGTGCTGGCTTGCATGCGCGTGCTGCCAGCCACCGCCATGGCACCGACGGCGAGGTTCAGCTTCTGAATCTTCGGATTCTCGATCACGCGCTTCGACCGGACGGCGGCTTTGACCAGTTGCTCGTCAGGATTGCAATACAGGAACCACGGATGATTCGCGGAAAGCTCGGCCGCCCGTTCGGTGGCACCGATGACGAAGGGCGTCTCGCCGCCCTCGGTGGAGGCGATGAGCAGATCGCCCGGCGCAAAGCCCAGCTCCTCAAGCTGACGCGCCCCATGTTCGGGGTGATCTTCAAAGTTCTCGATGGCCTTGATCAAAGCGAGATCGCCACCGGCCATGAAGGCCACCACGCGCTCCGGGTCGGGGCACGGAAGAACGCCCATGCGGCAGAAGATTTCGATGCTGAGCGACAGTCGCCCGGTGGCCCCGCAACCGCACAGGAAGACCTTCCTTCCCGCATCGAACGTGGCCGCCACCGCGCGGGCGAGATCGGCCAGCGGGGCGGACTTGGCCTGCATCTGCCGGATCGCGTGGACGTCCACCTGATGCATGAGCTTGACGGCCTCTCCGACATCCGTCCGCGCCATCTGTGAAAGCGACAGCGTGAAGGGATGCTGCGACTCCGTGTCGAGCGCTCCGAGCTGGTAGTCGGATGCCACACGCAGGAACTCATCAGCGGCATTCATGCTAAAGATTCGACTCAAGAGCGCTGATGGATGTTCACTTGTGAACTTTCACATCTTGCGCGGAGCGAGCCGCGTTTCACTATGGACCCAAAATCGCATGACGGAATTCGCTTTGTTCAGGCTGCCCGACGGAAGGGCGTGGCTGGGAGAAGGCCCCTTCACCGAGCTGGCCGCCGCGCCGGCGGGAGGAGGAGCCTTCTACATCAATGACTTCGATCTGACCGACCCGCAGCCTTGGAAGGTGCCCGCACGTCTGCATGCGGTCACGCCGGAAAGCCTGCCAGCAACGATTCATCTGAACGGCTCGCAAACGCCGCAGATCAGTTGGGCCAAACCGGCCACGGAGTGGTTCAAAATGGCCTTCCGCCGCATCCGCCGGGAGGTCTTGTCCAAGAAGATCGAGAAGATGGTGCCGGTGCTCACCGAATGCGGCACCCTGATGTCCGGCAGCCCGAAAAGGCTGCTGGAGGCAGTCATGAAGGCACCCGCGAACATGTGGGGCTACGCGCACGTCACCGGATCCGGCGGCTTTCTCGGCGCCACTCCGGAATTGCTCTTCAAAACGCACGCGGACGAACTGGAGACCATGGCTCTGGCCGGAACCGCCAAACCCGGACACCAGGACGCCTTTCTGACAGATGTGAAGGAGATCGAGGAGCACGAGATCGTGGTTCGTTTCCTCACCGAACGCCTGCAAACCCTGGGTGCAGTCGAACGCCAGCCGCGAACGCTCTGCCAGACCTCCGGCCTGGTGCATTTTCAGTCCCGTTTGAGCGTGAAACTGCGCCAGAACGTCGATCCAGCCGAGCTTGTGCCGCTGCTGCATCCGACCCCTGCGGTTGGCTGTTTGCCGCGCGATGAGGGATCGCTCTCGAAACTGCGCGAGTATCGCCAGCAGTTGCAGGCGCCGGGCTTTTTCGGCGCCCCCTTCGGTTTCATCGAGAACGACGGCACCACGCACGTCGTCGTCGCCATCCGCGGCATTTGCTGGGAAGGCGACAAGATCAGCCTGCCCTCGGGCTGTGGCATCGTGGGCGGCAGCGCCTTCGACCATGAGTGGCGCGAACTGCGCCTGAAACGCGAGGCGGTGCTGCGTCTGCTGGCACTTCATTCATGACGCAGGAACAGCTCATCCGACAGTCCCTGAGCGTGCTCGCCCACTTCGGTGTGCGGGAGGTCTGCATCGCCGCTGGTGCGCGGAACGCACCGCTGGTGGCCGCCTTGCTCACCAGCAAGGGCATCAAGATCTGGCACTTCTTCGAGGAGCGCTGCGCGGCTTTTTTTGCGCTCGGGCGGATGCTGGCCGACCGCCAGCCCGTCGCGGTCCTCACCACCAGCGGAACCGCCGCCGCCGAGTGCCTGCCAGCGGTCATTGAGGCTCACTATCAAGGTCTGCCGCTGTTCGTGCTGACCGCCGACCGGCCGAAGAGCTATCGCGGCAGCGGAGCGCCGCAAGCCATCGAGCAGCACGGGTTGTTCGGCGTTTACGCCCAGACCGTGGGTGACTGGGACGCCACTGACGAGGCTTTGGAGATGTATCAGACCCAGTGTGACCGTCCACGGCACCTGAACGTGTGCCTGGATGAACCGCTGGAGACCAACGTCATCGGCGTGGACTTTTCGCGGGCTCATGCCGCAGCCACAACTCAGGCCGAAGTGCCCGCTTGCTCCGTGGAATGCGATCTTGTGCTGGTTTCCGGGCTGCATCCTGCGGACGCGGCTCAAGCGGCTCCGCTGCTGGCCAGACTGGGTGCACCCATCGTGGCGGAGGCGACCGCCAATCTGCACGGCTTCCCCGAATTGCAGCGGCTTCTCATTCCCGGCGGCGAACGTGCGCTACAATCGGCCCGACCCGCGCATGTGCTGCGGCTTGGCGCAGTGCCGAGCTGGCGCTGGTGGCGCGATCTGGAGGAACAAACCAAGACTCACGTCACCAACCTCACGCGTTCTGGCTTCAGCGGCCTGGCACGGCAGGCCAATGTGCAGACGCTGCCATGGGAAGCCTTGTGCAACGTCCAGTTCGCAGCGCTGGGCAATCCGTGCGGCATTCTGAAGTTTGAGCCGGAACTGGACAAGTTTGAGCAGTCGGAGCCCGCGTGGATTCGCTATTTGATCGACGTGATTCCGGAAGGTTCGCGAGTCTTCCTGGGCAACAGCCTGCCGATCCGCGAGGCGGGACTCGTATTGAAGTCAGCTCAGCGAGGCGTTGAATTCTTTGCCAATCGCGGCGCCAACGGCATCGACGGGCTGATCTCAACCTTCCTGGGCACCAGCGCCGCTCATCCGGCCGAAAGCTGGCTGATTCTGGGTGATCTCAGCACGCTCTACGATCTGGCCGGCCCGTGGATCATTTCGCAGATGGATCACCCGAAACTGCGCATCGTGGTGATCAACAACGGAGGCGGAAAGATCTTCTCCCGCGTGAACAGCCTGCGCTCGCTGCCCGACCCGGCCCGCAGCGTGATCGAAAACCGCCATTCGCTCAGCTTTGAGCCATGGGCGCAGCTTTGGGGTATGGAATATGTGCAGACGGATGATCCGATGGACCTCCAAGATTTGATCCAGGTGCCGATCGTGATCGAAATCCGGCCCGATCCTCTGCAAACCGAGGCGTTTTGGAAGGATTGGCAGAAGCCGGTGATTCGACCTCGCTCGTAGGCCGGGAGTGTCCGGCGGAAGGAGACCTCGCATCACTCTGCGCCATGTCCGCCGGACTTCCCGGCTGCTTTGGGAGGCAACGAAAGCACGGAGACGTTCGCAACGCCGGGAAGTTTGGCGAAGGCAGCCGTGATTGGATCGACGCACAAGGCGCCAAACACTCCCGGCCTACGTCAGGCGGCGATAAAGTCGCGGAATGCCTCGATGATCACGACCACGGAGCAGGCTCCAGCGTCCGGGAAGCCGATGCAGGCTTCGCCGAGTGTCTTTGCACGACCAAATTTCGCGATCATCGCCTTGCTGGCGTCTTTTCCAGCAACGGTGGCGTCCGTGACAGCCTGGATGGCCTCAGAAAGAGACGATTCAGCGACTTCAGCAGCCTTGTTCGCCGCAGGCTCCATGGCGTCCACGCAGGTCTTGTCGCCCACGGCGGCTCCACCACGCTGTTTCACGCCATCGACGCCTGCTTTGAGAAAAGCGGCCAGTGCGGCGGCATCGAAGCTGTCCTTGCCAGCGAGCGCCTTTCCTCCATTGCGGAAGAAGGTGCCAAAGATCGCACCGCTGGCACCGCCCATGCTGCTCATCATCGCCATGCCGACCGTTGAAAAGGCTTTCTCGATGCTTTCGACCTCGGCGGCTTCGAGCTTTTCCTTCGCGGCGGTCATGCCACGCTGCATGCCCAGGCCGTGGTCGCCATCTCCCAGGTTGCGGTCGGCTTCGGACAGCATCGGCTCAGCGGCGATGATGCGCTCGCAGGCGAGGATGAGCATGGCTTTGACTTCGTCTTTGGAGAGGCTGGCTTTGGACATGGGACGGCGATAGTTGGCGCTGCCGCCGGGAAGTCAAATGCGAAGCCTGCGCCTACATCTCCGCCCGTTTGTCCGCCCGGCGCAGGCGGTCGGCCATGCCTTTCATGACGTGAAGGGCGAACTGCGGCATCTCATCGACCATGTAGAGGAAGTGATGCTTGTTCACGGGAAGCAGGCGGCAGTCCTCACGCGCGATGGCATCGGCAGCGCGAGGAGCATCCTCAATCAGCGAGATCTCGCCGAAGAAACCATCCGTGCCGACGGTTTCGACGACTGTGCCGTTGAGGATGATGTCCACCGATCCGCTCTGAACCACGAACATCTCGCCCGAATCGTCGCCGGCTTTGAAAATGGGCGTCCCTGCGGCAAAGGAACGGACATTGACCGGGTTGGCGAAGATTTCGGGCAGTTTCATGGCCGTGGGCCGCTTAAAGTTTGGTGTAGCCCACGCTCTCGCAGGGCATGTCCCAGAGTTTCTTCAGTTCGGCGTCGAGTTTGGTGATGCTGAAGCTCACGCCGGCCATTTCCTGGCAGGTGACGATGTTATCGACGATGGTCTGGTGGATCTTGATGCCACGAGCTTCGAGGATCGGCTTCGCCCCGCGGAGGAGAATCAGCAGCTCCATCATGTGCGTGCTGCCGAGGCTGTTGACGAAGAAGATGATCTCGTCACCAGCGTTGAGCGCCAGGTCGTCGCCGAAGAGAAGGTCGAGAATCTTCGCCGCGAGTTCGTCGGCGGTGCACATCGGGATGAGCCCCACGCCTTTTTCGCCGTGAATGCCCATGCCGAGGCCGATCACGTCGTCAGCGAGTTCAAAGGTCGGCTTGCCCGTGGCCGGAATGCTGCCCGGCTTGGTCGAAACGCCGACGGTGCGGGTGTTATCGACGGCCTTCTGGGCGATACGAGCCAGTTCATCCAACGAATCGACCGTGGCGGCAGCCGCGCCGGCGATCTTGGTGATCGGCACCAGCCCCGCCACGCCGCGGCGCTTGCCCTTGTCCGTCGGCGGAGCGGAGCAGACATCGTCGTTGATGATGACGGTTTTCACGGTGATGCCCTCCTCGGCAGCGAGTTCCGCGCCAATGTCGAAGTTCATCACGTCACCTGCGTAGTTGCCGTAGAGGAAGAGCACGCCCTTGCCGCGATTCACCGCCTGCGTGGCTTCGAGAACGATGTCGGGAGGGGGAGCGGCGAAGATTTCGCCCACGGCGGCACCATCGGCCATGCCCTTGCCAATCAGGCCGTGATAAATCGGCTCGTGGCCGGCGCCACCACCGACGAGCAGCGCCGGTGCATCCGGACGGAGATCATTCATCACGATCGAGCGGGTGCCGACGCGGCGGGCCTTGCCGTCATAGGCGAGCACGAGGCCTTCAAACAGTTCGTCAGCGCACTTGAGCGGGTTGTTGATGATCTTCTTGGCGGAGTTGGCGTGGCTCATGGTCGGGAGGGTGGATGTGGGAAAGGGCGTGCAGTTTGAAGCATGCCCCCGTGCTGTCAAAGCACGATTCAGCGCCCTGCCGTGGAGCTGTCGGGCAGTTGGAAGGCATTCTCGATGACGTGGACCTGCGGCAACTCGCCTTCAATGAGCACGACCTCGGCGATGTCGAAGCGGAACTTGATGCGCGGATGGCCGAGCAGGCGCAACCAGTCCTGGGCACCGCGTTGGATGAGCCGCTGCTTGTCAGTGCCGACGGCATCCGCCGGCCGTCCGAAAGCCGTGCTGGTGCGTGTTTTGACCTCCACAAAGGTGAGCACATCGCGATGACGGGCGACGATGTCCACCTCTCCCCGGTTCACACCGCTATAGTTGCGATACAGGACGCGTCGGCCGTGTGCGGACAGCCAGCGCGCGGCGATCCATTCACCGAGGCGGCCGATTTCAGAGCGGTTCATGACGCGACCGGCGAGACGACGCCGGAACAGCCGCAAGTGGCGCCCACACAACCACAGAAACGCGGAACGCACGCGCCTGTCGCCTGAGATCCGCCGCCGCAGCCAGCGCCACAGGGTTTCAGGACGGAACGGGCGCGGCTTTTTCATGCCAGATCGAATTCCAACTGCGCCACAGGCGCGAACGTGCGCCGATGATGCGGACAGGGGCCATGCTTTCGCAAAGCCGCGAGATGCGCCGGCGTGGGATAGCCTTTGTGGCATTCAAAGCCGTACTCGGGATGGGCCTGCGCGAGCGCCATCATCAGGCGGTCACGGGTGACTTTGGCGATGATGCTGGCCGCGGCGATCGAGTAGCTGAGGCTGTCACCTTTGACGAGCGCCACATGATGCAGCGGGTACTGCTTCACCGGCTTGCCATCGATCAGGACGGCATCCGGTTTGGGATCGAGCGCCAAGGCGGCGCTGCGCATGCCTTTCCAGGTGGCCTGGAGGATGTTGATGCGGTCGATTTCATCCACCTCGATGCTCACACAGTGCCAGCGGATGCGATCATCGCCGGTGATCTCCTCATATAAACGCTCCCGCGTGCTCTCACTGAGCTGTTTGGAGTCATTCAACACGCGATGGCGGAAATTCTCCGGCAGCACCACCGCGGCGACACACACCGGACCGGCCAGCGGCCCGCGGCCCGCCTCATCGACACCGGCGATGACACGGAAGCCGGAGGCACGGAGGGTATTCTCGTGTTTGAGCGTGGGCATGAGCGCGGGAGGAGAGCAGGGCGGGAAAGCTTCAGGGCCGCACTTCAATGGGCAGCGTGATCTCGGCAGGAGCACCTGAGGCGGGGGCGATCCAGCGCATCACCTCCCTGCCCGGCTGTTCGGGATCACTGCCCAGAACGTAAATCCGGATCTGCAGCGATGCCTTCTCTCCCTGCGGCACTTCCACGGGCTTCATCTTGAGCTGGATCTCGTTGGCCCCTTTCACCAGGCCGCCGATGATCATCTCCTGCGCGATGCCATCCTGCACCGGATCGTATTGGAAGCCGTTCATGCTGATCGTGGTCTCGTAGCCGAAGGACTCGATCTTGTATCCCGCCTTGTAGTCAGGCACGCGACAGAGCGGAGGCACGGGCGGAGCCTTTCCCGGTGGCGTGTATTCGGGTGTGTCGAGAAACTCCGGACGCTCGCCGGAAAGGAGGCCCTTCCTCACGTCGGGCACGTTGGCGAGGCTGCTGATGCGGTTGCTGTCGAACTTCCACACGCCGTTCTCATTGAGGAATTTCAGCTTCAAGACGTTGTCCTTCAGCAGCTCCGCATCCTGGCCGAGGTCGATCTTGCCAAAGTAAACGAGATGAGCCGTCTCTCCCACGGCCTGCACTTCGAGCAGGCGCAGACCGCCCAGCGCGGGCGGCCTCACGTCGGAGGCAAACACGGAGTCGGGGAAGCCTTTGCGCTCGCTGACAATGGAGTTCCGCATCACGGTCTGGCGGTAGCGGGTGATGGAGGCGGCCCAGGCCTGCGCGTCCTTGCGGATCATCGCGTCACGCCATTGGAGGTAGGCTTTCTCCAGCGCATTGCGCAGGTCGGTGTCACTGCCTTGGGCAAGGAGACCGCCGGCAGGCAGGATCAAATGAAGAGCGGAAAGCAGCAGGAGAATGCGACGCATGAGACAGGTGGTGGAAGGGCGGCAAACAATTCACGATTCAACAGAAAACAACCCGGCGAGTGAAATTTTAAGGCTGGCTAATGGCACAATCCGCCTTGATAGTTTCGTGCGGCACGGAAAACCATTTGCCGTTTTGGCGATTCTGGTAAACGTCAAAGTTCCCCTCAAAAAACATGGAGTCATTCAGCGAAGGACAGCCCAAAACGCCGCCCATTGATCGTGGTCGTGAACTCCTGAAGACCGCTCGTGAGGAAGTGTACAAGAGCGTCGGCGGCGTGAACCTCTCCGCGTACATCTGGGAGCCGGAGATGGACAAGGCTCCGCCCTATCCGAAGTCGGTGGCCGCGTTCTTCTTCAGCAGCGGCTGGGACAACGGCCAGGTGTCCCAATTCGCTCCGCACTGCGTCTATTTCGCCTCCCGTGGCATGACCACGATCTGTTTTGACTACCGTGTCAGCACCCGCCACGGCACTGGTCCCGTGCAGACGATGGCCGATGCACGCTCCGCCATCCGGTGGATCCGCATGAACGCGGTCGAACTCGGGATCAACCCTGGCAAAATCGTCGGGGTGGGTGGTTCCGGCGGTGGGCACGCCATCGCTTCCGCCGCCGTTTTGGATGGTTTTGATGATCCTTCTGACGCGCTTGACTGCAGCCCTGCGCCAAACGCGGTCGTGCTCTTCAATCCTGTGCTCGACACGTATTCGAAGCATGCGTTCGGCCGCGACCGCTGGCCGGATCAGGCCACCTGCAAAGCCGCCGACCTCATCCGCGGGATCAAGCCCGGCCTTCCACCGATGCTCATCATGCATGGCACTGGCGACCGCGTCGTGCCCTTTGGCGGCTCGTATGAATTTGCCCGCAAATCGAGCAAGAAGAAGAATCACTGCCGCTTGATCGAATTCGAGGGCCAGGGCCACGGCTTCTTCAATTTCAACCTCTCCTTCGAGATGTACGAGGCCACGCTGATGGCGATGGACGAGCTGTTTGTGGAGCTCGGCTTCCTGGAGCCTGATCCAGACGCCGGTCTGGGCAAGATTGACTGATGCGAGGCAGGCCGGCAGTCACGTGCCGCGCGAATGGATGAACTGAAGGATTGACGAGGTCCTTACTTTCTCTCGACAATTCACCGGCTCCGCACGTTGTTTCAGGTCAACCTATGCACCAGCCGCTCGCCGCCCTCCTTTTCGGACTCGTCCTGACATCTCCGCTATCCGCAGCCACCTGGCCGCAGGACAACAGCGACCTCAAACCTGACGCCAAAGCGCAATTCGGCACCCTCGAGAATGGCCTGCGTTACGTCATTCTCCCGCACGACGAGCCGCCCGGCCGCGCCAGCATCCGCCTTTACATGGACGTCGGCTCCTTGATGGAAAAAGACGACCAGCAAGGCATGGCCCATTACCTGGAGCACATGGCGTTCAATGGCTCCCGTCATTTCAAAGGCGGTGAGATGGTGGAATACTTCCAGCGCCTCGGCATGGGCTTCGGTGCCGACACCAACGCGCACACCTCCTTCCGCGAGACGGTTTACATGCTCGAATTGCCCAAGGTGGAACCCAAATTCATCACGGAAGGCATGCAGCTCTTCCGCGATTACCTTGATGGCATGCTGCTCGGCGAGAGCGAGATCGACAAGGAGCGCGGCATCATCCTGAGCGAGAAACTCAGCCGCGATTCGATCGAATACCGCACCATGATCGCGGGCTACAAGTTCGCCCTGCCGGAGTCGCTCCTGCCGCAGCGCATGCCCATCGGCACGGAGGAGATGATCAAGACGATGAAACGCCCGCGCTTCGTGGACTTCTACGAGGGCTACTACAATCCGAAACGCGCCACCATCGTCGCCGTGGGTGACTTCAAGGACCCTGCCGCCGTCAAAGCTGAGATCGAAAAGCAGTTCGCGGATGCCAAGCCCCAGCGGGAAGACGCCAAGGACCCTGACCTGGGCAAGGTTTCCTCCGGCTACGGCCTGATCGCCAAACTGCACACCGAAATGCAGGCGGAGGCGCTCACGATCTCCATCGAAATCCCCCGCCCCGCCGAGAACAAGCCGGACACCGCCGCCACACGGCTCGAAATGACCACGCGCGACCTCGCGGACATGATGATCAACCAGCGCCTGTCGAAACTCGCGAAGGCGGAAGGTGCTCCCTTTATTTCCGCTGAAAGCTACAGCTACGAGTACCTCGAATTCGTCAACATCAACGGCATCCAGGGCCAGTGTGACCCGAAAAACTGGCAAGCCACGCTGACGCTGCTCGAAACCGAATTGCGCCGTGCCATCGAACACGGCTTCACCGATGCGGAGTTCGAGGAAGCGAAGGCCACCGTGCTCAAAGGAGCCAAACTTCGTGCCGATCAGGCCGACAGCCGCAAGTCGCGCGATCTCGCCAGCACCTTCGTTAGCAGTCTGGCGGGCAAAAGGGTCTTCACCCATCCTGCGGATGATTTTGCCCGCATTTCGTCCACGCTTGCCACTTTGAAGAAGGAAGAGTGCCACGCGGCCCTTGTGGATGACTGGAAGGGCACCGACACGCAAATATTCCTCGGCGGCAATTTGAAGCTCGAAGGGGATGCCGCGCAGCAGATCATCACCACCTTCAAAGAAAGCCGCGCGAAACCGGTCGCTCCGCCTGCGAAGGAGGAGACAGCCGCCTTTGCCTACACGGACTTCGGCCCTGCGGGCAAGGTGGTGAAGCGCACCGAGGTGAAGGATCTTGAAATTCTCCAGGCCGTGTTTGAAAACAACGTGCGCTTCAATTTCAAGCACACCGAGTTCGAGAAAGGCACCCTCCGCGTGCTCATCAACTTCGGCGGCGGCAAGCTGGTGGCTCCCACGGACAAACCGGGCCTGATTCCCTTCGCCCAGAGCACTTTCCAGCTCGGCGGCCTGGAAAAACATGGTGTCGATGAGCTCCGCCGCATCTTCGCCAGCCGCACCGTGGGCAGCGACTTCACCGTGGGTGATGAGGCCTTCCTGCTCAGCGGCCGGACCACCCCGGCCGATCTCGATGCCCAGCTCCAACTGCTCACCGCCTATCTTGTCGCACCGGGTTATCGTGATGAGGCCGCCCGTCAGTTCGAGAAGAACATCGATCCTCTCTACACCCAGCTCAATCACACGGCTGAAGGCGTGATGAACAACGACGTGGTCGCATTCATGCATTCCGGCGACCCGCGCTGGGGCTTCCCGAAGATGGAAGAGCTCAAGAAACGCTCCCTTGCCGAACTCAAGGAGTGGCTCACACCGGCTTTGAAGGAATCCTACCTCGAAGTCACCGTTCTTGGCGACACCGACGCAGAAACCGCGCTCAACGCCGTGGCCAGAACGCTCGGTGCCCTGCCAAAACGTGCGGAGAAGAAGCCTGCGTATGAAAAGGAACGCGCCGTTGCCTTCCCGAAGCCGGACGCCAGCAAATCCTTCCCCTTCGAGACCGAGATTCCGAAAGCCATTGCCACGATCTACTGGAACACCACCGACATGCTGAACATCCAGCGTGCCCGTCGTCTGACACTGCTCGGCTCCATCCTCGACGACCGCCTGCGCATCAAGATACGGGAGGAGCTCGGCGACACCTACAGCCCCGCCTGCTACCACGTGGCCAGCGACACCTTCACCGGCTACGGCTACGTCACGGCCATGATCGAGTGCAAACCGGAGCAGGCGGCCAAGCTCACAAAGCTCGTCGTCGAAATCGGCGACACGCTCTCCAGCGGTGAGATCAGCGACGACGAGTTCGACCGCGCGATCAAACCCACGCTGGCCCAGCTTGAGCAGATGCGCCGCGACAACCGCTACTGGTCGATGAACGTGCTGCGCTGCTCCCAGGAGCATCCAGAACGCCTCGACTGGGCCCGCAGCTTCGTCAGTGACTTCTCCGGCATCAAAAAGGACGAAATCTCCGCCCTCGCGAAGGAATACCTCGGTGCCAAACGGGCCGTGACCGCTGACATCATGCCAGTGGTGAAGAAGTGATCAGTCGCTCCTTCAAGCCACGCACCTCGCCGCTCACGTCGGCGGCGAGGAGGAATGACGAGACAACGACCACGCGCTTCGCTCCAGCGGCCAGGATTTCATCCAGCCGTGTCGCATTCACGCCGCCGATGCAGAAAACCGGCAGCCACACGCGGCGATGCACCTCCGCGACGTCCTGCAAACCGATCGGCACGTAGTCAGGCTTCGTTCCCGTGGCGTAGAGCGGCCCGAAACCGATGTAATCCGCGCCTTCGTCATGCGCTTTCTCCGCCTGATCGAGGCTGTGCGTCGATTTGCCGACAAAACACGATGATCCGACCACGGCACGCGCCTTGGCGACCGCGTCATCATCCTGGCCCACGTGCACGCCCTCGCTGCCGACAGCGGCGGCCACATCGATGTGGTCGTTGATCACCAGCGGCACGCCATGCTCGCGCGTGACGGGCAGCATGAGCCGCGCGAGGCGCTCCACCTCGCTCTTCACGATCTTTTTGGCCCGCAGTTGCAGCACATCCACGCCGCCTTCACACAGCTCCTGAGTCATGCGCCAGACATTTCCTGGCTCCACGTAACCGAGGTCAACAATGCCATAGAGCCGGGCGTCTTGAATGCGTTTCATCAGCCACTGCATTCGCTTTGGCAGCTTCCCGCGCAAGCACAGTTTCCGTTTGCCCCTCAGGACATGCGGCTTATGACAAAACCATGGCGGGAGGCATTCTCGTGATGCCCCCCGTTTTCTTTCCGTTCGCAGATGCAGGGAAGGCCGTGAGAACCGGCCACAGTGGCGCTGCGGTATCGGGTCACAGACCTCCATTCGTGCCAAAAACACGGAGCAAAGCCAATCGGGAGCAATCCACGGTGAAGGCGGAGGCGAGGAAGGCGGCAAAGCCGCCGGAAACCCGGAGTCCGAACATCTCGCTGCGAACATGTCATCCGACCAGTCAAGTGACGGTGCGCGGGTGATTTCATCGAACCAATGAAACCCAAAACGACATGTTCATCCACATCCCCCGTGGCCGGAGCCTTGCGCTCGCGGCCTGCCTTCTCGGCTCACTGACTCAATCGAGGGCCGAGTCTCCACCCCAGAGGACCGGCAGCATGCCGGAGCGCGTCATCACCGCGACGAAAACGGAAACCGAACGCTGGCGCACTGCCAGCAGTGTGACCGTCATCGATCGCGAAGAAATCGACGACAAACAATACCGCCGCCTCCCCGAGGCGCTGAGCCAGGTGCCCGGTCTGGCGATCGTCGATAACGGATCACCCGGCACGCTCGCAGGCGTCTTCCTGCGAGGATCGACGACGCAGCAAACGGCCTTCCTCATCAACGGCAGGCCCATTCCGATGAACTTGGCCGGTTCGTTCAACCCGGAAACGATGGGGCTCGACAACGTGGAGCGCATCGAAGTGCTCCGCGGCCCCTCGGCGAGTCTTTACGGCGGCAAAACGATCGGCGGTGTGATCAACATCATCACCCGCAGCGGCAAGGGACTGGCAAAGCCGGAGAATTCGATCTTCTTCGAGACCGGCAGCTACGGCACCTTCCGCGAAGGCCTCGCCTCGCGTGGCTCCATCGGCATCCTCGACTGGTCCGTCGATGGCATGCGCACGGACATCCAAGGCCAGCGCATCAACAGCCAGCTCCAGCAAACGAACACCTCCGGCACGCTGGGTCTGCAGCTTGGCGATTCGCTGCGTCTCGATCTCGACTGGCGTTACTACCAGGCCGAGGTGGGGAATCCGGGCAGTGTCTTTGCCAACGATCCCGATGACAACACGCTCAGCGAATTCTGGAGCTTCTCGCCACGCCTCACGTGGGAGACCACGGAGCGCTGGACGCAGACGCTGACCTATCAAATGGGCAACTTCCGCCAGGTGGCCACGGGCAACACAGGTCCCTTCCCTGTCGACAACCGCATCACCTCGCGAAACCATTTCTTCGAGTATCAAAGCGTGGTGCGTGTGACGGACAAATGGACGATCACCGCCGGTGCGTGGCTGCAAGACCAGAGCTTCAATCGCTACAACGATGCTGCGCCCGGCTTCTTTAATCCTGGCGGGCAGAGTTATGACATCGACCAGCATGAGACGAACTGGGCTGTCTTCCTCCAATCGCAGGCGGAGATCCTGCCGGGCTGGAATGTGATCACCGGCCTGCGGCATGACAGCTACTCGGACTTTGCCGATGCCACCACCTGGCGTGCGGGCACGAGCTGGCGCCTGCCGTGGACACAGACCATCCTGCATGCGAACTACGGCACTGCCTTCGCCCCGCCCACGCCACAGGATCGCGAAGGTGCCATCTGGGCTCCGTTTGGCGGCCAGTTGATCGATTTGAAGCCGGAACGCAGCCGCGGGTTTGAGGTCGGCATCGAACAGCCGATCGCCTCGGCGAACCTCAACTTCGCGCTGACGTGGTTTCACAGCGATCTGCGCAACACGTTCGAGTTCGTCGGTGCTCCCGCCTTCCTGCAACCGGTCGGTCAGGCACGTCGCGAAGGCATGGAGTTCTCCGCCGCGTGGCAGCCATGCAAGGAATTCGGCTTCAATGCCAGCTACACCTATTTGGAGTCGGACAATCTCACCACCGGCCGCCGTCTCGTCCGCCAGCCGCGGCACATGATCACCACCAGCATGACGCTGCGCCCGCAGGATCGGCTCACCTTCACGCTGTCAGGCTCGTATGTCATCGACCGCGAGGACTTCGATGCCGCCACCTTCGCCCGCATCAATGCGGAGGACCACCTGCTCGCCCGTTTGAGTGCGAACTGGCAGGTCAGCCGCCACCTTGATGTCTTTGCCCGCGTGGAAAACCTCTTCGGCGATGATTACCAGGCCGTCGCCGGCTTTCCCACCTTCGACACGGGTGCCTACGCGGGATTCCGGCTGCGCTTTTGATGCAGCCGTGCTAAATCAGCGCCGTGGCCAGCCGCACGACGTCACGCTCTGATTCCCCTGCCGCGCTGCGCGATGCGTTCATCGGTCGTGTCAGCGCGGTCAGCCCCTTCTACCGGCTGTTCGATCATCTGCCGGATCTGGCGTTCTTCGCCAAAGATCGTGACTTCCGCCTCATGTGCGCCAGCAGGCGCTTCATCGAGCGCTTCGGCTTTTCGCGGGAGGAGGAAATCGTCGGCAAAACCGACTTCGACCTGTTTCCAGCACGACTGGCGGAGAATTTCCGCCGTGATGACGAAGAGGTGCTCTCGACCGGCCGGCCGAAGCTGAACATCGTCGAACTCTTCTTCACCGACCAGGGCATCCCGGACTGGTTTGTCACCAACAAGCTGCCGCTCTTCGATGCGAACGGCCGCATCATCGGCCTCATGGGTACAGTGCAGAGCTTTGAGGGCAAAAAACAAGTGCTGCAGCCCTACCTGCAAATCGACCGCGCTCTCGCCTACATCCGCGAGCACTTCCGCACCGGCGTCTCCATCACCGAGCTGGCGCGGATCGTGCATCTTTCGCCGCGGCAGTTGCACCGGAAGTTCGTGGAGACCTTCGGCGTGAGCCCTCAGGCCTTCATCATGAAGCTCCGCATCCAGGCTGCATGCGAGGCACTGCAAAAAGAAGGCGCGCAAATCGCCGACGTGTCACAGGCCCTCGGTTTCTGCGATCAAAGTGCTTTCACCCACCACTTCCACCGCCACATGGGCATGACACCCCTCACCTACCTCCGCCAGTTCCGTCTGCGGAGGGCGTAGGTCAGAGGGCGGAGCCCCCCCGGAAGCAAAGGTCGTTTTCATCCGGGAACGAAGCCGCATTTCCCACGCTCTCTTCATCAGCAAACGCAGACTGACAGAAGCCATTGTTTTTGCCCTCTTGTTTCTGTCAGCCAGTCAGGAGGCGGTGGTCATCACCACAGCCGTTCTTCGCTCATTTTTCCGGTTGCCGCCGCCCTCAAGTCCGGTTACAGATTGCGCCCCACGATTTCCGCGCGGTTAGCTCAGCGGTAGAGCACTGCCTTCACACGGCAGGGGTCGCAGGTTCGAACCCTGCACCGCGCACCATCGTCAACGCCTGCTGAGCCTCACTGGCTTGAACTTCGACAGCAGGTTCTGGAACTCTTTCCACCGCTCATTTTGGGCACCATAACGGCCTGCGGCGTAGGTTTCGGCCATGCGTTCCACCTGGAAGGCGAGATCAGGCCTGGAAAGGGCCACGCGCCGGGCAAAGTCGAGCGGTCCTTCATTGACGGCACGCGGTCGCACCCCCGCTTTGGCGAGCCGTCGGCATACACGCTGCCAGCCGCGCATCCATGGATCTGCGTGACGCGCAGGACGCCACAGCCACCATGAAACGATCGCGACAGCCACCACCACGGCGACAATGCTCGTCATCAGCAGCAACAGCCAGCTCTGCCGCAGGCCGACACGCTCCAGCAGATCGCGTTGGGACTCGCGGTTGAAGTCGATCACCCGGTCCTGCCAGGCATAATTGAGGCTGTCCCACAGCAGACGTGCCTTTTGCGTGGTGCGGCCCCAGAAACTGCGTCGTTCACGCTCCGCCGCCTCGGCTCCGCCTGCCAGCCAGGCCCGGAGGTCGATGTTCACGCGATCCGGTGCCAGAGCGGCAGTGGGATCGATGCGGAACCAGCCGAGCCGCTCCACCCATACCTCGGCCCAGGCATGGACATCACTTTGTTTCACGATGAGATAGCCGCCGTTGTGATCCGAGTACTCTCCACCCTGGTAGCCGATGACCACACGCGCGGGGACGCCCGCCATGCGCATGAGCGTGGCAAATCCGGCGCTGAAGTGCTCGCAGAAGCCTGTTTTGCGGTTCAGCCAGAAATCCTCCAGTGCCTCAGGCCCGTCGTATTCGCCCGGCTCCAGCGTGTAGCTGAAGCCTTGCGTGCGGAGGTAATTCAGGCCGAGCTGCACGATCTGCTCGTCGTTTTGCGCCACGGACACCCAGTAGTCCGCGAGTTCCTTGAGGCGTTGCGAGGTGCGCTCCGGCAATTGCAGCGCCGCTTCACGATGCGTGGCTGGCAGATCGCGCGGCGTCGGGCGCTGCTGTGTGTAGTCCTCGATTCGCGAAAAAACCTCGATGCGCTCCGAACTGCGCACCGGCATGGGTGAGACCAGCGTCTGGTCGAATTCAGGCACCACCTGAATGCCCCGGATCGTGCCTTTCAGCGGCAGATCCAGCGCGGGCATCCAGGTGCGGCCGTGCGCCTCCAGATCGATCACCTGCCGCAGGTCTCCTGGCCGTGGTTTTGGCGAAAGCAGCGGCAGATAGCCCAGCCGCTCCCCGCATGACCAGCGCAGGCCTTCGCAATCCCACATCGTGATGCAGCGCCAGTAGCGGGCGGCATTCGGCGGCGGCCCGCCGTCAGGAAACCGCACCCGGAAGGCGACCTCGGAGCCCACAGCCACCTTGGCGATGCTGCCGGGATCGAGGGTGTTGTCGATCCCCGTCTCGCCAAAGCGCGTGCGGCCCAGCGTGGCGCTCAGATCGAGCAGTCCGCGAGGAAACACAAAGAACAGCACCAGCATCAAGGGCAGCGCCTGTCCGAACAGGGTCGCCGTCACCCGCGCTGGCTGCCACGCGCCCGGCACGCTGCGCCGGAAGCGCACCATGCAGGCGGCGATGAGCAGGAACAGCACGAACACACCCGCCGAACGCGAGAAATGATTCTCCAGCAGGATGACGCAGAACGCCAGAAACCAGCCGATCAGCGCCAGGATCTGAAATTCACGCGGCGTGCGGCTTTCCAGCACCTTGGCGCCGGCAAACACGAGCAAAAGCGCGATTCCGGGCTCCATGCCGCGAATCTCCCCATACTCAAGCCACACCGCCGTGATGCCGGCGGTCATCACGGCGAGACGCGCGATCACCGGCGGCACGCTCATGCGCAGCACGCCGCGCCAGATCAAACACAAGGCGCAGGTGACCAGGCCCGCGTTCGCGATGTAGCCCTGCAGCGGCCACAGCGTCAGCAGCAGCACCAGGCTGAGAAACATCAGCGGCCCTGCGGGCAGATGCGTGGCATGCTCGAAACTGACATCGCTGCCGCCGTTTCCCGCCCGCAGCTCCTCCGACACGGCGCCTCCGGCTCCATCGGTGGATTGAGTGGCCAGTGCGTCCAGGCAGCGCCGCAGATGAGCAGGCCCGAGTCCGGCGCGAATCGTGACCTCCGGCAGCCGCAGCTCATACGGACGCCCTTCCCCCTCACAGATCTGCATCCAGCGGGCGATCTGGGCGGCACGTGCCGGCTCCTCCAGTGTGAGCGAGTTCCAGTCCAGCACGACGACACCCTGCGCGCTCGCATGCCACGCCTTCACCATCAGCGGGCCACCGCGGGCCAGCGCCCGCCAGTCGATGTGCCTCGGGGAATCGCCCGGCCGCCATTCCCGCAGACCGGCGAAGTCATCGCCCGAGCCGCTGCCATGCGATTTTCCCGCCACACTGGCCGCCGAATCGCCCTGCGAGGACGGCTGCGGCTTTGGCAGCGGCAGATCACCGGCCGGCTTCGGATGCACGCGCCGGATCCATGAGGTCTCCAGCACGCTTTCCGCCGAAAAAAGGCCCAGAGGATACACACTGCGCACGCGGATGCTCATGGCACCGCCGCAGGTCTGGGCAGGAGGCGGCAGATGCACCATGATGGAGCCGCCCGAAGGCACCGTTTCGACAAAAACAGACTTCTCCGCCCCGACCACGAGCACTTCCAGCCCGCAGGGAGCTGCCGCGCTGGTCGCCCGCAGTTCCACAGGGATGGTGCGCGATCCCTCCTGCGCCGCGGCACGGCCGCCGAGGAGGCGGACGCTCAATCCCCGCAAATTCGCCCGCGCATGCAGCCAGGACACGCCGCCCATCGTCGCCGCCAGCAGCGCGATCACATGCGCCGCTCCGTTTGACTGCACCTCCGCCGCATACCACATGCCCGCCACGATGGCGAGCAGCGCCAGCGTGTGCCGGTTCCAGCGGACGCGTGTTTTCATCCGGTCAGGGCAGCGGAGTTTCCGCGATGAGCTGTCTGGCGAACTCCACGCCCGTCACGCCATCCATCGCATGCTCCAGGCGGTGCCCCATCACGGGAACGGCCACCGCCTGGATGTCCTCCGGCAGCACCATCGCACGCCCACGCAGCAAGGCCCACGCACGCGACGCGGCGAGCAGCGCCAGGCCAGCACGCGGGGAAAGGCCGTGCCCCTGCACGCGGCTGGACGCCAGAAGGTCCTGCAAATAGTCGAGCAACGCGGGCGAGGCGTGCACCGCACGCGTCCAGGTCTGCAACTGCTGCAATTCGAGCAAGGACATCGCCGCCTGCATGCCCCGCAGCATTTCCCGCCGTTCCTGGCCTTCCAGCAGCGCCCGTTCGGCGTTGCGATCCGGCACTCCGAGCGCCAGCCGCATCAGGAAGCGGTCCATTTGCGATTCCGGCAGCATGAAGGTGCCGATTTGAGTCGAGGGATTCTGCGTCGCGATGACGAAAAACGGCTCTGGAAGCGCATGCGTGGCCCCGTCGGCCGTGACCTTGCCCTCCTCCATCGCCTCGAGCAAAGCGGACTGCGTTTTGGGCGTGGCGCGGTTGATTTCATCCGCCAGCAGCACCTGCGTGAACACCGGTCCGCGATGAAAGTGAAACGCCGCCGTGTCCCGATCATAAATCGACGCTCCCAGGATGTCCGCCGGCAGCAGGTCGCTGGTGAACTGCACCCGCCGGAAGCCAAGACCCAACGCCTGCGCGAGGGATTGCGACAGCATGGTCTTGCCGACGCCGGGCTGGTCCTCAAACAGCAGATGCCCGCGCGCGAGCAGGCAGGTCACCGCCAGCCGGACGACATCTTCCTTTCCCAAAATGATCTCGGAAACTCGCTGGATGATCGATTCGATCTGTCGTGCGGCCTGTTGGGCGGTGGAGGGAGGCAGCATGGCATCGGCGGCTGAAAAGGAGTTTCTGGAGGACATCGGCGTTCAGAAATCTCGCCGAATCACGCCTCCGAACGCAAGCCCGCATTTGCCATCACCTCAAACAATCCCCCGCGCCTCCGATCGTCCTTCAAATCTGCTGCAGCTTGTTGCGCTCATTTGGCGTGCGGCACACCGGACACACGGTCACCGCGATCTTGCGCTTCGGCTCACAGGCATACGCCGTGCCGCAGATGCGGCATTGGATCGCGATGCGGCGGCGGTACACCTCACGCTTCCGGTCACGCCAGAAGCTGTGAAACCACAACACGCACACCACCGTGACACCGACGGCCATGAAGAGGATGATGAGGCTGCTGAGCTGGATCGGGATCATGGTTTGTCCGCTGCCTCCCATCGGAATGAAATCTCCCCCCACTCGATGCGACGTCCCTCAGCCGGGGCGAAGCGCAACGCGGCCACTGCATCACCGAGCTGCCTCATCACATCGGCCTCATCCGCACTGCTCAACGGCAACGCGGTGATGATCTGGCCCGCTGAACCCACCGCCACACGGAACTGCACGCGCGTGGGCTGCGTCAGCTCGATCTGGCTGCCGATTTCCACTGTGGCAGGCCCCCGTTTGGCCAGTGAGGCGCTCATCACCGCCTTCAGCACCGCAGGCGGCGGCTCGGGGGCGAGATCGGTGGCCCGTCGTGGCACTGGAGGCAGCACATCGGACGTTGCGGTGAACAGACGCGGTTGTCTCAGCTCCACCGGCTCCGGAGCAGGATCACGAAGCTTGATTTGATAGTCCTGAAACGACGGCCGGAACGCCAGCCCGGGCATTTCCGCCGCTGACTCGTCCGAATCGCTCAGCAGGGCGAAACTGCGATCCTGCGCCCGGTGCATGAGCGCCAGCGCGGCGGGGTCCTTCGGATCCAGCACAATGACGTGCTGCGGCGTGGTGGGCATGCGCTGCACGGAGGGATGCACGATGCGGAAGATGAAGAAGAAACCCGCCATGCCGCCCATCAGCAGCAGGAACGCGATGACCAGATGCCAGGTCGAGTGATCGCGCACGCCCCAGGCGAAGATCAGCGGGTTGGACGACGGCGATTTGGCGGACATCGGGGGCGGCGGCGGGTCAGGAATTCGGCGGCACGGTGGAATAGGCCACCTCGTAGCCCTGTTCGAGCGCCAGATTGCCGATCTCCGTCACGCGGCCATGGGAGGCATGCTTGTCCGCGTGGACGATCACACGGCGCTCGCCTTCGCGGCTGGCCTTCAGTTTCTCACGCAGTTCGCCCGTGCTCACCCGGACACCGTCAAAATAGATCAGATGATCAGCGCCGCCGGACACGGTGATGATGTGGGCACGGTCAAACCCGGTCAGGCGTGAGTTCGACTGCGGCGGCATCACGGTGATGCCGGAGTGCACCACGAAGTCACTGGTGAAGAGGAAGTACACCAGCAGGAGCAGGATGGTGTTCAGCAGCGGGGCCGTGTAGAGCCAGGGGCTTTGCTTGGGCAGATTGCTTTCGAGCTTCATGGTTGGAAACTGAGGCAGTTCGCAGTGCCATTCGACAGACGGGTGGTGGTTGGACCTGTCGAAATGACCACCAGCAGACAGGATCACCCTTTCAATCCACGCGCTCTCGATTTTGACACCGGCGCGACAGCTTCCGCCTGACGGAACTCGACGATGTTGTCCGTGCTGTTCGCGTCTTCGATCAGGTTCACGATCTCGATGCCCGCACGCTCGAGATCATGCATCAGGGAACGCGCACGGGCGCTCAGGAAAGCAAAGGACAGGTAGGCCGGGATCGCCACCACCAGCCCCAGGGCCGAGGTGATCAGGCTCTGATACACGCCGCGGGCGACATCCGCGTGCGTCGCCACCCCATTGGCCGAGGCCAGGCCGGTGAAACTGTCCAGCAGGCCGATCACGGTGCCGAGAAGACCGATGAGCGGCCCGGCATGCGCGATCGCATTCAAAATGCCCAAAAAGCGCTCCAGCCGCGGCACTTCGAGCTGCCCGGCCTCCTGCACGATCTCCTTCAGTTGCTCACGCGGGGCCTGATGACGCAGCAGCGCCGCGTGAATCACACGTCCGGCGGGCACACGCGTCGCCACGCACTCCTGGAGGGCCTCCGCGTAGTTTTTGCGGCGGATCAGGCTGGCCAGACCGGCCAGAAACTCGCCGATATTCATGCTGGCCCGGTGAAAATAGGCCAGTCGCTCGATAAAGATCGCTCCGGCGAAGCACAAGCACCCGATCAGGAGCCATACCAGCGGTCCGCCTTTGGAGATGAGATCGATCATGAGCCAGGGTCAGGGAGTGAGTGGGGAAATACCGGTGCTGCGGGCCACTTCGGGAGACCCACCGCACTGAGCATGTTTTATGCCGACTTAAGCAGGTTGTAAACACTGGAAATAAACCGGGGAACTGCTGAGCGGTCAAGGCGGCAGAAGCAGGCCGGGGGGCCTCCCACCCCAGATCCGCCGCCCTGTCCTGCCACCCGCGTGACATTCATACCAAAAGCCATCACCAGCCAGTCTTGCTTCCCTCCCCCGGACCCGCTCCAATGCCCGCCATGAAACCTTTCGATCTCCAGGTCAACGGCTACGCGGGCACCGACTTCAATGGCGACAACCTGACCGCCGAATCGCTCCACCACGCCTGCGAATGCCTCGTGGAGGATGGCTGCGACGCCATCCTGGCCACCTTCATCACCGATCACGTCCCCACCTTGGAGCGCCGCATCGGCAAACTGGTCGAATTGCGTGAGAAAGACGCCCTCGCACGCCAGATGATCACCGGCATCCACATCGAGGGCCCCTTCATCAATCCCATCAAAGGCTACGTCGGTGCCCACCCGCCCCAGGCCGTGAAACCCG
>NZ_JACSRD010000159.1 GCF_014879935.1 Prosthecobacter sp.
GGAGCTTTTCGCAGGCCCGAGGACGCTCGAAAGCGCCGGAGGGCCGGCGCACTCCAGGACGCTGCCGCGGCGGCGAAGCATGGTGAAACTTGGAACCTGCAACGTGAAACGACGCGGCAGGCTCAAGGACCGCACACCCGCAGGCCGGCAAATCGACAGCCGGGAACCTGCGCGGCGAGTCAGCGCCAACGGCGCGGCATTCCTCAGCCCACGGGCGAAGCCCTGGGTTTCAAACCACGACCGCGATTCCGTGTTCGGTGCAGCCCTGACGGGGCGAGACTCGACTCAGGATGATCTCTGCGAATGGAGCGTAACGTTGGAATCCCATTCAAAGGGATGTTCCATGACCCCGCGAAAGGTGGACAAAGTTTTTTCTTCAGGATCGCGGGGGGGGCGGCTCATTCAATTGAGCAATTCCAGCTCATTGCCCACGTTCTCATTCCATGCGCCCAACCCTGCTCAGTCTTCTCGTCCTCGTCTCTTTTCACACCTCTACTGCCCAGGAGCCGAAATGGTTCAAGGGCAACACGCACACGCATTCGCTGTGGAGCGACGGGAATGATTTCCCGGAGATGATCACCGACTGGTACAAGAAGAAGGGCTACGACTTCCTGGCGATCTCCGACCACAACGTGCTTCAGGCCAAGGAGGTGTGGATGGGCGTGCCTGCGGTCGAAAAGCGACGCAAGGCGCTGGGAAAAACGACGATGGACAAGTATCGCGCCCGGTTTGGTGATGAGTGGGTCACCACACGGGAGAAGGATGGCGTGACGGAGGTGCGGTTGAAAAAACTGGAGGAGTACCGTCCGCTGCTGGAGGAGAAGGACAAGTTTCTCATCGTTCAGGCAGAGGAAATCAGCGCCGGTCTGGGCAAAGCGCCCGTCCACATGAACGCGGTGAACCTGCGGGAGGAGATCAAGCCCATCAAGGATCTCAGCAGCATCCAGGAGGTGCTGCGGGCCAACCTCAAGATGGTGAATGAGCAGTCGCAGCGTCTTGGCGTGCCGATGTTCACGCACATCAACCATCCGAACTTCCGCTGGGCTTTCACCGCCGAGGACATGGCCGCGGTGCTGGAGGAAAACTTCTGGGAGATCTACAACGGCCACCCCGGAATCAATTGGCTGGGCGATGAGACACGCGTGGGGCACGAAAAGCTGTGGGACATCGCGAACACGCTGCGCATCGCGCAGTTCAAGGCGCCGCCGCTGTATGGCGTCGGCACCGATGACTCGCATCATTACCACGGTGAGGAGAGCAGCCCGGGACGGGGCTGGGTCATGGTGCGTGCTGCGAAACTCGACCCGGATGAAATCGTGAAAGCGATGAAAGCGGGTGATTTCTACGCCTCCTCAGGTGTCACGCTGGATGACGTGAGCTTTGCCAATGGCGAGCTGCGCATTCGCATTCATGCCGAACCCGGCGTGAAATACACCACCGAGATCCGAGGCACGCTTCAGGGCTACGACACCGCCACCAAGGAAGTCGCCACGCCTCCTGGAGACACGTATCCGACCCGGAAGCTGTATTCGGACGACGTCGGGCGCACGTTGGCGACGCTGGAAGGCACGGAGATCACCTGGAAGCCGTCCGGCAAGGAACTGTACTTCCGCGCATCGATCGTCTCGTCCAAACCGCATCCCAACCCGTCCTTCAAGGACCAGATCGAGATGGCGTGGACGCAGCCGATGGGCTGGAAGAAGTAGGCTTGTTGCGGCGCAACAAGAGTCTGACCAGTTGCGGCGCAACTGGACCACTTTATCGCATGCGCAGGCCCTGCATGCGGGCGTGCATGGCCTCGAACATGGGGGCCATCTCGAGTTTGGCGCTGAGCGGGGCGTTCTTGAAGAAGAAGCCCATGTCCTGGGTGAAGTTCTTTTCAAAGGAGCCGGCATCCTGGTCGATGAGGAGCTGCATCTCCGGGTTCTGGGCGGTGCGCTTCTTCAAATCACGATGAATGCCGCCGATGATGCGACGACGGTCATCGGGAGGCAGCTTTTCGATGCCTTTCATCGCTCCTTTGAAGTGTTCCTCGACGACGCGGCCGATGTATTCGCCCTTTTCCTCGTCGGTGAGGGATTTCATGAAGCGGTCGATCGTCTCCTGGCCGTCCTCGCGCATGGTGCTGCGCTGGGAGTAGTCGAGTTTGACCACGTTGGTGATCACCTTGTCGAGATGCTGCTGGCGTTGCTCATGACCGAGGTTTTCATCTTCAAACCACGGGGCCTCGTTCATGAGAGCCAGTGTTTTTTCCGGTGTGAAGACCGAATCCTCCGTCACCCACATGACGGCAGCCACCGCACCCCAGACGAGGACGAGAAAGGCGGCAATCTGAAGCCAGAAGCGCTGGAGATTCATGGAAGGCTAGCGTTTGCCAAAGCGACGGCCCAACAACGACAGAAACTCTCCGGATTCCTCGACTTTGAGCGCCTTGGTGACGGCAAAGTAGGCGGCAGCCGATGCGCTGATCGTGATTCCGAGAAGAGCGCAGCGGGGCAGGAAACGCAGGCTGGCCCAGTCGGACATGGCGGTGAATTTGACTGCGAGGCAGATGGCGGACATGACCACGACAGCAACGCCGAGCCGGAGCAGCGATCGCACGAGGGAGCCGGTTTCCAGCCCCGAGGCGAACTTGCGCATGCAGAGATAAAGCGTGAGGAAGTTCAGCAACAATCCAAGAGCTGTGGCCCATGCCAGCGCGGTGTGATCCCAGTGCAGGAGGAAGACCGTGGTCGAGTTCAGAACGACGTTCAGCACGATGACGCCGATGCTGATGAGCATGGGGATGAAGCGACGGTTGATCGTGTAAAAGGCGGGCTGGAGCACCTTGATGGCGGAGTAGAAGATCAAACCGAACGCATAGGCCTGGAGTGGCGCGGCGGTGTTCGTCACGTCGTGCGCGGTGAATTTGCCGTGCTCGAAGATGACGGAGATGATCTCTTTGGCGAGCAGAGCCAGCCCGACCGCGCATGGCAGCGTGAGGAAGAGCACGAGGCGCAATCCCTTCGCCAAGGCGCCGCGAAACGCGGGCGTCATGCCCTCGGTGGCAAGACGCGACAGCATGGGCAGCGTCACCGTGGCAACGGCAACGCCGAAAAGCCCGAGCGGGAGCTGCTGGAGGCGTTGCGCGTTCGCCAGCCACGCCAAGGAGGATTCTTTGCCGGCGGTGTAGGAGGCAAAGATCGAGTTCAGCAGCACCGTGACCTGTGTGCCGCTGGCGGCGAGCATGGAGGGCCACATGAGGTGCAGCACCTCCTTCACGGCCGGGTCTTTGCAGCCGAAGTCAAAACGGAATCGAAAACCGACCCGGTGAAGCGAGGGCAGTTGAACGGCAAGTTGCAGCACACCTCCGATCAAAGTGCCGATGGCGAAGCCGGTGAGGCCTCGCTCGCTGACGTGTCCGTTGCGGAAGCCTGGATCGATGATCCAGGCGAGAATCACCCCGCCAACGATGCAGCCCAGGTTGAAGAACGCTGATGCAACCGCAGGAATGAAGAACACCTTCTTCGAGTTCAGCATGCCCATCACCAGCGCGGTGACGGACACGATGGCGATGAAGGGATACATGATCTGCGCGAGCCAGGTGCCGAGCACTTTGGCCGGCTCGTCGAGTCCCGGGGTGAGCAAACGGAAAATCCAGGGTGCCAGGAGCACTCCAGCCAGCGCGACGATGCTCATGAACCAGATGGAGAGCGAGATCATCTTGCGACCGAGCACCCAGGCGGCTTCGTCGCCCTCCGTTTTCATCTTTTTCGAGAACGTGGTGACGAAAGCCGTCGAGAGCGCCCCCTCGGCAAAAAGGTCGCGCAGCATGTTCGGGGTGCGAAACGCGGCGGTGAAAATGCCGGTGAACGCGGAGCCGAAGAAGCCGTTCAACAACTGATCACGCACTAGTCCGAGGACGCGGCTGCAGAGGATGGCGATGGAGACGATCCCGGTGGACCGGGCCGTGGTGCAAGCCTCCGGCTTGCTCTCTGTCGTCCGTTCTGATGTGATGCTCATGTTACTTTGATGCGGGATTCAACATGCGGCACATGCAGGCCAGCCTGGCGTGGATTGTCCACAATGTATTTGGCAAAATGCCAAAGGGAGTCTGGATCACGCACAATGTGATCATACGTCTCGTGCTGCCAGACATCGCCCTTCCTGCCAGTCTGCTTATTGATCTCGTGAGCGCTGAAAGACTTCCACGAGTGGAGGATCTTCCCCAGCGCAAATCCGGTACGCGGAGTCACGAGGGCGTGGACATGGTTGGGCATCACCACCCAGGCCGCCAGATCATAACGCTCACCATCGAAATGCCGCAGGGCGTCCGCGACGATCCTCGAGCAGAGTGGATCTTTGAGAAGGCAGGAACCATGACCCGCGTCCAGCCATTCCTGCACTTTCTTGGAAAACAGCTCGTGGTATTCGGATCGCAGCGTGGAAGGCCACGGCTCGGGGTTTTTGTTGAGCCATTCGGCACGGTCTCTTCTCAATGCCTCAAGTTTTTCCTGGGGCAGGGAGTCATTCAGCCGAAAAGTGATGAAATAGGTCCGCCCCTCCTGCTGCCAGTGTGGAAGGTTGCGTCGGGAGACGTCGATATCCGCACGTGGGTCGAAAAACGTGAAGTCGTCGAAGATGTTGAGGACGGCCTTTTTCAAGCGGAACGACTGTGGCGACAGCGGCAAAGACTGCAACCGGGACGGTTGCACTACAGGCGGACGCTGGCGCGCCGCAATTTGTCCATCATGGCGATGCCCATGCCGTGTTCATGCAACGGTTCCGCAATGATTTCGTCCACGCCGAGCTCGTCGAGACGGCGGAGGACGTGGAAAAAACGCACGGCAGCCTCGGGGAGCTTGCCGTTGCCGGGACTGAGCATCATGATTTCCTCCCAGTCGCAGAGATTGAGGTAGCCGTCCTTCTCCTCGCCCCGATAGCTGAGCAACGCATAACGTTTTCCATGCTCGGGAATGAAGTCAGAAGGGCGTGAGAGCAAACGCAGCGGCGTGCGCGGGGCGTAGTGGGAGGCAAGCTGGCCAGGGGAGTCTGCCGGACCGTCGATGACACTGCGAATGGCGACTTTGACTTTGCCGAAGGGCTTCAAATCGTCCGGTGTGAGCGGACCGGGGCGAACAATCGTGATCAGTGGCTTCGGAGAGCCGGGTTCGATGCGGATGATGGTCGATTCGAGGCCGAAGAGGCAGGCACCGGCATCGACGATGAGGTGAATGCGGCCGTCGAGTTCGGAAAGCACCGCGCTGGCCGAGGTGGGGCTGATGGAGCCAAAACGATTCGCGCTGGGTGCCGCGAGAGGCTTGTCGAGCGCGCTGATGACGCGTTTGAAGATCGGATTCGAGCTGACGCGCACGGCCACGGTGGGGAGTCCGGCGGTGACGATGTCGGGAACGACAGGTTTTTTCGGCAGCAGGATCGTCAGCGGGCCGGGCCAGAAGCGTTCGCTGAGCTGTTTGACCGTGTGCGCGATCTCCTGCGGAACATCGGCCACGAGGTCGAGCTGCTCCTTGCGAGGCAGGTGCACAATGAGCGGATCAAAGGTGGGGCGCTCTTTCGCCTCGAAGATTTTCGTCACCGCAGCCGGATCGAGCGCGTTGGCCGCGAGGCCATAGACCGTTTCCGTCGGCAGGGCGACAATTTCGCCTTCGCGCAGCAGACGCACGGCTTCATCGACCGCCTGATGCATCAGGTGTGGCTCGTCTGTGCGGAGGACGGCGGTGATGTGGCTCATGACAACGTGTTGTGGCTCTCAATCACCGCCCAGGCGTTGTGATTGTGGATGGATTCGAAGTTCTCGGCCTCGACGCGGAACCAGGTGATTCGGGCGTGCGCCTTGGTCTTCATGGCGACATTGCGCACGAGATCCTCGACAAAGACGGGGTTGTCGTAGGCGACCTCGGTGACGTGTTTTTCGTCGGGACGCTTGAGGATGCTGAAAAGCTCGCTGCTGGCACTGGATTCGACGAGTTCGATGAGGTCCTCGATCCAGACGGGCTCCGAGAAACGCACGGAGAGGGTGACATTGCCGCGCTGGTTGTGGGCGCCGCGGGCGCTGATGGCCTTTGAGCACGGGCAGAGGGTGGTGACGGGCACTTCGACGGTGAGGACGAAGTCGGTCTTGTCCTTGTCGGCATTGACCTCGAAGATGACACCGTAGTCGAGCAGTCCTTCAGCACCGGAGACGGGCGCCTTCTTCGAGCGAAAGTAGGGGAAGCGCATTTCGACGTGGGCCTTGTCCGCGTGGAGCTTTTTCATGAGCTCATGCGGCATGGCGACGATGTTCGAGACAGTCAGTTCGGTGCCGTGGGAGTGCAGGACCTCGACAAAGCGGCTCATGTGGGTGCCTTTGAAGTGGTGCGGCAGATCGACGGCCAGGGAAACGGTGGCGACGGTGTGCTGCACGGCCGCGTCGCGGTCGCGGATGCTCAAGGGGAAGCGCAGGCTGCGCACACCGACGCGGTCGATGGGCAGACGGCGTTCGTCACGTTCGCTTTGCGTGTCTTTGAGGGCAGGCATGCAGTTTTCAGGGAGACAAAAATCCCACTGCCGCAGGGTGCAACAGTGGGATCGGGTCAGGATTCAATGCCGGAGACTGATCAGGGCAGCAGATTGACGGCGCGGGCGCGCTTCACTTCGCGCACGACCTTGCGATGC
This sequence comes from Prosthecobacter sp., assembly GCF_014879935.1. Lineage (GTDB taxonomy): Bacteria > Verrucomicrobiota > Verrucomicrobiia > Verrucomicrobiales > Verrucomicrobiaceae > Prosthecobacter. The sequence continues at coordinate 6,655 of NZ_JACSRD010000159.1, forward strand.
AGCCAGGCGGGGAGACCGGTGACGCGGCGGGGGATGAGTTTGCCGGATTCCGTGGTGAAGCGGGTGAGCAATTCCGGATTGGTGTAAATGATCTTTTCCACCGGGATGTCCACACGGCGGCGCGGCATCTTGCGATTCGCGCGACGGAAGTTGGACATGCGTTCTTTGGTCTTCGGCTGCATAACGGTCTGTGTCGGGGTTTAGCGGATTTCGCGATGAAGGGTGCGCTTCTTCATGAAGTGATTGAACTTCACCTTCTCAAGACGGCCCGGGGTGCGGACGCTCTTCTTGTTGCGCGTGGTCACGTAGCGTGAGGTCGGCATTCCTGCTTCCTTCGCTTCGGTGCATTCGAGGATGATGATTTCTCGCGGCATAAATTTGGGGCGCGGAGGCTAGGTCACTCCTTGGAGAAGTCAAGCGATTCGCCGGAGTTGTTGTTATTGGAGGCTGGCGCCTCGTCCTCGTCCTTGTCGTCATCCGCAGCGTCGTCGGCGTTGTCGAGGCCAAAGAGGGAGTGGACGGGGCGGCTCCAGCGGCCGGACATCTGGCTACGCTCGATCTTTTCCTGATAGGTCACCGAATAGCGTGCGAAAGGCATGGCTTCGAGGCGCTCCTCAGGGATGCGTTCACCGGTGCCCTCGCAGAGGCCGTAGGTGCCGGTCTCGATGCGTTTGAGGGCCTCGTTGATCTCATAAAGGGCGTCCTGTTCCTTGCCGAGAAGGCTGAGGGCGAAGTCGCGGTCATACGCGTCGCTGCCGGCATCCGCCTGATGCATGCCGAAGGCGGCTGCGCTGCCGCCATCGTTGCGGATGGTTTCGCTGGCCACGCCTTCGATGGAGTTGAGATAGGCGTCGCGCAGTTCGACGAGGCGCTGCTTCTGCTTCTTGAGGAAGGGCGTCATCTTCACCGGACCCTTGGCGATCTCGATGGTGATGCCTTCATCCTCGTGCTTGGAACGGCTGCGAGGCGTGCCGGTGGTCGTGGCGCGGGCCTTGGTGGTGGCAGGTGCGGGAGCGGGCTTCGAGGGCTTGGCCGGGGCCGGAGCGGGCGCTGGTTTGGCCGCTTTCACTGGGGCGGCGGCTTTCTTGGCAGGTGCGGCAGGCTTGGGGGCGGGTTTGGCCACAGCCTTCTTGGCGGCTGCGGGGGCTTTCTTCGCGGGAACTTTTTTGGCAGGGGCGGGAGCTTTCTTGGGGGCTGCTTTCTTCACTGGTATAGGAGAGGGTTTCTTTTGCGCCGCCTTGGTGGCGGGCTTTGGGGAGACGGCTTTGCTCTGCGGCTTCGCTGCCTTGGGAGCAGGCTTTTTCGAGGCCGGTTTGCTCTTCGACTTCACCGCTTTGACGGGAGCATTCTTGGCGGGTTTGGCGGCAGGCTTTTTAGCTGCGGGCTTTTTGGATTTCGCAGGCATGGCTTTGACGGTATGGGGTTGTCGAATGAGCGTCTCGATCACCGCGTCCAGGGATGGGGCGGAAAAAGAGGCGCGGATTCTGCCTGTGGTTGCCAGTGCGTGCAACCACTATTCCGAGGCGTGTTCTGGCCGGTTGCCAGAGGCGCTGCCGGCACTACGCTGGCCCGCATGAGCGCCTCAAACTCCCCCACTTCCGTACTGTCCAGCCTGTGGCAGCAAATCCGAGCCGTGCTCGACCTGGTCCTGGACCTGTCCTTCAAACGCTTCGTGACTCCGCGTCTGGTGCGCATGCTGTATGTGCTGAGCCTGCTGGCGGCGGTCTTTTACGCCGCGTCGTGGATGTTCAGCGGCTTCAAATCGGGAACTTTGTCCGGCTTGTTCACCATCATCACGGCCCCGGTGGCGTTCCTGCTCTACCTCATCTTTGCCCGGGTGACCGTGGAGCTGATTCTGGCAGTGTTTCGCATTGCGGACAGGATCGCGCCGTTATCTGAGGAGGAGGCTGTCCGGACTGTGGCCAATCCGCCTGCCAATCCACCCGTTTGACCACCGCAGCGGGACTTTGTGAAACTTTTCACAAATTCGGGTTGCCGCTCCTGCTGCCTCCCGGATAATCGCCCCGCTGATGTTCTCTCCCTTGCTTGCCAACGTCGATCTCATTGCGCTCGCCGCCTCGGTGGGAAAGATCGTGTTCCTGACCTTCCTGGTGATCCTGCCACTGGTCTCGATCTCGGTTTACTTTGAACGCCGCATCTCCGCTGTCATCCAGGACCGTGTGGGTCCGAACCGTGTGGGCGTGCCACTGACTCTGTTCGGCTTCAAGAAAGACTGGCAGCCCTTCGGCATCGGCGGTCTGGCTCAGGCGGCGGCAGACGGCCTGAAATTCATCCTGAAGGAGGATTTCGTGCCTGCGCATGTGCGCAAATTCTACTACTGGCTGGCTCCCTGCCTCACGATGGTGCCGGCGCTGCTCACCTGCTGCGTCATCCCCTTCGGCAGTGAGCTGGACCTTTCCTTCCTCGGGCTGGCGGAGCCGATCAAACTGGTGATTGCTGACCTGAGCGTGGGTCCGCTATTCACCTTCGCCATCGCCTCGCTTGGCGTTTACGGCATCGTGCTGGCCGGCTGGGCCTCGAATTCCAAATATCCCTTCCTCGGCGGCGTGCGCTCCAGCGCCCAGATGATCTCGTATGAGATCTCGCTTGGTCTTTCAATCATTCCGGTGCTGATGATTTTCGGCGAACTGAACCTGACGAAGATGTCCGCCTTCCAGGATGCCAACGGCTGGCTGCTGCTGCCGATGTGGGGGGAGGGCTTGAGCCTTGCCCGCTGGGTGCTGCTGATCCCGATCGTCATTTCGTTCTGCATCTTCACCGTTTCCATGTTCGCTGAGACAAACCGTCTGCCTTTCGACCTCGCCGAGTGCGAAACGGAACTCGTGGCCGGCTACCACACCGAGTATAGCTCGATGAAATTCGCGCTGTTCTTCCTGGGTGAGTACGCCGCGATGATCATCGGTTCCGGCCTTGCGGTGACGCTGTTCCTGGGCGGCTGGAGCATCCCCTTCGCCCCGTATCTGGGCCTCGACTACCAGCCTGGGAACACGCCCTGGTGGCTGGGCTTGCTGCACATCGGCACGTTCTTCGCGAAGGTGTTCTGCTTCATCGTTTTCTTCATCGTCATCCGCTGGACGCTGCCGCGTTTCCGTTTCGACCAGCTCATGGCGCTCGGTTGGAAGGTGTTCTTCGAACTCGCCCTCGCGAACGTCTTCCTCACAGCCTTGCTGATGTGGTGGTTTCCGCTGAAGTGAGGCCCTGAGGGCCACTTTTCCTCAGGCAGCGGCTTCGTCCCGTCCAAACCAGCGCTGCACGGCCAGCGCTGCAAACGCACCGATGATGCCGCCGACGCTGTCCGCCAGCCAGTCGGCGATGTCGCCGCCGCTGCGGCCCGGCGTGTGCATCTGGTGCCATTCGTCCACTCCCCCGACGATCGCGCAAAACAGCACCGTCACCGCCACAGCGTCGAACGTGCGCTTCACCAGCCCGGCCAGGCGCAGGCCCAGGAGGAAGCAGGCGCCGCCGGCCGCGAAGTACGCAGTGTGCTCCAGCTTGTCCACGCCTTCAAAGGAAGCGGGCTGAGGCAGGGAGCTTTGCGATGAGAGCCACCACAGGACACCGGCCCACACGATCACGAGTATGCGCCAGAGCGCCGGAGCGAGAAGGAAACGCGGCAGTTGCATCATCCGCCGTGTATCGCTGATCGGGCAAACCGCAAGCGCGTAGCCGCAGCCTCCAAAGCGATAGACAACCATGCGCCTTCGCGTTACACCTCGCCCGTTTCCAACCTTCTCCACCATGAAATTACCTCTCACGCTCGCTGTTTTGCTCGCCGCTGTCTCATTCGCAGGCGCGGAAGAAAAAGAACTCTTCAACGGCAAGGATCTGAGCGGCTGGGATGGCAACGCGGAGCTGTGGAGCGTGCAGGACGGGGCGATCACCGGCAAAACGCCCGAAGATCCCGCGAATCCCGGGAAATCCATCCTCAAGCACAACACCTTCCTCGTCTGGCGTGACGGCACCGTGAAGGATTTCGAGCTGACGCTGAAGTACAAGATGATCGGCGGCAACTCCGGCATCCAATACCGCAGCAAGGAACTCGAAAAAGGCGCCCAGGGCCCGATCATCAGCGGCTACCAGGCCGATTTCGAGGCTGGCAAGACCTACAGCGGCATCCTTTATGAGGAGAAAGGCCGCGGCATCCTCGCCCTGCGTGGCCAGAAGGTCGTGATTCACGAAGGGGACAAGGAAACCACCGACAAGAAGGGCAACGTGAAGAAAGGCCCGAACATCGAAGTCACCGGCAGCGTGGGTGAATCGGACGCCATCCAGGCCTCGATCAAGAACGAAGACTGGAACGAATACAAGATCGTCGCCAAAGGCGGTCACTTGCAGCACTTCATCAACGGCGTGCAGACCGTCGATGTGACCGATGAGACCGCCGTGGGAGCCAAGGAAGGCCTCCTGGCCCTGCAAATCCATGTCGGCGGCCCGATGACGGTTCAGTTCAAGGACATCAAGCTCAACGAGCTCAAGTAAGACGCTGGCACCCTTCAAGCTGTCATGACCCGCCCGATTTTTTCCGCGATCCTCCTGCTCACCTGCGGCCTCGCCACCCAGGCAGCCGCCGACACCGAGTACCTCGTCGTCAGCGGCGGCCCGGCGGTGCGCCGGTTTGAAGATCTGCGCAAGCCGGGCGAGCAGCATGACCGCTGGTGGGGGAATTTCATCCGCACCGCCCGTGTGCGCATGCAGGAGATCCACCAGTCGGTGCCCGCAGGCACCCACATCACCTGGCTGGTCTATCGGGACGGCTACGTGCGTCGTGCCGCGGAGGAACATCAGCCGCTGATGCAGAACATCGAGTCCGTGCCCAAGGCCTACCCGTTCATCAACCTCGTTTGGTTTCGCAGCACCGACGAGCTCATCCGATACATCAACCACGGCCCGAAACGCGGCAGCATGAAGATCTCCGGCTTCGAGTACTTCGGCCACTCGAACAAATACAGCTTCATGTTCGATTACAGCTCCGACACCTACGCCACCTCCGGCGCCTGGCTGCACCAGAACGACCTGCGCAAGATCAGCGGCAGCGCGATCCTCAACAGCGCCTACTGCCAGAGCTGGGGCTGCCACACGGCGGAAAGCTTCAGCAAGGTGTGGAAAAGCGCCACCGGAGCCAAGATGGTCGGTGCCTTCGGCAAGACCGACTACTCCGACATGCACCTCCGGAACTGGCACGTGGGCCTTTCCAGCGGCTCACGCTGGTCGAGGTGATATGGTATCGAGTGTCTCCTTGAGCAGGGTTGGCTGGGCTCATCGCTGATTGCAGCCGGCCTGCTGCCAGTCACATCGGGCCGTCCTGGCACGACGCAGCCCGGGCTCAGGTCATCATCATCATTTTCGACCAGCCGGCAGGCCTGTGGCGCAAATGATGCGAGGACAATGCATACGAAGTTGTCTGCCTCGTTGTTTGACATTGGACGAGCTGTTTCCCATACTCGGTGCATGCCCGCCCGAACTGCCTCCACCCTGCTGCCGCAAATCGCGCGGCTGATGGTGGTCGGCGCGATCTGCCTCTCCCTCGGTTTGCAGTGGGCGCTGCTTCAAGGCATCGCCTGGACAGGGATGTTCATCTCCTTTGTGCGTGAAGGCGCGGTGATCGAAGCGGTGCAGAAGACTTTCGACGGCCAGCACGGTTGCCCGCTTTGTGCCAAGGTGAAGGAAGGCCGCGATTCGAGCCAGAACCAGCCGCAGCAGCAGTCGGGTGAGTCGGCCAAGAAGATCGACGCGGTGATCGTCGAGATCCCCTGCCTCACCGCTCCCCCAGCCCGGAAGTTTTCCTTCGCGATTCATCGCGAGAACCTTGTGCGTCGCAACGAGCTGCCTGAAACGCCGCCGCCGCGACGCCTGCAGGCCTGAGGCACGGAGGCATCGCCGTTCGTTCAGCGAGTTCATCTCTTCCTGCCCGGCTTTTTTCCACCGCAGCATCGTGCGGCAGAACATCTGCCCCGAAGTCACGCATGACTGCCGTGGTTCCCCTTTCTGGTGAACAGAGTGACACGGTGAAAGCCGTGTTTCCATCAGACGCCTCCGTCCGGCCGGTTTCCGGGCGGAGGCGACAAATCCCAGGTGCGCCTCCCTCTTGTTTTACAAGGACCGATGCCGTCGCCTGGTTGTGCAAACCCCTTTCTCGTTGGTTGAGGCACCCCGGACGCATCGTGCGTCCATGCGCCATTCCGGCCCGTCGATGCCGGTGCGTCCGTTGTGCGCCCGCCGATGCCTCCAGGCGAGTCATTTTCCACCCACGTCCCCTTTTCATCCTGTGTCCCCGTCATCCAACAAACCCTCTGCCTTCGTCTCCTTTATCACCAACATGCTCACCTACGGTGTGGGCGTTTTCATCGCCAGCGTCCTGCTCTTCTGGCTCGTCGCCTTTTTCTGGAACGGCGTCGCCTCCCTGCGTCCCAAGCCACCCGCAGCCACGGTGGTGACTGCCGCTCCCGCCCCGGCCGCATCTCCATCTCCAGCCCCTGCGGGCGGTGGCGAGGATCTGGCCACCGCCGGACAGCGCATCTACTCCACCGTTTGCGGTGCCTGTCATCAGCCCACGGGTCTCGGGCTGCCGAACATGTTCCCGCCGCTGGCCAGTTCGGACTGGGTCGGAGCGAAAAAGCCAGATCGACTCATCCGCATGGTGCTGCACGGCTTCACCGGTGCCTTCACGCTCAACGGCAAGCCATTCACGTCCGCCGCACCGCTCATGCCACCGCAGGGAGCTGCCTTGAGCGATGATCAGATCGCCGGGGTGCTCACCTATGTTCGCGCGAATTTCGGCAACCAGGCCGGTCCGGTCTCTCCCGCCGAGGTCAAAGCCATCCGCGAGGCGGAAAAAGCCCGCGCCGCCATGTGGACCGAGGCTGAGCTGCAAAAGATTCCCGTCGAGTGACGCCATGAACGCCTCACCTCCGCAGGAATCGGCTCCGCCAAGCATCCGCTACGCCTCCAGCAGCGCCGGCCCATCGATCGGTGCCTGGTCGTGGCTGCGGATCATGCTCGGCATCGGCCTGGCGGTGGCAGGCAGCCTTTACTTCGGCCGCGTGGTGAACCAGTCCCTCCCGGAGCCACCGCTTCCCGTCGTGGCCCGGATCGACGGCGATCTTCAACTCACCGAGCGCAGCGGACAGACGGTGAAGCTCTCCAGCCTGCGCGGAAAAGTCACCGTCATGGCCTGTTTATACACCGTTTGTCCGCATGGTTGCGCCGCGGTGGTCGGTGAGATGAAGAAACTCCACGATGCTCATCACTCGCGGCCGGATTTCCATCTCGTCTCCCTCGCCGTCGCACCGGAACGCGACACACCGCAGTTCCTCCAGGCCTACGCGGAAGGTGTCGGCGTCAAGCCCGGAGAACCGTGGTGGTTTGTCACCGGACCACAGCAGGCCACGTGGGATTACATGACGCAGCAGCTTCTGATGCAGGTACCGAAACCCATCCCCGAGCCGGAGCGCATCAATCCGCTCGACCTCTATGAGCACGACCTGCGTCTGGTGCTCGTGGACCGCCAGGGCCGCGTGCGCGGCTACTACTCCGTTTTTCACCCTCAACCTGAGATCGCCCGGCTCATGACCGAAAAACTCGGCCGTGATGTCCAGCGTCTCCTCGATCATCCCGAACTCTAAACGCCCCTAACTCCATGAAACACATCCTCATCCTCCTGCTCGGCCTGTTTTCCATCACCTCCTGCTTCGGCGGGGAACCTGTGACCTTTGTCTATGAAGGTGAGGTCTCCGGCGTCATGTGCAGCGTCTGCAGCAGCCACGTGCAGACGGCGCTTTCCAAGATCAAAGGCGTGGAAAGCGTCAAGGTCCTCCGCAACGACGCTGGCGGGCTGCCGAAACTCGAAATCATCGCCGCCAATGCTGCGATCACGCGCGAGGAATGCGTCAAGGCACTGGGCGAATACGCGAAAACCTACGACGTGCGCAGCTTGAAGCTTGTGAAGTCGAAGTAGGCCTCGTGCGGCTCTCTTGCGGTCACTCGGGCAGTTCCTCGCCATGCGTCTCCGGCAGCAGGGCGAGGAACACCAGACCCAGCAGGAAGAAGCCGCCGAGGCACGTGATCGCCATGCGAAGGTCCATCGTCGATTTCATCCACGCGGAGAGCCAGATCAAAACGGGCGCAGCGAGCAAACGACCCGTGTTGAAGCAGAAGCCGGAGCCGGTGGCGCGAAGATGCGTCGGAAACAGCGCCGGGAAATACGCCGCATAGCCCGCATGGATGCCCTGCGCGAAGAAGCCGAACATCGGGAGCAGCACGAGCAGCACCGCATAGCTGTTCACTTGCGACGGCAGCCAACAAACGATGGGCGTCATGATCAGTGCGGCGATATGCATGACCACAAAGGTCTTCTTGCAGCCCCAACGTGCCGCCAGCGGCCCAAATGCGACCATTCCAGCCCCTGCGCCCGCTGTTTGGATGAAACCAAACGCGATCTTCGATTTGCTGGCCCAGTCTGGATCATTCGCTCGCTTCAGGAAATCGGCCGCGATGTCCTGTCCGGCCACCACGACGCCCCAAAACGTCGCGAGGCCCACCATCGCCAGCATCGCGCCAAACACCGCGCGTGAACGCCATCGCGCATCGCCGAGCAATTCGCCGAAACTGCCCATGCGCTCCTTTTTCGTCTCACGCGCCGCTTTCCACGACTCCGGCTCCTTGATGCTCAGGCGCACCCACAGCACCAGCAACGCCGGCGCGACACCCAGCAGATACGCCGTGCGCCATTCCGTGCCCACCCACAGTCCTGCGGCGGCCGCGAGCCACAAGCCGGCCACACTCGTCGCGTGGAAGATGCCTCCCGCGCGCTCCCGGGCCTCTTTGGGAAATACTTCGGCCACCAAAGCCGCGCCGACGGCCCATTCGCCGCCCACACCCATCGCCACGAGGAAACGCAGCGCGCCGACCTGCCAGATTTGATCCGCAAACGCCGTGATGCCGGAAAACACGGAGTAAAACAGGATCGTCAGCGCCATCACCGGATTGCGGCCCCACTTGTCCGCCAGCGAGCTGAACAACAAACCGCCGAAGGTTCCGCCGATGAGGAAGATGCCGAGGAAGCGCTCCCCCCACAGCTTCACCAGCGGATCATCCGCCTTCACATGCAGCAGGTCCGGCAGCATGTCCGCACGCGTCAGATTGTAGATCTGCCCCTCAAACGCATCGAAGATCCATCCCAACGACGCGACAACGAGCACCAGCCACTGATAGCGGGTGACGGAGGAATACCATTTGTTCGGAGTGGAGATCATGGCGGCTCGATTTGAGCAAGGTTGTGCAATAAAACGCCAGATATTGCAATATTGGAATATCTGACCGGATTTTCGTGCTCCCCTGGCACGGACAATCAAATTCTCACCCGTTCGTGATGCCACTCATCGGGTGCGCGCTCACCGTGTCCCAGGCGATCTGCTGGAGCAGCGTGTTCAGCTTCGCCTTGTCGTCATCGCTCATGTCTTTGAGCGCGCGAAAGGCCAGCGGCAACGGCAGGCCGACGGGGCTCCTGCGATAGATCACCGCGTAATGGCAGTAGCTGGAGAGAAATTGCAGCGGCAGCAGCGCATGGCCCCAGTTGTCGCGGAAGAGCTCGCTTTGCTGCTTCAAGCCGGGCGCTTCGCCCTTCACGATCTTCTCGCGCAGCGTCACCGCGGCCATGCCGACCGGAACGATGACCACCGCGTCCTTGCCGAGGCGTTGATTGATACCTTTGACGTAGGCCTCGATGTCTTTCGCGTAGCGCATCGTCGCATCGCGGAGCTTGGCGATGTCCGTGGCGTTGTGATCGACCTTTTTGCGCGTCTGAAGCGGATAAACCGGCTCATACTCGTCATTCGGCATCCAATACTCCTGCACCGTGATGCGCAGTGCCGGATTGTGCTCGATGCCGAGCTTCAAGAATTGCTCGATCGCCTCATCCGGCAGCCAGATAGGCGAAAGCGTCAGCACATCGGCCCCGCCAGCCTTCAGCACCTGCTTCACCGCACTTTTCTCCTCCTGCACATCCCAATGCTTCTGCACCGTCGAGCCACCGATGCTCGAAAGGCCCACCAATTGATGCTTCAAGCCCGCCGACACCGCGATCTGCTCCACCTGCCGATACGTGAACACATGAAAACTGTGCCCGCAGGTCGCCACACGCAGCCCCGTGGTGATTGGCGGCTGTGGATCAGCCGCATGAACGATGAGTCCGGTGAAAGCGAGGAGAGCGAGTGGGATAAAAGATCGCATGACCCGTGAAACGCCTGCCAGACGCCAAATCACTCAAGGCATGCCAGGGAGCCATTGGCCGTTTTCAAGGGCCACGCCGCTCAAGGTGGCGCTGGCGCCGGCTTTCACGGTGTAGCCGGCTTGGTTGAGGCTGGCGTTGGGCCAGTCTTTTTGATGTTCGATGAGCTTTCCGCCCTCGGTGTGCAGCCTCGGTGACTTCAGAGCTTCGCCGAAGGGCCGTTGGCGGATGATGTGCTGCGCGAGGATGGCGAGAACCGGGAGCATCAGGACTCACGGGCTTGGCTGGCTCGCGGCGAGCTTTTCAAACAGCGCATTCAGCCTCGCGACGATGTCGGGATGCTCTTGGAAGACGTTGCGGGTCTGGCCGAGGTCGGTGTCGAGGTTGTAGAGCTGCTGCGGGGGCGAGTTGGGCTTCAATTCGGTGTCAGCGGTGAAGTCGCTGTTGGTGAGGCCGAGTTCGTGGAGGCGGAAGTAGCGCTCTTTGTCGCCGAAGGTCTTGTTCGTCGTGTGGCCAGCGCCCTGGCCGCGCACGAGCACCCACGGACCTTCGCGTACCGCCCACAGCTCATCGGGGCCGCGGTTCTTCTTCGCGGTGAGCGAGGCGGAGAGCGATTGCACGATGAGATGCTGCCGCAGTCCTTTGGCATCCTCTTGATCGAGAAATGCGGGCAGCGCGTTCACGCTGTCCTCACCGGCTCCAGGCGGCACGTTCTGACCCGTGAGCGCGGCAAAGGTGGCCATCAAATCGGTGAGGCATACGAGCTGGTCGCACACGCGACCCGCGGGCACATGACCGGGCCAGCGAACCAGAAACGGCACGCGGTGGCCGCCTTCCCACACATCGCCCTTTTGGCCGTTCAGCGGCGCATTCGCACGATGACCGGCTTTCACCGTGGCGAGCTCGTAACGTGCTCCGTTGTCCGCGCTGAAAATGACCAGCGTGTCCTGCGTGAGGCCTTTTTTGTCGAGCAGGTCGAGCAACTCGCCGACGGACCAGTCGAGCTCCTGCGCGAAGTCGCCATACACGCCGCACTCGCTGCTGCCCCGAAAGCGTGGCGTGGGCGAAAGCGGCACGTGGATGTTGTTCGGCGCGTAGTAGAGAAAGAAGGGCTGTTTGCCGTTTTGACGGTCGAGATAGGCCAGCGCCTTCTCATGCAGCGTGATCGCGTTTTTTCGTCCGTCGGCCAGTTTGACGGCCTTCGCGCCTTCGCGGAGCTCTTTTTTGGTCGGGATGCGTTTTCCGTCCTCCAAGCCGACCACGCGATGGTTTTCGACATTGAGGTCGCGGTTGTTGTCGTGGCCGAAAAAGTAGTCAAAGCCGCACTCGAGCGGTCCGGGCTTCAATTCATCGCTCCACGTCACGGGTTTCTCCCGCGTGCCGTAGCCGAGATGCCACTTCCCGACGATGCCCGTGGCATAGCCCGCCTTCTTCAAAAGCGACGCGACCGTGAGCCGGCCGTCCTCGATGAGCAGCGGCGCCCCCGCCGAAGCCCACGTCACCAGCGGCCGACGCCACGCGTAGCGCCCGGTCATGAGCCCATAACGCGACGGGCAGCACACCGCCGCGGGCGCATGCGCATCGGTGAAGCGCGTGCCTTCCTTCGCGATGCGGTCGATGTTTGGCGTCTTCAGCTTCGTCGCGCCCTGGCAGGAGAGGTCGTTGTAACCCAGGTCATCGGCGAGGATGAGCAGGATGTTCGGCGGCGCCGAAAATGACGAAGATAGAATGACGAATGACGAGAGGAAGAGGGCGAGGAGCGTGCGCATGGCGATGGCTTACGATTTCCAGCCGGCGCGATACTCCTTGTCGAGCAGCGCAGTAGCCGAAGGGGCATTCTTGAAAGCGACCGCGTCGTTGTCCCATTCGAGGCGTTGGCCGGGGTGACGAATGGCGATCATGCCGAGAAGGCCGATCTCGCTCAAAGCGCCGCCGTATTCGAAAGGCGAGCCCGCGGGGCGGTTCGCGCGAATGGCGTCGAGCCAGTCTTGGTGATGATCGCCTTTCTCGACGCGTGGCAGCGTCTCCTTTGGCATAGTGAAGGCCTTCATTTTCGATTCCGGGATGATGCGCACGCTGCCCGCGCCGTGCGAGCCGTGCATGATCTTGCCTTTGTCGCCGATGATGACCGCGCCGATGCCGACGACCTTGCGCTTGTCCTCCTCCAGCTCCGGCGGCGTTGGAATCGGGGTCTCGCCATCGTGCCAGACGAGCTTCACCGGGCCGCGCGAGCCTTTGCCGGCGAACTCAAACGTGATCTTGCTGCCTTTCGGACAATACGCCGCGTCTTTGACCGGATCGTAGCCTGTGACCTCGGCGGAGATCGCTGTCGGTGCCCCGAGATCGAGCGCCCAGAAGCTCGGATCGACGATGTGGCAGACCCAGTCGGCGATGCAGCCGTTTCCATACGCGCTGAAGCCACGCCAGGCGAACGGCACCGCCGCCGGCTCATACGCATGCTCCTTCAAAGGCCCCATCCACAGATCCCAGTCGAGTTCCTTCGGCACCTCGGTGAGTGGCGATGCGGCCTTGCCAATGCGGCAATACACGTCGCGGAAGGCATCGCAGCCTGCGTGAATCTCCGTGATGTTCCCGATGGCTCCCGCCTGCACCATTTCGACAAACAACCGGATCGAGTGCGAAGAATGGCCCTGATTGCCAACCTGCGTGATCACCTTCGACTCCAGCGCGGCTTTTCGCATGCGCCGCACCTCCTGCACCGTGTGCGCGAGCGGTTTTTCGCAATACACATGCTTCCCTAGTTGCAGCGCCGGCAGGCAGGCCGCCGCATGCGTGTGATCCGGCGTGGCGACGACCACCGCGTCAATCCCGTTGCTCATGGCATCGAACATCTTCCGGAAATCCTTGAAGCGTTTCGCCTTCGGGTGCGCCTCAAAACTCTTCGCCGCCCGGCGATCGTCCACATCACAAAGCGCGACGATTTCCTCACCCGAAACACCCTGCAAGTCCACCGCGCCACGCCCACCGCAGCCGATCACCGCGATGCGAATCTTCTCCGACGGCGCTCGCGAGCCACTCTGCGCCCGCACGACATGCGCCGGGACCAATTGAAAGCCGAAAGCGGCGGCGGAAGTCTGGAGGAAGGCACGGCGGGAACGGGCGGAGATGTGTTGGCTCATGGTGGTGCGTGCTTAACGCCTTCACACCGGCGTTCCTCACAACTCGTCCACATCACTCAATCACACGAGGCCGCATCCACAGGCGTTCACTTGCGCAAGTCCGCGATGCCGTTGCCCAGCGCGAAGACCGTGCGCACTTCAGCATCGGTCAAAGCACGGTTGAACAGAGCGATGTCGTCAAGCAGACCGACATAGCTGTAGCCGAGCGTCAGGGCGCTTTGTTCGATGTCCCAGTTGAAGCTGTTCTCCCAGCCGCTGAACTCGCCCATCTTCACGCCGTCGAGATACAGCCGGCCCCAGCCGTCCTTCGCGCCCGTGTTGGCATTGCCAAAGGTGAAACACACGTGAGTCCAGTGCTCACGACTGAAGGGCGGCTTTTCCACTGCCACCATCGGGCGGCGTGACATCGCCTCCCACTTCTCGTTGTTCGGATTCCACAGCTTGGTGATGGCCATGATGGCGTAGCGGAAATGGCGCGGCGTGTGGTCCTTGCTGAACTCGACAAACATGTTCCCCTCACCCCAGGCTTGTGCCACGAACTGAAGCGGATCGCAGTAGCCGGGCTCCAGGTCCTTGTCCGGGTCCAGTTTCATCCAGAACGAGGCGCTGCCGCTCCAGTTCTTCGGCTGGAAGCCGAGGTTGCCCTTGCCGCGGAAGAAAACGACGTCCTTCGATTTCCGGCGGAAGGCCAGCGCGTCGCCAAAACGGCCTTCACCCTTCGCGATTTCGATGGCGTCCGCTTCGGCGAGCCCCTCCTTCGGCTCCGTGCGTTTCCGTCCGGGCGCGGTGAAGATGTGGCGCTCGCCCGTGGCAAAGTCGGCATCGGCGCCGTGATCAAAGGACGCGTGAAAAAGCAGCGCGGACTGGAGGGGTTCGTCAGCGGAGGCGCTGAGCGCGAAAATGAGGGCAAACAGAGCAGGGCGCATGAGAGGATCGTGTTGGCGAAGAATCAGAGCGTCAGCGTGGCGGCACAGATCACTTTTCGAGCGTCCATTTCACCGCATTCAGCAGCAGTCGTCGCACATCCACGATCTGCATGTCCTCAGGAGCACCGAGGCTGGTGTAGAAGATGCGGGCATTGTTCGGGCCGTAGCGGCGCGTCCAGGCCACCGGCTGCGGCGGAGTGGTGCTGCCTGCGCCAGCCGTGCCGGTGAGGATGGGCGTGGCGTTAGCTGCGAGCGGCAGCACTTTGTAGAGCGACTGATGGCCGCGGATGTTCGCGGCATTCACGCCTTCGAGCAGCGGCGTTTTGACACCGGCGGGCACGCTGACCGTGTAGGGCAGCCCTTTTGTCTCGTAGCCGGCATTTTCACCGCCGAGCACGTCGTGGGTGAATTCCGGCCAGATCGTCAGACCTGCATCGACGCTGTCTTTCGGCCGCGGAATGAAGGCGTGGTTCGCCGTGCGGATGCCGAGCAGCGGCTTGCCGGTGTTGAGGTGAGCGCGGACCGCATCCATCTGCGCCTGCGGCAGAAACCGGCGGCGGGAGAAGAGGATGAGCAGGTCTGCGTCCTTCAACGCCTCGATGAGACCTTCGAAGTGATGCTTCACCGGCTTGTCGCCCACCACGACGGTGACCTTGTGGCCCTGTGGACGCAGTTCATTCGCCGCGAAGGCATTCATCGAGTTCACCGCATCGTAATTGTCCGGCTCCTCGACGGCCATGATGACGATGTTCGCCGCGTGAGAGGCGGTGATGAGGCTGAAAAGCAACGTGAGAGTGAGAAGGATGGGCTTCATGACGAGTGGGGGCGGTTGCACACGGTGCTTCCTTGATGCGGCGAGGGAATCAGCCAAACAGGGCCCGTACCGGCTGGCCGCGGTCGGTGATGGGCACGGGACGGTCGCCATCGTAGAGTTCCTTGGCCGGATTGATGCCGAGATCGGCCAGGATGGTGGCGAAGAGATCTGGAACACCGCAGGGATTTTCGACCGGCTTTTTCGACAGCTCATCCGTCACGCCCCACGCGCCGCAGTGCTTCAGCCCGCCGCCCGCCAGCACCACGCTGAACGCGCTGCCCTGATGACCGCGTCCGCCGCCGCCATCGAATTCCGCAGGCCGGCCGAACTCGGTGTTCACGACGATCAGCGTCTTGTCGAGCAGGCCGTGCGCCTTCAGGTCGGTGATCAGCGTGCTGAGCGCCTGGTCGAGATCCTGGATGAGCACGTGCTGCTTGAGCTGGCCCTGGTTGTGCGTGTCCCAGCCGGTGCCGTTGACGAAGTTGAGATTGTGCGAGACCTCAATGAAACGCACGCCGCGCTGGATGAGGCGACGGGCCAGCAGGCAGCGCTGCCCGAACTCGCTGCCATAGGCACTGCGCAGCTCGCCCTTTTCCGATTTCAAATCAAAGACCTGCATGAACTCCGGCCCGGCCAGTTGCAGGCTCTCTTCCAGAGCCGTGTCGTATTCAGCAAGGATGGGACTGGAGCGCAGTTGCTTCGCGGTTTGCCGCATGGTGCCCAGCAACTGCTCACGACGACTCTGACGTGGATCGAGGATGTGCTCCGGCCGCTTCAAACCGGCGGGTCCGGCCTCGGTGTCGAGCAAATAGAGAAAGCCCGCCTTCGCGCCGAGGAATCCAGGCCCGCGCGAGAAATTCGGATAACCGATGAGCACATAGGCGGGCACGCCTTCGGCCGCGGCTCCACGCTCGCTGGCGATCATGGAGCCGAGCGAGGGATACACCGTCGTGCCGCTGACATTGCGGCCGGTGTGCATGCGGTTCGAGGCGGCGGCATGCTCGTCGATCACGTCGTGATTCACCGTGCGCATCGCCGTGATGTGCTCCATGAGCTTTGCGCAGCGTGAGAGATGCTCCGTGACCTTCACGCCGGGCACGGAGGTCTCGATGCTGGGGTAATAACTGCCCGCCTTCTTCGCTTTGGCATCGCCCACCGCCTTCGGGTCCCAGGTGTCCACCTGCGCCGCTCCACCGCCGAGCCAGATGTGGATGCAGTGCTCCGCCTTCCCCATGGGAAAATGCGCCACGTGGGCGGCTTCCTTCGCCATCAAAGCCAGATCAGCATTCGCGGCGACACCGGCAGCACCGGCGAGTTTGAGGATGGAGCGTCTTTTCATGAGTGGGGCGGAGGAACGGCGGCGAGGGCGACTATTACGACGCCCAAGCCCCGAACTTCTCCCCGACGTGTGGCTCGCATGCTCCTTTCCGAACCGTCATCCACGCAGACTCTTCCTTGCCGCCGCCAAATCCGACGGCGCGGCCTACTTTTTCTCCAGCACCATCAGGAACTGGCCGGCCTGCGGGCTGGTCTGCAGTTTGTCGGGCCGTTTGGAGCGCGGATTGTCGTTGGCGGAGCACCATTTCAGCGTCTTGCCGTCGAGATCGAAGATGCCTTCATACTTCTTCCCGGCGAACTGCCCTTCCGTGCCGGTGGCGTCGATGTTGCGGCCGGACAGGCGGTAGGTGCCCGCGCCCATCTCGCGATTTCCCTGCGGGTTCGACGCGGTGATCTTGTCCTCGGTGATGACGAGGCGGATCTCGCCATGCTTCGAGCCGTCACTGTCCGCCATGTAGCCTTCCCAGGTGCCGAGCAGGCCGGATTTCGCCTCCTCCTTGCCCGAGGTGGCTGGGGAAGACGGTTTCGAGGCCGTCGGCGGGGCCGTGGGAGCCGCAGGCTTCGGCTCGACCGCCGGAGCGCCTCCACCCTGCTGCCGGACGAAGGCCTGGTCCGCCGCGCTCAGTCTGGCGATGGGGAATGACGAGGTCCGGCCGTCGGCCATGCGCACGACGACATTCTCGCCTTCGACCTTCACCAGCTCCGCCTCGGCCGTCTGTCCGGTGATGGATGTCCACGTCCGTGCATGGACGCTGGCAGAGACGAGAAGGACGGTGGTGGCGGCGAGGAAGAGATGTGTTTTCATGGCAGCGGGCGGAAGATGCCGCCGCCAGCCGCCCAGCCTAATGAAAAGGCTTTCATCTTCGGCACCGCAGCGGCAGGGAAACCGGCACGGCAGGATCAGAGCATGCCTGCGCAAGACAGACAGGCTTCCCGACGCCTTCATCCTTGCGGAAACGGCCCTTGCCCGCGAGTATCCGCCCCCCTTTCCGTCATGACCACCTCCCAACAGCTTCTGGCAGCCGCCACGCTCATCTTTGTGGGCGCGGTCGTGCAGGCGCTGCTCGCGCTCAAATCGGGGTCGTGGAAGCAGACCCGCGGCCAGTTCATGCTCATGACGCTGGGATTCCTGCTCCAGACCGGATTCATCTACCTGCGCGGCCAGGAGGTGCGGCAGTGCCCGATCCGGAGTCTGGCAGACATCCTCGTTTTCATCGCCTGGAGCGTGGTGATGCTCTATTTCCTCGTCGGTTCGGCTTACCGGCTGTCTTTGCTGGGGCTGTTCACCGCGCCGCTGGTCACCATCATGCATGCGATGGCCTTTTTGAACGGCTTCGCGCCCTATCCGCCGAAGGGGCCGGTCAATGCGCTGGTGGAGCTGCACATCGCGCTGGCGCTCATCTCCTACGCGTCCTTCGCCCTCGCCTGCATCACCGGCGTCATGTACCTCATCCAGGAGCGCATGCTGAAGCTGCATCAGATTGGCGGCTTGTTTTATCAACTGCCGCCGATCCAGGGCCTCTCGCAGGCGATCCAGCGCCTCGTGCGCTTCGGCTTGCTGCTGCTCAGCATCGCGCTGGCCATTTCCTTTGCCCTCCATCTGCCGATGACGAAGACCGGCCACGTCGTCTTCGCCTGGATCGTGTGGGGGCTGTATGCGGTGATCGCGTTTCTGATGTGGCGGCATTTCACCTCGCCACGACGCACCGCGTGGCTGGCCGTCGTCGGCTTCATCCTGCCGTTCATTTCGTTGTGGATCGTCACGCATGCCTGAGCCGACTGACAACCGCAGCGGCCTCGTCTGTGTGGGCCTGAACTACAAAACGACGCCTGTGGAAGTGCGGGAGCGTCTCGCATTCCCTGAGGCGCAGGTGCCGGAGGCCGTGCAGCAGGTGCGATCCCTGCCCGGATTCGAGGAAAGCGTCGTCATCAGCACCTGCAACCGTGTCGAGCTCTACGTGGCGCACTCGCTGGCCAGCGGCGACCACGGCCACGCGGCGCTGCGTGACTTCCTGGTGCGGCACTTCCAGCTTCAGCCGGAACACGCCGAGGCGCTCGTGCTCTACAATCTCGACGCCGCCGAGGCCGCACGTCACTTGTTCCGCGTTGTCAGCGGTCTCGATTCCATGGTGCTGGGGGAGACGGAGATTTTCGGCCAGGTCAAAGCCGCCTACAAAACCGCGCTCGACACCGGCACCACCGGCCGGACGCTGAACAAGCTCTTCCAGCAGGCCTTTACCGTGGGCAAAAAGGTGCGCAACGAGACCACCATCCAGCGCGGCTCCACCAGCGTCGGCAGCGTGGCCGTCGATCTGGCTGAAAAGGTGCACGATTTGAAGCAGTGCCGCGTCATGCTCGTCGGCGCGGGCGAGATGAGCCGCACCTGCGCGCAGAGCCTGCTTTCCCGCGGTGCGAAGAGCATCATCGTCTCCAATCGCAGCTATGACAAAGCGGTCGAACTGGCCACGGAGATGAAAGGCACCGCGATGAAGTTCGACGAGTGGGAGCACTCGCTGCACGAGGTCGATGTGATCATCTCCAGCACCAGCGCGCCGCATTTCGTCATCAAGCCGGAGCAGGTTGACCAGGTCATGCGCAAGCGCCGCTGGGAGCCGCTGCTCATCATCGACATCGCCGTGCCGCGTGATGTCGATCCGGCCGTGAACGAGATCGAAGGCGTTTATCTCTACGACATCGACGCCCTGCAGGCCATCGCCGACGAAGGCCGCCGCGAACGCGAGCGACAGCTCGTCGCCTGCGAGCGTATCATTGAGGAGCAGCTCGAAAAATTCGGCTTCGTCAAAACCACCCTTTCATGAGCATCGAAAAAGTCATCCTGGGCACCCGCGGCAGCGAACTGGCCCTCACCCAGACCACCATGGTCACCGCCGCGTTGCAAAACGCGCACCCGCAGCTCCACATCGAGCGCCAGATCATCCAGACCAGCGGTGACAAGCGCCAGGACCTGCGTTTCTCCGAGTTCAGCGGCGTGGCGAACGTGGACAAGGGCATCTTCATCAAGGAGCTCGAAATCGCGCTCGAAAACCGCCAGATCGACGCCGCCGTGCACAGCCTGAAGGACGTGCCGAGCGATCTCGCCGCCGGATTCACCATCGCCGCCGTCCTGTCACGCGCGCCGATCGAGGACGTGCTCATCACGCGCGATCCGCACACGCTCGACAGCCTGCCGAAAGGCGCCCGCGTCGGCACCAGCAGCGTGCGCCGTGCCGCGCAGCTCAAGTTCCTGCGCCCGGACCTCGAGATCGTCGAGATCCGCGGCAACGTGCCCACCCGTGTGAAGAAAGTGCTCGGCGAAAACGCGCTCGATGCCGTGCTGCTCGCCGCCGCCGGGCTGCTGCGCCTGGGTTTGCTGAATGCGAACCTCAGCCGCATCCACATCGAAGGCCAGACGCTCTGCGCCCTCGTGCTCGATCCCGTGAAGTTTCTTCCCGCCGCAGGGCAGGGGGCCATCGCCATCGAATGCCGTGCCGGTGACGACGCCGTGATCCAGGCGATTCGCTCCCTCAATCACGCCGAAACCGAGTCTCGCGTCACGGCAGAGCGCGAGTTCCTCAAGATTCTCGGTGCTGGCTGCCAGACACCTGTCGGTGCCCACACCTGGGTCAAGGACAGCCGTCTGCACATGGCCGTGCGTGTCTTCAACGAGGCCAATCTGGCCGCCCCGCCCGTCGAACGTGAGGCGAGTCGCCCGGTGGAAGAGGCAAAACAGCTCGCGGCCGACCTTGTGGCCATGCTTTGAGCCGAAATCGGCGCGAAACCTTGCGGGCAGCCGGGCGTTTCAGCGCCCATGAAGACGAAACCCCTGCTCCTGCTCGTCGCAGCCTTGCTGCCTGCCACCACGTTTGCCGCGAAAGACGGCAAGCGTCCTCAGAAGTCCGCCACCGGCCATGACGGCCCCATGGGCGGTCTGTTTGAGACCTTCGACAAAAACGGCAACCACCGCATCGACGCCGACGAGCTGCCGGCGCTCCAGAAAGCCTTCGCCACACTCAAGAAGCTCGACCGCAACGCCAACGGCGAAATCGAGCTGGCCGAGGTCGAGCGACCGCAGCCCGCCGCCACGGGCGACCGTCGCAGCCGCATGCTGGAGCACTTCAAGAAGATCGACCGCAACGGCAACCACCAGATCGACACCGACGAAGTCGCAGCCCTGCAAAAAATGGCCTCCGGCGGCAAAATCATGCCGCGCCTTGATCAGAACGGGAACGGCAAGCTCGATCCCGACGAAGTGGCGCGACTGAACAAGCGCCTGGCAGGCAAATACCCGCCATCCGCTCCGCCAGTGCGGAAAGCGCCAGAAAAACCAGCCGAATCACCCAAGCCGGAGAAAAAGAAGGACGAAAAACCCGCTTCCCCGGCTCCCGACGGCAAACCGCCCGGCAACTTCGGCGCTTGATCGGCACGGACGCGACGGCGTTTGGGACTGTGCCGGACAACCCCTGAGGTTTGCCCACAAGCAACCCGCTGGGTGATGACGACTTGGAGCCGTTCGCGTTCCATCGTGCCACCGAGCAGTTGAATCTCGTCGTCGAAGAAGTGGTTGGAGAGCAGCAGATCGCTCAGGTAATCAAAGAGCGACTCCGTGGCGAGCTTTCGGGCATCGGCGACCTTGAGGACGAGGTTCTGATTCGGCAGCAAGGCCACACGATGCTCTTTGCCGCCTTTCAGGGCATCGTTTTGCAGTTCACGACTGATTTCGTCGGCATTGAGCCAGCGGCGCTTTCGCGTGATCAGGTCGCTCAGGACACGGACTTCATCGTCAACTGATTGGCCCGCGCTTTCTGAAGCGTCACCACACCCTGCGTCCGCAAGGCTCTGCGCCGCGCGACGGAGAAAGCCTGTCGCACCTGCGTGAACGGCGTCGTCACGGGCGAGTTCGAGGGCTGCGGTGATGGAGAGGAAGGACTCAATGCGCGAATGATGCTTCAGCCGCCCCCGACTGTCAAAACCGGACTCGCAGGCCGAGATACGCAGCCTCAATCCCACACATACCTCTCGTCCCACTCGATGCGGTGGGCTTGGAGGAAGCGGCGGTATTCGTCTTGGAAGGTGTGTTTGGCGTGGTGCTCTTCCTGGTTGGCGATGTAGGCGCGCACGTCGTCGGTTTTGGATTCGCTGACGGAGAAGATGCCGTAGCCGGACTGCCAGTGAAATTTGGAGAGCATCGGATCGCGATGGGCCTGGTCGATGAGCCAGACGGTGGAGGCGCGTTTCATTTCCTTCACCCAGTCCGCCACCGTGATCGTGCGGGCGAGGCGCAGGAGGATGTGAACGTGATCCGCCACGCCGCCGACGATCAGCGTGGGGCAGTCGAGTCGCGCCGAGATGCCGCCGAGGTAGCGATGGAGTTCGTCGCGCAACGGTTTGTCCGTGAGGAAGGCAAAACGGTCCTTCGTGGACCACACCGCGTGCAGGAGGATGTTTGCCAAGGATTGCGGCATGGCGTGGAGCGTAGGGGGAAGAGCGGGAGGCCGTCAACGGTCAAGTGGGTCCAGGAAGGTCAAGATGGCCGCGATTGGCGTGAAGCCCCGACGACCGGCGATTGGACCGCAACACGGTTCCGGCATGCAGCCCAGGAGTGGACGCGCAGCGGCCTCTCCTGGGAAAACGAGGCCCCAAATGCCCCCACACCGCATCGGACCCCACCGGGGTCCCGTCATGCAGCCCAAGGGTGCCGAGCCTCGGCGAGGCTCCCTTGGGGTTCGCGGGCCCATCGTCCCCATCGCGTTCCCGGACCGCAACGCGGTCCCGTCAGGCGCCGATGCGTGGCCGCAGGGACGTTCGGGTGACGGAACCCCGGTGGGGTTCGTGATCGGGGATCGAGGGTGGTGTGGCGGCGCAGGTCCCAGGAGAGCGCTCGCTATCGCTCGGCACTCCTGGGCTGAATGACGCAAGCCCGTTGGGCTTGGAACGGGGTTAAAACTCCGACAGGCCGACTACAGGGCGGCCAACCGTCGCCTCAATTCGATTGGTCAAACGTCTTGCCAAGTCATCATACTCACTTTCCTGCCAAACGAGGAAATTGTACTGTCTGTTGAACTGAGCCGCTGCGCGGAGGGTGCGTGAGGGGAGTTTGGATGGGGAGTACGCTGGGGGGCT
>NZ_JACSRD010000039.1 GCF_014879935.1 Prosthecobacter sp.
GGGTCTAGCCGCCGGCTCTCATCGAAGAAGGAGTCCTCGGTGAGATTCAGAATGCCGAACACCGTCACCATGGCGTCGGCCTCCGCAGCGACTTCCACGATGGGGATCGGGCGAGCAAAAAGGCAGCAATTATGAGCCCCATACCTACAAAGCCCCACGCATCAAGCTTTTGCCCATGAAGCAACCAGGCAATGGCTGTAATTATGACGACGCCGAGTCCCGACCAGACTGCATAAGCAACACCGACAGGGATGGATTTCAGAACCAGAGAAAGAAAATAAAATGCGATGCCATAACCGATTATGACAACGGCGGAAGGGGCAAGCTTAGTAAAGCCCTCGCTAGATTTTAATGCGGATGTTGCGATTACTTCGCCAACTATTGCGATAACAAGAAAAAGCCAGCCTTTCATGATATATCTCCCAATTTGTGTAGGGCTTATTATGCACGCTTAAAAAGGTGGATTCAAGCACGAAGTGCAACACGGTCTAACGAGGCGTGAAACACCTTTTGATTTTGGCGGCCGTGGCCGTCACTAAGCCAGGGAGTGGAATCCCTGTTTCCAAACAAGCCCGCCGGAGAAAGAGAGAGCTCCGGCGGGTTTTTTGCGTTTGATGGGAAATCTGGTTCATTAGGTCAATCCGTGCCGCCCATGAGTTTTTGGATGCTTGGCGAGCTGTAAGCCTCACCAGCGAGCTTGCCGTCCACAAAGGCCCGCACACCCCAGGCGTGGTAGCGGACGCCGGTGGCTTCGATAACCTTTGAACGTGCCCGTTTGCCGCTGCCGGTACGGACAGAGTGACGCGGTGTGAAGGTGAAATTGACGGGCTTGGTCTTGGCGACGGCCTGCTTGCTTTGGGCCAGCTCCACGGTTTCGGTGCCGCTGCCATGCTTGACCACTTTGTCCGTGTCGAGATTGTCGCCAAAGAACGCCCATTCGAGGCGCACGGCGGCAGGCTTTTCGAGGTGAAAGGCGGTGGCGGAGATTTCGAGCCAGCGGTTTTGCACCTCCTGCGGATTGTTCCCCTTGGGGTCGTTGTGTTCGCTCTTGGGGGCGACCTGGAGCTTGATGCTGTTGTCAGCGAGCGCTGCCCCGGTGGTGGCGAGCAGGATGCAGATGATGTGGGTGGTTATCCGGCGGAGCGAACTTCGGCTGCTGTTTGTGGATGTGGGTCGGGGGTTCATGGATGCTTCTTTGAGGTGCTGTCTTGAAGCAGCACGATCTGGGTGACGAAATCCGGGCCGATGAGCGGGTTGTGCAGCTTGATCTGAACCCTCATGCCGGGTATCAAATGAGCGGGGAGAGCTTCCGACTCGTCGTGCCAGAATTTGGCCCACTCCGAATAAACAAAGCGGCGCACGGGGCCGCCATCCTGAGCGAAGGTGATCCAGCGCGTGGCATGATCGACGCTTTGAACGATGCCGGTCATGGTGGTGCCTCGCGGGCGTCTGGCCTCGGCAGTCGAGGGAAGCCAGAAGCACACGAGAGAGGCGAGGGTGAGAAAAGTCAGTGAGTGCTTCATGATGTGCGGCTGCCCGCAGCCAGCAACGCCGCCCTCACGGTGGGACGGCGCTGTGGCATGACGCGGGCGTGAGGGTTATTTCTTCTCCTCCTCGCCGTGCGCACAGGTGCAGGCGTATTCCTTGTTCTTGCAGGTGGGGCACTGTTCGAGGTTCAGGTTGAACTTCTCGGTGACGGCCTTGGCACCTTCCTTCTCGCGGATTTGCACCACGGTGGGGAGGTCGTTGCCTTCGGGGACGGCTTTGTCAGAGATCAGCTTGTCGCCGTCTTTGGTGAAGCTCAGCTTGGTGGGAGCGGAGCGGTCGCCGAGGGTGACGCTGATGACCTGCGCTCCAGGGGCGACGACTTTCATGTCGTCGTCGATGAAGCGGATTTCGACCTTCTTGTCTTTGTTCACGAAGAACTCGACGTGGGGTTCCACTTCGGTGATGAGCTTGCCGCCGGTGGGGCCGGCTTTGGCTGCATGTTCGTGGTCGTGCTTGTCCTTGTCAGCGGCATTGACCGTGAAGGCCAGGGCGAGGGTGAGCAGGGTGGTGATGAGCTTGGATTTCATGGGTTCGGTTTGTGTATCGTTTGGTTTGGTTTTGCCTGGGCGGCGGAGGCTCTGATGAGTTCGTCGCTTTGGAAATTCATGGGTTAGTGCGAAGCGGGCGCATCGTTTGCGATGGCTGTGGCCGCGGCTTTGCGACCGAAGGTGTAGAACACGGTGGGCGTGACACCGAGGCCGAGCAGGGTGCTGGTGACGAGTCCGCCGACGATGACGACGGCCACGGGATGCAGGATTTCTTTGCCCGGCTGATCGGCGGCGAGAACGAGCGGGATGAGGCCGATGCCTGCGGCCAACGCGGTCATGAGCACGGGCACGAGACGCTCCTTGGTGCCGCGAATGACCATCTTGCGCGTGAAGCTCTCGCCCTCGTGCTGCATGAGGTGCAGGTAATGGCTGATGAGCATGATGCTATTGCGAGCGGCGACTCCGGCGACGGCGATGAAGCCGACGAGCGTGGCGATGCTGATGTTGTTCAGCTTGAAGTAGGTGAAGACGAGGCCGCCGACGAGGGCGAGCGGGATGTCGCAGAGCACCTGGATGGCGAAGAATGGCGTGCGGAAGTAGCCGTAGAGGAGGAAGGCGATGACGGCGAGGATGACGGCGGTGAAGATGGCGATGCGCTGCGTGGCCTCTTGCTGCGCTTGGAACTCGCCCTCAAAGGTGATGAAGTAGCCTTCGGGCATTTTCACTTTCTCGGTGACTTCATCCCGCAACTTGACGACGAGGTTCGACACATCCTGAACAGTTGGTTTGATGGCGAGGGCAAAGCGGCGCTGGCTGTTCTCACGGAAGATGACGTTCGGCCCTTTGGCCTCGCGCACATCCGCGACGAGTGAAAGCGGGATGCGCTGCCCTTCACCAGCCTCGATGGGCAGCTCGGCGATTTTATCGGGTGAATCACGCCACTCAATGGGCAGGCGGGTGACGAGATTGACGGCTCGCTGGCCTTCACGAAGTTCGGCGACTTCCTTGCCACCGATGAGGGCGGAAAGCTGGTCGTTCAGCTTGCCGGGGGCGATGCCGTAGGCTTTGGCGCGGTCACGGTCGGCCTCGATGCGAAGCTGCGGGATGCTGGAGGTCTGGTCGAGCTTGCAATCCTCGAAGCCGGGGATGGTCTTGGCGATGGTTTGGATCTCGATTCCGATCTGGCGGAGTTTTTCCAAATCAGGGCCGAAGACCTTGATGGCGACGGGCGCGGACACGCCGCTCATCATGTGGCCGATGCGGTCGGCGAGCGGGCCGCTCACCACGGCAAAGACGCCGGGCACGGTTTTGAGCTTCTGGGTGATGTCTGCGATGATCTCTTTGCGGCCACGGCCTCCGCTGGAGTGACCTTCGCCCTCACTCCCGTCTTTGCGGAAGTCCACGTCGAACTCGGCGGTGGAGACGGGGACGACGTGATCGCCGCGCTCGGCACGGCCCAGGCGGCGACCGACCTTTGACACGCCTTCGACCGAAAGAATCTGCTGCTCCAGCACATCGGAGATTTTATTCATCTCCTCCAGCGAGGTGCCGGGAGCCGCCGTGGCCGCGACGAGCGCGGTTTCCTCCTGGAACTTGGGCAGGAAGTCCTTGTTCATCTTCGGATAGAGAGAAAACGCCGCGATGACGATCATCAGCACGATGCCGAGCATGACGAGCGGCTGGCTGAGGCCGAAGCGGAGCAAGGTGTTCTCCAGCAGCCATTTCATGCCGCGTGTGAGGAAGCCGTCCTTGTGCTCATGGCCGTGCTTTGGATTCAGCAGCATCGAACACAGCACGGGGATGGCCGTGAGCGATACGATGAAGGAAGCCATCATCGAGATGATGGTGGCGACGGCGATGGGGGCAAAGAGCTTGCCCTCCACGCCGGTGAGTCCCAGCAGCGGCAGGAACACGAGAATGATGAGCACGGTGGCGTAGAGGATGGAGTTTCGCACCTCGCCGGAGGCTCGCGCGATGACTTGCAGCTTCGGTTGCGGGTGAGGCAGGGCGGCGTTCTCCCGCAGGCGGCGGAAGACGTTCTCCACATCCACAATGGCATCATCCACGACCATGCCGATGGCGACGGCGAGGCCGCCGAGCGTCATGCTGTTCACGCTGATGCCCATCCAAAGGAAGACCAGCATGGTGATGCCGAAGGACAGCGGCATCGCCATCAGCGTGATGAAGGTGGTGCGGAAGTTCAGCAGGAAGAGGAACAGGATGATGGTGACCATGATGGCTCCGTCCCGGATGGCCTCGGTGAGATTGCCGATGGCGTTGTCGATGAAGTCCTTTTGCTGGAAGAGCAGCGTGGTTTCGACGCCCTGCGGGAAGGTGGGCTTCAAATCTTCCAGCGCCCCTTTGATCTGCTCCGTGAGCGCACGAGTATCAAAGCCGGGTGCCTTGGTGATGGACATGATGACGCCGTAGGTGGCGGATTTTTCCGGGAACTGGCTCACGGTGGCGTCACCACGCATCGGCTCGACTCCCCAAACCACGTTTGCCACATCGCCGATGGCGATGGGTCGGTCATTGACCTTCTTGATGACGGTGCGGGAGATGTCGTCCAGCTCGACCGTCATCGCCAGATTGCGCACCATGATCTCGGTGGGGCCGGTGTTGATGAAACCGCCCGTGGTGGTGTTGGCGGACTCGGTGGCGGCAAGTTCCAGCTCATCAAAGCTGACACCATTGGCCTGCATCTTGAAGGGATCAGGCTGGATTTCGATGCGCTTCACACCGCCGCCCATGTTGAGGATTTCGGCGATGCCGGAGACGCTTTGCAGACGACGCTTGATCGTCCAGTCGGCCAGCGAGCGCACTTCACGCGGCGGCAGGTAGCCGGGCTCGCCTTCTTTGATGGTGGAGCGCACGCCGACGAGGAGGATCTCTCCCATCAAAGACGCCACGGGTGTCATGAACGGCTGCACTCCCTCCGGCAACTGCTCGCGCACGCCTTGCAGGCGCTCCTGCACGAGCATACGCGCCTTGTAGATGTCCATGTCCCAGCCGAACTCGGCATAGACGAGGGAGAGTGCCACGTCGGAGTTCGAGCGCAGACGTGTGAGTCCTGCCACGCCCATGAGGGCGCTTTCAATGGGTTGCGTCACACGCATTTCGACTTCCTCCGGCGCGAGGCCGGGGGATTCCGTCAAGATGATGACCGTGGGCTTGGTGAGGTCTGGCAGCACCTCCACGGGCAGCTCGGTGGCCGTCTTCAAGCCCATCACCATGAGGATGAGCGCGGCCCCGATGATGAGCGCCCGGCTGGCGAGCGCCCAATGGATCATTTTGTTGAGCATGGGTTACGCGGCCTCCTTTTCAGTGGTTTTTGGCGCGGGAGTCTCGGCTTCGTCACCACGGCTTTTCTTGGTGAAGATGGAAAGCAGCAGCAGCACGGCCAAAACGCCGGTGGCATACTTCCACAGCGGGCTGCCACCCTCTTCCTCGCCATGTCCGTGCCCGTCTCCGCCGCCTTTTTTCGCAGCATCCATCGCGGCTTTCTTTTCCGGCGTGAGTTCGGAACCATCGGCGGCGTGCTCGTGGCCGTGCGCGGCATCCAGCGCCTCTTTCAGCGAGACACTGCTGGCTCCGGCAAAGGAGAGAGAGTAAGCGCCGCGAGTGACGACTTCATCCGCAGGCAGCAGCCCGCTGGTGATCTCGACAAAGCGGTCGTTGATCTCGCCCACGATGACCGGCGTTTTCACGAAGGCGTTCGGCAAATCGAAGTCCTTCACATAGACGAAGCGGCTGCCGCCCTCTCCCTGCAAGGCGGCACGCGGCACGCTGACCACGTTGCCGCGCTTGCTCATCACGATGCTGAACTCCGCACGCATGTCGGCACGGAGCTGGCCGCCAGTGTTCGGCAGGCGGAAGATGGCATCAATGGTGCCGCTGGCCTTGTCCGCGCTGGTGCCGAAGCGCAGCAGCTCGCCATTGAACTTCTCATTGGGCAGCGCCGCCACTTTGATATGAGCCACGGTGCCTGGCTTCATGCGTCCGGCTTGGTGCTCCGGCACACGCGCCACCGCATAAACCTCACTGAGGTCGGTGATCTCCAGCATGGCTTTTTCAGGATCAATGGGATCGCCGAGACGCGCATCCACATGGGTGACGAGTCCGCCGAGCGGTGCCTTGAGGGCGATCACGGGTGGCGGATCACCCGGCTGGCGGCTCTCGACTTTTGCCACCTCGTCACCTTCTTTCACGGTGTCTCCGGGGGTGAGTTTTAGCTCCACAATGCGGCCTGGAATGCGGCTGCTGACAGCGGCGACTTTGCTGGGGATGGCCTCGATGCGTCCGAGCGAAAAGATGGTGGCCTCGAAGTCCGTCTCCTCGACCTCGACGGTCTCGATGCGGAGGTTTTTCACGCCGGTTTCATCCAGCACGACGGTGTTGGCGGCGCGTTTGGCGTCTTCGGCGGCAGTGGTGATGCCGGTCAGAGACAGGCAGAGGAATAAGTGAGCCAGGGGGCGTTTCATGATGAGATGAGGATGAAAAAGTTAGCGGGTGGGTTTCGGGGCAGGTGTGGCCGGGGCGTGCTTGCCGATGGCGGCCTCGTAGCGGATGCGGGCGAGGTGAAAGTCACGCACGGCATCCAGCGCGGCGGCTTCTAGTGCTAGGCGCTGTTCACGAGCTCGGAGGATGGTGAGCAGGTCGGTCTGGCCGTTTTCGTAGGCTTTTTCGAGCTTGCCAGTCTGCTCG
>NZ_JACSRD010000063.1 GCF_014879935.1 Prosthecobacter sp.
GTGTGTAGCCAGGAGGCAACGGCTGGGTGGCTCCAGGATGCTGTGGCTGCTGCGGATTGCCGGGCTGGGACGGGTTCATGACTGAAACGAAGGATGATTTGAGGTATCAACGACCAGGAAACGGAAAAAGACACCTCCAGTGAAGGACGTGCGAACCCGCTGATTCTTGGGAAACTGAGAGGAAATCAGGCGAATGCTTCAGAAGCCGGTGTCGCCACCCACAGTGAACGTCACATTGGCCACCTTTGCCACCGCCAGCGCATTGAGCACATCGATCACACGCTCATAGGTGGCCTGTTCCTCGGCCTGGATGGTGACGATCACTTTGGCGTTACGATTATCAGCCTCCTGCTTGAGGCGCATCAGCGTGGCCGTGAAGTTGGGAAGTTTCTTGTCCGTGGGAGTGTCGAACTCCTCCTCATTCAGCGTGACGGAACCGGTTTCCTCCACACCGACGATGATCTCGTCCGGCATCTCCTGAGGCGCGTCTGCGGAGGGCGGTGCCAGGCCGGGAAGCTGGCTCTTGAGCTCACGCTCGACCTTCACCGAGCCGACCATGACCATGAAGAAGAGCATGATGACGAACACCACGTCAATCATCGGGGCGATCTGAAAGCCGACCGCGAGCTGCTCCTGCTCGATCTGGCGATGTTGTTTGGGGCCTGACATGCGATGGAAGGTTTATTCTTTGTTCAAGGCGGAGAACGAGATGTCATCGATGCCCGCCTGGGCGACGACGCTCATGACGCGCTGGATTTCGATGGCCGGGAGACGTTTGTCACCGCGGATGACGACGCGGTACTTCGGATTCGTCTCCTTGCGCTGGCGGAGCAGGTCCACCAGCGGTCCGACGTCCTCGTACTTGGTGTCCTCGAACGTGATGAGAGACTTGCTCTTGTCCCAGCGGACGTTGAGCGCCGCCTCGTTCATCATGTTCTTCTCCTTCTTCTTGGCATCGGCTGCGACAGGGAGCTGGATCTCCTTGTCGATGCGCAACACCTGGGCCGAGGTGATGCTCATGAAAAAGATGAGCAACACCAACAACACATCGATCATCGGAGCGATCTGAAACTCCGGTTCGCCGTCACCACCGCCGCCGCCGCCGCCCATAGGATTAGAAGAAGGTTAGAGGTTGAGAAAAGAGGGAAGAACAGACTGGAATCAAGCCACGGTGGCCGCCTGGACGACCTCGCCGCCAGCCACCCAGTTCGGAATGGCCGCATAGAACTCCTCCTCGCCGACATGCGCGTCTTTGAGGTGGCTGTAGGGCATCTTGCGGAAGAGGGACATGACGATCTCCTGGAGGTCAGTCATTCCCACCTGGAGGCGGTTGCGCAGGAAGTAGAAGAACATGAAGGCCGGAACGGCGATGAACAGACCGGAGGCGGTGGCGATGAGCACCTCACCGATGGCACCCGACAGCTTGGCGGGGTCGCCCGCACCACTGGTCTTCAGGGTGGAGAAGGCGCTCATCATCCCGGTCACCGTGCCAGTCAGACCGATCATCGGGGTGCACACACCGATGACGGACAGGTAGTTGATGCGCGTCTGGATGGCGGAGTTCACCTTGTTCAATTCAGTGAAGAGAGCCGCCTCCGTGGCCTCATGGCCATCTCCGAGGAAGCTGAGCGCCACCCGGGTGGTGTTGGTGAAAGGGGAAGGCGTGCCTTTGCAGAACTGGTAGGCACCCACATAGTCACCCGCGCGGAAGAGGTCCTGCACCTGGGCCACCTGGGCCTGGGGGGCGAGGCGCTTCACACCGGTGCGCATCCAAAGGTCAACCGTGAGCCACACCAGCGCCACGGAGCAGGCGGTGATGGGGTACATCACCCAGCCGCCTTCGATGAAGCGGTCGATCAGTGTGTGATGTTCCTCCACGGCAGGCGCACCTTCGCCAGCGGCGGGTTCCTGGGCGAAGACGTTGATGGAAGCAAAAAGACCGAACGCCAGCAGAACGCACAGAAACGCGCGGGCGGGGCCTTGTGGGATGTGTCGGGTCATGGTGGTGGCGGTGTTGGTTTGCATGGAGTGGGGGAAATTTCTCAGGCTTTGGGTTTTTCTTCGGCTTCCTTGGGCGCATCGCCCTCCTTGGGCTTGTCCTTGCCGTCAGCGGCCGCCGTCTCGTCTTCAATGACATTCTTCATGCCATTGATCGCGGCTTTTTCCTTCGTGGCGGCTTCGGCGACCTGCGAACCCGGATAGGACTCGATGATGCGCCCCAGGAAGCTGTTGGCGTCCTCATAACGTTTCATTTTGATCAAGGTTCGCGCCGCGTTGAGCTCCGCCTCAGGGACTCGCTGCATCTGCGTGCCGTAAAAAACCGGAATGCGAAGGTAAGCCAGCAACGCCTTCTCCCATTCCTTTTTGCGTGTGTGGACGTCGGCGATGATCGCCCAAAGGGAGGCACCGATGGCGGAGTCATCCGTCTCCTTCATGATGCTCTGCGCCTCAAGGATGATGGCTGCGTAATCAGAAGTCGTCTGCCGCTCGATGTCGAGCTGGATGATGCGCAGGCGCATCTTCTGGGCCTCGGAAAGCTTCAATGACCGCAAAGCTGGCAGCGACTTGACGACTTCATCGAACTTCCCGCCCTGGTTCAGAGCCTCGATGTAGGCGAAATAGATGTCCAGGTACCAGTTCCCCTCGATACCCTCGAAATTCTCGAAGAAATCGCGCCCCTTCTTCAGCACGGCGATGGCTTCCTCCGTCTTCCCTTTGGCGAGAAGGTCGGCGGATTCGGTCAATTCGGCCGGGTACGGCCACTCCAGCGAATCGATGTTCTTCTTGTCGATGATGCTGGTGGCGGTGTTCTCACCGATCTTGATCGTACGGACGATCTTGCCCTCGTTGATCGAGAACTCGGAGGAGAAAACGCGGTCACCGCCCTTGAGGACGATGGCTTGCCCAAACGCGGAGGAACCCGCGAAGGCCAGGATGAGAACCGAGAGGAAAAAAGCGAACTTGCGCATGTCAGTCAGAGAAAAAGTTTCACAGATCAGGCCCCTAGGGTGGCACGGAGGGCTTTCGCGTCCTTCATTTCCGGCTGGTCCTGGAGATCCTTGCGGGCGATCATCTCATCCAGGGTCTTTTTGGCTTCGGGGACCTGGCCCAGGGCCTTGAAGGACTTTGCGCACTCGAGGTACGCCTTGCCCATCTCCGGCTTCCACTTCTGGTGGGCGATGAAAACGCGCTGGAAGTAGGCGATGGCAGCCTCGTGCTTGCCGTTCAGCGCCTCGATGATGCCGAGCATCAACAAAGCGTCCGCCGTGGCCTGGCCGCGCCATTCCTTCGTGTTCGCGATCTGCTCGTACAGTTTCTTTGCCTCATCGTATTTCTTCAGCTTGACCTGGGACTTGGCGATGCCCTGCGTGGCCTCCAGGATACGTGAGCTGCCCTGGAACTCCGAGGCGGCCTTGAAAGCCTCAAGCGCCTTGTCGTATTCACCCTTCTGGAAGAAGATCTCCCCTTCCCCGACCGGCGCGCCATCGGCGTACTCGCTGTCCTTGAAGAGCTCCTTCAAACGCTTGTAGCAGGCGGCCGCCTTGTCCAGATCGCCCTTCTTGCGGGCGCTGTCTCCCACCGTCGCCAGCAGCATCGGGCTCAGGTCGTCCGGCTTGGCCACTTCGATGATGATGTTGAAGTACTTCTCCGCCTTGTCCGGCAGCTTCATCGTCTTGGCCAGCCAGGTCTTGGCGAACAGGATGCGCATCTGCGCCGTGCCGTTCATCGCTGCCTGCGGAGGGGTGAGGAGTTCTTCAAGCTGCTTTTCGACATCTTCAAACGTCAGCTCTGGCGCGGCAGCGGAGCCATCCGCACTCGCACGGCGGCGCTTCGGAGCGCTGATGCTCACAAGCTGCTGGATGAGTCCTTCCACCTGCTGGTTGCCCGACTGGGCGATGCGGGTCTTGATGTGCTCGGAAAGGAGCTTTTTCGCTTCCTCCGTCTTGTTATCCTTGATCAGGCCGCGGCTGATCCACAGGATCGCTTTCAGGGACAGGTCATCGTTGTCCTTGTGCGTGTTGTAGTACTTCTGCCACATCTCCGCCAGCTCCTTCCACTTGTTGGAGCCGACATAGAGATCAGTGAGCTGGTCCATGGCGTAATTCAGCACGTCGTCCGTCTTTGCCTTGTCCACCGCCGCAGCGAACTGGATCGTGGCGTTGTCGTAATCGGCCTTCTGGTTGTAAATGTCGCCCAGCAGCGCGTGCACCTGGCCGATGTTGTTGTCGTTCGGCGCGTCCTTCACGATGCTGAGGAGTTCCTCCATCGCATCCTCCTTGTCGCCGCCCTGGAAGTTGATGAAGGCGATGCGGTAGCGCGCATCGACCACATACTGCCCCTTCGGGTTCTCCTTGATGTAGTTCTTGAGCGCCTTCATCACGCTCTTGTAGTCGTTCTGGTAGAAATAAGTCAGCGCGATCCGATACAGGGCGTCGTCCTTGTAAATCGTCTCCGGGAACTCCTGGATCATCAGCTCGTAATTGGTGCGCGCCTCGTCGAACTTCTGCATTTCAAAGAGCACGCTGCCGATCAGGAAGGAAAGACGCTCCTTGTCGGCCTTCGGGAAGCTCTTCGCCTTGCTCCACGAGTCCACCGCGAGCTGGAGTTGGCGGTTCTGGTAAGCCAGCATGCCGTAGAGCATCGACACCTCGCCCACCTGCTCGCTATCCGGGAAGCTGTCGATGAACTTGTCGCAGAGCTCACGAGCCTCCTTGATGCGCTTCAATGCGGCGTTCACCATGATCAGGCCATACATGCACTTGTCGCGCTGGGAGAACTCCTTGAACTCGTTCACGATCACCTCGAAGGCCAGCGTCGCTTGCCACAGGCGGGAGGCGTCACCTGCGGTGCCGTCTTCCTTCGGCGCTCCCATCTCATAGTAGCAGCGTCCGAGGCGGTAATAGAGAGAGGCGTCGTAATCCGTCCGCTTCTCGATCTCCTCCATGATCTCCTGGTTCGCCTTGAGCTTCGTCTCCAGCTCGTCCTTGCGCACCCCCTTGGCGGTCTTGAGCTGCGTCTCCAGCTTCGCGATCTGCTCCTTCTGAATGCGGGAAATCTCGCTCTTCTTGCGCACGAGCTGGTAGGCACCCAGAGCCTCCTTGAAGGCCTTCTTCTCCATCATCTCGTCACCCAGCTTCAGGTAGATGTTGTTCATCTGGGCGATGCTGTCGCCCCCGGAGGCAAAGTTGCGCACCTTTTCCATCAGCGCACCGGCCTCGTCCAGCTTGCCATTCGCCACATAGATGTTTGCCGCCATCATCGCCGCCTGGATCGATTCCGCGCTGCGGATGCCGTCTGCCAGCACGGAGGTCAGGATTTGCAGGGCCTCGTCCTTCTTGTCCTGTTTCACCAGAGCATCGGCGATCACCAGTCCCGCCTCACCCTTCTTCTCCGGAGAGCCCGTCACCACTTCCTTCAAGACCGCGATGCCTTTGTCCTCCTGCTTGCTGGCGATGTAGGAGCGTCCCAGCGCCATGCGCACATCAACGATCGCCGAGCCTTGCGGGAACTCCTTCACAAAGGCCTCCAGCGTCTCGATCGCCTTCGCATAGTCCTGCAAATTGTAGTAGCAGGCACCTTCGATGAACATGATCGCCTCAAAGGGCTTGTTGTTCAGGTTCTTCTTGGCTTCTGCCAGCTTCGACAGCGCCTCCTGATACTTCGCCTCGGCAAACAGCGTGCCGGCGGTATTCACCAGCGCCTCCGTCTCCTGCTGGATGTTCAGGGCACCCGGTGCCGCAGGGGGTGCTCCAGGGGCGGCAGGCGGTGTCGGAGCCTGGGAATAGGCAGACAGGGAGGCGCCCAGAACCAGGGCGGCGCTGAAAATCGATCTCATTTGTTGCAGGGGGCGTTCCACGTGGTGACAGGATACAGAAAAGGAACGAGCAGGCGCAAGTCTCGAATTGCACGCCGGCACGAGATTTTTTGCGCAGGATGGCTGGTCTGCTTGAACAACTGGCATTTTTCGGAAAAGGAGGCCGAGCGTAGCAGGATGGTCATTTTTGTCACGGGAGAAAAATCAAACGGACATTTTCTATCGAACCTGCCACCCAGCCCTTCGTTGAGTTTGCATTCCTCACTCGCCCCTTCGCCCTTCGCCCTTCGCCCTTCGCCCTTCGCCCTTCGCCCTTCGCCCTTCGCCCTTCGCCCTCCCATGCCTCCCGTCCTCGAAGTCACCGATCTCACCTTCCGCCGCGGCCGCCCCATCCTCAATGGCATCTCCTGGCGGGTCGATCCCGGCCAGCACTGGTGCATCCTCGGCCCCAACGGCTGCGGCAAGACCTCGCTCATCAATCTCATCACCGGCTACGACAGCGCCACCGATGGCGTCATGCGCATCGGCGACAGCGTCTTCGGCGATGACGACTGGCGCGAAGTGCGCCGTCGAGTCGGTCTTGTCACCAACACGCTCACCACCTACCTCGAAAGCGGCGAGCCCGTGCTCGATGTCATCGCCAGCGGTCGCGAGGCCAAATTAAACCTCATCGACCTGCCCGGCCCCGCCGTCTTCCGCGAAGCCGCGAAGCTGCTGAAGCAAGTCGGATGCGAATACCTTCGCGAAGCCCTGTGGGGACCACTTTCGCAAGGCGAGAAGCAAAAAGTGCTCATCTGCCGTGCCTTGATGGCCAAGTTTGCCGTGCTCATCCTCGACGAACCCTGCGCCGGACTCGATCCCGTGGCCCGCGAGCACTACTTGCAGTGGATGCAAACCCTCGCCGCGAGACCCAAAAGCCCCTCGCTCGTCATGGTCACCCACCACGTCGAAGAAATCCTCCCCGCCATCACCCACTGCCTGCTGCTCAAAGATGGCCGCGTCTTCGCCTCCGGCCCAAAGCACGACATCCTCACCAGTGCGAACCTCAGCGCCATCTACGGCTCCCCAGTCAAACTCACCCGCCACGGCGAACGCTACACCCTCCGCCTCTCCCCGAACCCGCCTCAATCGTAGGTTCTCAGTTGGAGCGGCAGGGGCTGCGTTCCGCCGGCCGCCAGCCTTATATGGGCCGGACGAAGCTTCACGTCCGCAGCCTTCCGAAGCGAACCATCGTCGTTCTGGCAGGGATTGCAGACAGCGCATTGCCCGGCACACAG
Organism: Prosthecobacter sp.; assembly: GCF_014879935.1. GTDB lineage: Bacteria > Verrucomicrobiota > Verrucomicrobiia > Verrucomicrobiales > Verrucomicrobiaceae > Prosthecobacter. Next base: position 7,093 of record NZ_JACSRD010000063.1, read on the forward strand.
CTTTGCGGTGGCAAGGCCTCAGGTCTGTTCACGTCATGCGCTGACGACCTGCTGTGGACTCGGAGGTTAGCACTCCGAACGACACGAAGATGACAAGCCGGTGATCTGACACTCACCCTGCCAGCGTCTTGTAAAGCGCCAGGGTCTTGCGGGCGATGGACTTCCAACTGAAGTGATCCTCGGCCCGCTTGCGGCCGGCCTTGGCCATGCGTTCACGGAGACCGGCGTCGGCCATGAGCTTGTTGACCGCCGCGGCCATGTCGCGGGCGAATTTTTCCGGATGCACGGCCTCGAAGGGGCTTTCCGTCTGCTGTTCGAGCGGAATGAGGAACCCGGTTTCGCCCTCAACGACGACTTCCTTGATGCCGCCCACGGCGCTGGCGACGACGGCCGTCTCGCAGGCCATGGCTTCGAGATTGATGATGCCGAAAGGCTCGTAGATCGACGGGCAGACAAAAACGCCGGCATGGGAATACATGGCGATCTTTTCCTCCAGCGGGAGCATGGACTGAATCCACACGACGCCGGGCCGTTTCTGGCTCACGGCGGCCACGGCGGCCTCCATCTCGGCCTTGATCTCCGCCGTGTCGGGCGCACCCGCGCACAGGACGACCTGGAAACCTGGGTCCATGTGCTCAATGGCACGCACCAGATGGATGATGCCCTTCTGACGCGTGATGCGGCCGACAAACAGCACAAACGGCTTGTCAGGATCGACGCCATGCTTCCGCAGCACCTCGGGAGCCTCGACGCGACGATACTCATCGAGATCGATGCCGTTGTGGATCACGTGGACCTTGTGGGGATCGAGGTTGAAGAGGCGCAGCAGGTCGGTCTTCGTCTCCTCGGACACAGCGATGACCGCATCCGCCATGTGCAGCGCGGTGTTTTCCAGCCAGACGGTGAAGTCATAACCGTGCCCCAGCTGCTCCCGCTTCCACGGCCGCAGAGGTTCCAAAGAATGAACCGTCAGCACCATCGGCACGCCGTAGTTCAGCTTGGCCAGGATGCCGCCAAAGTGCGCATACCAGGTGTGCAGGTGGACGAGATGCGCATCGATGCCGGTGGTGTTGAAGTCCAGGCAGCGCTGCAGTGCCCCGAAGACCGATTTCAGGTTCAACGGGCTGTCCCAGCCGGTGGTGTCGAGCCCGAACCCTTTCACGCTCAGGTTTCCGTCCTGGTTGTCCTGATCACCGAAGCAACGGACGTCGAGTTCGATCAACTTGGCCAGTTCACGGGACAGGTATTCGACATGGACGCCGGCACCGCCGTAAATGTGGGGAGGATACTCGTTGGTGAGGAAAAGGGCTTTCATGCGAGTGAAGTCGGATGGCAGTTCGCGGCGGCTTACTTTTTCTGCGATTCGACCCATTCGTCGATGGCAGGGATGTCGAAAAGGCGGAAGCGCCGTTTGATTCGCTGTTCGAGAGCAAGCTGCGCGTGCTTCGCCACATCGAGCGACGGGTCTTCCTTGAGGGCCTGGATCAGTTTCGCATTCGTCTCCGGCAGTTCGCTGCCGAGCAGCAGGAAGCAGACGCGCACGCGCACCTCCCACGGCTGCTGGTGATCGGCCAGGAGCTTGAGCAGCGCGTCAGGCTTCACGTCCGCCTCATCACGGATGTTCGGATCCTTGAAAATCTCCGCCACCGGCAGGCGGAAGCCGGGGTCTTCCCGCTGCAGGAACTGGATGCTGCGGATGGCCCGCAAGTACTCCGCCTTGGCCGCGTCATGCAGATGGGCGGAAGCCGGATCGCGCAGGTATTCGACGAGCACCTCCAGCGGTTTCCGCAATCCGGTGGCGATGGCCTCGTCCGCGTATTGGGTGAGGCGGTTGCGCTCTTTGAGCTGGATGAACTCCTGCTGCGTGGGTGAGACGGCCGGCACCATCTCGGCCACTCGTGACTCGCCAGGCTTCGCGTCCTTGGCCGCCAGGGCTGGCGCTGCGACGAGACGCGGATTCTTCAACGTCTCCGAGATGCCCTCCAGCGACTCGCGCGTGTTTTGCTGCAACAAGAGCTGCTCACGGCGCATCACATCGACCTGCTTCTGGAGGGCGGCGATCTGTTCGGCCGCCTCCGTGGACTTTTCACCTGGAACAGGCGCAGGTGCCGGCGTCGTCGAGGAGGCTGAGGCGGCCGCGAGTCTCCGCTCAAACGAGGAACTGGCCGCCCAGTACACGAGCAAGCCCGTCACCAGCGAGACCCCGAGCGACATGAGCAGGTGCAGACGCGTCAGGTCGGAACGTCGGAGATTCATGGGAGGAGCCGCGGGATCGGCAGGCCGAGGCTCATCGTTTTTCACCGCCGCGCCGGACGCCTGCCTGGCGGTGCCTTTGTCTTCCTGCGGCTGCTGGACCTCCGCAGGCCGGGTGGTCGGCGCCTCCTTTTCATCGGGGACATTGCTGCACCGGGCGAATTGCAGTTCCTGCTGCTCTTCCTCGTCTTCATCGTCCAAAAGGTCGGGCGCGGTGGGGGGGAGACGGTCGGACATGAAGGGTGAGACGATGACGTTGCGCGTTGAGGGTTGCGGGAATCAACAAACAAGGCCAGCGTTTGTCCGTCAACCCATCTCATGGCAACAGATTCCACCAGCCCCAGCCCGCTCGTCACGCCAGAACCGACAGGGGCCGGGCCCGTGCCGCCAGCCATGCTGCGCAGGGTGGTGATCTGGGGACTTCCGGCCGTGCTGCTGCTGCTGTTCATGGTCTGGCCTTACCAGCAGTGGGATCTGGGCCGGCGGCAGAGCATCCTGGCCGGCTGGGCACGCTGGGTCAGCAGCAAGGGCGACTGGCAGTTCTGCCTGCTGGTGCCGTTTCTGGTGGGCTGGCTGGTGTGGCTGCGGCGCGAGGAGCTGCGAAAGCTGTCGTGGCAGGGCACCTGGCTCGGACTGCTGCCGCTGGCGGCCGGTTTGTTCTTCTACTGGCTCGGTTACAAGGCGGACACGGGTTACCCGGGCTTCCTCGCGGTGCAATTCGTGCTGGCGGGTGCGATCCTGCTGGTGGCGGGAACGGCGGTGATGCGTGTGCTGTTCTTCGCCTGGCTGTTTCTGTTCTTCACCTGGCCGATGCAGCCGCTGGAGGACTCGCTCGCCTCTCCGTTGCGGCCACGAACAGCGGCGATGGCGGCCTCCTTGCTCGATCTCGGCGGCGTGCCGTCGCTGAATGAAGGCTCGGCCCTGCAATCCGCTCCCGACGCCGCCCAGGGGCTCGAAGTCGGCGACCGCTTCAGCCTGGACGTGGACGCCAAATGCAGCGGCATCAATTCTCTCTTCGCCCTCATGATGATCTCGGCGCTGCTGGGTTATCTGGCCCTGAAACAACCGCGTTCGCGGCTGATTCTGTTCGCCTGCGCCATTCCGCTGGCCGTCGCTGGCAACGTGGTGCGCCTGCTGCTGCTGGTGGCCGGCACCCTGGCCTTCGGCTCCGAATTCGCCGTCGGCAGGCGCATCGGAGAGCATCAGGAGATGTCGCCCTACCACATGTTCGCCGGGTTTGCGGTGTTCGGGGTGGCGTTGGCCGGCATGTTCGCCCTCTGCTGGCTGCTGGAAGGCCGGGAGATGAAGGCAAACCTGAAACGCCACGGCCAGTCAACGGCCACGGGCAGCCCCTTTGCCATTCCACGGCCGTTGCAGACCCTCCGGCAGGTGGTGGCGGCCATCCTGCTGCCCCTGGCCACATTGGGCATCTGCGCCAGCACCGACATCAGCTTCCAGGTGGCGAAACCCGGTGTGAAACTCGAGCTGCCGCTCTCCCTCGGCGATTACCAGGGACGTGAGTTCGACATGACCGCGGCGGAGAAGAACCTGCTGGATGAGGGAGTCAAACTCGTCCGCAATGTCTATGCATCGTCCACCGGCCGCCAGATCATGGCGACCGTGATCCTCAGTGGTTTCGAGAAGCGCAGCCTGCACCGCCCGGAGGTCTGCCTGCCCAACCAGGGCTGGACGGTGATCGACCGCACGCCGGTGCCGCTCCGCCTGGAAAATGGCCGGGAGATGACGGTCATGATGATGCGCATCTTCCGCGATGTGGAGCCCACGCCCGGCACACGCATCCGCACCCGTGCGCTGAATTTCTACTGGTACATCGGCTCCGATGGCACCACCTGCCCGGAGCATTACGAGCACGTCTTCCTCTCCTACTTTGACTCCGTGTTCCGCAACATCCAGCACCGCTGGGCCATGGCCTCCATCTACGTGCCGCTGCCGGAGCAGCGTGTCGGCCAGGAGGACCCGTTTCTCGAACTCGGTGCCATGGAGGACACCCGCGACTTCATTTCCAGGCTGGCCCCGCAGTTCATGCTCGGCAGCACAGTCGTGGCTAGCGGCTCAAATCCTCCTGCATCATCACCTTGAATCCGCCGGCTGACAGCACCTCCGCGCCGAGGTCCGGCGTGTCGAGATGCAGCACCAGCAGCGGATTGTGCGACGGGCGCACAAACAGCGTGTAGCTGAAGTCGATGTTGATCTCGGCGGACAGCAGCGCCGACAAAGCCCGCACCAGGGTATGATCCGGCTCCCGCAGTTCCACCACCGTCACCGGGCAGACCGCATGCGGGATGCCTTTTTCGATGAACAGCATGCCCGCAGTCTCAGGATCGCTCGGAATCAGCCGCACCAGCGCCAGCTCCGTCGTGTCCTGCAAGGAGAGGCCCAGCACCTCGATCTTGTGCTCGGCCAGCAGTTTCACCAGCGCCATGAGCGCCCCGACACGATTGTGGAGGAAGACTGATAGCTGCCGCACCGGCGTTCCGGCCGGCGTGGCGGTTTCCGAGTGGGGTTTGGGCTTGGAAGTGATCATGGGAAATCAGCCTGCGGGTCCTGTGGCGGAACGACGTTCGTCAAAAAGGGTCACCCGCAGCGGAATGCTGGCCAGCGTTTCTTCCTGATTCTGCACCAGCCAGCGATACAGCCCCTGGCGGTCGAATTTCACGTGCTGGAGCGAGTAAACGATGTTGCGCGAGACGAAAGGAATGAACTGCGACGGAAACTTCACGTCCATGTGGATCGGCGGGGTCGCAGGCAGGCATTCCTTGCCCTCCGGATCGACACAGCGGATCACGAACTCATGATGACCCACGTCATCCGGCTGGAAGATCACCCGCACGGCGATCGAGCACTGCGGATGCACCACCGGGAAGCTCTGGGCGCACAGTGTGTCAAAGGCACCCTGCAAACAGAGCTTTCCCTGATAATCGGCGGCATAGTCGCAAACGGCGGCGAGCTGGATGTTCATCGCGGTGAAAAAGTTAGCGGCCGAACAGCTTGCGGAAGAAACCACCGATGCCCTTGCGTTCTGGCGGCGGGGGCGGTGGACGCGGCACCGCACGTTCGACCTCGTCGCCCGGAGTCTCCACCACTTCTTCCTCCACCACGGTGGCCTTCGGCACGTCCTTGATGGCCAGCAGCATCGGATCATCCGCTGGTGCCTTCTCAAAGATGTTGGTGAAGACCTCGCTCACGATTGGGGCCGCTTTCCGGCCGCCGCTCACATCCTCTCCGGGCTCGCCCTCATACACGACCGCGAAGGCGAACTTCGGCTTGCCCGCCGGCAGGAAGCCGGTGAACCAGGCCAGATTTTGGTCCTTCGTCGGCTTCCACTGCGCTGTTCCGGTCTTTCCGGCGATCTCCGCGTGCTTGATGCCTGCCGCACGGCCCGTGCCGCCGCTGCCATTGACCACGGCCACCATGCCGTTGATCACGGTCTGCCGATGATCCGGGTTCAGGTCGATGCGTTTGCGGTCTTTTGGCTCATAGGCCATCACCACGCGGTCGGCCATGTCCTGCACCTGCAAAACCAGCCGCGGCTGCGGGATGCGGCTTCCATCCGCCAGACCGGCCATGCACTGGCACACTTGCAGCGGCGTTGCCAGCACACGGCCCTGCCCGATCGCCATGTTTGCCAGATCGCCCGACTGGATCTTCGAATTCAGGTGCTGCAGCGTCCACGCGTTCGTCTGCACAAAGCCTTCCCCCTCCGCCTTCAGCGGGATGCCCGTCCGTTCGCCGAAACCGAGCCGCAGGGCCATATTGGCGATGAAATCGGCCCCGGATTCGAGGGCCGCCCGGTAGAACCAGGTGTTGCAGGAGCGCTTGATGGCCGTCACCACCGTCATGCTGCCCTCCCCTTCCTTGTTCCAGTTGCGGAACACGCGGTTGCCGATCTCCATCGCCGTGTCGCAATCATAGTAGGTCTTCGCGTTCACCTTTCCGCTGTCCAGGGCGCCCAGAGCGGTCACGATCTTGAAGGTCGAGGCCGGCGGATACTCGCCGCGGAAAGAACGTGGGAACAACGGCAGGTGCGGGTTCTTCGTCAGCTCCTCGTAACGCTTCGAGCGGATGCCCGGCACGAACTCATTGAGGTCGAAGCCCGGATTCGAGGCCATCGCCAGGATGTCCCCGTTCGTCACGTCCATGATCACCATCGCCCCGCTTGTCGTGTGCTTCTTCAGCGCGTTCTCGGCATACTTTTGGAAGTTGTAGTCGATGGACAGCACCACATTTCGCCCCGGCACCGGATTGCGGCGCACATCCTCCGCCAGCCGTTTCCCGTCCGGGCTGAAGAGCACGTTCACCAGGCCCGCCTGCCCCTTTAAATCGCTGTCGAACGCGGTCTCGATGCCTTCGCGTCCTTCCATCTCCTCGAACACCGGATCGCCATCGACGATCGGCCCCGTGGGCAGCGGCCGCGTCTTGCCGGTGTAGCCGACGATGTGACAGGCCGTGGCCCCCTGCGGGTAATGCCGGATGTAGGCCGGCTGCAGCACCACGCTGGTGCCCAGCAGAGGCTTCAGCTTCTCCTCCATGTCCGGCGTGATCTCCACATTCAGCCCCTCCTCCACCGAAAACACCAGCGGCAGCCAGCGGCGGTGCTTGTAATGCAGCAGCACCTTGTCATCGCTCAGTGACCACGTCTTGCCTAACGCCTGGTTGACCTTCTCGATGGTGGTGCGGGCAAACGTCGTCACCTGCTCATCGCTCGCCCCGTCCATGTAGGGCATCACCAGCGCCAGATAGCTGGCCGCGCGATTTTGGGCGAAGGGGATGCCATTGCGGTCCACGATCTGCCCACGCGGCGCCGGCACGCTCAGTGTCAGCGCCCGTGCCTCTTTCTGCGTCTGCCAGGAGGCTTTCAGGTCCGTCTTTTCAGGTGCCGCGGGCTTTGGTGCCTCGCCTTTCGGCTCCTCGACCACCGGCTGGGCCTTCAGCACCACCTGGGCCTGTCCGGGAAGGAACACTCCGAGAGCCATGACACAACACACGACCCGGCACAGGCACGATTTCATCGATGAAGAGGACCAAAACATGAGCATGAACACAAACGCCGGTCATCAATCGACCGCCCCGCAGTGGTTCACACCATGCGTCCCGGCCCCCAAGGCGTCAAGCCGCAGGTCTGCCACCGATTCCGGCCCGCGAGGAAAAAGACATTGCGCAACCCAGGCCGTTTTGCTGGAATCGCGCCGCTTCCTCCCACACCACACCTCTCATGAGCCAATCCTCCTCCGGCAAAGCCGACATGAAACTCTTCTGGGCCTGTTTCATCGCCCTCGTCGCCACCTCCTTCGTCTTTGGCGTCCGGGCCAACACGATCGGTGAGTTGCAGGACAGCTTCAATCTCTCCGAATCGCAGAAAGGCGCGATCAACGGCGCCGGCATGTGGCCCTTCGCCATCAGCATCATCTTCTTCAGCCTCGTCATCGACTGGATCGGCTACAAGACCGTCGCACTCTTCGCCATCGGCTGCCACATCGTCTCCCTCGTCCTCACGCTGAACGCCACCGGCTACGAGTCCTTCTACTGGAGCACCCTCCTCGTCGCCGTCGCCAACGGCACCGTGGAGTCCTTCATCAACCCCGTCGTCGCCACCGTCTTCAACAAGGACAAATCCAAGTGGCTGAACATCCTGCACGCCGGCTGGCCCGCCGGCCTGGCCCTCGGCGCCCTGTTCTGCGCCATGCTGCCGGACACCAAGCTCTTCTTCAACGCCGTCTGGCAGTTCCGCTTCGCCCTCTGCGTCGTCCCCGTCGTCATCTACGCCCTGCTCATCCTCCCCTGCAAATTCCCCGTCAACGAACGCGTCGCCGCCGGCGTCAGCTATCGCGACATGTTGAAGGAAGTCGGCGCCGTCGGCTTCTTCATCATCGGCTTCCTGATGTACTTCGCCATCATGCAGCTCGCAGGCAAGGAGGCCTCCCTGACCTCGTCCGTGGGTGTCGGTGCCATCGTCGGCGTGGCCGCAGGCCTCTACACCGGGTCGCTCGGCAACTGGCTGTTCATTGTCGTCCTCGTTGTCATCGGCCCGCTGGCCACCACTGAGCTCGGCACTGATGGCTGGATGCCGGAGCTGCTGAAGCTCAACAGTCCGGCGAACTCGCCCAACTTTGCCGCCTGGGTCTTCGTCTATGTCTCCACGATCATGACCGTGCTCCGCTTCTACGCCGGCCCCATCGTCCATCGCTTCTCCCCGATCGGCCTGCTCGTCGTCGGCTCCGGCATCGCCATCGTCGGCCTTCTCCTGCTCTCACGAAGTGTCGGCTACGCCATCGTCGCCGCCGCCACCGTCTATGCCTTTGGCAAGACCTTCCTGTGGAGCACCACCCTCGGCCTCACCTCCGAGCAGTTTCCCAAAGGCGGTGCCCTCACCCTCAACGGCGTCTCCGCCGTCGGCGTCCTCTTCCTCGGCGTCCTCGGCAGCCCCTTCATCGGCTACCAGCAGGACAAGGACATCCACGCCCGCCTGGAAAAAGACCACGGGGCCCTCCTCGCCCAGGTCTCCGGCCCGGCCAAACCCAGCATCTTCGGCGACACCCCCAGCCTCGATCAGGACAAGATCAAAGCCCTCCCCGCCGCCGCCACCCAGGAACTCACAGCCGTCCAGGCCGACAGCAAACGCGGAGCCTTCACCAACATCGCCGTCCTTCCCGCCTTCATGCTTCTCTGCTACCTCGGCATGTGGCTCTACTTCCGCTCCAAAGGCGGCTACAAACCTGTCGCCCTCGGCCACGGCGAGGATGGTGAACCGGGTTTCTGATGCCACGACCGCCTGTCGCTCGCAGCAGCGGCAGCCCAAGCCTCCTGGTCAGCGCTCGATTGGTGGGGCGATCTGGAGGCAGCGCCAACTGGCATCCTGCACCCAGCCTTCGTCGTTGCGGAGGATGGCCCGCAACGTCTGCGGCGGGCTGTCGCCGAGGTAGGTGTCGGCTTTGAGGAGGGTGATCGTCAGGCTGCCGTCGTCGTGGCGCTGGATCGTCTGCGGCTTGTCGGTGTCGAACCAGCCGTCCTCGGTGAAGACGATGATCTGGCCGGCCTCCCGCTGGTTTTTGCTCACGCGGGCCTCGGCGGAGGCGGGCTTGAGCACCAGCGTGATGACTTCGCCTTTCTCACTCGCTGCGGCGGTCCACGCGTCGCTCGTTCGTTCGGCACGCGCGCGTTCCTCATCGAGCAGCTTGCGCCACTTCGAGTTCCACTCCGCCGTCTCCGCCACCGGCAGGGTGAGGCTGAGGTCCATCGCTCCGGGATGGCAGGACTTGCCGCAGCACATCCACGAGGCTTTGCCCGTCAGCGTGACCTGATCTCCGATCTTCAAGTTCGCGGGCGGGGTGATCTCCGTTCGCAGCATCACATCGCGATCAAAGCCCTGCGCCTTGATTTGAAACATCAGCGTGCGCTCCGGCTCGGGATACACCAACGGACCGGCCTTCCAGCCCTCCGGCAGATCCCACTTCATCTGCGTCGGCACCCCCACGATGCCGGGAAAGCGCCAGTAGGTGTGCCAGCCACGGTCATGCTCGAGGTAGAGGCCCACGGTGAAGGGTTTGCCGGGGACGATGGCGGATTGCTCGGAGACGAGTTGAAGACGGAGGCCGGTCTGAGCTTTCGCCGCGAAGGGCCAAGAGCAAAGGGCGAAGAGAAGGAACCACCAACGGCGAACCGAGAACTGAGAACTGAGAACCATGATGATCAATACGCCGCATGCCCCGGTGTCCGCGCAAAGGGAATGACATCGCGGATGTTGGGAACGCCTGTGACAAACATGAGCAGCCGCTCGAAGCCGAGGCCATAGCCAGCATGCGGGACGCTGCCGTAGCGGCGGAGGTCGGCATACCAGGCGTAGTTTTCGGGTTCGAGGCCCTGGGCGGCCATGAGGCCTTCGAGAACATCGAGCCGCTCCTCACGCTGGCTGCCACCGACGATTTCGCCAATGCCGGGGACGAGCAGATCCATCGCAGCGGCGGTCTTGCCGTCGTCGTTTTGGCGCATGTAGAAGGGTTTGATGCCTTTGGGGTAGTTGAAGATGGTCACGGGGCCTTTGACGTGCTCTTCGGCGAGGAAGCGCTCGTGCTCGGTTTGCAGACCTTCGCCCCAGACGACGGGGTTTTCGAAGCTGCGGCCGGATTTGAGCAGGATCTCGACGGCGTCGGTGTAGCTGATGCGCTGGAAGGGTTTGGCGAGGGTTTGCTGAAGGCGGGCGACGAGTTCTTTGTCGATGAACTTGTTGAAGAACTCCAATTCGTCCGGGCATTCGTCAAACATGGCCTGCACGAGGTAGCGCACCTGTTCTTCGGCCAGCGTCATGTCGTCGAAGAGGTCGTAGAAGGCCATCTCGGGCTCGATCATCCAGAACTCGGCGGCGTGACGCGTGGTGTTGCTGTTCTCGGCACGGAAGGTGGGGCCGAAGGTGTAGATGTTACCGAGGGCGCAGGCGAAAGCCTCGCCCTGAAGCTGGCCGCTGACGGTGAGGTAGGTCGGACGGCCAAAGAAGTCCTGCTCGGGCTTGGTGGGCGTGTTGGGCTTCAGCGTGGTGACTTGAAACATCTCCCCTGCCCCTTCGCAGTCGCTGCTGGTAATGATCGGCGTGTGGACGTAGAAGAAGCCACGCTCCTGGAAGAAGCGATGCACGGCAAAGGCCATCTTGCTGCGCACGCGGAAGACGCTGCCGAACAGGTTCGTGCGCGGACGCAGATGCGCGATGGTGCGCAGGAACTCGGGCGTGTGGCCTTTCTTTTGCAAAGGATAGGTCGCATCGGCCTCGCCGAGGATGCGCAGTTCCTTCGCCTGCATCTCCCATTTCTGGCCTGCGGCCGGTGACGCGATCAAGTCGCCACTCACTTCGACCGACGCGCCGGTCAAAATGCGCGGCAGCAGCGACGCGGACGGCAAACTGGCATCGACGACGACCTGCAGGCCCTTGAAGCACGATCCGTCGGTGATTTCGAGGAAGGAGCAGGCCTTCGAGTCACGCTTCGTGCGCACCCAGCCACGAGCGATGATGTCGGAGCGTGGGGATTCGGATCGAAGAAGGGTTTGGATGGTTTCGTGGGGCATTGGACGTGACGCTAACGAGCGTCACCGACCGGGCAAGCGGGCGTCCCCTTGGAAAATGCCGAAGGACGAAGCCGCCCGGCATAAACAGGGACGTCACATTGAGCGTGCTGAGCGTGCCACATCGATCTTCCTTCCCTCGGTGGCCTATGAAGGATGCGCCACAAGTGAGAACCGAGAGCCGAGAACCAAGAACGGCGAACAAAAAACCGGCAAGCCGACGCCTACTGTCACGAATCAACTGCTCGAACGTGGGGATGAATGCGGTCCTACCCCTCCATGCGCGCGCCGGTCTCCCCGCAGCAGCGTCTCATGCAACGTGACCAGCAGCGCCGCCACTCCGATGAATGTGGGAGCGATGGCCTCCAGCCCCGCCTTTTCCCCCAGCAGCCCGGACAGGCCCGGCAGTGCCGCCGCGCCCAGCATCGCAGCGCTCACCTGGAAGCCGATGGCGTGCGCTGCGAGTGCCTTCCCAAGGCGCTGCGGCGTGCGCGTCATCAGGCAGGGATAGATGCAGGCCAGCCCGAGTCCCGCGAGCGCCAGGGAGACTGCCGTCACCGGCTGCGACAGGTCCAGCGCAAACAACGTCACTCCCAGCAGCGACAGCAGCAGGCTGCCGCGGACCAGGCGGTCGATCCCCAGACGCTCCACGACAAAACCGAACACAACACGGCCGATGCCGATGCTGCCCCAATACAGCGTCACCCACCAGCCGGCCGTCGGCGGTGGAATGCCGCGGCTTTCCGTCAGTAGGGTGAAGCTCCACTGCCCCACTGACACCTCCAGCCCGGTGTAGAAGAAAAACAGCACGATCTGGAGCCACACCAGGCGGTTCCGCAAGGTGTCCATCGTGCTGACCGGGCGGGAAACTGGCTCTGACCCCGCCCCGGCCGTGCCTTCACCCTCCGGCGGGTCCCAACGCCGCCGCGTGACCGCGAACACACCGGACAGCACCAGCAGAACCGCCGCCACCACGAGGTAGCCCGCACGCCACGAGCCCTGTCTGCCGATGACCTGCGTCATGATCACCGGCCCGCAAGTGGCGCCCAGCGCGTAGCAGGCGTGCAGCCAGTTCATCCGCCTCGCCGAGAAGTGATGCGCCGCGTAGTGATTGAGCCCCGCGTCGATCGCCCCCGAGCCCAGACCGTGCATCACCGAGCACACGGCGAACAGCCACCACACCGTGGCCAGCCCGTAACCGCCGCCGCTCAGCGCCACCAGCGCGCTGCTTGCCGCCAGCAGCATGCCGATGCTCATGAGTTGCAGCAAGCGGCCGGAGAAAAAGCTGGAGAGAAAATAGCCGCAGCCAGCTCCGGCGAACACCAGACCTATCTCGCTCTGCCGCAGATGGAAATGATCCCGCACGGACGGCCACGCCACACCGATCAAGGTATCCGGCAGCCCGAGGCTGATGAAGCCCACGCAGGCAATCAGCCACAGCAGGGAATCGGAACGGTGTTTGCTCATCATGGTTCATCCATCGCCTCCGCGGCAATGCGTGGCCGTCACATCATCACCCCGCCTGCCTCCCTTTCACACCCCAAAAGGCATTCTCCAGCATGCTGGATGCTCGAAGGCCGGCTGAGCACTGAACACCAATCCTTCTCCCACCTCCGCATCGTGCTCAGCTCTTTTCCAAGAGCGTGCGAAGCAGGCCGCGATGCGTGGAGGGACGGATGTCGGCGCGGAGAAAGCGCTGCATGTGCTGGCTGGCGGCTTGATTGAGGCCTGCGGTCTCGGAGGCAATGCAGTCCTGGGGCACGCAAAGATCGAAGTCACGCATGTGGGCGTCGTTGGCAGTGGAGAGCACGCAGAGGTTTCCAGCGAAGCCGGTGAGGACGAGGCAGCGAGCACCGAGATAGCCGAGCAGCAGCTCGAGCGAGGTGGAGTAAAAGGCAGAGTGCTTCGGCTTAAGCACGAAGTAATCGTGCGGGCCGGGGCGGAGGAGATCGACGATGTCAGCGCCGACACAGTCGTCGTGGAGGCAGTGCTCGACCTGCGCACGGAAGTCGGATTGCCATCGGCCGAAGTTGTCGTTCACGTAGATGGCAGGCACGTGCTGCGCGGCGAGGCGCTGCTTCAGGTCGGCGATGCGGCGGGCGGCAGGCCGGGCGAAACGCAGCAGGCGGTGCGCCTCCGGAAAGTCGAAGGGATTGATGACGTCGATCAGCAGGAGGACGGTGCGGGCCTGCCCGGCGACGCAGCCGTGCGGTGCGGGATGCGATGCGTGGCCTTTGTTCATGCTGTGGATGAATCGCCCGCGCGCAGCATCACGGACGGGTTGGAATGGGAGCGGCTGACGGCTAATGATTCACCGATTGTAGCTGGCCGCGCCGGCTCCTTTCCGCGCCTTTACGCCGCCGCTGTCCCATGCCATTGCTTTCCATGCTTGCCGCTGCCACTGCTTCTCCGTCGCATAACGGGATGATCGTCCTGTTTCCGGCCGCCTTCGCGGCGCTGTGGTATTTTGTCAGCACGGTGCTGTCCCACATGGGCGGCTGGCATCGCCTGGCACAGCGATTCAGGGCGGTGAGGCCCCCGGCCGGCAGACGGTTCTGGATGCAGTCAATGGTGCTGGGCTCAGTGAGCTACAACGGCTGCCTGACCATGCATGCATCGAAGGAAGGTCTCCACCTGGCTGTCTGGCTCCCGTTCCGGATCGCTCATCCGCCCCTGTTTCTGCCATGGTCGGAGTTTCGGAACGCAATCCTCCGCAGGAGTCTGTGGGTGAAGTGGATCGAGCTTGATATCGGGGAACCACCCGTCGCGAAGCTGCGATTGCCGCTCAAAGTCCTTCAGGGGCGGGAGCACCTCATCGGTTTGGAAGGCTGACGGACAGCATCCTGCGTGCGGGGCCAGGTTCTGCGGCCAGGCTCAACGAAAAGGCCGAAACGGAGTCGTTTCGGCCTTCAACATGAAGTTGAGCAGAAGCCTGCGACGAGCTTTTAGCTCGCCAGCTTCTCCATGAGCTTCTGCGTGCGCTGGATGATGCGCTGGAGCTCATCGAGGAGGCCGCCGCTGAGCAACGCGTTGTCGAGGATCTGCTCGGTGATGAGTCCTGCCGTGTCGGGATCGCTCTTGTGGAGCTTGGCGAGGCCTTTGACGAGCTGGTGACGCGGATTGATCTCGAAGACGACCTTCGGGCCGGGCATGCCGTTTTCTTTGCCGAGAGCTATCATCATCTGGCGCATCTGCGGGGTCATTTCGCCTTCGGGGGTCAACACGAGGGCGAGTGAGCCGACGAGGCGCTTTAGGGAGCGGACGGATTGGCTGCCGGGCAACACCGAAAAGGTGCGAAGTGATGCATTGTCGTGACTCAGTCTTTCTGCTACAAGCACATCAAATTTCAGCTAATAAAACCTAAATGACTTCGCAGTTCATTCTTACCTCATGTGTTTTTTACCTCGCAGCGCCATGGCTGCTGCAGGCTGAACCGAGCGCTTTGCCCGCGGCGTCCACGGCGCCCGTAAATTCCATCCCGTGGAGCCAGCTCGGTGTTGAAGCGCAGAAAAAATACACTGGCGACGGTATCGCCACCCTGCCCACGGAGTATGGGGCGAAGCTCAAAGCCGTGATGCAGGACCTCGAAGGCGACGTCACGAATGAAGGCCTCTGGCTCACTTCCAGCGCCGACGAGGACGCGGGCAAAACGGCACGGTTTCGAGTTATTGCGACGGAAATCAGCCGCAGGGGAAGCACGAACCCTGTCGTGCATCTACCTGCCACGGGCAGAGCCCGCGCCTCGAATGACGGAGCAGCCTTCATCCGTCCCGGTCTCATCGAGGAATACACGGTGAGCATGGATGGTGTGCGCCAGGACTTTGTGGTGCTGCAAAAGCCGGCAGGCGAAGGTGAATTGAGCATCAAGCTGGAGGTGTCCGGCGCGAAGGCCGAGGCGGCTGAATACGGTGTCAAGCTGACCGTGGAAACCACCAGGCGTGAATTGGCGTACAGCCGGCTTAAAGTCTTGGATGCCGTGGGCAAGGAACTGACCGCTCGCATACAAGTCGATGGAATAAACAGTCTGCACGTCGTGATTGATGATGCGGAGGCAATTTATCCCATCCGCATTGATCCGACTTTCAGTGATGCAGACTGGGTGAGCACTGGAGACATCACGGGCGCCAACGGCAACGTAAATGCGCTTACAACTGATGCATCCGGGAATCTGTATGTGGCTGGCGAGTTCACTGCCATCGTCAACATTCTGGCGAACCGGATTGCGAAATGGGATGGGAGTGTTTGGACTGCATTAGGGACTGGGCTAAACGGCACAGTGCATGCTTTGAAAGTCTCCGGAGGCATTGTTTATGCCGGCGGTGAGTTCACCCAAGCTGGTGGTATGAGTGCGAATAAAATTGCCAGATGGGACGGCAGTTCATGGAGCGCCCTTGGAACAGGTATTGGCGGTACGAGTCCGTATCTTGGTGGCCCTACGGTGTTAGGCCTGGAAGTATCGGGTTCTGATCTTTTTGCCTGCGGGACGTTCACAACGGCCGGTGGGGCACCTGTAACCAACATTGCGAGATGGGACGGCAGCACATGGAATTCGCTCGGCTCAGGCACCGACAGCATCGTGAACACAATAATCATGTTTGGCTCGGAACTCTACGCTGGGGGCGGCTTTACCACGGCAGGAGGCGTCAACGCCCCCTACATCGCCAAATGGAATGGTTCAACGTGGAGTCCAGTGGGCGGAGGAGTGGATAGACGGGTCTTTGCCTTCGCGGTATCGGGGGTCAACCCTGTATGTAGGGGGCGACTTCTTTAAAGCGAACGGGGCGACATCAAGTTACTTGGCGAAATGGGACGGAACCAATTGGAGTGCCTTTAGCACCTCACCCAGCTATTTTGTTTACTCCATCGCCATTTCCGGCTCTAATGTTTATGTCGGGACTGGCACGGGAGGAGTTCAACGATGGACCGGTTCCTCGTGGACAGCTCTCACATCTGGATTGGGAGCTAGTGTGAATGCACTCACCTTTGTTGGACCAACGTTGTGCGTCGGCGGGGATTTCTCAACTGACACAGCGAGTTTAAAAGCGTCCAAATTGGCAAAATGGAACGGAACATCCTGGAGCACTTTTGGAACTGGCCCGTCAATCGAAGTGAGTGCCGTCGCCGTCTCTGGGACAGACTTGTACGTGGGGGGATATTTCAAGTATTTGAACGGTGTGTACGCCAACAGCGTGGCGAAGTGGAACGGCAGCACATGGTCAGGACTGGGAGGGGGAGTGACCTATTCCACACCAGGCACACAAACTGGACGTGTCTATGCACTGACGGTTTCCGGAACAGATTTGTATGTTGGCGGCTTCTTTACCGAAGCCGGAGGCAACTATGGATACGGCGGAGTTGCCAGATGGAATGGCACGTCGTGGAGTTACGCAGGAGGTGTTAGCCTCATCAATTATCAAAGGGTGAATGCCATAGCTGTGATTGGATCAGATGTGTACATCGGCGGTGATTTCACCACGACTGGGAGCGTCACTGTCAATGGCATTGCAAAATGGAATGGCACTGCGATGAGCGCCTTGGGATCGGGGGTCGGAGGATCAACACCAGTCGTGCATGCCCTGGCGGCCATGGGAACGGACTTGTATGCGGGAGGCAGTTTCACGACCGTGAATGGAGTGACGGCCAACTACATCGCAAAATGGAGCAATGGATCCTGGAGCACTGTAGGATCAGGCATGAACTCTTCGGTTCGAGCGCTGCAAATAAATGGATCAAGTTTGTATGCAGGTGGTTCCTTTACTTCTGCCGGAGGACAAAGCGCGAGAGGAATCGCCAGATGGGATGGGAGTGCTTGGAGCGCTCTGGGCAGCGGCATATCATCCGGCTATGTGAAGGCAATAGCCTTTTCCGGCACGGATGTTTATGCGGGTGGTCAATTCTCTTCAGTGGGCGGGGTAAATGCGAACAATATCGCGAAGTGGAATGGCACCTCATGGAGCGCACTTGGATCTGGAGTCACTACCAATAGTCTATCAGGCGAGGTCTGCC
Organism: Prosthecobacter sp.; assembly: GCF_014879935.1. Taxonomy (GTDB): domain Bacteria; phylum Verrucomicrobiota; class Verrucomicrobiia; order Verrucomicrobiales; family Verrucomicrobiaceae; genus Prosthecobacter. The sequence continues at coordinate 24,421 of NZ_JACSRD010000063.1, forward strand.
AGATGGCGTTGGTGGGAAGCACTATGTATGTCGGAGGCGAATTTGTCGCCACGGGGGGCAAAATCTCCCCCAATCTGGCAGCGGCCGTGAATCTGGACATGCCCGAGATTGCTGTTAGCGGCAATGCCTTGGACATTGCTGACGGAGACAGCACACCATCTGTGACGGACAACACTGATTTTGGCAACCTCGGGGTCACCGAAGGCTCCATATCGCGCATCTTCACGATCCAGAACATAGGCAGCACAGGATTGCCGCTGGGCCTGGTCACACTGAGCGGCGCGAATGCGGCGGATTTTTTCGTCAGTTCACAACCTGCCGCCATAGTGGCAGCCGGTGGCAGTACCACCTTTCAGATCTCCTTCAACCCTGCGGCTGTTGGCCCACGCACAGCGGCCGTGAGCTTCACCAATGCTGATTTCGATGAAAGCCCATTCAATTTCAACATTCAAGGGATAGGAACCAACAACGCTCCCACTGACATCACGCTCACATCGTCGAGCATCGCCGAAAACAACGCCACGAATACCACTGTGGGTCTCCTGAACGCCGTCGATGCTGATCCTGGTGACACGCTAACATTCAGCCTCGTTTCCGGCACCGGCAGCACGGACAACGCCAGCTTCACCATCGCCGGCTCGAATTTGAACATCAATGTCAGCGCCAATTATGAGGCAAAGAGCAGCTACAGCCTGCGCGTGCGCGCCGACGACGGCAATGGCGGCCTCTTTGAAAAGGCGCTGACCGTCTCGATCACCAATGTCAACGAGGCGCCAAGCAACATCGCGCTGAGTGCCAGCAGCATCGCCGAGAACAATGCGTCCAATGCCACTGTGGGCACTCTGAGCGCCACGGATGCGGACGCCGGTGACACGCAGACATTCACGCTGGTTTCAGGCACTGGCAGCACCGACAACGCCAGCTTCAGCATCAGCGGCACCTCGCTCAGACTCACCCCCAGTGCCGATTTTGAGACCAAGAGCAGCTACAGCGTGCGCATCCGCACCACCGACGCCGGCGGGTTGTTTTTTGAAAAAACGTTCACCATCACGATCACCAACGTCAACGAAGCGCCCACCGAAATCGCGCTGAGTGCAAGCAGCATCGCCGAGAACAATGCCGCCAATGCCACCGTGGGCACGCTGAGCGCCACGGATGTGGATCCCGGTGACACACGCACCTTCACCCTCGCCACTGGCACCGGTGATAGCGACAACGCCAGCTTCACCATCGCCGGAACCTTGCTCAAACTCACACCTGGCGCAGACTTTGAAACAAAGAGCAGCTATGAGGTGCGTGTCCGCGTGACGGATGCGGGAGCACTTTTTTTCGAGAAGCCGTTCGCCATCTCGATCCTCAACAAAAACGAGATGCCTTCGTTCGCCAAAGGATCAAACCAAACTCATCCCATCCGCACCACCGGAGCACAAAACATTCCCGGCTGGGCTGCGGCCATCAATGATGGCGACAGCACGGTGTCACAGGCATCGAGCTTCAATTCCACTGTCATCAGCGGTGGGAGTATTTTTGCCACGCCTCCATTGGTGTCGTCGGACGGAGAGCTCAGCTACTGGACCAATGGCAGCGCAGGCACAGCCGTGGTTTCAGTCACACTGACAGACGATGCCTCAATCAATGCCAATCCAGCCCTCACCACGGCTGCACAAACTTTTACCATCCGTGTCGAAGGACCTGGCGGCCTTGATTCGCTCGATGCGAACATCGTCGGAGATCGTGTGCTTGCCATGGCGATACAGCCGGATGGGAAAATACTTCTGGGAGGGAGTTTCACTTCGGTGCTCGGGGTGCCGCGTGCCAACATCGCCCGGCTGAATGTGGATGGGACGCTGGACACGGGATTTGACCCCCAAACTGACGGCGCGGTGTATGCGGTGGCCGTGCAGCCGGATGGCAAAGTGCTGTTGGGCGGTTCGTTTGGCACATTGCAGCCGAACGGGGCCCTAGCTGCTACGGCACGGCAGTATTTGGCACGGGTGCATGCAGACGGAGCGCTGGATGCAGCCTTTGACCCCAAGGCGGACAATCATGTGCGCAGCATCCTGCCACAACCCGATGGCAAAGTGCTTGTTGCTGGTGATTTCACCTCCATGCAGCCCAATGGGGCCGCCTCGGCCACACCTCGTTCCTATGTGGCCAGACTAATGTCTGATGGCAGTCTTGACGCAGGTTTCACGCCTAATGCGAACGACGTCGTCTATGCGCTGGCGGTTCAATCCGACCAGAAGATTCTCCTGGGCGGAGATTTTACCACGCTTCAAGGCACCGGCGCCGTATCGCCGACCAACCGGCGGTATGTTGCCCGCCTGAATGCGGATGGCACTCTGGATGCCAGCTTTGACCCCAAGGCGAATGGCACGGTGTTTGCGGTCACCAAACAATCTGACGGGAAACTGTTACTGGGCGGTGCTTTCACAACCCTACAGCCTAATGGTACTCCTTCGCCCGTGACCAGAAGCTACATCGCTAGAGTCAACGCGACAGGCACTCTCGACACCGGTTTCAACCCCTCGGCCAATGGTGCGGTTTTCAGCATGGCGCGGCAAGCGGACGGACGCGTGCTGCTGGGTGGTGCCTTTACCAGCCTTCAACCAAACGGCGCGGCTGTTGCCACCACGCGAAACTATCTGGCGCGGTTGAACCCCGAAGGCACGCTGGACACCACCTTCAATCCAAATGCAAACGGCCTTGTTTACGGCATCGCGTTGCAAGACGACGGACGCGTGCTGGTCGGTGGAGAATTCACGGCGCTGCAGCCAAACGCAGCACCGGCGGCCGCGCCCCGCCATTTGTTTGCCAGGCTTGTCAATGACACGGCTTCCCGCGTGCTCTCCGCACCGGATTTCACCCAAATCACTTGGTCCCATGGTGGCGCTGCACCTGTTGTTAGCGCAGTCACTTTTGACATCAGCACAAATGGTGGGTCGAGTTGGGCTCAGGTCGGTGCGGGCACCAGAATCGGCACCTCCGTCAACTGGCAGCTCACCGGTCTCTCCCTTCCAGCCAACGGCATGCTCCGAGCACGGGGCCGCGCTGCCAGTGGCATTTACAACGGCAGTTCGAGCCTGTTTGAGCAGCTTGGGACGTTTATTGTGGCGGTGCCGGACGTGGTTTTGGAGGCCCCAGTGGGAACCGAACTTGTCGATGGAAGTGGAACAGTGAGTTTTGGCCCCATTGCCTTCGATGGCAGCAACGCTGAGAGGCAGTTCACCGTCCGTAATACGGGCAATGCGACTCTCTCCCTGGCCGGGGCCTCGCTTTCGGGGACACATGCTGCCGATTTCGTCGTCAACACCTCCGGCATGGCAACCAGTCTGGCACCCATGGCAACAACGACATTCACCATCAACTTCACGCCCGGTGCCATGGGACCTCGGAATGCCTCATTGCTGCTCGCCTCGAATGACTTTGATGAGCCATTGTATGGAGTTGTGCTCGCAGGCAGTGGAGTAACCTCCCAAGAGGGCTGGCGGCAGGTCCATTTTAACTCCACCAGCAATTCGGACAGCGCTGCTGATTCAGCAGACCCGGATCATGATGGCCTCGAGAATTTTTTGGAATGGGCGTGTGGGCTGATTCCAACGGCAAGCAGCAGTCTTCCCACACCGACCGTGCTCAATGGCGCCGTGATCGAATTCAACTACACACGAAGCGTCGCCGCGGTGAATGCGGGGGTAATATTCGCGGTGGAATGGAGTGATTCACTGCCGGGAACGAACTGGAGCACGAGCGGAGTGACACAATCGGTGCTCACGGACAATGGAACGACGCAGCAGGTGAAGGCCACCCTCCCAGCAGGGACCAGCGGACAACGATTTGTCCGGCTAAAGGTCACTGCCGGGGAGTGAAAGGACGCGAAATCAGCTCGCCAGCTTCTCCATGAGCTTCTGCGTGCGCTGGATGATGCG
>NZ_JACSRD010000127.1 GCF_014879935.1 Prosthecobacter sp.
CACTCTCTCCGTCGTCGGCAGCGTCAGATGTGTATAAGAGACAGATGCTCCACGCCTTCCACACGTGCCTCCTCGCCAGCACGGGCGGAAAGCAGGATGACTGGCAGCGTGGCGGTGGCGGGATCACCCCGCAGCGCATGCAGCAGCCCCAGGCCGTCCAGGCGTGGCATCATGATGTCGCTGAGCACCAGGTCGGGCTTCGCTCCACGAATGGCCTCCAGGGCGCTTTCACCATCAGGAACGGCGGTGACTTCAAAGTGAGGCCGCAGCAGACGCGCGATGTAGTCGCGCATGTCAGCGTTGTCATCAGCCAGCAGCACATGGAACTGCGGCCCTGGCCCCGTGGAAGGGGATGAAATCGCCTCGACCGGAGCGGAACCGGCCATCTCATCACTCCCCGGCAGCCAGCGGAAGGCCTCCGTGACAAACGGCGCGGCCTGTGACGCCGCAGGCCGTTCCGCCGGCCCGGACCCGGCGGCATCCGGACGCGCGGGCAGTGTCACGATGAAAGTGCTGCCCTGATCCGGCACGCTTTCCACGCGCAGGGTGCCGCCGTGCAGCTTCACCAGCTCGTTGACCAGCGCCAGGCCGATGCCGCTGCCTTCGTGGGAGCGGCCCTGCATGCCCTGCACGCGATAGAACCGCTCAAACAGGTGCGGCTGGGCTTCGGCAGGGATGCCCTGGCCGGTGTCCCTCACCGTGAGTTCCGCGCCGCCTTCCACCGGGCGGAGGATCACACCCACCTCTCCCCGCAGCGTGAATTTGAAGGCGTTGGAGAGCAGGTTGAACACGATCTTCTCCCACATCTCGCGGTCGATGTGGAAGGCGTTCGCCAGCGGCGGGCATTCCACCGTGAAACGCAGCCCCGCCTTCTCCATCGCGGAACGGAACGAGCTGGCCAGCTCCGCGGTGAAGGCCGCGAGGTCGGTCGGCGCAAAGTGTGCCCGTGCACGCCCGGCCTCCATGCGGGAGAAGTCGAGCAGCGTGTTCACCAGCCGCAGCAGCCGCAGCGCGTTGCGATGCGCCACCGTGGCCAGCTCGCGGCTTTCATCAAAGATGTGGCCGTTCCTCGTGTTGACGATCTCCTCCAGCGGCCCGAGCAGCAGCGTGAGCGGGGTGCGGAACTCATGGCTGACGTTGCTGAAGAAAGCCGTCTTCGCGCGGTCGATCTCCGCCAGTTTCTCCGCGCGTTCACGCTCCGCGGCGTGCGCCCGCGCGCGATGCAGCGCCGTGGCCACGCCACGCGCCGCCTGGGCGACGGCACCGCTGTATTCCTCGTCCCAGGCCAGCCGCGGACTCACGCCGGCGATGAAAAATCCCGCCGGTCCCTCCCCTCCTGCACGTGGCAGCACGTGGACGACCACGCGCTCCACGGCATGCGGCCACGGACTGCCGGCCACCGCCTCACCGAAGACCGCGAGCCCCTCTTTTCCCAGCAGCAGCCCCTCACCTTCAGCCCTCTGCCCGGCCTCCAGGAAGCGGAACGGCGTCCCCGCCCCGCGTGGATCACATGATTGCGGCACCCGCGCAAACGCAGCATCGGAAAGGCCGCTGCCTGCGGCGAGACGCGCGGTGCCATCCGCCTCCACGAGATAGAGAAGCGTGAAGGGGAGGTCGTTCCGGTGCTCCTCGAAGGCCAACGCGGCAGCATGGGCCACGGCAGCGGGCGTGGGAGCATCCAACGTGCCGGCGGCGAGGTCACGCAGCAGCCGTGCACGGCGTTCCGCCAGCACGCGTGCCGTGGTCTCGATCGCGGCATTGAAAATGCCCGCCACATGGCCGCTCTCGTCGTGGATCGGGCTGAAGGTGAAGTCGAAGTAGCATTCCTCGGTGAAGCCACGCCGGTGCATCGGCAGGAGCTGGTCGCTGCGCCGCACCGCCTCGCCGGTGGACTGCACCTGGGCGAAAAGGGGGGCGATGTCCTCCCAGATCTCCGGCCACACCTCATGCGCGGGATGTCCCAGCGCCCAGGGATGCTTCGCCGCTGGGATCGGGCTCCACGCGTCATTGTACACCAGCGCCAGATCACGCCCCCAGTAGATGGCGATGGGGAAACCGCAGCCCAGGCAGATGCTCAGCGCGGACCGCAGGCTCTGCGGCCATCCGTCCGGCGGCCCCAGCGCCGTGCGGCTCCAGTCAAACTCGCGGATGCGCCGGGCCATCTCGCCACCACCGACGAGAAAGCTGAACGGTGGCTCGGCATCAGGATCACTCATGTCTCCGATTCTGGCACCACGGACGCGCCGCTGGCAAGACGAACGATGGCACGACGCAACGCGGCAAACTCCACCGGTTTGGTCAGGTGCTCGGAAAATCCCGCCTCACGGCTGCGCTGGAGGTCGTTGTCCATCCCATAGCCGCTCATGGCGATGCCTGGGACGTCCCGCAACGACCGGACCCGGCGCATGACCTCATAGCCGCTGCCGTCCGGGAGGCCGAGATCGCTCAGCACCAGGTCAAAACGCTCCGTGGTTGCCACTTCGACCGCACGTTTCACGTTGGAGACGCCCAGCACGTCGAAACCCGCCCGAGTCAGCAGCCGTGTCAGCGTGCGCAAGGTGTCGGCGTGATCCTCCACCACCAGCAGACGCAGCCTCCGGTCATGCGGCCTGGCTTCGGGCAGCGCATCGCCCTGCTCAGCCGCAGGATCCGCGTCGCAGGCCGGGATTTCGATGATGAACGTCGCCCCGTGGCCCAAGCCATCGCTTTCCGCGCGGATGGAGCCCTCATGGCGGTCAATGATCGCGCGGCTGATGGCCAGGCCGAGCCCGAGACCGCCAAACTGCCGTGTGATGTTCGCCCCGCCCTGCTCAAAGGCATCGAAGATGCGCGGCAGCGCGGCCGCGGAGATGCCGATGCCCTGGTCCTGCACCCGCACCTCCCCGAGGCCGGCGGGCAGCTTCCGCGTGCTGACGCGGATCGGCCCCTTGTCGCGCGCGAACTTGATGGAGTTCTTCAGCACGTTCCAGAGCACCTGATGCAGGCGGGAGGGATCTGCCGCCACGGAACCGGCGGCGCTGTCAAAATCGAACTCGAACTGCACATGCTCGTTCCCTTCCTGCGACCGGCAGATGTCGCAGGCCTGCCGTACGGCCTCGTTCAGGTCCACCGCCTCCACCACGAGCTTCAACTTGCCCGTGGCGATGCGGTTGAGGTCCAGCAGGTCGTCCACCAGCTTCGTTTCGAGCTCGATGTTCCGTTTCATCATCAGCACGTCGGCGCGCACATCCGCACGCAGGCTGGAGTCCGCCTCCAGGGCAGACAGGGTCATCAAGACCGGCTTCAGCGGCGTGCGCAGCTCATGACTCAGCGCCGCGAAGAAGTGATCCTTGGCCATGCTGGCGTTTTCCGCCTCCTCCTTGGCCGTGCGCAGGCGGACATTCTCCTCCTGCTCGCTCAGATCTGTCACCACCAGGCACAGCACGCGGTGATCGCCCAGCGGCAGCTCGCTCGCGGTCAAAAGCACCGGTGTTTGCCGGGCCGCCAGCCCGTTCATCTCGGCACGTTCCTTCACCACGCCGCCATCGCCGGTGACGACCTGCGCCAGCCGCAGCCACGTGTCCGCAGGCAGATGCGCCGTGATCAAGGAGCCGATGACGCGTTCCAGCGACGACTCCACCATCTCCGCAAAGCGCAGATTACAAAACAGGATGACGCCATCTCCCGAGACGGTGACCGCGCCTTCCTGCATCCTTTCCACATAGACGCGGTACGGCTGGTCGGCACCGGTGAGGGAATACACCTGATGGTTGTCCTGATCATGAACCACGACGGCGTCCACCGCGCCACGACGCAGGGCGTCGATGGTCTCCTCAGCCTCCTCCAGGCGATCCTGGAGTTCCTGGATGTCTGCCATGGCCGTCCGGCGGGACGGCTTGCGCAGCACGGGCCTGCGTACGGTCTTTTTCATCGGTCACTGACGTGCGGGTTGAGTGATGCCCCGGAGGATGCGGTCGCTCCGGCCCAGATTGCCGATGAACTTCCGCCGGGGCGGCGGATGCATCTTCACCAGCGTCGGCGCGGCGACGAGCTGCGCCTCCGCGACAGCCTCCGGCTGCTGGTGGATGTCGATGACCTTCAACTGATAATGGCCCTCCAGGTGCTGCTTGCAGAGGCGGTTCAGATTCTCAACCGCCTGGGAGGACAAGGGCCCCGTCCCCGCCACGTAAAGGTGCAGCACGTAGTCCTCTTCCGCCGCGGCGGCTATCTGGCCCTCGTACTCCACAGGAGTCAGGTGCGTCTTGGTGGCAGGCGGCTTGGACGATGACATTGGGAACAAATCGTCAGGGGGCTAACGAGTGATTGTGGTGAAATCCATACCGACCAGCACGCGGTCGATGTTTGAGAGATCGCCAACGATGCGTTTGATGGGTGACGGCAGCCGGCGCACGAGCGTGGGCAGCGCCACGATCTGGTCGGTGGCCGCCAGTTGCGGCTGCTGCATCAAATCGATGATCTCGATCTCGTAGTTCGCCTGCAGATGCTCCTCGCAGATGCGCTTGAGGTTGGAGAAGGCCGCCAGGGACTTAGGCGTCTGGCCGGCGACGTAGAGGCGCAGGATCCAGCCCTCATGCTTCTTGGCGGATGCCTTGCGACGCGCCGGTTTCTGCCGGCCGGAGTTTTTCTTTTCAGGCGAAGATCTCATGACTTGGACTTGTTTGAAATTCCTTTGGACCGGCTGCGGCTCATCGCTTCCCGATCGAGTTCCGTGCGCCGTGCCTTCTCCTCATGCACGGCATGGAGGCGCTTGTACTCCTGCTCCTCCGCGGCAAGCCCGGCGCGCAGGTTGGCGATCTGCGACTCCAGGGCGGCGCGGCGGTGCTCGAACGCGATCCGCTGCCGCTCCATCTCCTCCTTCGCACGCTGCATTTCCAGCCGCTCTCCCGCCTCCTGCGCGGCGCGGGCGGAGCCGGTGAGCACACCACCCTGCCCCAGATAGGCAGGCACCAGGCGCACTCCTTTTGCGGTGATGAGGAACTCACGCAACTGGTTCGAGTGCGCCATGCCACGGGCCTTCAGCACGTAGAGCACGCGGTTGCGTTCCCCGGCCACCTCGACGCCTCGGGCCAGCAGCCAGGTGTCCACCAGCGAGGAAAGGCCCTCGTCCGTGGCCTCCTGCGCCCTGCCACCGCCGACCAGGCTGGTGAACACGCAGGTCACCCCATTCTTCCGCAGGTGATCCATCAGCCGCACCAGGATCGCGGCTGAATCATCCAGCGTGCCGGCAGCCTGCAGGTTCGACACCGGATCCAGGATGACCATGGACGGGTTGAAGGTGTCCACCAGCTTGTGCATGCGCACCAGATGCATCTCCAGTCCATGCGTCGTCGGCCGCGCCGACTGGAATGACAGCAGTCCCTTGTCCACATGCTTTTGCAGATGGATGCCGATGCTCCTGGCGTTGCGCACAAGCTGCTGCGGCGACTCTTCGAACGAGAAATACGCGCACTTTTCGCCCCGGTTGCAGGCCGCCTCGGCGAGGTGCAGCGCCAGGCTGGTCTTCCCCGTGCCGGCCGTGCCGGAAATCAGCGTGGCACTGCCGCGATACGGCCCCTTCCCACCCAGCATCTCATCCAGCCCGGCGACCCCCGTTGAGAAGCGCTCGTTCGACACCGGATAATCCATGGACGCGCCGGTGATCGGCAGCACGGAGATGCCGTTCTCGTCGATGAGAAAAGGATACTCGTTCGTCCCGTGGACCGATCCGCGGTATTTCACGATGCGCACCCTGCGCGTGGACACCTGCCCGACCACCCGGTTATCCAGCAGCACCACGCAATCCGAGACATATTCCTCCAGGCCCTGGCGGGTGAGCTGCCCCTTCCCCCGCTCCCCGGTGATCACCGTCGTCAGTCCCTTGCTTTTGAGCCAACGGAACAGCCGTTGCAGCTCGGAGCGCAGGATCGCCTCGTTTTGCAGCCCGGAGAACAAGGTTTCCAGCGTGTCGAGCACCACACGCTTCGCCTTCACCGTGGCGACCGCGTGCGCGACGCGGATGGAAACTGCTCCAGGAACTTCGCGCGGCCTTGGGCCACGAGAGCCGCCAGTTCAGGGTTGTGATCGGCGAAGTAGAGAAATGGTGATGACGACGCGAACTCCTGCCCCTGGAACAACATCGGCGTGTTCGGCCCCAGCAGCAGCAATGCGGTCAACGCCCGGAACTTGGCCGCGCTGGTCAGGGTATGAACGCGTCGTCCCCACAGCGAGTTGGCGATCTGGTCATGGTTCTGGAGGAAATTGACAAAGTTCTCCGATTCCAGGTCGAGTGTGGGCGTGCCGCGTCGTGCGCGCTGCCATTTGTAGCGTTGTCCTTGGAACAGGAAGCCCCACTTCGCCGCCGAGATGAACTCCTGCGGGGAACCGTGGTAGTCCGAGTAATAGGCCTCGTTCCGCCCGGTCATCGCCACGACCGCCGCGTGATGAAAATCATCATTCCACAACGCATCGATGCCATGTCCGCCCCGTTCCGGGGAACGCAGCAGTTTCGCATGCTGCGGCTCGTTCTCCGCGACCACGAAGATGCCCCGCCCGCCGGCCGCTTCACGCGCACGACGCGTGACTGCGGCCAGAATGTGGTCCGTGGATGAGTCAAAGATCTGCTGCGTGGCATCCAGACGCAGGCCGTCGAAGTGGAACTCGCGGACCCAATAGGCCGCATTCGAAAGGATCCACTCGCGTACCGGTTCGTAGCCCTCGCCGTCGAAGTTGAGCGCCTCGCCCCACTCGGTGCTGTATTTCGTGCTGAAGTAACTCGGCGAGAACTGCTTCAGATGATTCCCATCCGGCCCGAGGTGGTTGTAAACGACGTCCAGGATGACTCCGAGGCCGTTGGCGTGCGCACGATTGACGAAACGACGCAAATCGTCCGGCTCGCCATACAACCGCGTCGGCGCGAAGAAGTTCACGCCATCGTAACCCCAGCCATACAGACCTGGAAAATCGGCGACAGGCATGATCTCCAGCAAGGTGACACCCAACTCCGCCAGATGCGGCAATTGCTCCATCGCCGCGTCCCAGGTGCCCTGTGGCGTGAAGGTGCCGATGTGCATCTCGTAAAGCACCTGTCCTTTGCGTGACACGCCTTTCCATTGCCCGTCAGTCCACCCGAACTTCGTGGGATCGATGATGCGGGACGGACCATGCGGCCCTTCAGGTTGGAAACGTGACGCAGGATCGGGAAACTCACCGCTGTCGAGCCTGTAGCGGTAATGCATGCCGGCGGCTGCCTTGACACAGGTCCCAGACCAGTAGCCATGCGGCTCCGCCTTCAATTCAAAGCTCATCGCATCCGCGAGTGACTCACATTGCGCGACTTGTACCGCGACATGACGCGACGCCGGCGCCCAGACACGAAAACGCACGCCGCCTTCAGGCAGCACCTCGGCCCCCACGGGCATGCTTGGCTGCGTCGAAGAATGGCTCATACGATGGTCGGACGCGGTTCGCTTATTCATCGGGCGCCGAAGCCCGTGCGAGCGTAGTGAATCGCGGATTTTGGACCTCTTTGAAGGCTCCCGTGTCACGACTGCGTCGCAGGCCAGGCTTTCCCGCCGCTCCGCCGCTCAAACCGCTGCGCAAAGTACTGGGCCAGACTGAGATCGAGCCGCGTGAACAGCAGGCGCGCGATGCGTTGCTTGAACCGCACCCACCAGTTCACCGGATCGCGCCATGACAGCTCCGGAACCGCCCTGCTTCGCGTCAGATCACGCTCAAACGTGGCCCTGGCCTGCTGGGCGAGTTTCGGGCTGTGAATGCGCAGCATGATCTCGAAATTGATGTTCAGGCTGCGCGGATCGAGGTTCGCCGAGCCGACGTACACAATGTCGTCGATGACAATGACCTTCGCGTGAAGCACCTGCGGCTGATATTCGTAGATCTGCGCCCCGCTGCGTTGAAACCGCCCGTAGAGAGCCCGTGACGCGGTCTGCATCAGCGGCACGTCGCTCTTGCCGGGAAACAGCAGCCGGAAGCTCCCGGCCAGCTTGCACGTGCGTAGCAGCGCCGCCTTCAACCGGCCCACGGGAAGGAAGTAGGCCATCGTGATCGCCACATCCTTCGCTCCGAGCAGATCAGCCCGCAGCGCCCGTTGCAAGGCGCTGCGTTGCACGCCCGGGCGCAGGAGCAGCAGCGACACATCCCTGCCCGCCTTCACCCATCCTGTGTGGCCGCGCCGGCGTGGCGTCCAGACGCGGCTGCCGGCCTTCTTCAACTGGGAATCGAACGCCGCCACGAGATGCTCCACCACCGGACCCTGGATGCTGATTCCGCCGTCCCTCCAGCCGTCATCCACGCCATCGCCCTCATATTCAGGCGCCACATTGCAGCCGCCGATGAAGGCCTCGCTGTCATCGACGACGAGAATCTTCCGGTGATCGCGAAACGGCCACAGACGCCAGCGCATGGGATTGAACCACATGACTTGGCCGCCGAGCTCGGCCAGTTCGCTGAAGTAGGTGGCCGGCAGGCCGATGCAGCCGACATAATCGAGCAGCAACGTCACCTGCACCCCGCGTCGTGCCGCCTCGGTGAAGGCATCGCGAAACCGTTCGCCGATCGGTGAGGCGCGGAAGATGTAATGCTCGAAGCGGATGCTCTCGGTGGCCTGCTGGACCGCCTGCAGCTCGGCCTCCAGCCATTTGCGCCCCGTGTCATGCCATTGCACGACATGGTCGTCGGGCGTTTTGATCACAGCAGGCTTCATGGACATCAGGATTTCAGCGGCGGTGGCGGCGGGATGAGATCGCCACCTTGATCAACCATCGTTTGCAACAGCTCGCGGGCCTCATGCAGCGAGGAGACGATCCAGGTGGCACCCGATTCACGCAGGGGGCGTGGATCACGGTCTTCCCCGGGAAGCCCCCAGCGACACACGAGGATTTTCAAGCCGGGAAGCTTGTTGCGCAGACGGCGGCAGAGCGTGTTTGCCGCCAGTTGGGCCCGTGGAGGCAGGGCGCTGATGCACACCAGACCCGGCTTGTTTTTTGCCAGCTCGTCCACCATTTCGCCGATGAGACAGTCCTCGGATGACTTTTCCATCACCACGCCACGCGGCAGGATCTTCTCCAGCATCTCCAGCGCCTGCGCATCCGCCTCTCCATGCAACGCACGCGCGAACATGCGGATGACCGGCCGGTCGTTTGCCGCGTCGTCCGCGCTGTTCTCGCCCTGAGGCTGGTCTTCTTCCAGCAACGCCAGGCTGGAGCGCATGCTTTGATACATCTGGCCGGCCTCGTCGTGGTCCAGATTGCCGAAAACCTCCTCGCGTCGCGTCAAGGCCAGCGCCGGCAATGCGATGTTTTCCAGCGCCAGCTCCTTGCCATCCTGCTTCACTGCGGATTCCAGCAGTTCCTGCGCCGTCTCCTCGTTGTCCGCGAGGTGATGCTGGTAGTAGCTCAGATGCGGCTGGGGCGGCGGATTGTCGCCCATCATGATCTCCACCCACTCCAGGGACGGGATGTGTTTGCAGAACACGACGATGCAGACCGTCAAGGGTGTGGCCAGCACGAGGCCCACACCGCCCCACAGCCACGTCCAGAACGCGATGGCCAGCAGCAACGCGAAATCGGAAACGCCGGCGCTGTGACCATACAGCAACGGTTCCACGATCATGTTGGTCATCAGTTCCAGCGAGACCACGAGGGTGAGAACCATCAGCGGATGCGACCACCCATCGAACACGGCGAGGCTCAGGCTCACCGGCAGCACGGCGGCAAGCCACGGCCCCACATACGGAATGAACCGCGACATGGCGGCCAGCGATCCCCACAACACGACGTAGGGCAGCCCGATCAACGCCAGCCCTCCTGCCAGACACACTCCGTAACCGGCATTCACCGTGCCCTGCATGAGCAGATAGCGGCTGATGCGCGCGCCCGATTCCTCGATGGCCTTCGTGGTGACCGTGAGGCGGCTGTGGCCGACGAGACGCGCCAGCCGCTGGCTGATGTCGTCGAGACGCAGCAGCATGAAGATGACGAACACGATCACGAGTGCCGCGGTGCCCAGCACATCCGCCAAAGCGGGCACGATGGTGTTCAAGGCGCTCATCAACGCCGTCTCCACGTGCGCAGGTGGCGGCGGCGGCGTGGGTGCGGGCGGCTGGCCCGAGGTGCCGGAGGTTTCAGCCTCCTCGGCACGACTGACATCTCCCACGAGCCTCCGCAGGCCCTGGACGACGTTGTTGTCACCCAGTTGCTTCACCGTCCTCACGCGGCTCTGGATGTTCTGCCGGTGGTTGGGCAGATCGTTGGCCAGCCGTGCGAGTTCCCCGCCCAGCAGCCACGCCACCACGGCGAGGATGGTGAAACTGCTCAACGTCACCACGCCCACTCCGACCATCCGCGGACAACGCAGCCGGCCCAGCACATTGACCAGCGGATGCAGCAGAAAGGTGAGCAGGCACGCCAGCGCCACCGGCACGAGGATCTGTCGTGCCAGATACAGCGTCGCGATCAACAACAGCGCGGTGAAAAAGCCCAGAAAGCGGGACAACGTGCGGTTGAGCGTGTCCATGAAGATGATGTCGAGTGTTCAGCGAACCCCGGCTGCGTGGTGGGGATGCAGCGTCAGGCCTGCAGCCGGCCTGCGCTGCGAAATGGCGGTTTCAAAACGCTCAGTGCTTTGACGAACGCAGAAACGCGGAGATCACCACGCCGACCGCGAAGGCGATGCCGATGGCGGTCACCGGATTGGCGGAAACCCAGCGCTCGGTGCGCTCATACTGCTGCGATGCATAACGCTCGGCATCGTTGAACTGCTTCGAAAGGCGGTCCTGCGCGTCATGCATCGCATGGCGGGCCTTGGAGCCGGCGCGGTTCACCGCCTCTACGGCGGGATCGAGCACGCGCTCGCGTGCCATCTTCGCAGTGTCCTCGGCAAGGACGCGCACGTCCTTTCGCAGAGTGTCTGTGGTCGGAGATCCGGAGAAGAATGTCGTTCTCATGATGGTGGGGTGGTTTGGGGTTGTTGTTCGTCCTTGCGGACCTTTCAAAGGTTACGAGCGGCAAGGGGGTGGGGACGAATCACCTCCTTGCATCGCCCGTGCCATCGTGCCCGCCGCCTGTCCTGCGCTTGTGATTCGCGCGGCCGCCGCGCACCGGCGGCACACCTCGCATTTGCAATGTGCATGAGATCACGGCGGCCCGCGTTGCAGCTTGCACGAGGCGGCTCACGCGAGGCCCATCTTCTTTCGCTTCCGATACAGTGTCGCCTGGTCGATGTCCAAAACGCGAGCCACCTCGGCCAGGTTCGAAAGCTTCCGCATCAGCGCCCGGATGTGCGCCTCCTCCAGCTTGTCCAACGACACCGGCGCACCAACCGCAGGTCCATTGCCATCGCTGCTTGCCCCCGGAGCCGCGCCTGGCGCGGGAAAATCAGCCGCCGTCACCTCCGTCCCCTTTGCGAGGATCACCGCGCGTTCGATCGCATTGCGCAGTTCACGCAGGTTCCCCGGCCACTCGTGGGCGAGCACATGCTGGCGCGCATCGGCCGAAAGCTGTACCGGCCGGCCGAACTGACGGCCGAAGAAGCCGACGAAGTTTTCGGCAAATGGCAGCAGGTCATCGAGACGGTCACGCAGCGGCGGCATTTCGACGGTGATGACGTTCAGCCGGTAAAACAAATCCTCGCGGAACGTGCCGGCCTCCACCGCCTTCTTCAGATCACGATTGGTGGCGGCGATGATGCGCACATCGGCGGTGCGTGTGCGCGTCTCGCCGATGCGTTCGTATTCGCGGTCCTGCAGCAGCCGCAGCAGCTTTGGCTGCAGCTCCAGCGGCAGCTCCCCGATCTCGTCGAGGAACAGCGTTCCGCCGTCCGCGGCCTTCACCTTTCCCCAATGGTCGCGCACCGCGCCGGTGAACGCGCCCTTCGTGTGGCCGAACAGCTCGCTTTCCAGCAGTTCACGGGACAAACCGGGGCAGTGCACGGTGATGAACGGCTTGTCCGCACGCCGGCTGCGCTGATGCACCTCACGAGCAGCCACGCTTTTGCCCGTTCCGCTTTCCCCCAGGATCAAAATGGACGCTGAGGTGGAGGCGGCACGGAACAGCACATCAAGCACCTCCCGGACCGCACGGCTGCCCGACTCGAAGACCGACTCGGGTGTCTGGTTTTCCACCTGGGTCTGCAGTTCGACCACACGTCCGGCCAGCCTGCGGTGTTTCTGCACTCTTGAGAGCACGATGCGGAACTGCTCCGGCGTGAACGGCTTCTCCAGGAAATCGAGAGCTCCGCGGCGCATGGCCTCCACGGCGGTCTTCGTCGTTGCGGCGGCGGTGAACACGACGACCGGGATGTTCGGGTTCTGGGCCTGGAATTTGACCAGCAGATCGAGCCCGTTTTCGACGTCCAGATTCACATCGAGCAGCACGAGGTCGAAGGCGGCCTCCTTGAGCGATTTCAGTGCCGTGTCTCCGCTGCTCGCGGTCTCGGCATAGTGCCCTTCGTCCTCCACCAGCTGGCTTACGGCGTCGCGAATGATCTTTTCGTCGTCAACGATGAGAACGTCCATGCCCAAGGAGTGTGTGAAAGTCAGTTGGCCGGGTCGCGCAGCGCTGGCACCGGCAGCGTGACGATGAATTTCGCGCCATTCTCATCCTGCCCGTTCTCGGCCAGCACGATGCTGCCGCCCATGCCGTCCACGAGGCGCTTCACGATCGAAAGCCCGAGACCGGTCGATGGCTCGTCGCCTGTGGGCTGGGCGCTCAGGCGGCCGTAGCGGCGGAACATCTGCGCCCGGTCCTCCGCGGTGAAGCCCGGACCCGAGTCCTTCACCACGCAGCGGACCACTCCGCCGGATGGATCCTCCAGCACGATGTGCACGCTGCCGCCGGGCGGGGAGAACTTGATCGCATTCGACAACAGGTTCTCAAAAACCTGCATCACGCCCTCGCGGTCCGCCTCCACCACGACATCGGCCTTCGGCAGCGCCGTGGTCAGTGTCAGATTCTTCGCCGCGGCGGCGGGCTGGTGGCTCGCAGCCAGGATGCGCACCGCGTCCGCCAGCTTCACCAACTCCTTGCGCAGACGGAGCTGTTCCGCACGCTGGTTCGCCAGAAATTCCTTCATGAACGACAGCATGCGCTCCGTGGCGTGCATGATGTTCTCCACCAGGGGAGCGCAACGCGGAGGCAGTTCGGCAAGACGTGCCTGCAGCAGGCCCGCGCTCAGCTTCATTCCAGCCAGGCTGTTCTTCAGGTCATGTGCGATGATGCCGAGGATCTCGTCCTTGTCCTCCGCCAGCATGCGCAACTGGTCGCTCGTGCGCTTCAGCGCCAGTTGCGTGCGCACGCGGGACACCAGCTCGGCCCGGTTGAAGGGCTTCGTCACGAAGTCCACGCCACCGACCTCCAGCGCCTGCACGATGAGGTTCTTGTCATCCGCGGCGGAAAGGAAGATTACCGGGATGCCGGCCCAGCGGTCGTTCGCCTTGATCTTCTGGCAGGTAGTGATGCCGTCCGTGCCCGGCATCATCACATCCAGCAGGATCAGGTCCGGCGTCTGCTTCTCCAGCGTCTGCAGCGCCTCCTCCGCGCTGGAGGCCAGCAGGGTCGCGTAATGCATCATCGAAAGCACCTTGCTCACAATCCGGCGGTTCTCCTCCTGATCGTCCACAATGAGAATGGTCTCCAACGGCGGTGTGTTCATGAATGCGATCCTGTTCGATTCCGCTGGTGGCGCGGCTGTTTGAGCAGAGACCGGAGGCCTTTTGAATACAAGTTTGAAATCGACAGGGTTTCCCTGATTGCAACATGCAGTGATGCCTTGCAATTCGCAGCCCGCTCACGGCGGCGGAAGGCGGCCGCGTGCGCGTGACACTGGGAGAGACCGCCGCGACGGGCCTGGCACGCGATATGCCATGGAGATAGTCACCCATGAAAAGCATCCATCCTCTCCACCAGCTCCTGCAGCATCAGTTGCGCAGCCTTTTCGACGCCGAGACGCAGTTCAACGTCCTCCTGCCGCGGATGATCGAAAAAACCACCGATGACAGCCTGCGCCACGGTCTCGTCGAGATTCGCGGCGACACGATGGAAAACATCGACCACATCCAGACCATCTGTCATCTGCTCGACACCTCACCGACCGGCGTCGTGTGCAAAACGATGCAGGATCTCATCCGCGAGGCCAGCGCCGCGACGCAGGCGGCCAAAGAGGGTGTCGTGACCGATCAGCAGCTCATGGCGAACGCACGCCAGATCGTGCACTACGAGATCGCCAGCTTCGACCTGGCCTGCACCTTCGCCAATTCCGCCGGGCAGGAGGATGCCTGCGTGCTGCTGGCCATGCTGGCAAACCGTGCCGACTACCACAACCGGCTGCTGGAAAAGCTCGGCAGCGGAACGGCGACGGCCGCCTCCTCTGACAGCGTGAAACCACGCCGGCCCAAAGGTGCGAACACCCGGAAACGTGTGCCTGCACGGTGACCCTTTTCGTCAAACGCAAACCCCACACCCCATTGTTGTCATGCTACACTACACCATCGTCTTTCTCGTCGTCGCCCTCATCGCCGCCGCCCTTGGATTCAGCGGAGTCGCTGGAACCGCGACCGGCATCGCCCAGATCCTCTTCTTCGTCTTTCTGGTGCTGTTTCTGATCTCGTTCGTCACCGGACGCCGGCCGAGCGTCTGACGCCCGTCCTTTAATGGCGCGCACGATGCAAGCCTCATCGTCGGGCATGAGCTTCGGAAAGATGATCCACGGCATCCGCCAGCATCACCAGCCGCGTCTGCCAGTCGCAGGCCTGCAGGCGTTTGATGTGCACTAGGTCGTCCACTTCAGGATCGCGGGTGAGACGCTCCACGCGTGACGCCACCAGCCGGCCAAAATGCTCCTCCAGCTCCTCGAACTCCACGTCAGTCTCCTCCTGCACATTGTGCAGCAGTGCCGTGGCCAGCACATTCATTTCCTGGCAGCGGAACAGCGCGGAAATCATCACCGCGACGCGGGTGGCATGCGCCAGTGACTCCGGCACCCGGTGTTCGTCCGCGATGACACCATGCGCGGAGGCGGCGAAGGCCGAGGCCTTCCGCCACAGCGGATGCACGACGGCGGCAGCCAGATCAAACTGCTGTTCCTTCAACTGGTCGGAGATAAATGAGGCGAGCGCGTTCATAACCCGGCGCATCGTGGCAGCGCACGACGCTGGACGTGGGGCAGTCCCCGACCTCTGGATACGATTTATGGTCCGCCATTGCGGTTACGGACTTTCCCGGAGGCTGGAGCGGTTGTCAGAACGAAAAACCGACCGTCACGTGCAGCATGCCGCTCTTTTCATTCGCACGTGGGTTCGGATTGTGACCGTAATCGATGCGGATGGGACCGAAAGGCAGGTGATACCGCAGGCCGGCACCCACGGCGTAACGAAAGTCCGACGAATATGCGAAGGGCGACGAGTTCCTGTCACGCCCCAGGCTGCCCATGTCCGCAAAGACGGCGAATTCGAGGTTCTTCACGATCTCATACGAAAACTCGGCGCTCAGAAACATCGCCGAGGTGCCGCCCAGCGGCGTTCCACCCGGCGTGACCGGCCCCAGCTCCCGTTGCGCGAAAGAACGCACGCTGGTGGGGCCGCCGTTGAAGACACGCGCATCGATGGGCAGTTCCTCGACGCCCGCTCCCTGGATCGACGTGAGCTGCCCGCCCGCCGCAAAGCGGAACCGGCGCGTGATCGGGCGATACCACGCGCCACGCAGTTCGGAGCGCAGAAAGCTGACATCGGAGCCGGCGACGTTCAGCGTGCTCTCCAGCCGTGCGGAGACATACCAGCCTTTTTTCGGCAGCACGGGATTGTCCCGCCGGTCATGCATCAGGTTCGCGCCGATCGTCGCCAGCGTGTAGTCCGTGGGACCGGTTTCGGGCAGCGTGAGATTTTTCGGGTCCACCGTGTTGGCGGAGGCATTCACAAAGAAACTGTAGCTGAACGGAACGCTCACCCTTCGTGCCACATCCAGGCTCAGGCTGGATCCGAGCCGGTCATACTCGAAGCGGTTGAACTGCTCCAACGCGAGGCGCAGAGTCACCGCGTAGTCGCTGCCATAAAAAGCGGGATTGATCCAGCGCACGAAGCCGCCAGGCCCCGCCACGCTGTAGCTGAGCTCCCCATCCAGCGTGTTGCCGGTGTCGCGCCAGTTGGTGTTCTCATAGCTCACGCCGGCCTGGCCGCCGAGAAACGTATCGAATCCCACTTCAAAGCCCAGCGTGACCGGCTTCCGCTCCTCGCCCGTGATGCGCAGCACGCCACGCGTGGGATCTCCGGCGACAGGCAGCACTTCGGTGTCGAGCAGGTCGAACATCCGCGTGTCCAGCGCCCGCCTGAAGTAGAAGTCTGACTCCTCGGAGCGATAAATCCGCCCCTGCAACGGCCGGAACCGTGCCCGCAGCACACGTTCCGCACCGCGGCTGAAGTCGGGATGAACACTGAGGCCGGTGATGCGCACCTGCTGGCCCGGATTCACATGAAACAGCACGTCCACCGTGCCGCCACGTCGTCCCAGCCGGTATTCCGACTTCGTCTCCGCGTGCAGCCAGCCCTGCTCCACGCAAATCGAGCTGAGCTGCTTCTCAATCCGCTGCACCCGCGCCTCGTTGAAGGGCGTGCCTGCCACGGCGGTCAGTTCCGCCTGCATGCGCTGCCGGAGCGTCGGCGGTTCGCCGTCGATGCTGCTGTCGCCAAACACAAAGCGCGGCCCCTGGCTGATGGTGAGAGTGATGTCCCGCCGCTTCTCAGCATCCAGTTCCTCCGCGGGTGTCATCACCACCGTCGCTTTCAAGTAACCCTCCGCGATGTAGCGCCGCTGCACGAGGCTCACGCCTTGTTTCAAGTCCGCGTCCACCCACGGCACCGGCTTCTCGTCGGACTCGGGCCGCTCCAGCGTCGGTTTCACCAGATACTTCCTCAATTCATCGTCCGGCAGCACCGTGTTGCCGATGATGGTGATCGTTCCCACTGTGATCCGCGTTCCAAGGTCCACCGCAAGGCCGATGACATTCGCATCGAGTTTCCACGTCACGGCGACATCCTCCCAGCCTTCACGCACGAGCAGTTGCCGCGTGAAAAAGGCCAGATCATCGGCCAGCGGCTCGCCCACAGGCGCGGAGCCGTTCAGGGTGATCTGATTACGCAGCATCGTGGCCACCTCGTCCCACTGCGCCTCCTCCAGCCCGTCCACCTGCACGCGGACGTTGTTCAGCGCCACTTCATAGGCCGGCAACGGCATCAGCAGCGCCAGCAGCATCATCAGCACGAGTGCGGTCCGTTTCATCGGACGGCCTCCGGTCCGCTGGGGTCATCCTTGGCACGCGCGGCCTTGCCAAAACGCAGCACATAGCCAAGCAGCGCCTTCACACGGCCGCCTTGCATGAACCGCCCGGTGAAGCGCACGTTCGGCGTCACATCGTAGGTCGCCTCCACGTTGTCGCTCGTCCGGTCGCCTGCTCCGGGATTGTAGCTCAGGCGCAGCTTCGGCGGCTCGGCACGGATGGTCTTCTTCTTGTTGAACAGCTTCCGATAGGCCTCGGAGATGACGAGAAACAACGCCCGCGTCGCAGCTTCGCTCGCCACCTGGCTGCTGTCGCCGCTGAAGGTCATGCCGGTGCTCAGCAGCGTCACGATGTCGGCCTCGGACAGCGGCGGGGAGCTGGTGAAGCGCGTCTTCGGCATCGGCGCGTTGCCGTAGGCATACATGGTGATGTCGTACATGCCCACGCGTGACTCGCCGCGCACGTCGAGCTTCGGTGTCAGCGGATTCTCCGGATCCATCCACGCCACTCCACGTGTGATCTTCATCAGGCTGAAGGGCAGTTTCACCAGCATGCGGTCCACGTTGGCGAACCCCGTCACCTGCGGATCAGCGCCCGTGCCACCGAGGGCGATGTCGGCGGAGATGGCTCCGTTGATCAGGTTTCCAGAGATCACCACCGGATCACGCGTGCGCACCTTCACGTCAAAGGTCCAGTCCTTCATCAGCGGCGGCAGTTCGATCTGCGACTCGACCCGCGAGGTCGCCGGCGGCACGGGCGGCAGCTTCTCACCCTGCGGGATGATGTCCACCAGATCGGGCAGCAGGTCGATCTCCTGAAAAATGCGTCCGCGCACCGCCTCGACCGAGCCGCTGACATGAGCGGTCTGCAAACGGCCGGAACAGGCCAGATCCGCGTTCGCACGCAGGCTGGAGGTGGGGTTGCGAAAGATCAGCGCCTCCTGCGCACGCAAGGTCAGCTCGAGCTTCGGAT
Source organism: Prosthecobacter sp. (assembly GCF_014879935.1). GTDB lineage: Bacteria > Verrucomicrobiota > Verrucomicrobiia > Verrucomicrobiales > Verrucomicrobiaceae > Prosthecobacter. Next base: position 18,235 of record NZ_JACSRD010000127.1, read on the forward strand.
TGTTCAGCGGCGCCACGTCCACCTCGCCACCGGCCTTCACGCGGCCGCCGGCCAGCATGACGGAGACGTCGTCCAGCGTCACGCGCTGGTTGTCGCCACGGATGTGCACATGCACGTCACGGACGCTCGGCATGTCGGGCTGCACAAACGTGACCTCCGGCACATGCAGATCGATCGACGACTGCAATCGCGGCGACTTCACCGTGCCTTCCACCGTGGTGTGAATGCTCACGGTGCCAGGAACGGAGCGCACGATCTCCGAGGCGAACTCGCGCACAAAGCTGAGATCGCTCTTGGGCAGGTCCAGCGTGGCTTTCAGCGGCAGATTCATTGCCAGCTCCGGTTTGCGGGCCACTTCAGCCAGTTTCACCGGCACGTCGGCCTTCAACGTCAGCTTTTTCAGCGGCGGCTGCAAAACCTGAGCGTCAATTTTGAGGCGGTCGGACTGAAACGTCATCGCCACATCAACCGACGCCGGTTTGAGCGACGCCGGAACGAGTGGTGATGTGACATCGCGCAATCCGACGTCCAAAGCGGCATCAAGCGAATCCAGTCTGCCACGGGCTTTGAGATCCACTGTCACAACCGCGGTCGGCAGGTCCTTCAAACCGGCTGCTTTCGCGATTTGATCCAAAGGAAGCTCCGTGGCCACGAGCGCCACGTCCACGGGCTGCCCCGCCGCCACGCCGGTCTGCATCAAATCGAACGGCACACGGGCGTGACCGGCCAGCAGGGCCTGATCGCCTTGCAACAGCGTCAGTTCGTTCAGATCGGCCAGCCTGTCTGTCACCGTTCCGTTCGCACGCAGCGTCCATGGCCCCAAAGCCAGGTTCAATTGACCGATCTCCGCCTTCTTGCACGCAAACGTCGTCTCAAGATCGAGGTTCACGCTTTCAGGCATCGATCCCACGCGAAGTTCCGCAGCCGTCACTTTGGCAGAACCTTCAGCGCGCCACGGCTGCGCATCCCCGGAAAGGTCGATGCGGGCGTCAACCTTGCCCGAATGCAGCATCGCCTGCCCCCATTCCGCCAGCAGCGGGTTGAGTCTTCGCAAGTCATGCAGCCCGAGCGCCGCATCCACCGCAAAGCTCCATGGCGCGGCCAGTTTGCTGCTGCCTTTGACGCTGATGCGGTTCTGATCGTCGAATACAATCTCAGCCGCACCCAGCGTGACCTCACTGCCGGCGGCGCTGGCATGCAGCTCGACCGCTGGAAGCGCGGCCTCGCCGATCTGGCCGTTTTGAAGGCTGACATCCACCACGCCATTGAGCCGCCGCAGCGGATCGACCGCGTCGAACGACGCACGGCCGGTCGCCACCGCACGACCGCTGGCCGGTCGTCCCAACGCAGGCAGTCCGACGGTCGTGACAAAGGCCGTGGGATCATCCACCACGAGTTTCCAATCCAGCGTGACCGGCATCACCTCCACCATGCGCATGGAGGCCTTCACCGAGAGCATGTTCGATCCGCCCAGACGCAGCGCCGGAATGTCCAGCGTGGCTTCCTGACCGTTCAAACCGAACTCCAGTGCGACCTGGGGCAGTTGGTAGTCCTCAAAGCCCACATCGGTGCTTTCCACACGCCCTTTCAGCGTGCGTGTGGTCTGTCCGGTGCCTTCCGCATCAGCGGTGACGATCATCGTGCCCCGCGCCGGGATGCCGTTCTCCAGCGCCTGGCTCACATCACGCAATGTCGCCTGCCCCTGTGCTTTCCACGCGATCTTCTGCCATTCGCGCAAATCCGGCGGCAGATCGGCCTGGGCTCGGATCGTCACCTCGTTGCCGCCGCGAATCACACGCAGCGCATCGATCACACCGTGGTTGTTTGCGATGCGTAGCGGCAGTTTCACCTCGTCAATCACCACTCCGGCGGCACGAATGCCCGACGCGGTGATCTCGCCATTCATCACGGCGTTTTGCGGGCCTTCCGCATGCAAATCCGCCCGGATCGACTCGAAGACCACATCGTCCGGCAGCGGCACGCCGGACAAATCATCGCTGCCGAGCTCATGCAGATGCAGATCAGCGACAACCTGCAAAGGACCTGCGAACACGCGATCCGCAGCGGCATCGATCCGCAGCGTTCCGTCTCCTTTTCCCGCCTCCAGACTCAGTTTCACCGTGTCGTCGCTGAACTTGGTGAGATCGACGGCCAGCCGGATCAGTTTCACCGCATAGGGCAGTTCCAGATCCGAGATGACAAGCTCGCGCTCCCCCCACCGCACCTGCGCTTCCGCATCAGTCACGTGGATGCCGGCGGAATCCATGCGGAGCTCGGCACAGCGCAGGATTCCCGGCATGCCCTCCCCGACACGCAGCGCGAGCCCGCGCACGATGACGCGGCTGCCATCACGCAACGTGAGGTCAGCGCTCACATTGTCGATGTCGATGATGTCCGGCCACACCAGCGGTGGCGGCTTCGTCGGAGCGGGCTGCGGCTCTTTTTCGACGGGTGGCGGACTGTTTCGCAGATCCAGCGCCACATCGACGTCCTTCAACACCACGCGATGCACGACATCGGGATTGAAAGTGCGCACGAGCCGCCACGCATCGTATTCGACCCGCACCTCACCCACGCTGGCTTTTTCAACGACACCGCCGTGCGCGGTCACATCGGCGATTTGAAGGTCGCCCAGCACGCGGCCCTTCACCTGCCATTGCAGGTCGATGCCCGCCGCTCGGGCAAAGTGCACCCCGGCGCGTTGCGTGACGAGGCGCAGCAACGGCTCCTGAAACACAATCGCCACGAGGACAAGCAGGCCGAGCACGACCGCCAGCCACCGCATCCACCACCGCAAGCGTGACCGCCATGTGTGCGCAAGCATGCCATTGCTTGCCGCAGTCTCGCTGGAGTTAAATCGGGCGCTCACCTGAATGGGTTCTCAGGATTTTCCGCGCACGGTTTTCTTTGCACGGCGTTCGTCGAGTTGATGCCGCGCACGCTCCGCCAGGCGGGTGTACTCCTTGCGGATCTCGTCGAGGTCATCCTCCTCCAGGTCTTCGAGGTCCAGCAGGGCCTTGTGCGCGCCTTTCACGGAGCGGATGAGCTCGTCGAGCTTCACCTGCATGGCCTCCGCGTCGCGGTTCTGCGTGTTCTGGATGAGAAACACCATCAGGAAGGTGATGATGGTGGTGCCGGTGTTGATCACGAGCTGCCAGGTGTCGCTGTAGCCGAACAGAGGGCCGCTCAAGCCCCAGAGAACGATCACCGACACTGCCAGCGCGAAGGCAGCCGGCCGGCCGCTGGCCCGCGCAGTCTGCTTCGCAAACCGGGTGAACCAGGTCTGGTTGTGACTGTTCATGATGGGTGACCGAGGGAATCAAGTGCCACACCGGACGTGCTGCCGCAGTCCGCCACCACGCCGTCGGTGAGGCAGCGTGTGACCGCCGCGCTGAAGCCCGGCCGGTGCCGGGCTGCGGCCACGCATTTCAGACGACGCGCCCACAGTTGCAGCGCCTTGGCCTCATCCTGCGCGAGTTCGGCGATGAGCGTGTCCACATCATAGGATTCGTTGTAAACCGGCAGGCCGCCCACCTCCACGGAGTAGCGGATGATGACAGCGGTGCCGTCAGGCACCGGGTCGCTGGCAGAGAAGAGTCCGACGTCAGGCATGGTTGTCTCAACATCGCGGACGAAAGGCCGCGCGGCCGTGTGCTCCGGCTTTCATCGGTTCATCCCCTGAGAGAGCGCTCGGCAGGAGACGGCAGACAGGCGCAGAACCCCGCCACGGCACGAATGCACGGGCATGAACGCCTCACACTCTCGTCCTTCCCTCTTCCGGATGCTTCTGCTGCTACTCGTCGGCACAGTCACCGCCGTAGGCCAGTCCAAAAACTCGCAAACGCCCCCAGGCGAGCGGGAAGCCGCGCCCAAAGCACCGGCCACATCCGACATTGACCGCCCCGCGCCACGCGACGCCATTCAAGAAGCGCAGGCACCGGCTGCCAACGCCAATCCGCCCACCCAGGTCAGTCGCGATGACAAGACCGCGCCCGACAAGGCCCAGCCGTCATCACCTGCCTTCAATGACCAGGTGGACAAAGGCAGGATGCTCGGCTTCGACTTCGCCCGCGATCCGCTGAATGCCAAACGTCCCGGCCAGACCGCCGATGAAATCATGCGGCAGGACATGGCTGCGAAACCTGATGTGACCGCCCTGCAGCGGGAGTTGCTGGAAAGTCGATACAACCTCACTCCGAAGCTCGACACCGAGGTTACCATGGCACGCGGAAAACCTCTGGCGGTGGGCCCCACGGCAAAGCTGAAGGATGGACGCACCTGGGAGGATCTGGCGAAGATGACGGCCGACGAGATCCGCGAGAAGGACTGCTTTCCCTACCCTTCCCTGCCGCATCCGAAGCATGCGACGGGCGGACAGGTGTTTCCCCAGGTGCAAACCAAGCAGTTCCCACGACTCGAGCGCTTTGACGTCGAATTCGACATTCCAGAAGCCTTCCTGCCCGAGTTTCCGCCTGCAATCTTCCTGCAAAGCCGTCCAGAACTGGGCGATGTGTCGCGAGGCGAGGTCGTCTCCATCAACAACTTCCACCGCCTCTTCAAAGATCTCGTGACGCCAGTGCAGCTTGACGGCCTGCGCATGCTGGTGACGCCGCTGCCGCAGGAGGAGTTCAACGCCACCGACGACCGCAAGACCGAGCATCCGAGCCTGGGCGTCACCTGCCTGGACTGCCATGTGAACGGACACACGACAGGCCAGTTCCATCTCAACCCGGACGACCGTCCCCAGCATCGCCGCTTCCGTCTCGACACTGTGAGCCTGCGCGGAATGTTCAACCAGCAGGTCCACGGCTCCAAACGCAGCCTGCGCTCGGTCGAGGATTTCACCGAGTTCGAACAGCGCACCGCCTACTTCAATGGCGACCCGGTTCGTGCCGTGAAAAAGGGCATGGTGCCGCTGGACCGCATCCGCGTGAGCCACATGGCGCAGATGCAGAACATGTTCGACTTCCCGCCCGCGCCCAAGCTCACCGTGCAGGGCCGGCTTGACCCGGCGAAGGCCAGCGAGAGCGAGATGCGCGGTGAGGCGCTGTTCCTCGGCAAGGCGCAGTGTGCCGTGTGCCATCCGCCGCCCGTCTTCATGGACCAGCAGTTGCATGACCTGAAAGCCGAGCGCTTCCTCAACGAGCCGCCACGCGGACCGATCAAGACCTTCACGCTCCGCGGCATCAAGGAAAGCCCGCCCTACATGCATGACGGGCGCTGTTTCACGCTGGAGGACACGGTGGAGTTCTTCAATCTCGTGCTCGGCCTCAATCTCAACGCGCAGGAGAAGACGGACCTCGTCGCCTTCATGCGCTGCCTGTGACCGAATGTGACGAAGTCATGCAGAATCCCTTCCTGCCTCAGCCGCCACGCCGCCACAGCCTGCGCAAACGGGCCGTGGCGGCCGTGGTGGGCGGCCTGGTGACGACGATCCTGGCGCGGAATTTTTTTGAGAGCGAGAAGAAGGTGAAGCACCCGCTGATCGTCGATTATGGCGTCGATGATCCGCAGTTCGAGCGCACGGTGAGCCAGTTGCTCGGACCGCCGCTCATCGGCGGCAACTCGGTGACGATCCTCGAAAACGGCTGCCAGATCTTTCCGGCGATGCTGGACGCGATCCGCTCAGCCCAAAAGACCGTCACACTGGAGAATTTCGTCTTCTCCCGTGGCAGGATCGCCCGGCAGTTCGCCGAGGCGCTGGCCGAACGCGCGCGTGCCGGCGTGAACGTGCACTTCCTTCAGGACGCGATGGGCTGCAACTGCCTGCATGGCGAGGAGATGAAGCTCATGAAGCAGGCCGGCTGCGATGTGGAGATCTTCCGCTACATCAACCTGCGATTCAACGAGCGCACGCACCGCAAGCTGCTCATCATTGATGGCCACACCGGCTTCATCGGCGGCGCCGGCATCTCCGACGAGTGGGATGGCGACGCCGACGCCCCGGACCGGTGGCGCGACACGCAGTATCACGTGGAGGGGCCGGTCATCGCGCAGATGCAGCAGGCCTTCCTCGACAACTGGATCCAGACACGCGGCATGGTGCTGCACGGGCCGGCCTATTTCCCGGAACTGAAGCCCCGGGACGGAATGGAATGCCAGGTGTTTCAAAGCTCCTCTTGCGAAGGCGCGGACAGCGCCCGGCTGATGTTCCTCTTCGCCATCGCGGCGGCCCGGAAAAGCATCCGCATCGCCAACGCCTACTTCATTCCCGACGATCTGGCGGTCAGCACGCTCATCGAGGCCCGTGTGCGCGGCGTGGAGATCGATGTCATCGTTCCCGGCCCTCTCATCGACCAGCATCTGGCCCGTTATGTCAGCCGCTCGCGCTGGGGCCGAATGCTGGAGAGCGGCGTGCGCTTCCACGAATACCAGGAGGCCCGCTATCACTGCAAATACATGATCGTGGACGATCTCTGGACCTCCGTCGGCTCCTGCAACTTCGACAACCGCTCCTTGCGCCTGAATGACGAGGCCAATCTCAACGTGCTCGACGCAAAATTCGCCCGGCGGCACGTCGAGGTGTTCGAGAAGGACAAGGCGAGGTCGCATGAGATCACGCTGCCGCAGTGGCGCTCACGACCGCTGGCGGAGAAGATCCAGGGAAATCTGGGCTGCCTGCTCAGGTCGCAGCTTTGAACTCCGCCTCCGGCTGCACCTCCACATCCGCCACCAGCGGCAAATGATCCGAGGCCATGCACGCCAGCCGGCTGTTGATCACACGCACAGCTTCGCAACGCAGGTCCGAGCTGACCAGGATGTAATCCAGCCGCAGCAGCGGCCAGCGTGAGGGAAAGGTCGGCCGCGCCCGTTGTCCGAGGATCATCCTCTGCGTGTCGCGCATGCCCTTCATGGCGCTGCGATAGACGCTGGAGCCGGGAATCGCATTGAAATCACCGCACAGCACCGATGGCGCGGTGCATTCCGGGTGCTGCAGCCATTCCCCGCCCATCAAGGCGGCGATTTGAGCCTTCCGCTCGTTGTTGCTGAGGCCCAGGTGGGTGTTGATGACCTGGATCTGCCTCCCTTCGACCTCCGCGCTCACCCACAGGGCCCCACGCGGCTCGAAGGCGAGACGTTCGTTCACCGTCGGCAGTCCGGCGGCCTTTCTGACGCGCAGCGGCCAGCGTGCGAGCACCGCGTCACCGTATTCCTCCTCACGGATGCGGAAGGCGGGGTGGAAATGGAACTCCATGTTGAGGTGCGCGGCGATCACCTGCGCCTGATGCGCCCTGCCGCTGCGATCCCGCGAGACATCCAGCTCCTGGAGCGCCACGATGTCCGGATTCTCCTCGGCGATCACCGCCGCGATGCGTGCGTGATCGAGCCGCCGGTCGCGGCCGACACAGCCATGCACGTTGTAGGTCATGATGCGGATCACAGCAGCTCCGGTGGCATGTTTTGCAGGCAAAAAAGAGGCGCGGGGCCTTTGGGGACCTCGCGCCTGACGATCACTTCATCTTCGCTCCTCCGTGAGTCAGAGTGTCGAATCCGTGGTCACTGATGAAATCGCGGGGAACAGCATTCGTGGATGCCTCAGCCGCAATTTTTTCACGCGGCCTCCAGCGCGTTGATGTGGCTGCGTTGCAAGGAGGCGCGCAGCTTGCGCAGACCCAGCTCCATGCGCGTCTTCACCGTTCCGAGCGGCTGCTGCGTGTAGGCGGCCACCTCCCGCTGCGTCATCCCTTTGAGGAAGGCCAGCCGGATGACGTGGCTTTGGGATTCCGGCAGCGCGTCGAGGTGCTCGTTGAGCAGGCGGCTGACATCCGCCTGCTCGTTGTCGGCGTTGGCGTCCTGGATGACCGCCTCGGTGTTGCGGCATTCCTCCTCCATGCGGTCCTTCACACGGCAGTAAACCTGCGAACGGCGCACATGATCGATGGCACGGCGGCGGCACAGCACCATCAGCCAGGCCAGCGGGCGTCCTTTGGCAGGATCGTAATGACCGGCGTGGCGCCAGAGTTCGAGGAAGCATTCCTGCAGCACGTCTTCCGCGGCGGTGTCGTCACTGATGGTGCGGAGGATCGCGGTCTTGCAGAGACGGCGGTAACGTTGGATGAAGGTCTCCAGCGCGGAGGCATCCTGGCGTTGGATCGCTTCCATGAGCGCCTCGTCGGTGACCTCGACGGCGGCATCGGCCATGGGCGGAGGCGGCAGGACGACGTTAAAGTTGGAGGTGAGCGTATGAGAGGAGGGGGTGTGTGAGTTCATGGGCGCAGTGTAAAAACCCTCGCGCAGCCACCAACCCGAACCGGCCCTGTTCACGCGGTCAGGCGATGCCTGATGAGAGCCATGATCCCTCAGTGATCCCGTCACTGCCGCCACTCAGCGCAGGCACCGTTCAGGTTCACGAAAACGCCTCATGCCACGCACATCCACGCTCCGCCGGGAACACGAAAATCTGCGCCATGCAAGCCACCCACCACACCCACGTCTGGCCCGCCCACAGCCTGAACCGAGTTCATCATGAGTTGCGACGCGAATTTGCCCACGCTGCCCCCGACATGATCGCTCGTGCGATCGACCAGGCCTGCACGGTGATGAAACCGGAGGACGGCAGCAACCGGCTGCTGGCACTCGCGCACAAGGAACTGGCGCTGCTGCTGGCCTTGTCACGTGGAGCACGCCAGCCAGTCATGCTTTGACCGCGGCACCGCACGAGGGATGCGAAGGTGTCCGGCCACCGCATGCTCAATCACATCATGCATGGCCGGGCTGCGGCAGCGGCACTGCCGGCAGGAGTGCCGTCTCAGGAAGAAACGACAAAGCCGGTGACGCTGCTGTCCGCGATTCCTTGGGCGAACCCCAATCCAAACACCATGAAACATCTTCCATCCACCGAGACCTGGAAACGTTGGGAAAGCGGCAAGATCGGCTACATCCTGCTCTGGCTGCTGGGCATCCCCCTGCCCGTGCTGTTGATCATCTACCTGCTGCGTGGTGATTGAGTGCCGACCCGACGCCCTCTGCCGTGAACTCCACCTCACCGCTGCCCTATCGTGCGCTGGCCACCGATTTTGACGGAACGCTGGCGCACGACGGCATGGTGAGCCAGTCCACTCTGGACGCGGTGACGCGTCTGAAGGCGGCCGGTTACCGGCTCATCCTGGTGACCGGCCGTGAGTGGAATGACCTCCTCGCCACCTGCCCGCACACAGCTCTGTTTGACCTCATGGTCATCGAAAACGGAGCGGTGCTGGTGGATCCTGCGGCCCAGACGATGGAAACGCTGGCGGAACCGCCGCCGACGGAGTTCGTCACGCGTCTGGTGGCCAAGGGACTGCCAGTGCAGGTGGGAAAGGTGATCGTCGCGACCTGGGAGCCGCATGAGACCGAGGTGCTTCAGGTGATCAAAGACCTCGGACTCGAACTGCAGGTGATCTTTAACAAAGGCGCGGTGATGGTCCTGCCAGGCGGCGTGAACAAGGCCACCGGTCTGCACGTGGCGCTGTCCCGGATGGGGCTCGATCCGGGAGAGGTGGTGGGCGTCGGCGACGCGGAGAATGATCACGCCTTTTTGCAGATCTGCGGCTGGTCCGTGGCCGTCGCCAACGCGCTTCCCGCCATCCGTGAAAAGGTGAATGCAGTGACCTCACGTGACCACGGTGATGGTGTCGAGGAATTGATCGAACACCTGCTGGCAAACACGCAATCCACTCCATGAAAGTCCTCATGATCGATGTCGGCGGAACGAGCGTGAAGCTCATGGCCAGCGGCCACGAAGGTTTCCGCCGCTTTCCCTCAGGAAGAACCCTCACCGCCGCAAAGATGGTCAAAGGCGTGCTGGCAGCCACGGATGACTGGCAGTACGAGGCCATCACGCTCGGATTCCCCGGCATCGTCCGCGACGGCCGCATCGCACGCGAGCCGCTGAACCTCGCCGGAGGCTGGATGAACTACGATTTCGCCAAGGCATTCAAGCGGCCCGTGCGCATCGTCAATGACGCTGCCATGCAAGCGCTGGCCAATTACGACGGCGGACGACTGCTCTTCCTCGGCCTGGGCACCAGCGTGGGCGCGGCCCTCATCGCGGATGACACGGTGGTGCCGCTGGAGATCGGCATGATGCCACTTTCAAAATCAGAGGCCCTTCTCGACCGTCTGAGCAAAGAGGCGCTGGATTCACGTGGCAGACGCCGCTGGCTCAAAGCCGTGAACCGCGCCGTGCTGCTGCTGCGTGACATTTTTCAGCCGGATCGCTTCCAGCTCGGTGGCGGAAATGCCAAGCACCTCGATCCCGTCCCCGAAGGCTGTTTCATCGGCGACAATCAGGATGCCTTCCGCGGCGCCATCCGGCTGTGGACGGGTGCGGACATGCTGGCGGAGCAGGGCTCGACGACACTGCGGATCACACGCATGCCGCGCCGCAAAACCGCCGGCAAAACACTCAAGACGCACGGCCGGTAGGGCACCCGGTTCACTGCCATGCAGGGCCACCTCGTCCAGATCCTCCTGCCGCTCTACGACAATGCGCATCATCCGCTGCCGGCGCATCTTCACGAGGAGGTGAAAGCCAGCCTCACGCTCGAGTTTGGTGGAGTGACGGCGTATGTGCACGCGCCGGCCGAAGGACGCTGGAAGGACGGCACCCGCGAGACACGGGATGAGATGGTGATGTATGAGGTGGTGACCGACACTCTCGATGCCGCGTGGTGGGGCCGTTACCGCAAGGTGCTGACCACGCGTTTCCAGCAGAAGGAGATCATGATGCGGGCGCTGCCGATGCAGAGGCTGTAGCCGCAGCCCGATGCCAGAAGGCGTCCAGAATGGGCCGTGCACGCGATTACACCTCTAAATCCCGCAGCTCCGTCACCTATGAACACCATCGACCGCGCCATCGACATTGATCTGCCTCTGCAAGCCGTTTACAACCAGTGGACCCGCTTTGAGGACTTCCCCCTGTTCATGGAAGGCGTGACGAATGTGCGCCAGGACGACTTCCAGCATGTGCACTGGGAGGCGCAGATCGCCGGACGCAAAAAAACCTGGGAGGCGGAGATCCTGGAGCAGGAACCCGATCACCTCATCACCTGGCGCACGACGGGCGGCGTGAAGATGGCCGGACGTGTGGAGTTTGATGCCGTGGGCGGATGCTGCACGCGCCTTTCCCTGCATTTGGACTACGAGCCCGAGGGTGTGCTGGAGAAGACGGTGTCAGCGATCGGGCTGGTGAAAGCGCGGGTGGGCAGCGACCTGCTGCGCTTCAAAGAATTCGTCGAAAACGCCATCGTGCTGCCAGATGGCTGGCGCGGGGAGATTCATCAGGAGGAAAGGCCGAGCGCGAGCTTCAATTCCAGCGAGATGGGAGCCTCGCGGATGCCACCCTCCGGCTTTTGGGAGCTCCAGCGCAGCCAGGGCTGACATTTTCCACGCGAGCCCCACCCGGAGCCCGATCAGGCCGCCGCCTGATGCCTTAACCGGGCGCACCTCTCCGGCCACAGCGCCACTCATGGCGATTCACTCCCTGTATCGCTATGAAAACATCTCTCTCCATTCTCACTCTGGCCCTGCTGGCCTCCACCGCCGCCCTGGCGCAAAACTCCACCACCCGGACCACCACGCTGAATCCGGATGGTTCCACCACCACACAGGTGACCACCTCCAATGGCACGATCAGCCAGTTTGTGCCCGGCACCACCTTCATCGTGCAGGAAACCACCGGACCCGTGACCTATCGCTACGGCAAGGCGGTGACCTACGTCACCAAGGGCGGCAAAGTCGTCAATGCGGACGAGGTGAAGTCACGCATCCGTGTGGGACTGCCGGTCAGCGTCCATTACGTGATGGATGGCGACACCCGCGTGGTGCAACGCGTCGTGATTGAAGATTGAGAAACTGTCCCCACGACAGCAAAGAAGCGGCGGCCCTGCGGCCGTCGCTTCCATTCGCAACCTTGGGCAGCGATCACCCATTCACTGTCCGACGGTCAGCATGCGCTTCATCGGATTGCCTTCCTGTTCCTTCTCCGGGCAGGTGATTTCATAGGTTCCCGGCTTCAGGTCCACGTGCATGACCTTGGTGTCGTCACTGCTGACGTTCATGAGGAACTTCTCATCCAGGCCTTCGCATTTGATGCGGAAGTTGTGCTTCTCCTTGCCGGCGTTCTTCACCACAAACGCCGTTTTGCCGGCGCTCAAGGTGGCGGGCATGTCGATCCCGCTGTCGTCGATCTTCACATCGACCTTGTTGGCATCGGAATCAGGGGTGACGGCGTCAACGAGAGCCTCGGCGGCCTTCTTGGTGCCGTCCACGACGGCCTGACCGGCTTCCTTGGTCTTTTCACCGGCCTTCTGCAGCATCTCCTTGGTTTTTTCACCCAGGGTCTTGTCGTCTTTCTTGTCCTCCGCGGGAGCGATCGCGACCGCTGCGGCGGAGGCCAGCATGATAAGTGTGAGTGTCTTCATGCCCGGAGTTCGCGCACGCCGACTGGGTGTATGCATGGAACGGGACGCCCGATGTCCGTCTCGGGCGGAAAGCTGAATGCGCGGCGGCTCCGCGTCACGGCAGCTTCCGCTCGCTCGCCTTCAGCAATTTCGGCTGCGGGCGCTGCTTCCACTTGGCGACGTCCGCCGTCAGCACTCCGATGGCTTTTTGCAACTGCGTGTCGATGCCCTTCGGCCAGTCGCCCGGCTGCGGCCACAGCACGTGGTCAGGCACAGCTCCGTTCAATTCCATGTCGATGCCCGTTTCCAGCCCATACCAGCCACGGAATGGCAACCGCAGCGATCCCACGTCCATGATCCGAGTGCTGCCTGTGCTGATGACTCCGCCGGCGGTCGGCACACCGACCACCTGGCCACGATGCAGCGTCTTCATCGCATGGCTGAAGATCTCTGCATTGCTGTAGCTGTTCTGATTGCACAAGACGACGACCGGCTTGCTCCAGGTGGCATACACCATGCGATCCTGCGGGTAGCCAGCCTTCGGACTGCCCCGTGGCAAGGCGATGGCGTGCCGCGGCTGCGTCAGCGCGGTGAGCAGATGGTCCGCCGTCGATCCGCCGCCGTTTTCACGCACATCGATCACCAAGGCGTCTTTCCCTGCCCCGGCGGCATAAAGCTCCTCCTGGAAGCGCTCAAAGCTCGCATCGTCCATGGCAGTGATGTGCAGGTAGCCCAGCGTGCCTTTCGACGCCTGCTCCACCACGGTGCGGTTCTGTTTGATCCACTGCTCGTAGAGCAGCTTCCGCGCAGCCAGGTAGCTGATCGGCCGCAGCGTGACCTCGCGCTCCTTCCCGTCCGCCGCTTTCACCCGAAGGCTGATGTCGCGTTCCGGCGGTCCGTTCAGCACCTCGCTCACGTCCATTCCGGGCCGCACTTCACGATCATCCACGCGCAGGATCAGTTCCCCGGCCCGGATGCGGCTCTGGCGCTGGCTGGCGGGGCTTTTGGCCAGCACATCACGCACTTTCCAGCCTGGACCGGCATGCGTCGGATCAAATCGCAGCCCCAGATGCGCCGTCTCGTCCTTCCAGGTGTTCGCAGATGAAGCAGACGATGCTTCCAGGGTGAATCCGAGGTGCGAGCCGTTCAATTCCCCCAACATGAGCTGCACCACCTCCACCACGGAGCGCATGTCCGGCATGGCGGCGGCCACTGGCGCGTATTTGGCACGCACGGCATCCCAGTCGCGGTTTCCCAGATGGTCGTCGTAGTAATGATCGCGCATCACACGCCAGCACTGGTCGAACACGGCCCGCTGCTTTTCAGCGCGGACCACGCTTTGCTGCGCTTTGAAGCGATGCGTGGTCATGCTGGGAGAAGTCTTCGTTGTCACGCTCACCGGCGAGCCCTCGTTCAGGCCCACGATCTGGTCGTTGTTCTTGATCCAGCGTGCCTGCGTGATGCTGTTCGGCACCAGCAGTTTTGGCCGCAGGTCGTCGGGAAACTCCACGGTGTAGGTGGCGGTCTGTTTGTCCTCCCGCATCACGGTGAAGGCCAGTTTCTTCGAGTCCGGCGACCACACGAGGCCGAACTCGGCCATGTTGGGCAATGAGATGTGCCGGATGCGCTCGTGGATGTCCTCCAGGTCGATCTTCATCGCCATCTTCGGCTTCGGTGCGGGCACCACCTTCTTCGGTTCTTCCTTGGCCGTGTCTTCCTCCTTCGTTTTGTCCACCGGTTTGGCCTCAGTCTTGGCTGGCGGCAGGCCGGCAGCTTTCGGCGCCTCCTTCACCTCCGCCGTGACCGCACGTGTCGGCACCGCAGGCTTGGTCGATTTCCCAGCCGGCACCAGAACCGGCGGCGGCTGGGATTTGGAGATCTTTTCCCGTGCCTTCGCCAGCACCCGCTCGCGTTTCGTCTGCTCATCGTCCTCTGCACGCACCCAGGCATAGTAGATGTCGATCTCATCCCCCTGCCGCCGGCCGGTCCAGGCGATCATCTTGCCGTCGGGCGACCACACCGGCGACTCGTCGTTGTCGGGATGCCGGGAGAGGTTGAAGGGCGGCCGCGAACCATCCAGCGGCAGCAGCCAGATGTCGCTGTTGAACCACTCATCGCTGTGCGAATACACGATCCACGTGCTGTCCGGTGAAAAGCTGAAGCTGGGCTGGTTCCACGACTCCACAATGCGCTTCGCGTTCTTCCCGTCGCCATCCGCCAGCCACAGATCGCCACGCTCCCTCGTGTAGGCCAGCCGCTTGCCGTCCGGCGAGAATTGCAGGCGCGATTCGACCTCCACGTCGTTCGTGATGCGTGTCAGTTTGAAGTCACGATTCTCCCACCAGAACTTCTTCGCGTTGGCCGGCTCCGCCTTCCAGATGTCCGCCTGCCCTTCCGCATCGCTCACGAACCACAACGCCTTCGCATCCGGCGAAAACACGACCGCACGCTCCTCCTCGGCCGATTTCGTCACCTGACGCGGCTCCTTCAGCTCCGTGTCCATCACCCACACATCCCCGCCGGAGATGAATGCCATCTGCAGGCCGTTGTCAGTGAAGGTGATGCTCGTCGCGCGATCCAGCACCGTGCGGTCCACGGGCGACTGCACGATGTCCCCCACTTCTTCGATGACGATCTTCTCCGGCTGCGACTTCCCGTCCGTGCGCAGGCGATAGAGGTCAAACTGATGCCGGAACACCAGGACCGAGCCATCCCGTGAAAGCGTGGGAAACACCACCGAGTCTGTGTTGAACTGGGTGAGCTGGCGGTTCTTCCCGCTGGCGAGATCATGCTCCCACAGATTGAAGACCCCGTCCTTGCGGCTGGAGACATGGTAGAAACCCTTTCCGTCCGGCTTCCACAGCGGCCAGCGCGTCTCCGTGCTTTCCCCGATGACCTTCCTGCAACTGCCGTCCTCGCGATTCAGCAGCCATGTCTGCCCCGCACGCGACCCGCGATACCCCTGCCGCCACCAGACTTCCCCCTCCCGGGTGAACAGCACCCGCTTCCCATCCGGCGAGACCGAGCCCTCCGTCGCATAATCATCCAGCAGCACCTCCTCGGCCTTCCGCGTCGTCACATCGAGCCGTGCGAGCCTGTTCGCATACTTCCAGAAGTGATCCCGCGTGACGCTCACGAGCAAACCCTTGCCATCCGGAAACCATTCTTCGATCTGGTAGCCTTCCGTGTGCCAGGTGAGCTGTTTCGGCTCGCCGCCCTTCGCCGGCATCACATACACCTGCTTCGATCCGTCACGGTCGCTCACAAAGGCGATCTGCTGGCCATCGGCAGAGTAGGCGGGTGACGACTCCACCGCCGGATGCTGCGTCAACCTCCGCGCCACACCGCCCTCCGTTCCCACTTCCCACACGTCCCCACGCCACGCGAACACCAGCGACGAACCATCCGGCGAAAGCGCCGGCTCCTGAGGCAGACGGATGACCTCGGCAGAAGCCACGATGGACAGACACAGCAATGAAAGAACAGCTCGACGCATCTCCGACAAACGCCAGGCAACGCCCGCTGCTTTCGTCAGCGCAGGCAAGCGTCTCGATCAACATTCCGCCACGCGTCGAAGAGGTCCTTCGGTCATGGGGCCAGATCGGTGACTTCGACGCGAATGAATTTCCGGTTGATGACCTCGGGTGATGCCAGCAGACGGAATGTCACCGACTCAGTCTGACCATCCGGGTAGGGCACCGGAATTCCGACCTGCTGCACTTGGACCTGCGTGCGGTCCCACGTCGCCAAATCATCCGACACGGCCACCACGTAGCTGATGTCGGGCCTGACGATCCGCCGGACGAAGGTCAGGTGCAGGTACTTTTTCCCGTCGGAGACGTTGGTCATCAGTTGGTTCACCTGATAGGCATCGGGAGCACTGGGGACGCCCGGATGCAGGTTGAAGGCGTATTCGGCGAAGTTGTTGAGAAGGTCGCGGTCAGGATTCGCCCCCTTGGCCTGATCTGCCGGACTCAGTCCTTTCAGGAAAGCCGAGGCCCAACTGCTGAAGCTCTGCACTTCATGCAGCAGACCCTTCTTGCGGAGGAAATCGTTCACCCGGGCATGGGTCGCATTGGGAACCGTGCCATCAAAGGTGGGATCCGGGGCGGTGCTGGCCACGGCCTTGTCTCCCACAAGGACAGGCAGTTGCTCCCGCAGTGATTTGGTGGACGTGACGAACTTCGACAAGTCCGTGGTCTCACTGCCGATCAGCGTCGGTCCATCCAGGGACTGCGAAGCAGACTGTGCGTCGGCCATGATCTTCTGCTCAGCCTCGAAGTCTTTGGGCTCCAGCGGGCACAGATGGTCCACGGAGCCACCCACTCTGAAATTCCGCACGAATTCAGACGCTGCTGTGTATTCGGTCATGCCACTCTGGATCGCGTTCTTGAAGGCCACACGCTGGTTGTTGCCAGTGGAGTTAAGAAGCCCGGCGAAGGTCTCGATGGCTTTCTCGGCATTGAGTTGACCGGCGTTGTAGTCACTGATCGCATCGGCCACTGACATCCCCGCATCGAAAGTTTGGAGCAAACGAATCACCGCCTCGAGGGCATAAGTGGCCGCCTTGATCGCTCCCACGTCCCCGGCATCGATCTTGAGGTAAGACCTGGTCGATTCCGAATCCGAGAACGAGGTGATAAAGGCGGGTGAGGACGCCTTGCTCAAGTGGCTGCGGATGGTGCCCAGCGCGGGCAGGACGCTGTTCGTCAGATAATCGATACCTGCGGAGGTGTGCGTTCCAGGTGTCGCCACCAGGTTGCCGATCCCGTCCTTCGGGAAGGTGTGGGCACGTTCATAGATGTTTGAGTCCAGGATTCCGAGTCCGCTCAGTGCATTCTGAAAGGCCGCACCCTGCTCCAGCATGGCAAAACCGGTGATGGCTTTGAAAAAATTGGCCTCCGCATGGTTTGCGTCGATAGCGAGCGCGGCGGCAAACGCAGCATCCGCTCCGCTGAGGCCCACATCCGTCTGAAGCTGTAGATTTGCCCGCCCGAGGCGCACGTGATCAGCGGCGGTCACCGGAACCCCCAAAGTCGAGAAATGCAGACTCACCACACCCAACTGGCGCGACTCGTCATCCCGCACTCGGATATGATAGGTGGTTCCTGAGACAGCCTGGAACGCGAGACTGTTTTCCCCTGCCTCACTGGCGTCCCCATTCTTGGCGATCAAAGTCAGTGTCTCCGCCACCACGGAACTGCCGGTGAAGACTTCCATGATCGTGTCCGTGCCACTGCCGAGCGTGTCAAACGACACCCAACCGTCACTCGGCGCCGTCCACTTCCACCAGATGGACCGGATCGGCGTCAGCCAGAAAAACGCCGGGGCATCCGGCTCCCCGTTTTCATAGCTCACACTGAGGTCGATCCAGCTCGAATTCGATCCGCTGGACGCCGTGCCCAGGTCCGTCGCATTGGCGAACTGATCATTTGGCGGCGGTTGACTGATGCCCAGCACGAAACTGCCGCTGCCAAACGAGGCATCAACGGCGATCTGGTAGGTGACCCCCTGCGTTGCGTTCAGAGCAGTTGAGAAAGAGGAACTGCCGCTTCCAGCCACGACCTGAGTCAGTGAGTTCACAGCGAACCCAGTGTAAATCCCCAGCAGCGCATTCATTGAATTGCCCGAGGGGGGGACCACGGACACGTGGAACGTTGCCGTGGCAGGTGCCGTCCACACATACCAGACAGAACGGCCTCCGGCGGAAGCGCCATGGTTGGGTTCTCCCGCCTCCTTGGAAGCTCCGCTGGTAGTTCCAGAGACAAATCTGGGCACCCCATTCAGCACTGTGCCACTGGCAAAACCATCATTCGCCGGCGGGGCAACGGGATCGCTGACGGTGAGTGTGAAGCTGCCGGAAGTCGGAAGCGAGCTGTCCACTGCGATTCGATAGGTAGCCCCTCCAACCGCTTGAAATCTCGCGACACCCACGCCGACCGCACTCGCGAGTTCAATGAGGCCATTGACCGAAGCACCGGAATAAATCCCGACCACTGCGGGATGAATAATGTTCGACAACCGCACATTCACCTCACCTGAAGAAGGCGCTGTCCACACGTACCAGACAGACCGTCCACCAGGTTCGCTGGCATGATTCGGCTCTCCGGATTCCTTGGTCGCCCCGGTGTTGCTCCCGTTGAGAGTTCCCCCCCCCGATGGCAGCACTGCCGCAGCACCAAAATCATCGTTGGCTGGTGGAGGGACGGGGGCGCTGACGGACAGGGTGAAAGTGCCCCCTACCGCATAATAATCATCCACAGCGATTCGATACGTCACTCCGCCTACAGCCTGAAATGCCCCAATGGAACCAAACGCCGAACTCGCCACCGTGGTCAGGGCGTTCACGGACGCGCCCGTGTAAGCCCCAACCAGGGTATATACCGTGCTGTTTGAAGTCTGCACCCAAACCTCGCCGGACGACGGGGCGGTCCATGAATACCAAACCGAACGCCCTCCAGCGTAGCCGCCGTGGGCAGGCTCGCCACTCTCCTTGGATGCACCCACATTGGTCCCGTTCACAGAAATCGCCCCACTCGCCAGAGGCATCGCGACACCAAAGCTGTCGTTGGCAGGCGGAGGCTGTGGATAATCAATAGCCAGCACAATCGAACCGGTGCTCCCACTGTAACCGTCCACTGCTATTTGATATGTTGCGCCAGACGTCACATTGACGCTCATCAGACTGGTGGAGTTTCCCCCACTATCATCGTCCTGGCCGATGCTGGTAAGGCTATTAACAGCCGTCCCTGTGTAGATCCCCAAGGTCGTGTCAAAGTTGCTGCCAATCGTCTTGATAGTGTAAAGCCCGCTCGTCGGCGCCGTCCATGACCACCACACCGACGCACCGCCAGCATTGTTTCCGTGATTGGGCTCCCCGCTCTCCTTCGTCGCACCGACATTGGTGCCAGACGTCGTGATCGAGTCACTCCCCGACAACACGATGCGACTGGCGAAGTTATCATTCACCGGAGCGGCGAACGCGGTTGTGGCAAGCAGGAGACTGCCGAGAATTCCAGGGAGGGCATAACGTGGAAGGTGCATGGCAAAAGGGTCAGTGAGGTGATTGAACGACGGCTGTCTCTAGCAGATACCGGATGCGATCCGGCTTGTTACAAAGTTTTCAGCCGCTGGGCCATCCATTTCCTGATGCTCCCTGCTTTGGGCCCTGGCGAACTGCTCACTTGAGGTCCCACCAAGGTTCTGTGACAACCCGAAGTCCGGGACCTCGACCCTCTTCGCCCGGCCGGTTTACGGCTCACGGTGGCGTCGTCACCTTCAGGTGGACGAAACGTCTTCCATTGCTGCCAGCCGGGATCGTCGCCCTCACCTGCTGCGTGGTTCCATTGTTAGAGAGCACTTGTTCGGTCACTCCCGCAGTGCTCCAAGTGGTTCCAGGCAAGGCGTCACTCCATTCCACCGTGAATTGCGTCCCAACGTCCGCCTCATTTTTACTTCGGGTGTAGGTGAACTCGAGGTTGCCCCCATTGCGAGCCAAGCTGGCAGGCAGGCCGCTCGGCCGTGTGGGGTCGAGGGTGCAGCCCCTCTCGATCAGATTAGCGAGCCCATCATGATCCGGATCTGCATTGTCTGCCGCGTTTCCAGTGTTGCTGGTCGTCCCAAAGTATTGAAGCCTCCAGTATTGGCCGAGCGACATGAGCGTGGCGCTCAAGTTGATGTCAAAGGAGGGCTCGTCCGCGTCGTTTGACTCGATATGAAGCACCGCGCTTTCGGGTGCGCCACTGAGCGGAGTGTAGCGAACGGTGAAGGTCAGGCTCTGTCCCGGATGGATCGCTGCAAATGAAACCGGCGCTTCCAACAAGGTGAACTGCGAGGCGTTCACTCCGTCGATGTAGGGTCCAGGAATGACGTTGCCAATCAAAAGATCAGCGCCGCCAGTGTTTCGGATGGTGATATGCCGGTCCATGCCCTGCCCGACGACTGCGGTGCCAAACTGCACACTGGAAGCGCCGTCCTCGAGGGAGGTTGCAAAGGCATCTTCCACCGCGATCTCCGGGGCAGGCGTGACAAAGCTCAAGATCTCACCCTCGCTGAAGAGGTCGTAATTTGTCTCTTCAGCATACGCTAGAATGTAGTATCGCGTTCCTGGTGTCAGATTATTCGCGGTGGCGTTGATGCTTTGAATCGAAGTGCCTGAAATAATTAGCTGCTCCGGAGCAATGTACATCCAGCTCACCTGATCCGTGCTGATGAAGAAGGCTGGTGTGGCCGTGCCTCCATTCGCGTCCACTGTTCCATGCAAAATCGCCGTGGTGCTGGTGACATTCGATTCAGGCAGCGTGACCACAGTCGGTGCCGGGATGTTGTTGTAGCGCACGACCACGGCGGAATAGTGGCCGTCGGCACCGCGGACATTGCCAGCGGCGACGATCTGGCCGTCGGGCTGGAGTTTGACGGAAGCGATGTAAGCATCCGAACTGTTGAAATTCGTCGTCAACAGGCCGTCGCCATCAAATGCCGGGTCGGGAGTGCCGTCCGTCAGAAAGCGTGCCATCGCAAACTGGTTGAAACCGCCCACCGTGGCAGTTCCAGCAATGAGGATGTGACCATCAACTCCAATGACGATGTCATTGCCCTCCGTGGCGCTGCCAGCGCCGAACGTTCTGCGTGCGATGCCACTGGCGCCGAAACTGGTGTCCACAGATCCGTTGGGGAGATACCGGACCATTTCAAAGGAGCAATCCGTTCCGGCGCTACGGCCGCCGACAATAAACCTGCCATCGCTTTGCATCGCCATGGCCCACGCACAGCCGTTTTCGCCACCAGCGTTGGTATTGAGCACCTTTCCAGCAGTGCCAAAACTGGCATCCAGTGTGCCATTGGGAAGATACCGCGCCACCACGTGGCCGCCCCCCGCACCTTCGCGATCACCGGACACCAGAATCATGCCATCGCTCAGGATGATGACGTTGTTGGCAGTCTCGGTCCCGCCAAAATCTGTGGTCACCTTCCCGGCCAGACCAAATGTGCTGTCGATGGCACCTGTGTTCAAATAGCGCGCAATAACGAAGTCCGTGCCGTTGCCGCCGCACACCACAATCTTGCCATCGCTCTGCACAGCGACACCAATCGCCTCATCACTTCCGCCCCCAAAATCCGTGGTGACTTTGCCATCTGAGTCGAATGTGCCGTCCAGAACACCACTGGTGGAATAGCGCAACAGCACGGCGTCACCAGCCTGACTGCCAACGACCAGTGGCCGCCCGCTAGCGTCGGCGCAGATGCCGAGCGCATAGGCTCCCTCAGTGGTGGCAGTGCCGGTGCTGGTGTAATCGACACTGCCATCCGTATTCCGCCGGAGAAGCAGCACGTTGTTTGCGTTTCCACCGAAATTGGAGGTCGTCACAAACACCACCTTGCCGTCATCCTGGAGAAACATGTCGGCATCGTTACCCTCCGTGCCACTGTGGGCATGGCTGGCGATGCCACTGCTGCCAAAGTTCTCATCCGGGCTGCCAATCGCAGGAAGGGTCGATGTGACGACCACATTGAACTGCGTTTCTTTCTGGTAGAACGCCACATTGAGACTTCCAGGGAGAACGGCATGGTTCACATCAGACAACGCAGCGAACGACACCCTGCCTAAGTACTCCTGCCCTGCAACCAACGTCCCGGCAGGCACTTGATAGCCAAGAGAATTTGTCACCGGGGAGGTGGAAGCAAACACATCATGCGTGGTGATGCCGTCGATACCACTGTTGATCGTGTCATCGGCATGGCTGCCGTAGCCGGCGAAGGTGTTGGTCGCGACGGTCAAGATCGCATTCGGGGAGATGTAATACTTGCCTCCCAACCACACACCACCGCCCAGCGTCACTTGGGGTGTGTTCGGGTAAAGGTCACCTGTCAGTGAGAGGGGCACACTGACACCTCCCACCGTGACGGTGTAGGTTCCACTGCCAAAGCGTGCGTCCAGATCCGCCAGCGAGGGGGAGCCCCAATCATTCGCATTCGGGCTGCCATAACGCCACATGGCGTCCTGACTGCTGTAGAGCAGGGCACCTCCATTGTGAGTCGCAGGCGCATCGCTCAGGTGGAATGACTGGAAGGGACCGGTCACGACAGGAGCGGCACCGAGCGCATCAATGCCCGCGCCCTCGACATTCACGGAAAACCCGTAAGCCCCCCCATAATCCGGTGTGGAACCGGGAGGTTCCGGGTTTACTCCGACACTGGTCGCGGAAGTCTGTGTGTAGCTGATGCTCTTGCCAACCACCACCCTTTCAATCGTGTAATTGCCGACCGTGCTGAAGGTCATGACGTTGCCCAAGCCGGTGACATGGTAGTCACCCAGCTCCGCCTGTGCCTGCACATAATAGAGCGTTCCAGGGGTGAGGCCGGCAAGGGTCGTCCTGGTGATGCCTTGGGGAGTCGTTCCCGAGATCAGTGTTTGATCCGCGCCAGCCAGACTCCAGTTCACCTGATCCGTGCTGATGCGGAAACTCGGCACCACAACGTTTCCGTTGGCATTCACAGTACCATTCAGCGTGGCAGAGGTGGAAGTGACATCCGTGGCCCCCTGCGTGGTGACAGTGGGGGCAGAGATGTTGTTGTAGCGTACGACCACGGCGGAGTAATGACCGTCCGCGCCGCGCACATTGCCAGCGGCAACGATCTTGCCATCCGCCTGGAGTTTGATGGAGGCGATATAGGCGTCCGTGCTGTTGAAGTTCGTTGTCAACAGGCCGTCGCCGTCAAAGGAGGTGTCGAGAGTGCCGTCTGGCAGATAGCGGGCCATGGCGAACTGACTGAAGCCACCGACGGTCGCGGTTCCCGCGATGACGATGCGTCCGTCCGGACCGATGGCAATGTCATTGCCCTCAGTGAAGCTGTTGAGACCAAAAGTGGTGCGCACAAAGCCGTTGCTGCCAAAACTGGTGTCCACCGTGCCGTTGGCGAGGTAGCGCACCATGGCAAAGCAGATGTTTGCGTTCACATCACGTCCGCCAACGATGAGCTTGCCATCCTCTTGCAGCGCCATGGCACAAGCGCAGCCGTTTTCCCCGCCGATGCTTGGCGTGACCACTTTGCCCGCCGTGCCAAAGGTGCTGTCGAGCATGCCGTTGGTGAGATAGCGTGCCACCACGAAGCCGGAGGTGCCGCCGGGCTCGCAATCGCCTGAGACGAGGATTTTGCCATCGCTGAGCACGATGATGTTGTTCGCCGTCTCAGAACCTCCGAAATCGGTCGTGACTTTGCCAGCGATGCCAAAAGTAGTGTCGAGTGCGCCCGTGCTCAAATAGCGGGCGATGATGAAATCGGCACCATTTGTGCCGCAGACGACGATCTTGCCGTCGCCTTGCACTGCGACCCCAATGGCCTCGTCGCTGACGCCGCCGAAATCAGTCACGACCTTGCCATCCGTGTCAAAAGTGGCGTCCAGCACCCCGCTGGTGGTATAGCGCAGCAGAACCGCATTCCCACTTTCAGCACCAACAACACACAGTTTGCCGCCGGCATCCACGCAAACCCCGAGTGAATACACGCTTTGAGTGACGCTGGTGCCGAGATGACTGAAACTGGCGCTGCCATCCGTGTTGCGGCGGAGCAGCACGGCGTATTCGGAGGAGCCGCCGAAGTTTGAAGTCGTGGTGATCACCGTCCTGCCATCCGGTTGAAGGATCATATCCAGGTCATTCCCCTCGGTGCCATTGACAATGTTTCCTGTGTTGACCACGCCTCCTGTTCCATACCCCACATCCAGGCTGCCGATCGCTGGGTAGGCACGACTGACAATCACCTCATACGTCTGCGTGGTCACCCCATCCGGCGCTGTACAGACCACAGAAATCGCCGAGTTATCCCCCAGACCCAGCTGAATAGCCCCGCTGGCGGTTCCGGAGGCCACGGTGACCCCGTTCACCTTCACCGTTGCCCCGCTCGCGGCCACCGTAGGGGTGATGGTGGTGCTGGTAGTCGTGTAGGGCGCCATCACCAGATACGTTGTGTTGGCGCCAAAGGGCACCGTGAACGCCCCCGCGCTGGCGGTGAGGTTTGAGAGATTCGCATTGTTGCTCAACGCTGTGTTGAATGTGCCCGCTGCCGTAGCGGTGCCTGCCGCGTTGCTGGCCGTGAGACGGTAGTGGTATGTGGTCCCAGGCGTGAGGCCCGTGAGGTTCGCGCTCACGTTCTGCGCCGTGGTTCCGTTGTTCGGGGAAAGCGTCACACTGGCCGTGCTGCCGTAGCTAGCGGTCAGGCCATATTCGAACTGCGCAGTTGTCGGTGCGCCTTGGGGATTGACGGTGCCGTTGAGCGTGACGCTGGAGGGGGTAACGCTGCTGATGGCAGCGAGTGTGACAACCGGCGCGTCCACGATGCGGAGTACCACCTCATTGCCAGAGCCTCCCGTGTAGGAAATCTGCGCTTTATAAGTGCCGCCGCCCACTCCCACATTCGTCAGCGTGTGGATGCTGTCCTGCGCCTTGCCATTGAAGGTGCCCGTGACGGCGTCCGTGCCATCGTTCTGCACGATGGTGAATACCTGGCCGATGGATGGCGCGAAGCGCAGGGTGATGTTGAGGAAGGCACTGGCTAGATCCACCGTCCCGGAAACATTGATCTGATCCGAGGCCGGGCCGCTGACCAGGTCCACATTGTAGCTCACGCCGGAGGCCAGCGTGACATTGCCGGTGGTGGTAAGCGTTGAGGCGCTGGAGCCGCCGAGATCAATCACAGAACCGCTGGTGGCTGTAAAGGTCCCGACTGTCCCGTTCCCCGTGATCTTTCCCCCTTGCAGGGCCACCAGCAGGCCGCCGAGATTCGAGCTGGCGAGCGAGAGCGTTGCCGCCGGATTGATGCGCACCCCGTTGCTGATGGTGTGCGAGCCGTTGCCAAGGTTCAGCGTGGCCGCATTCGTGCCATCACCCACCACCAGCCCGCCCGCGCCGGGACTGATGGCAGTGCCGGTGGCGTTCACTGTGCCCTTGTTGAAGACGATGGTCTTCGATCCCGCGCCCGTGCGAATGTTGGTAAAGTTCAGCGTGCCTCCATTGATGTTCACCGTGCCCGTGCTCGTAGCATTGTCAGCGATGGCCAAATCCCGTCCCGTGATGGTGCCGCCGTTGGCATTCAGCGTGCCCGTCCCCGTTGCGTTGGTGCCAAAATAGAGATCCTTGGTGGTTCCCAGATTCACACTCCCTCCGGAGACCGTGAGCGTGCCCGTACCATTGAAGCCCACATGCGAGTGGCCGTTGATCATCAGCGTGCCCGCGCTCAGCGTGTAGGTGCCCGTGCCGCCAGACTGCTCGCCAACGAACATGCCGCCCGTGGCGGTGCTCGTGCCTCCGCTTTGGATCATGGTGCCGTTGGCTGCCCGGCCCACCGAGAGGATGCCGCCCACGTTCACCGTGCCGGCGCTCTGGGTGAAGGTGCCGCTGGCCGCAAAGCCCACGCCGAGGTTGCTCGTCGTCGTCACCGTGCCCGTGCCGGAGAGTTGATACAGCCCCGTGGCACCGGCCACGGTGCCCAGCCGCACAAACGCCACCGAAACATCCCCCCCCGTTTGATTGAACACACCCTGCCCCGCGTAGCCGACATGCAACGTTTGCGTGGAGTTCAGGGCTCCGGCAGACATCTGGTAGCTGCCGTAGGCCCCGGCCTGGTCGGCCAGTTCGATGGCATTTCCGTTCGCGGTGAAAGTGCCCCCATTTTGAAGAAAACTGCCCGTTCCGGCATATCCGATCACCGTGGAGTTCGTGACCGTGAGAGTGGAGGCAGTCAGGATGTAGGTTCCACGCCCAGTGGTCGAAAAACCGAGATACAGATTCTGGCCGGAATTTGACCCGCCGGTCTGATAAAACGTACCAGCGCCGGCGTGCCCCACCGACTGCGTGCCTGAGGAGGAGACAGTGCCCGCGGAGACGTTCAGGGTTCCCTGGCTGCCGCCAAACTCACCCACATACAAAGCGGGCGGCGAGAAAGCGCCGCCGGAGAAGTTCATCACGCCCACACCGCTGGTGCCCACGCTGGTCCAGTTTGGATTGGTGATGTTGTTGCCGCCGTTATTGTAAATCTCTGCTGCGCCCGCAGTCGGGGCCACGGAGAGATTCGTGTTCACGGACCCGGGTTGGTTCGTCGTCGTCGTGGTGAAGCCCTCGTAGCGGGCGATGGCGAAGTCGCGATTGTTTCCAGATCGGTAATACCCAGCCAGCAGGATTTTGCCATCGTTCTGCAACGCCATGCCATAGGCTTCTTCGCTTGTGCTGCCAAAGTCGGTCGTTTTTGTGCCGCCGCTGCCGAAGCTGCTGTCCAGTGCGCCACTGGCGTTGTAACGCGCCAGCGCAAAATCGTAGTTCCCACCAGTTGAGTAGGAGTATCCCTCCGCCAGAATCCGACCATCGCTCATGACCAAGACACCACGGTAGCCATCATGACTCGTGCCACTGACATTCGTGGTCACTTTGCCACCGTTGCCGAATGTGGTGTCCACCGTGCCGTTCGTGTTAAACCGCGCCAGCGCAGACCCGCTCTCGGCTAGAAATGGATTGATGACGTATTCTCCCGCCACCACTATCCTTCCGTCATTCTGGAGCACCAGACCATTGCAAAGGTCGTCCTCTGACCCAACTGAAAGCGTCATTTTTCCGCCGCTGCCAAAGGTGGGGTCGAGCAAGCCGTCCGAGTCGTAGCGCACTAGCGCGAAGTCCTTGTTGCCAGACGTCCAGGATTGCCCGGCCACGACAATTTTGCCGTCATTCTGCACAGCGACACAGGTGCCCTCATCGTCACCCGTCCCGATTGCGGTTGTAACCTTGCCTCCAACGCCGAATGTGGTGTCAAGCGAGCCATCGGCATTATAGCGGGCCACGGCGATGTCATAGTTGCTACCCCCGGTATACGCTGATCCGACCACCAAGATCTTGCCATCACGTTGCAGGGCTGCGGCGTTGCCATAGTTCGAACTGTTGCCAATATCAGTTACAACCTTGCCCCCATTGCCAAAGCTGGCATCCAAAGTCCCGTTCACATTAAATCGGATCAAGGCGAAGTCTTCGAAGGTGCCTGATCCGGAACCCGAATTGGTAAAGCCAGCGACGAGAATTCGACCATCGCTTTGGACGACGACAGATTTAGCGCTTTCGTCGCTCGTGCCGATGGTCATGGTGACTTTGCCTCCGGTTCCGAAGCTGCTATCCAGAGTTCCGTTGCTGGTGTACCGGGTCAGGGCAAAATCCCAGTTGCTCCCGTTGTAGGTTTCGCCAGCCACCACCACCTTGCCATCCGCCTGTATCATCACACTCAGGCCCGTCTCATTGCTGCTGCCGATGGATGTCGTCACCTTCCCCCCAGAGCCAAAGGTAGTATCTAAATCTCCCGGCGCGGCCGAAGCGGCGGCTGCCAGGATGAGGGCGGTAAGCATGAGGACGAGACTGGGGGCGGATTTCATGATGGGTGAAGTGGAGAAGAGCATCACAGGCGGGTGGAAATGGATTCAGCCAAGCCGTGGAATGAGGCCTTTGTAGAGCGTCCATGGCTTGTGGGCATCGTCTGCCCTACGGCACGGCCTGGATGGAGCCGGGCGAATGCTGCCGGGGTCTGGCGGCTTTGGAAATACGTCGTTTTACGCATGCGGACCGCTGGCAGAGGGTGGGGTGGGACCGGGATTGGGCAGAAGGCAGGCCGGATCGAGAAGACGACGCGCCTCGGCCGCCGCTGCCGCGCGGTTTTCGACGCGGAGCTTGGCGAGGATGTTTTCCACGTGCTTCGCGATGGTGCGTGGCTGCGCGCCCAGAATGATGGCGATCTCGCCGTTGCGTTTGCCTTCAGACAGCCAGTGCAGCACCTCACACTCCCGGCGGGTCAGCCCGTGGTTCCGCCAGGAGCGATAGTCCATCTCCGGCGCGCCCCGCAGGCTGCTGAAGAGACGCGCGTTCTCAAAGGCACGCACAAAGTGCGGCTGCAGCATCTGCATGAGCTGTTTCTCCCCGGCGGTGAAGCCGGTTTCGCGGTTCACCGCCACGCCCAAAATGTGATCTGGCACCGGCAGGATGATGCCGAGCTGATCCCGCACCCCGAAATGCCTCACCACCTCCTGATACAGGCCCGTGGCCTGAAACTGGGGCTGCGAGAGGAAATCGCCGATGGTGAACACCGTCTCGCTGCCGCCAGCATCCAGGTGGGCGATGCCCGGATGCTCATGGCAGTGCGCCTGCCACCGTGCCATGAACTCCTCCCGCGTGAAGGGAATCGGCCGGTCAAAGACGTTCAGCGCCGCTCCCGTCTTCAGATCGATCTGGTCAAAGGAGATGTAAGTCGCCGGCAGCAGCTCGGCGATGATCCCCATCAGATGCCGTGGGAAGTTGCCCACGTCCTTCACCTCATAGAGGCGGTGCAGGGTCTCCAAAACACGGGCGGTCGGGAATGAGGTGTCAGCCATGATCACGGCGGCAGGAACGGGGAGAGAATGACAAACTAACTTAAATGTACCAGCATAATGTTGACCATGATTGTTCGGACGCGCTTGTGGCACTGCCCTCCAATGCCGGGGTTCCTTGAATTCTGGCAATGGTGGTGTCTCACGGCCGCTGCAGTGCGGTGAGGAGTTCGTTGAACTTGTCCTGCACCTGGCTGAGCTCGGTGGCGGTGGGTGGGTCGCTGAAGGTCAGGCTCAGTGGAGAGACGCCGGCGGGATTCAGCGCGGTGGCGGCCATGGCGGCGTCCAGCGTGGACTGGCTGACCTCGCCGGGCGAGCCGTCGGCACCGTTGTTGCCGTCGTTGCCCCGGGG
This sequence comes from Prosthecobacter sp., assembly GCF_014879935.1. GTDB lineage: Bacteria > Verrucomicrobiota > Verrucomicrobiia > Verrucomicrobiales > Verrucomicrobiaceae > Prosthecobacter. The sequence goes on from NZ_JACSRD010000127.1 coordinate 47,363, forward strand.
GATGCTGAAGGTGAAGCGCACGTAGCTGCCATCAAAGCTCACGCTGGCGCTGGCAGGCTCCCCAGGATCGAGCGTGGTCACATCATCCACGATGGCCTGTGCAAAGGGCGGCCCCTGCGGCCCTTCGGGACCGGCGGCTCCATCACTGCCATTCTGTCCGGGCGGTCCTTCGGCCCCGTTTTGCCCTCTGGGCAGGGCAAAGGTGAAGTGCAGCGTGTGGTCCACCACACTGACCTGCGCGAGGGCGGGATCTCCGGGATTGACGGTGCTGACGCCGTCCACCTGCGCGTCGGTGACGGTGATGATGGCATCAATGAGCGCCTTGAGGCTGGTGAGCTGCGAACGCATCACCGCGCTGGAGAGATCACTGGCTTCGGCGGGCTGGGCGGGGTCGAACATGAGACTTTGAGACTTGGGAGATTCAGCGAAGGGCGGAGGGTTGGAGGCGGTGCTCGGTTGCTGGGGGGCGGTTTGGACTCTTGGCCCTTTGCCCTTGGCTCTTTGCCCTCCGCCCTGCACTTACAGGCCGGTCAGTGTCCACTGCTGCCAGTCGCTCCAGGTGCCGAAGTCCTCGCCTTTGTAGAGGTAGCGCAGGCGCACCTTGATGATGACGCTCTGCCCGGCGGGCGGCAGCCAGTTCAGGGTGTAGTTGGGGCGCAGATCGATGTCGCTCTTGATGCCGGCCGCTCCCAGGTCGAACTCCATCCTCACCCCGTCGAACTGGTTCTTCCTCCACAGCACCTCCATCTTCCCGTCGGTGGTGGAACGCAGGTCAAAGTCCGGTGCCGTGCTGCCCGGTGGGGGCGGGGCGGCGGCCACGGTGCCTTCCACGCCCAGATCCTCGCCGATGGCGGGGTTGTAACCGGTGGCGGTCTTGATCTTGTCGCCGATGTAGGTGAACACGCGCTTCATGCAGCCGTTGGCCACGGCGGCGGGAGCCCCGGCAGGCGGGGTGAAGCCCTGCCAGGCCACGTTTCCGACCACATTGTCGCCATAGAGCGCCACCTCGATGCATTGGTAGCAGGCGGAGCTGGCTGGGGCCAGGGCGCCCCGGTAGGTGTCCAGGCCGTAGATGGCGGTGTCCACATCCAGCAGGATGGCCGTCACGTCACCGGCATCCAGGGCCAGGGTGGTGGCGTGGGTGGGCAGCTTGATCTTGAAGTTGCGCAACCAGACGATCTGGTCGCCGATGCGGACGGGGAAATAGACTTGATGTCTCATGGTGGAACGTTTCTTGGATGTGAGGTGGGTGGTGAGCGGGGGTAAAACGGTGTCGTAGTGAAGGCCGGAATCCCAGGTTTTCCCGAACTGGTCCCAGGAGGGCATCTAGCGGGACCTCCTGAGGTGGGGCGTATCCGGGCTGTGAGGAGCGATGACTTCGGCGCGGCGGCCATGCGGCTTGGAAAGGAGAGCGCCAAAACCGCCCGTCTGCGGCATCCTGATCTCAATGGGGGCCCTCTCTTCCGCCAAGTGACGCATCCCGTTGTAAAGGTGAGCCATCACCTTCCGAAGGTGATGACTCACTCTGGCAGGGTGAGCGCTCACTCCGGGGTGGTGAGGTCTCACTTTCCCAAGGTGATCCCTCCCTGCGACAAGGTGAGCCGGGAAATCGAGAAGGTGATGCCTCCCTTTTCCGACGTGGTGCATCACCTTGAAAAGTTGGGCCATCACTCTGGCGAGGTGATGGGGTCCGACGCCGGTCTTTCCTGTCTCTTCACGACGCCTCCTGTGCAGGCCGCCAGCCAACGCCCGCGTGATGTTGCCGCCGGTCGCTGCCGCTGAAAGGGAGATCGGTGACGCGTTCATGTTTCACCGGCTTTACCCAACTCACCACAGCAGCGTCACAAACTTTATTTGCCGAAAGGCGGTGGAGAGTTCTTGCGCCGATGGCAAGGGCGCCGCTACCATCCGCGGCCAGCAACGCCTGCGAATGGACGATCCCGACGCCACCGTACCCATGTTCAAGTCCACGCCGCAGGCTGGCGCAGGCGGTTTGTCTCCTCAGGAGGTGGGAAACCTCATGGCGGTGGGTGCGGAGGCCTTCGAGTCCCGGCGCACCTCCCGTCCGCGTGCATGGAATCCGCCGAGCACCGAGGAACTGCAGAAGATGCTGCCGCAGTATGAGATCAGCGGCTTCATCGCCCGCGGCGGCATGGGCGCGGTGTACAAGGGGGTGCAGCGCGCGCTGGATCGTACGGTGGCCATCAAAATCCTGCCGCCCGAGATCGTGGATGACGGCGAGGCGAACTACGCGCAGCGCTTCAAGCAGGAGGCGCGCGCGATGGCGAAGTTCAAACATCCGGGCATCGTCACGGTGTACGAGGCGGGGGAGGCGGAATTGCAGGGTCAAGACAGTCAAGGAGCTGCGCGTCAAGAGAGTCAAGGTGGGAAGCTGCTCTACTTTGTGATGGAGTTCATCGAGGGCACGGACGTGGCGCAACTCGTCGCCACGCACGGCCAGCTTCCACCGCAGGAGGCGATCCGTATCACCACCGCGGTGTGTGACGCGCTGGCCTATGCGCACGCTCGTGGCGTGGTGCATCGGGACATCAAGCCCTCGAACATCATGATCGATGCCGACGGCCAGGTGAAAGTGGCGGACTTTGGCCTCGCGAAGGTGACCGCGCACGACAGTAGTGGCATCACGCGCAGCAGTGTCACGATGGGCACGCCTGATTTTGTGGCACCGGAGGCCATGCTCGCCGGGACGCTGGTGGACCAGCGCGCGGACATCTATGCGGTGGGCGTGATGCTGTATCAAATGCTCACCGGCCACATCCCGCGCGGGCGCTTCTCCCCCATCAGCGCGGTGGTGCCGCAGAGCGATCCGAAGCTCGACGCCATCGTGGACAAGGCGATGCAGACGGACCGCGAGAAGCGCTACAGCAGCGCGGTGGAGATGAAGACGGAGGTGGAGGCTGTAGCCGCGCCTGCAAAGGCGTGGTCAGGAGATGCTTCGTCTGACCACCGGCTTGCGCCGGCAGCTACAAGCAACGGCGTGTCCGCGGCTGCAAAGACACGGCGGAAGATGTCGATGCTGGTCGGTGCGGCGGCGGTGATAGTGCTCGGTGCGGGGGCATTCTGGATGACGCGGAAGGATGAAGAAGGTAGGGCGGCTGGTCCCGCAGCAGCCGCGAGTGCCCCGTCGGCGGCGCTTGCAGGAGCAAGCGCCCTACCCAGCGCCACCGTCTCCATCCCCGGCCTGCCGGACCTGCCGCCGCTTGCGATCCCCGCTGGTGAGCCGGGGCTGGTGAAAGAGATCACACTCGCGCCGCAGCCGTTTCTGCACCGCATCGCGCTGCTGCCGGACTCGCGGAGGATGCTGGCCTTCAAAGGAAGCAGGGTGGAACTGCTCGACCTCCAGACCGAGGGCACGGTGTGGTCCGTGGATGCGGGCGGGGACGCCGAAGCGGTGGCCGTCAGCCGGGATGGCAGCCGCTTTGCGCACTATCGCTACGCGCTGAATCGGAACGCCAAGGACTTTCGACCCGAAGATCAGAAGGCCGTGATCACCCTGCGTGCGACGAAGGACGGCTCCGTGATCCAGAGCTGGACGGTCCCTGTCGGGCTCATGAGTGTGCCGGGCGGCTCACTGGCGATGGCACCCTTCGGGAGACGTCTCGTGGCGAGGGTGGGAGCAGACAAGAGCGGCAAGGGGCCCACGACGTTCGTGGCCTTGGATGAAGGGCACGCGGAGCCTGTCGCCCGCTGGTCGGTGGCGGAGCATAATGGGCACATGATCTTTTGCGTGGACGAGGATCATTTCCTCTCGACCGGCAACGGTCCGGCCATGCTGCTGACCGTGGCCCAACCCGGAAAGGCTGAGGTTTTCGCGCAAACGGGGGCGGAACTTAATAGTGCGATCAGCCCGGATGGGCTCCAGCTTGTTACCTGCGATCGCAGCGCCGGGATGGCCGTATGGGATACCTCGACACGCCAGCGCCTGAGGAATCTGGAAGGGGCGCCGCAAAAGGCCGATCTCGTCGCCATTTCCCGCTCAGGTGCCGTCGTGATGATGGGGGATGCGGTGCTGCGGGATAAGAACAAAGCCACGCCGCAGGCTTACTCCGCGCCCTTTGGCATCTGGGACAGCCACACGGGCAAGAGGCTCGCCACGCTCTCTCCACCGAGGGCCGGGCAGACCTACAATGGGTCCAGCTCCGCCACCATCGCCGACAACAGTACCTTTTTCGCCACGGTCGCGCGGTACGATCCACCTCGGGAGGGAGGAGGCGCGAACGTGGTGCAGATATGGCGGCTGCCAGCACCGCTCAAACCTGACAAAGCCAAGACCTCCGCCGCCACCGGCCTCCGATGGCCTCACATGCCGACCGAGGAGGACAGGAAGCTGGCCTTCACGAACACGCTGGGGATGAAATTCGTGCCGGTGCCGGGGACGGAGGTGCTTTTCTGCATTCATGAGACGCGGAAGCAGGATTACGCGGCCTACGCGGCGGCGGTGCCGAAGGTGGATGCGCTGTGGCGGCAGCCAGCGTTTTATCGCGACACGCCTGTGAGTCCGACGCCTGACCATCCGGTGGCATGGGTGAACCTGGGGGACTGTCAGGGCTTTTGTGCTTGGCTGAGCACCAAGGAGGGGCGGAAATACCGCCTGCCCTCCGATTACGAGTGGAGCTGCGCCGTGGGCATCAGTGAGCGGGAGGACCGGGAGGCACTGCCGACGGTGAGAGGTGCGGTGTTCATATCCGTGTTCGCCTGGGGCACGCAGTGGCCGCCGCCGAAGGGCGCAGGCAATCTGGGTGACGAGACGCTGAAGCGCGTCACCGGCCAGGAACCGGTGATAACCGGCTATGATGATGGCTTTGCCACCACCGCGCCGGTGATGAGCTTCCCACCCAATGCGCTGGGCATCCATGACCTGGCCGGAAACGTGTGGGAGTTCTGCTCGGACTGGTACGATTCCTTGCAACAGAAGATCACCGTCCGTGGCAGCAGCTACAACAATGGCAATCCAGAGCCCAACGCCGCATTCGTGGCCGCCGTGATTCGCAACGGGCAGCCGCAGGATCGCGGCGCCATCAACACTGGCTTCCGCATCGTGGCGGAGCGGCTGCCGTGACCGTTGGCGTGAAGGCTTTGGCTGATCCGGGCGCTGTGCGTCCAGAGCAAACGTCACTGATCGCCTAAAGGCTTGACTCCCACCCAGCATCCGCATCACTTCACCGCAGCGCATGGCAGCACTTCCCCCCAAAGGCGATGGCAGATTCCCCACCACGGAGTGGACGCTGGTGGCCCGGCTGCACCACGATGATCCGGCGGTGAGCAGGCGCGCACTGGATGACCTCTGCACGCAATACCATTTCCCGCTCTACTGCTACCTCCGTCGCAGAGGGCTGGCGCATCATGACGCGGAGGACGCGCTGCACGATTTCATGGCCCGGCTGCTGCGGCTCGATTCCTTTGGCATGGCCGACGCGGAAAAAGGCCGGCTGCGCACCTTTCTGCTGGTGGCCTTGCAACGTTACCTCATCAACTGGCGGCGCGCTGCGCTGCGCCACCGCGCCCGTGAAATGAGCGCCGATGCCGAGGCGGCGATCGCCGCTGCCGAGGGCCGCTTTCAACGTGAGGAGACCGGCCATCAGGAAAGCCCGGACCGCCTTTACGACCGCCAGTGGGCGCAGGAACTCATGAACCTGGTGCTGCTGCGCCTCCGTGCAAAGTACGCGGCGAAGAAGAAAGAACGCTTGTTCGAAACCCTGCGCCCGGTTTTGCTGAACGGAGGCAGCCTCAACGGCTTTGACAGCACGCGCATGGCTGAGGAACTGGGCATGCGCTCCGGTGCCCTGCGCACCGCCCTCATGCGTCTGCTGGAAGACTACCGCGAGGCGCTGCGGCATGAGATCCTGCAAACGGTGGAGAACAAGGACATGGCCCGGGAGGAATTCCAGGCGCTGGCCGTTCTCTTCAAGCAGGAGTGACCTCGCCGACGTCTAGTTCGTCTTCAGCACCTCAATGAACGCCTCCTGGGGGATGTTCACCTTGCCGATGGCTTTCATCTTCTTCTTACCTTCCTTCTGCTTCTCCAAAAGCTTGCGTTTGCGGGTGATGTCGCCGCCGTAGCACTTCGCCGTCACGTCCTTGCGCAGGGCGCTGATGGATTCACGGGCGATGATCTTCCCGCCGATGGCCGCCTGGATGGCGACGACGAAGAGCTGCTGGGGAATGACCTCCTTGAGCTTGCCGCAGAGCTGACGACCGCGGCTTTCCGCCTTCGAACGATGCACGATGCAGGAAAACGCGTCCACGGGGTCGCCCGCGATGAGGATGTCCATCTTCACGAGCTCCGCAGGCTCGTAGCCGGCGTGCTCATAGTCCATGCTGCCGTATCCGCGGGTGATGGACTTCAGCTTGTCGTTGAAATCGACCAGGATCTCATTGAGCGGCATCACCGTGTGCAGCAGCACACGACGATCGTCCAACGTTTCCGTGTTGTTCACCATTCCACGCTTGTCCATGACCAGCTGCATCATGTCACCGATGTATTCGTTCGGGATCATGATGTTCACCTTCACCATGGGTTCACGGATCTCGTCGATCTCCTGGGCCGACGGCAGGAAGCAGGGATTGTCCACCTCCATCTCGGTGCCGTCGGTCTTGCGGACCTGATAAATGACCGAAGGATACGTCGAAATGACGTCCATGTTGAATTCGCGCCGGAGCCTTTCCTGCACGATCTCCATGTGCAGAAGGCCTAGAAAGCCGCAGCGGAAGCCGAAGCCGAGCGCGGCGGAGCTCTCACTCATGAAGGTGAAGGCCGCGTCGTTGATTTGAAGCTTGCCCACGGCGAGCTTGAGCGCCTCGAAGTCATCCGTGCTCACGGGATAAATGCCGCTGAACACCAGGGGATGGATCTCCTTGAAGCCCGGCAGCGGCTGTGGCGAGGGCTTGCGGGATTCTGTGATGGTATCGCCGATTTTGACATCCGCCGTCGATTTCACATTGGCGATGAGATAGCCCACATCCCCGGCTTCGAGCTTCTCACACGTCGTCATCTTCGGCCGGAAAATGCCCACATCCTTGATTTCGTAATCAAGACCTGTGGCCATCATGCGAACCTTCTGCCCGCGAATGATGGTTCCACTGACAACGCGGACGTAGCTCACCACCCCACGATACGCGTCGAACACTGAGTCAAAAACGGAAGCCCTGAGGTAGCCGTCACCCGGGTCCTTGGGCGGAGGGATGTAGGCAACGATCGCCTCAAGGATGTCCTCGATTCCGATGCCCATTTTGGCGCTCGCAGGCACAGCCTCATCGGCCGGAAGCTGCAGGATGTCCTCCAACTGCCGTTTGCACTTGTCGATGTCGGCGCTGGGAAGATCGACTTTGTTGATCACCGGGATGACATGCAGATTCTGCTGCATTGCCAGGTTCAAATTCGCCACGGTTTGCGCCTCCACTCCCTGGGAAGCATCAATCAGCAACAACGCCCCCTCACAGGCGGCCAACGAACGGCTGACCTCATAGCTGAAATCGACGTGGCCCGGAGTGTCCAGCAGGTTCAGCTTGTACATCTGCCCGTCACGCGCCTTGTAGTTCATGCACACGGGATGCGCCTTGATGGTGATGCCTCGTTCACGCTCCAGATCCATCGCATCGAGGAGCTGATCCTGCTGCTCACGCTGGGTAATGGTCTTGGTGAACTCCAACAGACGGTCAGAAAGCGTGGTCTTGCCGTGGTCGATGTGGGCAATGATGGAGAAATTGCGGGTGTTGGCGATGGACATTCCGGGGGCGGTTCAGGGGGCGGCGTATCTAGTCCAGAGCCAGAGGGAATGCAATTCCGATACTTGAAGCCGCGCGCCCCAGGACGATGCTGGCTCATGAAACCCGCGCTTTTGGATGAAACGGCCGCCCAGCAGGCCCTGGCGTCACTGACAGGCTGGCGGATCGAGGGGAAGGAACTCGTCAAAGAGTGCTCATTCCCCAGCTATCTCGCTGGAATCGATTTTGTGAATCGAATCGCCCACGTTGCCGAGGCGATGAACCACCATCCCGACCTCCGCGTAGGGTGGAGAAAGGTCACGATGACTCTCAGCACCCACAGCTCAGGTGGACTGACTCATCTAGACTTCGAACTGGCTCGCAAGGCCGATGCACTGCTGGCATCGATGTGAGACCGTCGGCACCCCATTCGCTGGAGTGCCACGCATGCGCTCTTAATGCAGGAAGTGGCGGTAGCCGGTGAAGACCATGGCCATCTTGCTATCGTTCGCGGCGGCGATGACTTCCTCGTCCTTCACGGAGCCGCCGGGCTGGATGGCGGCGGTGGCACCGGCGTCGGACGCGGCAAGCAGGCCATCGGGGAAGGGGAACATGGCGTCGGAGGCGACGATGCTGCCTTTGAGGCTGAGTCCGGCTTCCTTGGCCTTCCACACGGCGATGCGGCAGGAATCGACGCGGCTCATCTGGCCGGCGCCGATGGCGAGGGTGCGGTCATGGGAGGCGAAGACGATGGCGTTGGATTTGACGTGTTTGACGACGCGCCAGCCAAAGCGCATGGCCTCCAGTTCCTCACGGGTGGGCGGACGGATGGTTTTGACCTTGGTTTCGAGATCGTCGAGTCCGAGCGCACGTGCGTCGCTGTCCATGACCATGACACCGCCGGGAGCGGAGCGGATCACGGGCTCGGCGAGCGCTTCCGCGATGCCGGGGAGCATCTGGATGAGGCGGAGATTTTTCTTTTTCTGCAGCAAGGCGCGTGCATCGGCATCGAAGTCGGGCGCGATGATGACGTCGGTGAAGATCTCGGAGATGATGCGGGCGAGACCGAGTGTCATGCTGCGGTTGACGACAATGACACCGCCAAAGGGAGCCTGCTTGTCGGTCTCGAAGGCCTTGTCCCAGGCCTCGCGCAGGTCCTCATCGGCGCAACCGACGCCGCAGGGGTTGGTGTGCTTCAAAATGGCGACGGTGGGGCGCCGGAACTCGAGGGCGATGCGCGCGGCGGACTCGATGTCGAGCACGTTGGTGTAACTGAGGTCCTTGCCGTGCAACTTGGAGAAGTAGTCGCCGAAGTTGCCGTAGAGGGAGGTCTTCTGGTGAGGGTTGTCGCCGTAACGGAGTTCGGCGTAGAGCGGCAGGGAAAGATTGAAGGTCTTCTGGGTGACCTGCTCCTTGTTCAGGTAGGCGGCGATGGCGGAGTCGTAACTGCCGGTGCGCTGGAAGACCTTGCAGGCGAGACGCTCACGGGTGGCGAGGGTGGTGTCGCCGCCGTTTTCCTTCATCTCGTCGAGCACGACGGAATAATCGGCCGGATCGGTGATGACAGTGACCCAGCGGTGGTTTTTCGCCGCGGAGCGGAGCATGGAAGGACCGCCGATGTCGATGTTTTCGATGGCCTCCTCAAGCGTGACGTCTTTTTTGGCCACCGTCTGCTCAAAGGGGTAGAGATTGACGACGACGAGGTCGATGACGGGGATGTCGTGCTTGGTGGCGTTTTTCTTGTCCTCCTCGTTGTCGCGGCGCTGGAGGAGTCCGCCGTGGACCTTTGGATGCAGCGTTTTGACCCGGCCGTCGAACATTTCAGGAAACCCGGTGTGCTCGGAGACATCGATCACCTGCAATCCGCCTTCCTTCAGATGCTTTGCCGTGCCACCGGTGGAAAGCAGCTCCACGTTGAGCGCCGCGAGCCCCTTGGCGAAGTCGAGGAGACCGGTTTTGTCAGAAACAGAAAGCAAGGCGCGGGCGATGGGCATGAGTGGTGGAGGGGGAGTTCGGGGGCGCGGAGTAAAGGGAGATTTGGCAGGGTGCCAAGAGCATTCTGTGGGCCGGTTTTGTGCCCCTATGACGCGGTCAGACGGCTCCGGACAACCATCACTGTGCCGCAGGGACCGTCGGCACATACGGCGGGTAAAATTTTCGCGCGCCGAACTCGATGTAGCGGTTTTCGGCCGTCTTGAGATAAACCGGTGCCTTGGCGCTGCCAAAATCATCGGCTCTTTGGTAAACGTGGTGTCTGCCGGTGCTGTCGAGCGCGAGCTTGAACATGCTGGCATCCTCGAACGAGGCTGCGTCTGCCATGCGCCGATAGAGGCCTTTCTCCTGGCCTTTGAAACGCAGGTTCGGCTGGTAACGGTCATCCGGCCCCAAAGCGGCGTAGTAGTTCGTGTCACCCAGCGCCGTGGGATACTCGGTCCACTCATATTCCGTCTGCCGCAGATGAATGCGCCAGGACAGGACGACCAACGAAGTCAGCAGCACCACCCAACCGAACAGCAGGCGTCCGGGCGTGTCGCGGATTTCATTCACAGCCATTAACGGTGGGATCAGCCCATCTGGGCGAGTTTCTTCGTGGTGAAATACAGCACCAAAGTGACCACGATGCTCTGCAGGATGCCAAACACCGCCCACTTCACACAGATCATGCCCGGCAGCGGCATGACCGCGTAAAAGACCGGCGCGTAAGCGGTGCCGATGAGGCCGACGAAGAAGCCAAAGCGGGCGGCGGATTTGATGGTCACGGTGTTCGCAGCGCAGCGGTTGATCCAGATCACGGTCAGCCCGGCGGCGGCCATGCACTGGCCGACCACGAGCCATTTGAGGAAGTGCTTCATCGTGTCCGACGAGCGCCAAAGATGCATGGAGGCGACGTAGTCGGCCTGCATGGCAAGCTGGTGGATGAGGAGGTCGGTGATCCAGATGGCCGCGAAGGTGGCCATGAAGATGACAATGGTACGTTTGGGATTCATGGGCGCATTGAGTTGGGATTGGAAGTAAAGCCTATCAGACATGCACTTCGCACGGCAATGCTGATTTAGTCGTTGTCATCCTGCGGCCTTCCGGCTTCGATGTCGGTCCTATGAGCAAAAAATGGCGTGTTGCAGGCATCAACTTTGATCACTTTCACATGGGCGACCTGCTGCGGCAGACCGCAGACCATCCAAATGCCGAGATCGTGGCCGTCTGCGATGAGCATCCCGAACGGATGGCCGAAGCGAAACGGAATTTTGGCCTGAGGGACGACCAGGTTTTCACCGACCATCGTGCCTGCTTGGAACAGACGAAACCGCACATCGTGATCCTTTGCCCGGCCGCGTCGAAGCATGGTGACTGGGTGGAGAAGGTGGCTCCGTACGGCACTCACATCATCATGGAAAAGCCTTTCGCCGGTTCCCTGGCCGAGGCGGACGCGATGATCACCGCCATGAAACCGCACGGCAAGCTCCTGACTGTAAACTGGCCGCTGGTGTGGGATGCAGGTCAGCAGACGGCGCACCGATTGATCCAGGAAGGACTCATCGGCGAGGTGTTGGAGTTCCATCATCACGGCGGCAATCGCGGGCCGCTGTATCATGGCGCTGACAAGATCGAAAAGGAACCGACGGCCGCTGAGAAGGCGGCAAGTTGGTTTTACAGCCAGTCGCAGGGCGGGGGATCGCTGCTCGACTACATGGGCTACGGCACCACGCTGGGCACCTGGCATCTCGGTGGCAAAGTGCCGCTGGAAGTCACCTGTGCCTGGCACACCACCCCCGGCCTGGAAGTCGATGAGCACAGCATCACCGCGATCCGCTACGAGTTCGGCTTGAGCAAGGCGGAGACCCGCTGGGGCACGTTCACCGATCCGTGGACCTTCCAGCCGCAGCCAAAGTGCGGATTCGTGCTCAAGGGAAGTGACGGCACCATTTCGTGTTACGACTACGAGCCCACGATTCGCGTGCAGACAAGGGCACGGCCGGAAGGCTTCGATGTGCCCGTCGATCAAATTCTGGCCCCGAATCGCAATCCCGTGGAGCACGTGATTCACCATCTGGAGACCGGCGCTCCGCTCATCGGGCCACTGCGGCTCGACATCTCGCGAATCGGCCAGCAGATCGTCGATAGCGCGTTTCAGAGTGCCCGCGAAAAGAAGACGCTGTCGTTGCTTCCTTGAGCCCGACGGGGCGTTTAGCGCAGGCAATGGCAGGAGACTGAAGCCACAAAGGCCCCATTCTGGGTCTGCAACGCGTGATTATTAACTACAACCAATCAATGTAACACCAAAACACATGGTGCCGTGTCATTGTGCTTTTACTCACTGGGGATTGGCTGCCTTCGTGGGCTGCTCTCAACATTCCTGCTTGCTCCACCTGCCGTCTTGTTTTCTTCTGACGCCGCACATGGCTTTCAAACTTGTCATCATCTCGGGCGCGCAAACGGGCGTCGAACGGTCAACTCTGGAATGGACCTTGAAATATGAGCTGCCGCATGGTGGCTGGTGTCCGAAGGGACTGCTGGCGTCGGCTGAGGCTCCGGATTCGCGGTTCAAGCTCAAGGAAACCGAGTCGGACGATGTCCTGGAGGCCATCAGTTCGAATGTTCGCGATGCGGAGGCCACGCTCGTCTTCACGCTGGCCGCCAAGGCGACCGGAACCGCCCAGAAAGCCGTCAGCACAGCCAAGAAGCAGAAAAAACCCGTGTTGCATGTGCATCGCGGCATTCTCGGCGTCTCTGAGAAGATCGTGGCCTTCCTGGACAAACATTACGTCCGCCGCCTGCACATCACCGGGTCCACCGAGGCCGACGAGGCCGGGCTGGGGATCTGGGCGGCATCGGAGTTGGAAAAAGCGAAGGCGATTCTCGATCGACGGCCGGATTGAGGTGGCGAACGCACCGATTCGCACTCCGAACGCCTCATCTCATCGAGTCAGGCAGCGGTCGTGTTTCACGTGGCATGCGCTCCCCCTTCTCAATTGACGCTGTTCCTTTTTAGTCAGCATGTTGGCATGGCGTTTGCCTCAATGCCGGTCCTCGCAACCAGCCAGCCATCGTTCCCGAATGATCCCAACCTTCTCCCGGCCAGTCGTGGGCAAGCGTTGATTGACAAGCCGGGCCGCCTCCTCCTTCTGTCGCTTTTTATGCATTTCCTCGTCGTCGCCTCGTCCACCGCAACGCTTCCATCCATGGGCATGATCGCGCCGTTTGCGCTGCTGCTGCTGTGCATCGCGCTGATGCCGCTGTTTGCCGCGCATTTCTGGGAGCACCACTACCCGAAGGTCGCCATCGGTCTGGGCCTGGTGACCGCCGCCTACTATGTGTTCGTGCAAAAAGACTGGCATCCCCTGCACCACGCGGCGCACGAATACGTGAGCTTCATGGCATTGGTCGGCTCCCTGTTCGTCATCTCTGGCGGCATCAACATCCGCGTGAAGGGCGAGGCGACGCCCATGGTGAACACGGTGTTCCTCTTGATCGGCGCTGTGCTGGCGAATGTGATCGGCACGACTGGGGCGTCGATGTTGATGATCCGCCCGTGGATCAAGATGAACCGCTACCGCATCACCGGCTTCCACATCGTGTTCTTCATCTTCATCGTCAGCAATGTCGGTGGCAGCCTCACTCCGATCGGTGATCCGCCGCTGTTCCTCGGTTTCCTGCGTGGCGTGCCATTCTGGTGGGTGCTGGGGCATTGCTGGCAGGCCTGGGCGATGGCGGTGGGACTGCTGCTCGCCATTTTCTATGCGATGGACGCGCACAACTTCCGCCGCGCACCCAAGGAGGTGCGGGAGCTTGAGACCGCGCACGAGGACTGGTTTTTCCGCGGCTTGCTGAATGTGGTGTGGCTGGCGCTGGTCCTGGGCGCGGTGTTCCTGCCGAAGAACCTCCAGGAAACCACCGTGCTGGGCGTGTTTTCCATTCCAGCGCTGGTGATGTTCGCCGCGGCCGCCGCCTCCTATTTCACCACCAAGCCGGAGGTGCACGAGGCCAATGACTTCAACTTCGGCCCCGTGAAGGAGGTCGGTTTCCTCTTCATCGGCATCTTCCTGACCATGATTCCGGCCCTGCAGATCCTGCAAAGCGGCGAGGCGGTGAAAATCGACACGCCGCTGCAATACTATTTCAGCACCGGAGCGCTCTCCGCTTTCCTCGACAACGCCCCCACCTACCTCTCATTCCTGGCGGCAGCCATGGGGCACGAGCATCTGTCAGTGGATTCCACCAGCGATGTTCTCGGCTTCACGACGGCGCATGCGGCCCATCTCACAGCGATCTCCCTCGGCGCCGTCTTCTTTGGCGCGGGCAGCTACATCGGCAACGGCCCGAATTTCATGGTGAAGGCCATCGCGGATAAGTCCAAGGTGCATGCGCCGTCTTTCATCGGCTACATGGCCCGCTTCTCGATCCCCATTCTTCTGCCGGTATTGATCGTCGTGGGCTGGATCATGGTGAAGTGACCCGACGCCATGACCGCCACCGACCGCCGGATGACCCAGCCACAGAAAACCTTCCTGTCCCGGAGGACAAGGCACGGCCTTGGATTGATATGCGTGTGCCTGGGGGCCTCCGGCTGCGCTTTTTTCCCGCCTCTTGGCACCCGACGCCTCACAAACGACATCGCTGGTGTCCACGCCAAGGCGCCTTCGAAGTGGACCGCCCTGCCCCGCATCGAGCCGGATGACGCCACCGGCTGGCTGGATGAATTCGGCAGCGCAAAGCTGCAAACGCTGGTCCGGCAGGCCGTCGAAAACAATCCAGGCCTCAAAGCGACCGGAGCGCGCGTCGAACAAGCCAGAGCACAGATGATGCAGGCCGGGGCGGGTCTCTTCCCTGCCTTCACCGCCAGCGGAGCCGGAAGTCGTTCGCAAAGTCCAGGCGACCAGCGCTTTTCGGGCATCAACGCCATCGCCAATCGATTCACCGGCAACTGGCTCAGCATGAGCTGGGAGATCGATTTCTGGGGCCGGGTGGCCGATTCACGCCGTGCGGCCAAAGCGGGCTCCGAGGCGGCCGAGGAAGACTGGCATGCGGCTCGACTTTCCCTCGCTGCAAACACCGTGCAGACCGCTGTCACACTGGCCGAGGCGGAAACGCTGCTCGCTTTGGCGCAAAACAACGTGGCCACTCGCAAGACCCAGCTCGGCATCCTGGAACGCCAGCTAGATCGGGGCATCGACCCGGATCGTGCGGCACTCGATGTCAGTCTGAGCCGTGCGGATCTGGCACGCGCGGAAGCGACGGTGCAGCAACGCAGCGCGACGGTTGATTCGACACGACGCATTCTGGAAACGCTCCTCGGAAACTACCCTGCCAGCCTTGAGAAAGGCCTGGGTGCCCTGCCCTCCTTGCAGCGCCGCATCCCGGCCGGCCTGCCTTCGGAGATGCTTCTCCGTCGTCCCGACCTGCGTGCGGCCGAGCGCCGTCTCGCGTCCGCGCTCGCCAGTGAAAGCGCGGCGAAAAAGGCCATGCTGCCGAGCATTCGTCTCACCGGCGGTGCCGGGCGCACCTCCCAGGAGATCGAGACCTTGATCCGTCCGGAGACCGCCATCTGGAATATTGGCACTCAAGTGGGCCAGACGTTGTTTCAGGGTGGCCTGTTGAAAGCGGGTGTCGATCTGCAACGTGGCCGTTACCGCGAGATCCTGCAAACTTACGCCTCCAGTGTGCTCACCGCCTTCCGCGAGGTCGAGACCGCTCTCGCCGCGGAGCAATTCCTGCTTCAGCAGGAAGCCGCGCTCGAACGAGCGGCCGATGAGGCTGAACGGGCGGAAAAACTGGCTTTAGGACAGTATGAAAAGGGTTTGAGCGAGGTGCTGACACTTCTGGATGCCCGGCAGCGTGCTTTTGATGCCCGCAGCTCCCTCACCAGCGTGAAGGCCCAGCGTCTGCGCAATCGAGCCGCCCTCCATCTGGCGCTCGGGGGCGAGTTTTGAGCCGCCTTACTCCTCCAGGAACAGCGTTTCGCCGTAGCGCAGTTTTTTCAGACGCTTCTTCATCGGCACCACGGCCCGGCGCACCGTCTCCTGCGGCTTGGAGGCCCGGGACCTTGGCTCCACCATGGCGATTTCCTGGTAGCGTGGCCTGGATCGCGTCCCGGCCACTGGCGCAGCAGAAGCTGGGACGGGTGCATCCGCGAGCACGACGGCGGTGTCATCACCGATGGGAATGGCCGCTTCGCTCGCGGCCAGAGAACCGTGACCGACGATCTCCACCGGCGTGCCCAGGGGCGTTTCGCGGAAGAAAATGGCTGCCATCTTTGTCGGCAGCCGGATGCAGCCGTGCGAGGCCGGATAACCGGGCAGATACCCCTCATGCATGCCGATGCCACCGACGATGCGCATGAAATAACGCATGTTTGCCCCGAGGAAGGTCGTGCCGGCTGGTTTGGGATCCACCCGAGTGTCAACGTCACCCACCTCAATGTCTCCAGCGGAGTTCAAATACGCGCCGAACAGCGACGAGCGGTGATGCAGGTCTTTTTCGATGATGCTGTACCGGCCGTTGACCGTTCCGTTGCCTTCACGGCCGGATGAAATGGGCGACACGCCCACCAGCTCCCCGCCCTTGTAGTAGAACACACGTTGCTCGCTGAGATTGATCACAATGCGTGGCTTTCCCTGCACACCATCCCCTTTCCACCAGTAGCGGGACTCCTGCGGCGGAGCCTGGACGGTGGCCTGTGGGGACGAACAACTGCTGGCAAACAGGGCGGCAGCCGTGGCCAGGCACCCAATGAGATGTCGCGCGTGTTTCATGGCCGCTAGACTGCTACGCCGGTCACGGAATTCCAGAGGGAATCCCGCCCGGTTTAGGCATAGGGCACCGGGGTGCCGGTGCTGTTCGCCAGTTTTTTGAAGCGTTGGATGAGTTCGTTGGTCACCTTGCCCGGTTTGCCGTCGCCGATGGGGCGGCGGTCATACTGCACGGCGGCGATGACCTCGGCGGCGGTGCCGGTCAGGAAGCACTCGTCCGCGGTGTAAATGTCGAAGCGTGTCATCACGGACTCGGTGCATGGCACGCCCATCTCGCCGAGCAGCTCGATCACCGCGCGGCGCGTGATGCCATCGAGCGCTCCAGAGGAGATCGGCGGCGTGGTGACCTTGCCGTTCTTCACGATGAAGACGTTGTCGCCGGTGCATTCGGACACGAAGCCCTGGTCGTTCAGCATGATGCCCTCGTCACAGCCGGCCTGCAGGCACTCGATCTTGGCCATGATGTTGTTGAGGTAGTTCAGGCTCTTCACCTGCGGGCTGAGCGCGGCAGAATTCGGACGGCGTGTGCCGCAGGTGATCAGGTTCAGGCCCTTCTCGTAGCGCTCCTGCGGATACAGCGAGATCGTGCTGGCGATGATGATCACGCTGGCCTTCGGGCACTGGTAAGGATTCAAACCGAGCGATCCGACGCCGCGCGTGATGACGAGACGGATGTAGCCGTCGCGCAGATTGTTCGCGGCCACGGTTTGCAGCGTGGCTTTTTCCATCTCCTCGAAGCTGATCGGGATGGTCAGGCAGATCGCCCTGGCGCAGTCATACAGGCGATGCAGGTGCTCCGTGAGGCGGAACACGCGGCCATTGTAGATGCGGATGCCCTCAAATACGCCATCTCCATAGAGGAGGCCGTGGTCGAAGACGGAGATCTTCGCCTCGGATTCAGGAACGAGCTGGCCATCGAGATAAATGAGGAGATTTGCTGACATGGGAACCGCCTCCAAACCACAGCCACCGGCGTTTTGCAAGCACTGGCAATATGCTTGCGCGGGAACGAATCGCGCCCATCATGCGCGCCCCTCAAGAACTCAGAACCGCACACGACCATGGCCGACATCTCCACCTCCGCTGCTGACAAGAAGGAAAAGGAATACTTCACCAACGTCCCGCAGGAAACGCCGGGCTTCTTCCTCAAAGGCTCCCATCAGTACGACTGGGGCCTCAAGAACCGCCTCAGCAAGGTCTTCAATCCCAAGGACGGCCGCACGGTGATGCTCGCCTTCGACCACGGCTACTTCCAGGGCCCCACCACCGGCCTCGAGCGTGTCGATCAGACCATTTTGCCCCTCGAACCCTATGCCGACTGCCTCATGCTCACCCGCGGCATCCAGCGCAGCGTCATTCCTGCCTCCACGCAGAAGGCCATCGCCCTCCGTGCCTCCGGCGGCACCTCCATGGTCAGCCCGTTTGAAGAGTGGGAAGGCGAGCTCGATGGCAAGAAGGCCAAGTTCGGCCGCCCCGGCTTCGAGCCGCTCTCCAACGAGTCCACCGCGCTGAACATCGAGGAAGCCATCCGCCTCAACGCGAGCGTTTTGGCCGTGCAGGTCTTCATCGGCAGCGCCTACGAGCGCCAGAGCCTCAAAAACCTCACCGACCTCGTCGATGCGGCCTCGCGTTACGGCATTGGCGTCATGGGTGTGACCGCCGTGGGCCGTGCGATGGCCCGCACGCCGCAGTATTTCCGTCTGGCGACCCGCATCATGGCGGAACTCGGCGCGAACGTGGTGAAGTGCTACTACACCGACACGGAGTTCGACACGATCACGAGCTGCTGCCCGGTGCCGATCGTGATCGCCGGTGGCAAGAAGCTGCCGGAGCTCGACGCGCTGAAGATGAGCTACAACGCGATCCAGCAGGGCGCGAGCGGCGTGGACATGGGCCGCAACATCTTCCAGAGCGAAGATCCCATCGCCATGATGAAGGCCGTGCGCGGCGTCGTGCACGAAGGCCTCACGCCGGATCAGGGCTTCGCGATGTTCAACGACCTTAAGGGCAAGTAAACGCCTGTGGCGATGGAGTATTGGAGCAATGCTCCCATGCTCCACCAACTCCATTCTCCCGTTCAAAACTCCGGCTGTCGCAAGATGGCCGGAGTTTTTGCTTTCATGCGCCTGCATCCCGGTGCTAAGGCGGGTCTCGAATGAAAAACCCCGTCCCTTTCCTGCGCTCGGTGGCCTTGTTGGAGGCGATCTCGTGGCTGCTGCTGCTTTTCGTCGCCATGCCGCTGAAATACCTGTGGCAGATGCCCCTGGCGGTGCGGATCGTCGGATCGGTCCATGGCGGATTGTTCGTGCTGTTCTGCTTCGCGCTCTGGCGCGTGTTGAATCACACGAACTGGCCCTTGGGCCGTGCCGCGCTGGTCTTTGTCGCCTCGCTCGTGCCGTTCATGCCGTTTTTCATCGACCGTCGCATGCGCGAGTGGTCGGCAGAACCCAGCGGGCCGCAGGCGTGAAGAAAATCGTCATTCATTCCGACGGTGGATGCCACGGCAACCCCGGCCCCGGCGGCTGGGCGGCCGTGCTGGCCTATGGAAAGCACCGTCGTGAGATCAATGGCGGCGTTCCGGCCACCACGAACAACCG
Organism: Prosthecobacter sp.; assembly: GCF_014879935.1. GTDB lineage: Bacteria > Verrucomicrobiota > Verrucomicrobiia > Verrucomicrobiales > Verrucomicrobiaceae > Prosthecobacter. The sequence continues at coordinate 66,432 of NZ_JACSRD010000127.1, forward strand.
CATGGAGCTCCAGGCCGCGATTGAGGCCCTGCGCATCCTGAAGGAGCCCTGCGAGATCGACTTCCACACCGACTCGCAATACGTCCGCAACGGCATCCGCGAGTGGATCGCCGGATGGAAGCGCAACGGCTGGCGCACCAGCACCAAGCAGCCGGTGAAAAACGCCGACCTCTGGCAGGAACTCGACGCCGCCACGATCCGCCACAAGATTCAGTGGCACTGGGTCAAAGGCCACGCCGGTCACAGCGACAACGAACGCTGCGACCAGCTCGCCAACGAGGCCATCGCCAAAGTGAAGTCCTCCCATACGCCCGCACAGCTCGCCAGCCTGCTGGAGGCCTTCAAAACGGCTGCCGTGTGATCAATTCGGCCGCAGTGTGACCGAGCTGGAATCCTTCACCCGCCAGCCGCGGGGTGATCGGGTCATCGTCTCGAACTGCACGGCCCAGTCGCGAATCGTGTTCACCGCGTGGCCGTAAGGCTGGAAGTCGCGTGTGTTGATGAAGGTCAGCTTGTCGTGCTCGTTGTCAGCGAACTGGAAATAGGCACGCCCGGTCGTGGCGACGGTCACCTTCCCCTCGATGGCGATGTTTCCCTTCGTGAAATAGCGCCCCAGTGTCGCGATCGGCGTCACGGCAAACTTCAACACGGTCATCACGGCGTTGCCTTTCGGGCTGGTCGGATGCAGTTCGATCAGGGCGAGTTGCAGGGTCAAAGTGTCCGCTCCGGGCTTGCTGGCGAGACGATAAAGCGGATGGGGCGAACGTCGGAATGCGTTCACGAACTCCTCCCTCAAACGCAGCGCGATCTCCGCTTCCTGCCGTTGCACCCCCCACGCCACTTCCTGGGAAGGCAGTGATTTGTTCATCGGACGCAGGTAGGCCAGAGTGACCGGAGCGATGTAGAGCTTCCGTTTTTTCAGGCCCTCCGCCAGCAGCTTGCGGTCGGGCGTGGTCCAGACTTTTTGAAATGGCAGGTGCGTGCCGCCATTCTGAGCCAGCCACGGCTGCTCAAAGAAAGGCGATGGCTCCACCAGCCCGGCCTTCAGGAGCCGGTTCGTCGAACTGCAGGCGCTCAGAAGCGTGAGCAACGGCAGACTGAGGACGAACAATGAAAATCGCATGGCGTGAGGGACGCACGGACAAAGACACAGCCCGCCGCCGGTGCAACTTCGGCCCGGTTCGGCAGGCGGAAAAAACGATTCGATGATCGCGATGCTTGTTTGGTGGCGTTCCCCTCCCGCCAGCAGTCCAGCCCGCCGGGATTTCGTGCCACGCGCGTGAAATCTCGTTCCCAAGGCCGGGGACGGCTGATAAATCCTCCCCACCACCGGTCACGTGGCACAGCCTCCCGGCATTCATCTTTCCTCCTCCCATGCCAGCCACCGTCCACCTCGTCATCCCCTGCTACCAGGAGAGCGGCCGTGTGGGACCGTTTCTGGCGGAGCTTTGCGAGGTGACGCGACAGCTCGGCGGGGTGACGATCCGGGTCGTGGAGGATGGTTCTGACGCCCCCGAGGCCGACCGCATGCGGGCGATCATCGACCCGTTGCGTGAACAGCATCCTCATCTGCTGGAGCCATTGTTCATGCCGGACAACCTCGGCAAAGGCGGAGCGGTTTACACCGGCTGGAATCTTGAAAAAGAGGCTGACTGGCTCGGCTTTGTCGATGCGGATGGGTCCTGCTCCGCCGCCGAAGTCGCGCACCTGATCGGTCATGCGCGGGAGCAGCTCACGCCGCACACCGCCTTGTTCGCCTCGCGCCTCGGCCAGTTCAGCCGACGGGTGCACCGGCAGATCAAGCGCCGCATCATCGGCCACGTCTTCGCCTCGCTGGTGTCCGTGCTGCTCGGCATCCGCGTCCATGACAGCCAGTGCGGGCTCAAACTGGTGCCGCGTGCCGCTTACGAGCGCTTCGCCCCGTTCCTGATCATCCGTGGCTTTGCCTTCGATGTCGAATTGCTCGCCTCACTCCACGACATCGATGTTCCCTTCCTCGAAGTGCCGATCGAGTGGTTCGAAGTGCCAGGAGGGCACGTGCGGCTCATTCGCGACTCCTGGCGCATGGCCCGGGACGTGTGGCGCATCAGGCAAAATCGCAATCGTGCGCGGAAGTAGAAAGAAGATGGAGTTCCGGAGGCGGGAGCCGGTGAAATCACTCCCACTGAATCTGGAGCGGGAACTCAGGGCAGAGCCGGGATTTCACCGCAGGCTCCGCCGCATCATGGAGGAAAAACTCAAGCCGACCATTCTCGTCACACAACCAGACCTCCTGGGCACCCTGGGCAAAGTAGAGCTGCATCTTGGCGAGCATCTCATAGCGTCGATTTCCAGGAGAAGTGACCTCCACGCAAATCTCGGGAGCGATGGGCAAGGCGACCGAATGACGATGAGGCCTCGCACGTTCAACGGAGATCCATGCGACATCAGGCACCTTGATGCCGTCAGTGGTTTGGATCGCTGCCTCGGCGAGAATTCGACCGTGTGGAAGAAGACGCTTGAGCGTGAAACCGATTTCCCCCTGGTAATCACTGTGCCAATACGAGGCCGGACTCATGACAATCTGGTCAAAGCGGTTTGTTTCGATCTTGTAGGGCAGGTCTTGGAGAGACTTGTCCGCGCAAATGTCGGCCCATGAAAGCATGGTTGACGAATAACCTCCTGGCCTGCGACACGCAAGCGCCCATTACCGGCCAAGCACCTGCTTCAGCACCTCGATGCAGCGTTCATTCTGCGGCATGGTGCCGATGGAGATGCGGACCCACTCGGGGAGCTTGTAGGCGGCCATGGCGCGGACGATGACGCCCTTGTCCATCATGGCTTTGAAGACCGCGTTGCCATCGCCGACTTTGACGAGCACGAAGTTCGCGTAGCTCGGGATGTATTCGAGGCCCATCGCGCCAAATTGCTTCTGCAGGTAGTCGCGGCCTTCGTCGGTGATGCGTTTCGTCTTCGCCTGATGCTCTTCATCGAGCAAACCGGCCAAAGCGCCTGCCTGGGCGATGGAATTGAGGTTGAAGGGCTGCCGCGTGCGCTGGAGCACGTCGATGAGTTCCTTGTTGGCGATGCCGTAGCCGACACGCGTGCCGGCGAGGCCCTGGATCTTCGAGAAGGTGCGCAGCACGACGACATTCCGGCCTTCGCGGACGTATTTGAGCGTGTCCGGCGGATTATCGAGGAACTCGTAGTAGGCCTCGTCAAAGACCACGACGACATGCTCCGGCACCTTGGCCATGAAGCGGTCGATCTGCTCCTGCGTTACGAGTGTGCCGGTGGGATTGTTCGGATTTGCGATGAAGACCTCTTTGGTGTTCGGCGTGATCGCGGCGGCCATCGCGTCGAGATCGTGCACGTAGCCGGGATCGGGCACCTCGATGGTGTCCGCGCCGAAAACCTTCGCCATGAGCTTGTACACGAGGAAGGCGTGCTCGGCAGTGATGATGTTGTCGCCGGGCTTGAGGAAGGCGTGGCCGATGAACTCGATCACTTCATTCGAGCCGCAGCCCATGATGAAGTTGCCCATTTCGAGGCCAAACTTCTCGGCGAGGGCGTTGCGCAGCTTCCACGAGGCGCCGTCCGGGTAGATGTGGACCTCTTCCACGGCCTTTTTCATCGCCTCGACCGCCTTCGGGCTTGGTCCGAGCGGATTTTCGTTCGAGGCGAGCTTGATGATGTCCTCGGGCTTCAAACCCCGTTCACGGGCGACGTCTTCGATGGGTTTTCCGGGTTCGTAGGCGACGAGATCTTTGAGCTGCGGGTTGGCGTAGTTCCAGATGGACATGGTTGGAGGCTTGAAGAATCTTTCCTTGGACTGGGAACGCGCGGATGGCAAGCACGCGTCGCGACCGTGTCTGGCAAACGTTTACTGATAGATGCCCACCACCCTGCCCCAACCTCTGGAAACCCTGCAATCGCTGGCCGTGGCGCTGGCGCTGGGGCTGCTGGTCGGATTGCAGCGGGAATGGGTGCGCAGTCGCGTCGCGGGCATCCGCACCTTTGCCATGGTCTCCCTCTTTGGCGGGCTCAGCGGGCTGCTGGCCATCGCTTTCGGCGGCTGGGTCATCGCCGCGGCCCTGGTGGCGATGGCGGGGCTGGTGATCCTGGCGAATCTGTCCGAGCGGAAGCTGGACGACGCCGATTTCGGCCTCACCACGGAGATGGCCATGCTGGTGATGTTTGCCGTGGGCACGCTTTCTGTTCTGGGGCACCGGCTCACTTCGGTGGTGGTCGCCGGCACGGTGATGCTGGTGCTCCACAGCAAGAAACCGCTGCACCGCATGGTGCACCACATCGGAGCCGGTGATCTGCGCGAGATCGCGCGGCTGGTGCTCGCCGGGCTCGTGATTCTGCCGGTGCTGCCGAACAAGGACATGGGTTACCTCGGCGTGCTGAATCCATTTTCCATCTGGCTGATGGTGGTGCTCATCGTCGGCATCAGCCTCGCCGCCTATCTGGCGCGGAAGTTCCTCGGTCCCGCGAAGGGCGCGGCGCTGGCCGGTATTTTCGGCGGTCTGGTCTCCAGCACGGCCACCACCGCCAGCCTCGCCCGCCGCAGCAAGGATGCCGGTGCCTCCGGCCTCTCGCTGGCCGCCATCGCTCTGACCGCGTCGGCGATTGTGTTCGTGCGGGTGATGGTGGAGGTGGTCATCGCCGCTCCTGAGCATCTGCAGGCCATGCTGCCACCGGTGGGGCTCATGATGCTGTGGTTTGTCATCATCGCCGTCGTCAGCAACCGCATCGCCGCCAGGAAAGGCGGGCACCGCACGCCCGAGACACCGCCCTCGGAGCTGAAAAGCGCGGTGCTCTTCGGCCTGCTCTACGCCGTCGTGCTGGTGATCGTCGCCACCGCCCGGCAACACTTTGGCGAGTCGGCATTGTATCTCGCTGCAGGCATCTCCGGCCTCACGGACATGGATGCCATCACGCTGTCCACGGCGCGGCTGGTGAACACCGGGCACCTGGAAACCGGCACCGCCTGGCGCATGATCCTGATCGGCGGCATGGCGAATGTCGTGTTCAAATCAGGCCTCGCCCTCGTCCTGGGCGCCCGGGCGTTTCTTCTCCCGCTGCTGGCCGGGATGGGCGCATCGCTCGTCGGCGGGGCGATGATCCTCGTGCTGTGGCCGTGAGTGGATCCTGTCAGCCGCGTTTCTTCCGCGGCTGATCATGCCGCTCGAGTTTTCGCTGAGAAATGCGCGAGCCCATGACCCGATGGGTCGTCTGGCGGATCTCGGTCCGTCCCGGGCTGCCGTGTGTGCCCCGTGCGCCGGGATTTTCGGTGGTGTGAATCGCCTCGGTGGCGGATTTCTTGGGCGTCTTCAGGATGGCGGTCACGCCAGTGGTTGCGCCCTTCTTCTTTTTTGCTGCTGAGGCAGAGCTGGATGTCGCTTTCATAGCACTGATCGCTACTTCCTTTCTCCCCGGTTTTCTCCTCACGCCTTGGCGGGAGATGAGCCTCCCTTGCAGCGGTTCCACCGCGCCGGGCGCTCGCAGGGATCATGGGAGGACCTGTTTCGGCTTGCGTCTGCCGCGCGGTTATCCCAGCCTCGGCCTCTCATGAAAATCCGCGTCGTACTTTTGCTGCTGGCATGGCTGGGCATGCTCCAAGCTCAACAACCCTCCGCTCCGAAGCCGCCCCTGGGGCTGCCGGCCGATGCCAGGCTGTTCAACGGCAAATGGTATGCCGTCATCCTGGAGAAGGCCAACTGGCATGTGGCGCAGACCCGGTGCAAGCAGCGCGGCGGACAGCTCGTCGTGATTCAAGACGAACCCACCCAGGCTTTCATCAAGTCATTGACCAAGCTGCGTGTCTGGCTGGGTGCCACTGACGAGAAGGTCGAGGGCCGGTGGATCTGGTCAGACGGCACAGAGATGACCTTCACCGCCTGGGAGGACGGTCAGCCCAACAACCGGGATGGCAAGGAGCCGTGTCTGCGAACCGGCACGGACGGCCGGTGGTGCGATCACCCGAAGGAATGGAACGCCTACGCGCACGTTCCCGTCGTGGGCTACATCTGCGAGTGGAAGGCGAAGTAGATCCGGAGACGGCCGCGCAAAGAATAAAAGGCCAATGACAATGACATCAACGCTTCGAGGTCGCATTCTCGTATCGTTGATAGACTGTCGATCCCCAAACCATGGCCGCCCAATTCAAAGACTACTACACAACGCTCGGCGTCTCGCGTGACGCGACGCCGGACGACATCAAGAAAGCCTTCCGCAAACTGGCCCGGAAATACCACCCTGACACGGCGAAGGACAAGAAGGCCGCGGAGGAGAAGTTCAAGGAGATCAACGAGGCGAACGAGGTGCTCAGCGACCCGGAGAAGCGTCGCAAATACGACCAGCTCGGCGCGCGTTGGAATGAGGCCGGCGGATTCGAGCCGCCACCCGACTGGCAGCAGGCCGGCGGCCCCGGAGGCGGCTCGTCGCAGGAGTTCCACTTCGGCGGCACGGGCTTCAGCGATTTCTTCGAGCAGTTCTTCGGCGGCGGCAGCCGTTACGGCTTCCCCCGCGGCCAGGGCTTTGAGGAGGAGTATGGCGGTGCCACGCGGCAGGGACGGGCGCGACGCGGCCATGACATCGAGGGCGACATCCTGGTGACGCTGGAAGAGGCCATGCACGGGACGCTGCGGCCGATCTCCCTGCAAACCACGAACCGCCAGACAGGCCAGGCGCAGACCCACGAGTTCCAGGTGCGCATCCCGCCCGGTGCCACGGACGGACGCCGCATCCGCGTGCCCGGCCAGGGTGAGCCGGGACGTGGCGGCGGTGAGGCGGGCGATTTGTATCTGCGCGTGCGGCATGCCGCGCATCCTGACTTCACCACGCGGGAGGCGGACCTGCATCACGAGCTGGACGTGGCGCCGTGGGAGGCGGTGCTCGGGGCGGAGCTCATCGTCCCCACGCTGGATGGTTCGATCAAACTGCGCGTGCCCGCCGGAACGGCCGACGGCCAGCAACTGCGGGTGCGCGGCAAAGGCCTGCCCAAGGGCAAGACCGGCGAGCGCGGCGACTTCTTTGTGACCATCAATGTGGTGCTGCCCACACAGGTCAGCGAGGCCGAGCGCAAGCTGTGGGAGCAGTTGCGTGCCACCTCCACCTTCCAACCCCGCGCCTGACATGAACTCTCACGCGTCCGCCCACTCCGTTGACACGCTGGCCGAACTCAGCGGCGTGTCGTCCCAGACCATCCTGGAGTATCAGCAGCAGGGCCTGATCCAGCCGGATTTTGATGACGACAGCCTGCGCCTGCTACGCCGCGCGGAGTTTCTGCGCGAGGCCTGCGAGATGAACGTGCGCGGCGTGAAACTGCTCAGCCACCTGCTGGATGAAGTGGAACGACTGCACCAGGAATTGCGCCGCCGACGCTGATTATTGGCAGAAAATGACCGAAGGTGGCGGACAGCATGACGGCCACGGCCGATTTCAGGACAAACCCGTGACAGCGTCCGTATTCACCACATGCCTGCGATTCCCGCACCGAACTGGCACACCATCGAAGCAACCAACGCAGCCGAGTCACTCCAGACCGACCTGCATGCAGGCCTGACTTCCGCCGAAGCGGCCAGACGACTGGCGGATCAAGGACCGAACGAACTGGCCACCATGCGTGCGCCTTCGGCGTGGGTGGTGCTGGGCCGGCAGTTTCACAACGTGCTGGTGTGGATCCTCATCGGCGCGGCGGGATTGTCCGTGGCTCTGGGAGAAACCGTGGAGGCCATCGCCATCGGCGTGATCGTGCTGCTTTCGGTCGTGCTGGGCTTTGTGCAGGAGTTCCGGGCGGAAAAGGCCCTGGCAGCCTTGCGGAGCATGAGCGCCCCCCATGCGAACGTGCTGCGCGATGGCCGCGAGGAGGTCGTGCCATCGCGTGATCTCGTGCGTGGCGACATCGTGTTTCTTCGCGCTGGCGACCGTGTGCCGGCTGACATGCGCCTCATCGAAGCGGCAAACTTGCGGGCTGATGAAGCGCCGCTCACGGGCGAGTCGGAGCCTGTGGACAAGCAGGCGGATCTTCTCGTGGAGGCCGATTCGGCGCTCGGCGACCGGCGGAACATGGCCTTCTCCGGCACCGCCATCGCCCACGGTCGCGGGCGCGCGATGGTCACAGCCACGGCCTACGACACAGAGTTCGGCCAGATCGCCCACATGCTGCAGACGGTGGACGAGACGCGCACGCCGTTGCAGCAGAATCTGGATCACATCGGCAGGATGCTGGCCCGCTCCGCCTTGGTGGTCATCGTATTGATCGTGGCGGCAGGGCTCCTGCGCGGCCAGCCGTGGGTGGAGGTGGTGCTGTTTGGCATCGCCCTCGCGGTCGCGGTGGTGCCGGAGGCCCTGCCGGCCGTGGTCACGATCTCGCTGGCCATCGGCGTGCAACGCATGGCCCGGCGCAATGCCCTGGTGCGCAAACTGCCCGCCGTGGAGACCCTGGGCTGTGCCTCGGTCATCTGTTCGGACAAAACGGGCACGATGACGCGGGATGAGATGACCGCGCGGCGCATCGTCACCCGGGATGAGAGCCTGGAGATCACCGGTGTCGGTTATGATGCGAACGGCGGCTTTCAGCGCGATGGCAGCCAGGTTTCTCCCTCCGGGAGCGCCATCCACCTGCTGCAAGGCGGCGAACTGTCCTCCGACGCGCATGTCGTGTTCGATGAGACGGAGAAAGAGTGGGTCGTGCAGGGCGATCCCACCGAAGGCGCGCTGGTGGTGGCGGCGCGGAAGGCCGGAATCGATGTGGATGCGCTGGAGCAGGAGTTCCCACGCATCGGCGAGGTCCCCTTCTCCTCCGAATCGAAGCGCATGACCACGCTGCACACCGGACCGGACGGCGTCCGGGCGTATGTGAAGGGCGCGGCCGAGATGCTGCTGCCAAACTGCACACACGTGGCCGGAAATGACGGCGACAGCGAACTCGATGACGCCACGCGGCAGCGTTTTTCCGCCGCCGCCGCCGACATGGCCGGCACCGGCCTGCGGGTGCTCGCCATCGCCTGGAAACGCTGCGAAAAACTGGCCGATGCCGAAGAGGGGCTCACGCTGCTGGGCCTCGTGGGCCTGATGGACCCGCCCCGCACGGAGGTGAAAGGCGCCATCGCCCAATGCCGCAGCGCCGGCATCGAGGTGATCATGATCACTGGCGATCATCCCGTCACCGCGAAGGCCATTGCGGGCGAATTAGGCCTCACCTCCGGCAAACGCCTCGCCACCGGCACCGAGGTGGAGGCGATGAGTGACGAGGAGCTGCGCGCCCAGGCCGCTGGCATCAACATCTTCGCCCGCGTCTCTCCGGCGCACAAACTGCGCATCGTCCAGGCCTTGCAAAAGAGCGGGCAGGTCGTGGTGATGACTGGAGACGGCGTCAACGATGCTCCAGCCCTCAAACAGGCGGACATGGGCGTGGCAATGGGCATCTCCGGCACCGATGTGAGCCGGGAGGCCGCGGCGATGACCCTGACCGATGACAACTTCACCTCCATCGTCGCCGCCGTGGAGGAAGGCCGCGGCATCTACGACAACATCCGCAAGTATCTGAACTACCTGCTGTCCTCGAACGCGGGCGAGATCCTGCTGCTCGGCGGCGCTGCCTTCGCAGGCCTGCCGCTGCCGCTCACCACCGTCCAGATCCTCTACGTGAATCTGGCCACCGATGGCCTTCCGGCGCTGGCACTCGCCCTCGACCCTCCGGCGGATGACTTGATGCAGCGGAAGCCGCGCTCCCCCCGGGCCACGCCATTTGATCGTGAATCCGTCACCCTCATCCTCGTCGGTGGCGTGTGGTCTGCGGTGGTGAATTTGGGGCTCTTCTTGTGGGCGTTGGATTCCGGCCACGAGCTGGCCAAGGCGCAGACCATGGCCTTCGTGTCGCTGGTGCTCATCCAGTTCCTCAAAGGCTACAACTTCCGCACCGGCCTGCTCAGCATGTTCCACCGGCCCTTCGCCAACCGCTGGCTGAACGCCGCCGTGGCCTGGGAACTGGTGCTGCTGCTCGTCATTCTCTACTGGCCGGTCATGCAGGCCCCCTTCGGCACCCTGGGATTGACCTGGCACGAATGGCTCGTGGTGCTGCTCGTCAGCGCATCCATCTGCCCCGTGCTGGAGCTGGTGAAAGCCTGGCTGCGGCGGAAACGGCACTGATCGCTCACGGAAACCTGCCACGAAGGTCCCAAGGTGATTCGCAAGGACGGCGGCTCTGCGTCTTGTAGCTCGGTATTCCGATACCGAGCCGACGCCGTCGCGGAAACCGGCCACGAAGGCCCCAAGGTAATTCGCAAGGACGGCGGCTCTGCGCCATGTAGCTCGGTATTCCGATACCGAGTCGATGCCGTCGCGGAAACCTGCCACCCAAGGTAATTCGCAAGGACGGCGGCTGTGCGCCATGTAGCTCGGTATTCCGATACCGAGTCGATGCCGTCGCGGAATCGGAATTCCGCGCTACAACACCGGCCCGATGGAGCCCGAGGGCCCGGAAGGGCAGACATCCCTGGCTCAAAGTGCCAAAATGGCTGCCTTTAACCTTCCGGCGGGTGACGAAACCCCTGTGCGGGGCCGCAAAGAGCCTGTGCGGGGGCGCAAAGAGCCTGTGCGGGGGCGCAAAGAGCCTGTGCGGGGCTGCAGAGAGCTTGTGCGGGGTCGCATAGAGCCTATGCGGGGTCGCAGAGAGCTTGTGCGGGGTCGCAGAGAGCTTGTGCGGGGCCGCATAGCGGTTGTGTGGGGCCGCAGAGAGCTTGTGCGGGGCCGCATAGCGGTTGTGCGGGGTCGCAGAGAGCCTATGCGGGGTCGCAGAGAGCCTATGCGGGGTCGCAGAGAGCTTGTGCGGGGCCGCATAGCGGTTGTGCGGGGTCGCATAGAGCCTATGCGGGGTCGCAGAGAGCCTGTGCGGGGCCGCTGAGAGCCTCTGCGGGGTCACAGAGCGCCTATGCGCTGGCACTTTGACGCTCTGCGCTATCACTTCGAGGCTGTGCGCTGGCACTTCGACGCTGTGCGCCAGCACTTCGGGCCTGTGCGTTAGGCCGTGTTTGAAAACCTCTGCCGCAGAGCGGCAGCCGTCTCGTTGCCCGGCCTTTGAAGGCCGGGAGAGGATGCGGGTGA
>NZ_JACSRD010000112.1 GCF_014879935.1 Prosthecobacter sp.
GCTTCAACGGGGCCGCCGCTCATGAGCGGCGGAGAGTGTCGCTCCTGTGTGCTTGCAGAATCAAGGCTTCCATCCGCACTTGGCGAGCGGTTGGGAGGATTGAGTCTGCCGGCACAGAGGGGCGAGCGGGATTGTGGGCCATTGCCTTCATTTTCAAGGCGCGAGCGCGTCCGGGGGCTGGAAGCGCCACCGGGGCGCTCGCGATGAATGATTTGGAGATGTGAAAGATCGAAAACCAAGACGTGGGTGTTCTACACCACGTAGCAGGGCGCATCAAACCGCGAGTAAGGCAGCCCGAGCGAGGAGATCACCCGGTCGCCGCGCCCCTCGGCGGGGCCGAGGGAGACGAAGAGGACTTGATCCTCGTCCTGTTTGATGAGCGCCTTCAGTTCACGCTGGAGCACGGTCAGCTCACGCGGGGTGAGGTCGCACTCAAAGACGGAAAATTGGAGATGGGTGCCGTGGTTTTTGCACACCTTGAAGACCTTCTTCAGCCGCTTGTCGTTCGCGATGTCGTAACACACCAGGTAGGTGTGGCGGGCGCTGATCAGAGTGGAGCGGTCGGACACGAGATTCCAAATTTGAGATTTCAAATCAGCCATCGGACTACCGCGTCACCATGGGCACATAGTCAGGGATTTCACCGGTCAGCCAGCGGGCGAGCAGGCGGGCCTGCAGTTCCAGCACACGGCGGTAGCTCACCTTGTAATCGAAGACCGGGTGCGTGATCAACGCGTTCATGCGTTGCTCGTAGGCATGAAAAAAGGCCTTCCGTCCGTGCGGCGTCAGGTTCACGGCCTCTCCGGCGCGGACAAAGTGACCCGGCGTGACCATGCGATTGTTGATCGCGGTCAGCACGGCGCTTTCGGCGACCAGTGGGCGAAATTCCTCCATGAGATCGAGCGCCAGCGCGGGCCTGCCGTGTCTCGGCTGGTGGTAAAAGCCCACATAGGGATCAAAGCCCACCGCCAGAGCGGCGATGGTGCAATCCTTCGCCAACAGGCTGTAGGCGAGCGATAGCAACGCGTTCACCGGATCAGTCGGCGGGCGGCGTTTGCGATGCGTGAAGTCAAAGGTGAAGGCCTCCGTCTCCGCCTTCCGCCGCTCTTGCGTCTTCGAGTTTGTCTCCAGGCCGGGGATTTCATCCTCCAGGTCGTCCTCGCCCACTTTGATCATCCCGGCGAAGTGCTGGAAGTAGAGCGCCGCCGCCGCGCCTTCCATACCGAGCAACTCGTCCAGCCCACGAGCATTCGACACGCGTCCGGCGATCTCTTTCAGGCCCACCACGGCGGCACTCGGCGGCTGCGTGTGCAGGCGCATGAGCATCGTGCGGTGGTTGCGGATCTTCGCCTGCACGATCTTCTGCGCCACCGCCAGGCATTGCAGCGGGTTCGATGCCACCGCGAACTGCTGGATGCGCGTGTGTACGTTCTTCAGGCCATGCCCGCGAGTCAGACCATAAAACCAGCCGCCCATGCTGAAGTAGGCCACAGGGATTTCCTGCTCGCAAAGTTCCTGCACGGCCTGCGTGCTGAGCTGGATGTTCCCAAACAGCGCCACATGCGTCACATCGTTCAGGCGAATTTCGTCAATCACGCTGTCACCATCCTTGATGACGAGTCGCTCGGACTTGATGCCCACGCGATGCCCCTGCGTGTTCAGGTAGAGCGCTCGCTCGTCATCGCGTGCGGCGATCAGGCGACGTGGGACAGGTGTCCCACCTGTCGCCGGTGTGGCGGGCATTTTGCCCGCCTTTGCTTCGGACACAGCGGGCAGGATACCCGCTTCACTCGTGACAGGCAGAATGCCCGTCCTACCCGCCAGCATCCGTGTCTCGTCCGGCAGACAAACAGGCGCAAGGGAGCAGCGGACGCACTTGGGACTGTTCACCAGCGGCGGCGGGATCGTTGGCGATGCGGCCAGTTCGCGGGCCTCGGCGATCTGGGCGATGATCCACGCCTCCAGCTCCGGCGTCATGCGCAGGGGCACGCGCTGTTTCGTGGCGCGGTAGTAAATGACACCTTCATCGCAGGTGTAGCCGTTGTCCCGCAGGATGAGGATTTGCAGACCGAGCTGCATCTTGTCCGCATCCCACAGCTCGTTCGACTCCAGGCCGACCTTCGGCGCACCGGCTTTGTAGTCCACCGGCGTCACGCTTTGCACCTCACGACTGGCAAAGAGATCCTCGGCACTGCGTGCGGTCATCTTCACTTCGATCAGGTCCATCTTCGCCACCACGCCCAGGCGTGTGGAGCTGAGCATGGCGGAGCGGGAGTGGATCGTCTCTTCCTTGGGCGTGCTCTCCTCTGGCGCGTGCGTTTTCAGGTCGGCGAGGTCGGATGTAGCCGCGCCTGCAAAGGCGTGGTCAGTTGTAGCGTGGCCCGGACCTTCCACCATTCCCCTATCCGCAGGCAGGATGCCTGCGTCACTCGTGTCAGGCGGGACGCCCGACCTACGCCGGGCCTTCGGCAGCGCTCCTTTGCCGCGATCCACCTTCTCATGAATGGCAGAGCCGCGCTCCGTGTCCGCGTTGCTCACGAAGACACCCTCCACCTGCTCATAGTAAAACAGGCGCGGGCAATACACGAACTCGTTGAGCATCCGGGCACGCAGAGGCTCTGCTGAGATTTCAGATTTGAGATTGGAGATTTCAGATGGGGAGCCTGGTGCTGAGGAGATTTCAGATTTGAGATTTGAAATTTCAGATGAGGAATCTGAGATCAGTGATCTGAGATTTGAGATCGTCGGGGCATCCTCGGCCTCATTTTCTCTCCGCACCCGTGTGATGCCCCAGAGGTCCAGCTCGGGATGATCCGCCGGCACCGGCAGCGGCTCCGGGATGAGGAAGTCCTCCCAGCGCACCCGGTCGGGTGGGACCATCGCGCGGGCGGAGCGGGAGTGCATGGATTTCAGATTGAAGATTTCAAATTTCAGCGGGATGCTGAGCCTGTTGGCTTGCGGGTAGGCTTGGTCGTCGAGATGAGATGTCTCTGGCCCTTGATGTCGCTCTTCTGCAAGGCGTCTGCCCATGCGCGAATCTGACGGCTGCAAGACTCCGAGAGGGCTAGGATGTTTGAAATCTGTGGCTTGTAGTGAGTCAAAGCGGGGCGTCGGTCAAAAAAGCGCATCATGCTACGCACTTCTCCGGCAGAACCGCGTGCGATGTAGAGATAGGCCAGCAGCTCCTTCGTTGTCCCTCGCTCGAAACCCTCGGCGATGTTGTTGCTCACCGATAGCGAGCAACGATCTAGCTGATCGTGTTTTCCGCGAGTGACGCGAGCGCCTGCCTCCAATAAAAAATCCTCGGCCATCTCCGCCAAACGAATGGCGTCCTGCCACACGGGCACGTCCTCAAATCGCTTGTAGGTCATAATTAAGGATAATCTGTGATCTTCGATTTCAAATCTCAAATTCACTTGGCCTCTGACGAGATTTCAGATCTCAAATTTCAAATCTGAGATATTCCACTGGGTTCGCAGTCAGATGCCCGTGGGCAAAGATGTGGCGGATGCAGGCATCAGCGGATCTGAAATTTCAAATTTCAAATCTGAGATCCACCTGAGCCCGCCAAAACAGGCCGCCAGCCGCAGCCGGTTCGCGAAGCGGTAAAAATCAAACTTCGTGCCGATGAAGCCCAGCCCTGCCAGCGAATCTCCCGCCGCCTTCACCAACACCCGCCCCCGATGAAACCCCGGCAAGGCTTCCTCCAGGTAAGGGTAGGCGGCGGAGTTCGGAGGTTCAGGTTCAGCATTCATCGGTGACGTCTCCTTCGCTCAGGCCTGGCTGAGACGGCACTCCCAGACTTGCATCAAAGGCTGCCAGTCCTGGCGGTCCGCCGCTTCCAGCGCTGCGAAGTAGGCGGCCCGGCCCTCCTCGGTTTGCGGGGCCAGTTCCACCCGTGGCAGGTCCAGGCGGCGCAGCAGTTCCAGCAGGAACACACGAATCGTCCGCCCATTGAAGTCCCGGAAGGGATGCACGGTGAGAAACCTGCCCTCGGCAAAGGCGAGAAACTCCAGCAGCAGCCCCGGATCACCGGAAACCGCGCCTGCCCAGCGCGCCTGGAGATCCAGCCCATAGTCCCGCATCAGCGTGGCCAACTGCCACGGCGCAGGAGGGGAAAGCCTGCCCACCGTCACTTCGATGTCACGCCAGCGCCCGGCCCAGTCTGGCATCAAGTCACCCGCGATGCCCCGGTGAATGTCCTTCACCAAGTGCTCATCCAGCGCTGCTTCCGCGAAACACTCATGCTCAAACAGCTCCAGCTCCAGCAAGGCCACACGTTCCGCCAGCAGCGGTGCCAGCTCGGCATAGCTCAGGGTTCCGAGCCGGGTTTCGATGAACCGGGTGGCATTTTCCGGGCGTGTGTCGCGAGTGTCTCTCGAATCAGCTCGATGTCCACCGGCTCCCGCTCGAAGGCCATGCTCTGCGCCACATCCAGAGCAATCGCCTCCCGCCGGATTTGAAGCTTGCGCTCCGCCGGAAGACTCCGCCACTGGGCGATGTTCTGGGTCCACGTCATGACTCATGGAGTATGCGGTGCTGGAGGTGAATGTTCAAGAGTTGAAACAAAACTCGCGCCTTCACCCACACCCGCCCCCGATGAAACCCCGGCAAGGCTTCCTCCAGGTAAGGGTAGGCGGCGGTGGAGGATTCAGGCATGATCGACGGGGACGAAGAGGCCGAGGCCGAAGTGGGAGCTGTGGCCTAGGGCTGGCATGGGAAGTGTTACGGGTTCGTCAAAGGTTAGCTGCATGAAGAAGCCGATGCGGCGCTGGTGAGCCTTCATTGAGTCGCTGCTGTTTTGGTGTGCGGCAACCTCAATGGCTTGGTCGAATGGCAACGCGGAGAGGTCATCGCCCTCCGGGGCACGGACGATGTCCCAAGCTGGCATGAGTGGGATCTCATCCGTGCTTGTTGTCGGTACCGAGGAATGCTGAAGCGCCGATAGCCGCTGGATCACGACCGGGGTGCCGACTCCGACTTCCCTCAAAGCCTTGGCAAGTTGAAGCTCCGGTGTGGCGTTGGCTTTGGCCTTCGGATTGGATTTGTCACCACGAAAGAAGTGGCCCGGCGGGATGAAGGGGGTGGTGCTCTGCCAAACGCGGCTGCGAAGCGGTTGTGTGGCACAATCACCCGTGGCGAGCTTGACGTCAGGGGGCGGCTCTTGGCCCATTGCGATGAGGACAGGATTCACCGGGAAGCGCCCCTTGCCCCAACTGAGCTGGCGGATGCGAAGCAGGACATCCACCTCGGCACGGGTGAGGCCCATCGGGCACCAAAGGTGCAGGTCTGTTAGCATTCCTGGTTGCGAGTCATCTTGCGCCATCGGCAGGTAAAAAGCGTGCTGGTGGCCTTCGAGTGGGCCGTTGGTATCCTTGCCGAGCAGAGCCGGACTTTGAGAGCCGTTGCCGTGGACTTTGCAGAGATGATGATTGGCTGCGGCTCGAAACAGCTCTGCCAAAGTGACAGTGAACTTCGGGGCGATAGGCACACGGCATTGCAGGGAGAAGCGCAGGTAGCGGGCAACTTTCGGACCATCCGATGGTGCTGGCTTGCTGGGCTTCTTTTCGGTGCGGGGAGTTTTCACCACCCACTTCTGCGGCCAGCCCTCCGGCATTTCGTAGGACACGAGGCAGCCGCCATCCACCTGCATGTCGGTGGCGAGCATTTGGTTCACGAGATGAATGGGCGCGTTCTCCACTTGGGTGTCGGAGGTTCTGCGCTGCCAAAGGTCGGTGAGTTGAAAGCTTGATGGATCAGGGCAAAAAACGTCACGACAATTTGGGGCGATGCGTCGATGCGGCTCGTCGCCTTCTGAGAGACAGGGCTTGCACCAACCAAACTCTTTGGGTTCGGGCCAGTTGTCAGGCTGAAGCGTGGCTTCGCAGATGGAGTCTGCCCTGCCAAAATAGGAGACGTGTTCCAGCAACGTCGTCAGAAGAGCTTTCTGCGTGTCATCCAAAGTCAAAGCACCCCAGCGGAAGCAAATTGGCAGTGAAGTAGCAGCGAAGTGGTTTTCGTGACGCGTGGTTCCGTAGCTCGCCGTCGCTTTGTCCCCTTTGCCGTAGTTAGGCTGATAGTGAACCGTCTGGGAGAAGCTGACTTTGCCAATGCCGATGAGCGGGAGGCGTTTCCCGAGTGCCTCTATGAGTGCTCTCAACTCCTCGGAATGAGCCATGCCAGGATGAGAGCGGAACCAAGCTGAGGCAAGAGAACGGAGCAGTCGCCAAGGGCTGGGAGGCCATTCAGCCTCCTTAACCCTTCCTGGGTTTTGCCCCCACGGATGCGCGTGGTAGCGATCCCAGTAGAGTTTGATCTGGATTGTGGTCATGGCCGCTTAGAACTGGAGGGTGAGCGGCGAGCGGCCAGTAGGAAGATGAGCGTTGGGGATGACTCCATCAGTGCCGACAAGAGACACTGAGGCGATTGCAGCATAGCCGAAGTCACCCTTTGATGAGGCCGTGCCCTCAATGGAGTATTTTGGAGAGACCTCGTCACCGGCGTCATCCCGCTTGATCCGCAACTTGCACTCTGTCCGCAGACTCAACTCATGTTTGAGCAGATCAAGGAAGGTGGCGACTTTCCAGAGGGCGATGGCAAGCAGCAGTTGGAGTCTCGCGGACTGATGTGGGCCGGGCTGATCATTCTCTCCCACGCTATCGAGACGAAGTGAGGCCAGCAGTCCGACATCAATAGAAAATCTGACTTCGATCTTCTTGGCGGTGATGCGGGCTTTCTGGAAGATGGCTTGGCCTGACGCACTCTCGACATCGTTTTGACTGAATTTGATCCCTGGGACAGTGACTCGATTGCAGTCAAAACCAACGATGGAGGCGCTGAGAGCGCGAGGTAAACGGAGGCCAACGAACTTGATTTGCTCGTTAGAAATCTGGAAGCCGTGAATCAGTGACATCGGGTCGAGACTCATGACCAGAGGGAAGACATTTGGGATGTTTGCCACGGGCATGGACTTGCCCCCGTCAGTCATTGCCAACGTTGTCTTGATGTGGTCAGCAAGGGTGGTTTCACCACCACCTTGAGTGAAGTTTGCTTTTCCTTTCGCAAGGAAATCAGAAGCAAAGCGGTGACCGTCGATGGTTGATGCTGTGGTGAATTCCTTTTTGGTTTCTGCTTTCAAGTAAGGCAAGCCTGCAAAGGTGGGCTTCAAGCTGCCGATGTATTTGTTATCAAAACACACTTCTTCCAAGCGGTTCGCCATGGAGGCTTCGGATTCGATGAGGCAGATGAGTCCGTTTTTGCCGCTGGGGTCTGGATATAGAACGGGACCGAGGTCGGGGAAGCCGGTGGGCTGAATGAGGGAGCCTTCGTTGGAGGGTTCCAGTTCAGCAGTAATGAGGATGCGGCGGCAGCCTGCGGGAACGGTAAAGCCTCCGAAGGTGAAGGGCAGTGCAGGTGCTGGCTGTGTTGTGGGTTCGGTGGTGTTGGACATGACGGATGTGTTTGTTGGAGTTGAGGTGAGATTTAGGCAGAGAAAGGCAGGGTGATCGCCCGGCGGAGTTGCCACTGATCTTCCCAGGCAAGGGGGATGCAGACGGCGGCGGCGAGGCGGGCGGGATCGACGAGAGTGTCAGTGAAATTCAGGTCGGTGGGGTCGAGACGGATGACGTAGCGCCCGCTGAGAATTTCCTTTTCCTGGCGGGATTCGGCTCCCCAGGGATTCTGAACACCCCAGATGCCGATCCAGCGTAGCGCCTCGCTCACGGCCACGGGCAGGCTGCTGGCGGAGCGTTGGCAGAGATGGGAGATCGGCTGCTGGCTGCGGCGTTTTTTCCATGCACTTCGGTTCTGTCTCTGCCACTCACACTCCAACTCCAGCAGGGTGCGCAAGGCAGCGTAGGCTAAGGGTATGGCGGGTGACGTCTTGGATTCACCGTCTTCGGCAAGATCGAGCGGCGCGGCATCGGCTGCTGCAAGAGCTTTAGCTGTCTCCGCTTCACCATCATCATCTCTGCCATCGGCCTTCTTCTCGAAGTGCCAGCCGATGAGACTGAGCGCTTCGATCCAGCGGGCGATGAGGTGATCATCCAGCTCATGATTCAGAAAGGCCATCACATCCGACAGCCGTGCCTGATGCACGCCACGCAAGGCGGGTTGGTCGTCTTTGAGCGAGTCCATGTAACGCCGCTGGAGCACGACGGTGAGGTCGTGGCAGAGATCCGTGCCCGTCCAGACGGCTTGGTAGCTTTTTTCTTCCAGTTGCCAACGTCCAAAACTGTAGGCGAGTGGTAGCAAAGAGCCGAGCATGGGCTGAACTTTGGAGTTCCGCTTTTGATCATGTTGAAGCATCAACCCAGGGATGGATGCGATAGCACGAGCAACGCGGAACTCGGGAATTGCCTCCAGATCCTTCAAAAGCTCATGCCAATCATTAATGGGCAGTTTGTCGAAGAAAGTACCTATACCATGCACCTTCGCACGAAAGGTTTTGGAGATGGCTAGCTGGCGGCTGGCTTTGAAAATCGACTCCAGCAAGGCCATGCAATGATGCGCTGTGGGATCGAGGGCCGCTGTCTCCATTGCGGCATTGATCTCGGCCCGAACAGTGTGGGGGCCATCCTTTTCGATTTCCCCAGTTTTCTTATTTCGGCTAAAATCAAACTGATCAATAAAACAGCTCTCATCCAATGGCGAGAGGGCGCGGTTTAGCTGAGTAGCGGCTTTGTTGTTACTGGCAGCGATGTAGCGTCCGGTTGTAATCCAAGGGACTTTACTGCCTTTCATTCTGAAGCGGAACTCCTGCCACCCTGCGAAACCAGCATCCACTCCTTGAGAGTTCATCGCCCGGACGAATTCTGCCGAAAACCGGGCTTCCTTGCCTGAAAGCCGCGCTTGAGCGTCGGTGATGAAGCTGGCGAGTTCGTCGAAGGTGGTTTTGCGATCCCAGAGCGGAAACCACAGGGAGGAACTGGTGCCCGTTATTGTATTCTCATCATCCACCATTTCTTCGGCAGAATCGAAGACGAAAGGGAAAGCCGCGAATCGCTTGGAGTTGGCCCCGAGCGTGCGGGACGCCCCTCCCCGCATGGCGAAGGCTCCTTCAACAGCGAGAACGTAATCAAGCGGATAGATTGGGTAATCTGACTGGACCCACCCTGAACCGATATTATATGACTTGAATGCGTCGGGGAAGAAAGGTGAAGCACCATCCTTGGGAGGAGCGTCTTCTGAGGCTAACCCAAAGAGCGAGCCTTTGACGTTGTTCTCGGCAGCCACTTTTGCAGAGAGGAAAAAGCCCCAGAAGGCTCTGAATACTTCGCTATTTCCCGCTTTACCTCGATTCAGGAACAAGGGGCTGTCCATGGGCCTTGCCGACGCTCTTGTTGTGAAAACAGAATCCATGGCTTGCGATGCCGAGTCGGGAACTTTATCCCTGAATTGCTCAAGTAGCGCGGTTCCGTTTGTTTCATCAGCTTGGAAGTCGGCGAAGAAATCACGCCCCAAGTTAAGTGACGTCAAAGCATCTGGGTGCGATGCTAGCTCATTTGCCAGCAGAGCCATAACTGCCTTTTTACCTGATTCCTTGATCTGAACTGAATACTCAGCACCGGCCATTGGAGCTAGACTGCTGAGAGCGGATTCGTCCTTGAGGTCAAAAGTGAATTCGCTTTTACCTGGAATAAACTTTTTGATCACAGAGTCGGTAAACTTGATGCAGCGCTCTAAATTTGGGCGCTGATCCGACATTGCCCCAAATAGCTTTGTACGAGCGGCGTCTGACCATGAAATTTGGACCGTAGTTTTGGGCTTCTTTTGTTTCCCGATTGTGACGATGACGGAGATGTCATCTGTTGGTTTTAACTCATTCTCTGCCAGCTTTAACTCGAAAGGCTTTTCAGGCATCTCTGGAACTCCATCTCCCTCAGGTTTTGGAAAGCCGTGTGCTAGTAGCGCCTCTTTGTTGGCTTGCCAATAATCATGCCATGACTTCGGGGCACAGCGAAAGATGACGATTTTCTTCTCATCCATTCCACCGCCAGTGTTCCACGGCGAAAATACTGGTGTTGGCTGATAGTTCTTCTCAAAGAAATCCACCAACGACTCCATTGTGGGATACTTCGGCGAACGGAGGTAGAAGATTGCGTCATCGGGGTTCCACCAGCCTTCGGCATCGGGATCGCGGTGCTCAGGAGCGGCGCATTTCGAGACGACGCGGAGGATGCCCATGGCCTTGAGGTAGTGGCCGAGGATGTCGTGGCGGCAGCCAGGGAGTGGAATGGGTGAGGACATGGAGTTCAAGCAGTTGGGGTGTCCTTGGCGAGAATGGATGCGCGGATGTCCGCAGCACGGAAGAGAGACTCGAGATAGGCGAGGCGGAAGGGTCCGTAATGTTCCAGGAGTCGCAGGACGCCACGGGTGTAACTTTCGTTGCCATCGGCATCGCGGCCCATTTTGCGGCCGTCGGTGGAGAGTGTGGTGGGGCCGAGGGTTTCAGTGCCGATTTGCACGGCTTCCAAGGTGTCGCCGTTAGCGATGCCTCGGACAGAATCGGCGTCTTTGGCCTCTTTGTGGTTCTTGGGTAGTTCGTCGCGCAGGACTTTCCGCACATGACCATGGTGGGCCATGATAAGGTATTCGGATAGGAGGCTGGTGATGGGGCGGGCGGTGCCTGGACCGTGCTTCGCTATCTCTGACTGCCGGAAGGCTAGCGCGGAAGCGACTTCATGGGCGATGCCTGGTTTGAAGCTGCGACGGAGTTTTGTGATCTCACGCTTTAGTTCAGTGCCGGTAAACTTGGGGTTTCCGTCAACGTCTTTGAGTTTGAGGCTGTCCGACAATTGAAATTTGGCAAGAGGCTGATGCTCAGAAGGAATGACGATGTTGGCCTCATTGAGTGCCTTGATGGCTGCGTCTCTCCATGAAGCGTGGTTTTTGCCGAGATCGTGCCAGTGGATGCCCTGAGCGCAGGCTTGACGTTCTTCAGGCAAGAGGAGATCGGTAGGCAGTTCTCGGAGGATGCCATCAAAGGCAGAATGCACTTCTTGTGTGTGTTTTGAGATGCTTCGCCATCCGTTTTCGAGGCTGGATAGCATGTCTTCGTCCGACATTGTAGGGCGGGGCTCGAAGAGATCAGAGACAGGCTGATCTTTCTCATTCCCCGTCCAACCGGCATCCACGGAGTAGCCGCCCGCTGTGGATGGAAGCAGGATGGTCATGCCGGGATACACATCACTGTCTCTGACGCTGATCCAGCCTGCCTCTTTGCCTCGCCAGACCCAGCCTTTGCTGAGAATGGCGCGGGCATCCTTGACCTTGCCGAAAGGCACGGAGCAAAGTTCCTGGCGCTGGAAATCGGGTTGGTAGTTATGATCGGGCTTGGAGCCATCCCATTCACGCCAGAGCACTTGGAAGTCGGTGTCAGTATCGGTGCCGCGAACGAAGGGTGAGACATCGGTGAACCCCAAGGAAAGATTGGCATCCGTGTCGAAGAAGTCGAGCAACTCGTGGCGCTGAAGCGAGTAGGGGCAACGCTCGATGGACTTCTCAATAGCGGGCTGGATGCGCTCTAGTCCTCGTGGGGATGCGTCGGTTTTTAGGGACTTGAGAGCGGTGAATGCGTCGTGACACTTTTCCCAATTGTAAGGGAGGTGGGCAATGGTGGCCGTTTTCGTCTCGTCCGCCATTTGCTCCTTAGTGCGCTTGGCTCCGTCTCTGGGGTCGGGAGCTTCTATGCCAAGCACGACAGCCTGTGGGTCATAGTTGAGTTCATTGAACTCGCCATTGCGATTCAGTCTGCCCAAACGCTGAACGATGGATGCCAGCGGTGCGATTTCCGTCCAGAGAATGGCGCTCGAAACGTCCACGCCAGCTTCGATGACCTGGGTGGCTATCACTATCTGGCTGGAGTGTGCTGCTTTCAGCCGTTGAGTTTGCTCAAGGCGCTCGTTGGGCCGGAAACGCGAGTGCATGAGGAGCAGGTCTTCGGCGTGGTTCTCACCTAGCGCCGCTTTGATGGCGGCATAAACGCGGACTGCACGGTCCACGGTGTTTACGATGATCAGTGTCCGGCGGGGGATGTCAGCGGGAGCTTGCTGCAAACTTTGCACCATTTCACGATGATGCTTCACAATGTCTGCGATGAGCTTGGCATCTGGCTGCTTGTCTTTGCTGCCAAAGTTCTTGTCCTGCTTTGGTACGAGTTTCTTTCTGGCTCCCAATCGTTGAGCGATTGGACCGCTGGTGGCGATCTTTTCATCTTTGAGATTGAAGATGAAATCGGTGGGGCGTTCTATATCACGCCACTCGCGGGTTTTGAGCAGCTCTGCATTAACCGTGGCAGAGGCATACCAAGTGACCGAGCGGCTGCCGGGCATTGAGCCGAACAGCCCCGGCCCTTCGCGGCGAAATGCTTCTAACTGACATGCCGTGCTCAGCCCTGGCCCCATGAGTTGCGTTTCATCCAGCACCCAGAGGCAGTCGTTGTTCAGCAAGCCGAAGTGCATCGGCCAGCGGTAGCGGCTCATGCCGTAGCCGCGATTCAGGGCGCGAGAAAGCAGCATGTCCTGGGTGCCGATGAGGATGGCGTCGCGTTCGGGATGCAGGTCCCACGGTTCGGTTTCCTCGCCACCCATGAGGATGTGGACTTTAGGATGTTCGCCTCTGATGAGTCCTGCGCCGGCGAGGTTGGTGATCCATTTCTCGGCCTCACCCGCCGTTTGCTCCACCAGCGTGCGCATGGGCAGGCAATAGACGAGGCGGCGGGGCCAAGTGGAGTTGGGTTGCTGTCGGTTCCAAAGCCACGAAAGAACGACGGCAGCGGTCTTGCCCAGGCCAGTGGGGACGCTGATCAGGCGGCTTTCGCACGGACCAGACGACCGGAGCCAATCGCTTTCACTTTGGCCTTGCTGCTGTTTGCCACAGGCGAGGCGCTTTTGGTAGTCGTAAGGCTGGCGTTTGTCATCGAACGCAGCGGAGAAGAAGGTTTTGAAGTCTTCGGGCATGGCGAGTCAGGCTTCGGAGGGTTGATTTTGCAGCCAGGCGGCGGTGTCTCGCTCGATGAGGGCTTGCAGATCCTCGGGCTTGGGGAGGGCGACGAGATAGCGTGAGACGAAGAGTTCCTGGTCCAGCCCGGCGGTGGCGTAGTCCACGCGGGTTTGCTTCTTGTCGGTGCAGAGGATGAGTCCGACGGGCGGCTGATCGCCAGGGGCCAGCATGTTGTCCTTCCAGTAGTTGAGGTAGAAGTTCATCTGGCCCGCATCGCCATGTTTGAAGGGGCGGACTTTGAGGTCGATGAGCAGATGGCAGCGGAGGAGGCGGTGGTAGAAGACGAGGTCGAGGTAATCATGCTCGTCGCCGACGGTGACGCGTTTTTGCCGGGCCTCGAAGCAGAAGCCGGTGCCGAGTTCGAGCAAGAAGGACTGCAAGTGATCGAGGAGAGCTGTTTCGAGGTCTTTCTCCAGGTAGTGCGGCTTTTCGGCCAGCCCGACGAACTCGAGAATGTAGGGATCACGGATGAGATCGGCGATTTGCCCGGGTGTTTCGAGTGCCTGCTGGCGGGCGTGCTCAAGGACGGCCCGTTTGTCGGTGGAAAGGCCGGTGCGCTCGTAGAGCAGGGAGCCGATCTGGCGCTGGAGATCACGCACGACCCAATTTCCTTTCAAGCACTCGTTTTCATAGAAAGCACGCTTCCAGGGGTCGTCGATGCGAATGAATTCGAGGAAATGAGTCCATGACAACCGCAACAGAACCTGAGCGGGCAAGGGCGTGGGGGCGGCTCCTGCTCCAGCATCGGCGGGCTGCGGCGGTGCTTCAGTGGCAGGGGCGGTCAAAAGGCCAATCGGTGATTGGCCTTTTTGAAGGTGGGTCAGCAGGGCTTGAAATTGGCCAATCGCTGATTGGCCCATTTGGGGATAGGTGCGGTAGAAAGTGCGGCAACCTTTGAGAGTGCTGAGTCCGAGTCCGGTCATGCCTTTGGCGGCAAGATCGTCGCAGAGGTTCCGCAGCATTCGCTCGCCATAGGCAGCCCGGTCGTCGCCGTGCTGCTCGAACTCAACAATGAGGCAGCCGACCGTCCAATTGCGAAGGACGTGGAGGTGATTGACGGCCTTGGCCGTGCCGCGAAGAGCAGCGCTGTGAACGTTACTGACGGTGGAAAGCAGGTCGGTGTAATTCATGGCTGGAATCGAGGCTTGACGATCCAAACTGGGACTGTATCGGTAAAAGTCAATACTTCCCTAAAACCCATCAATCTACAATGAAATGTTCTTTCCATGATCCCGCACCGATGACGCTTGTCAGCGGTGTTCAAGGTGATGGCCCCGTTGAAGGATTGTTGACTGCTGGGTGGCCTTCCATGCCTCTGAGCACTCTCCGCGCTCCTTCGGGAGCGCGGCCCCTTTCTCATCCTCCCAGCCGCATCTGGCAGGCTCAGGCGGCGGCCAGTTCGAGGGCCTCCACCTCGGCGATTTCGATGCGTTTCGAGGTCGCCGGAATGCCGCGAGGCAGGCGAACCGGGATTTCCTCGCTGACGCCATCCACGGTGAGGGTGACGACGCCTTCCGAGGCGGAACTGCTGAAGGTTTCCTTCAAAATGAGGAAGTCTGGTCCCATCTGGGCCACAGGCACCTCCACCCCACCGAGGCGCAGGATCATGCGCACGATGGAGGAGTGGCCGATGGAATTTTGAGCTGCCATGTGGAAGAAAGATTTGCTGCCTGATGCTGAAGCCTACGCCTGGAGGCGAGGGCTGGAGCTGAGCGGACGGCTCGGGGACGGCGCTGATGGTAATGTCTGGAAGGTGCGCGGCAAGCGCAAGCGTGTCTCGTGGGCGCTGAAATTGCAGGCCGGGACGGCAGGCTACCAGAGGGAACGAGACTGCTACGAGCGCCTGGGCGAGCATGGAGTGAGCGAGATCGCCGGATTTCATGTGCCGCAGCTCATCCGCAGCGATGACGAATCGAACGCCATCGAGATGTCCATCGTGAGCCGCCCTTTCATGCTGGACTTTGCCCAGGCGTATCTGGATGAGGTGCCAGAATTCCCTGACGAGGTGTGGGAGGAGCGACTGGAGACGTGGCAGGAGATCTATGCGGAGGACTGGCCTCAGGTAAGCCGTGCTCTCCGGGAGCTGCGATGCCTCGGGATTCACTACCTGGATGTGCATCGTCAAAACATCGCGCTGGCTGGATGACCACATTCCTGTCTCGCCCACAGGCAGCAGAGAATTCATTTCCTGAGATCGTCGCATGGAATTCACGATGACATTCAAGTCGTAATCTGAGCAATCGTCCATAAGTTTATTATGGTGATCTGGTTCACACCGCCATGACGCGGACGCGCTCTGGGTTGGCTTCGAGGATTTGCAGGTGCGTTCCCTCGGGGAGGAGGACTTGCAGCGGCTGCGGCCAGGGAACGATGGCCGTCTGGCCGCGTTCCAGCCGGATGAGCGGCTCGTCGGGCGAGGGTTTTTCGAGATAGGTGACCACAGGACGCGGAAACCCCGCGTTCTGGCGAACGCGCCTGCACGCCAGGCTGCCCGCCGCCGTCATGCCCAGCAAGGCGGCGAGCAGGGCCAGTCCGGCCATGCCCGCGAGGACCGTCCCGACCAGGCAGAACGCAAAGAATGCTTCAAGCGGCTGAGGATGTTTCATGATGCGTGATTTCAAAAACTGACCCCGCCCGCAGCGATGCGGGCGGGACTTCCAAGCACTGACCCACTGACTCTCTGGCTCACTGACCCACCGGCTCCTCCAGGCTACTGCTTCGCTTCCTCCTCTTTGACGATCTCACTCATGGGCTTGACGGCGTCGGCGAGCACGTCCGGCGGCGGGGGGATGGCCGAGGCCAGGACCCGGGAGGCGCGCACTTTCCGTGCGATGGCCCCACCGGTGGACATCATTCCCGCCGCGCTGGCCGCCACGCTGCCGCTGTGGCTAGCGCTGATGCTGAGGGAGGCGGCGGTGGCGATGGCGTCCTGGTTCGCGGCGAGGAAGTAGAACTCCCAGCCCTTCGCATCGCGATGGTGGGCGATGAGGTCGCTCACGTGCGCGAGCGTGTACTGCCGGGAGGCGTTTTCCTCCCCGTCGGTGAAGATGGCGACGATGACCTTCGCCGGCTGGTGCGCGGGCGGCAGCTTTTGCAGGCGGATGTCGAGCTCCTTGAGGGTGCGGCCGATGGCATCGAGCAAGGCGGTGCCGCCACGCGGCACAAAGGTGGCGGCGGTGAGCTGCGGCACTTCCTGAAGGCGCAGGGCATTGACCGGAACCTCATACTGGTCGTCAAACTGCACCAGCGTGAGCCGTGCCTCTCCCGGCACGGTCAGCTGGACCTTCAGGAAGTCATTGAAGGCGGCGACGGCAGCCTCCTGGAGGGGCTGCATGGACCCACTGCGGTCCAGAATGTAGGCGATTTCGATGTGTTTTTCGGCGGTGACGGAGGGTGCGGAGGATGTGTTGCTCATGACAGGCGCATCTTGCCACATGGGGTTGGACATTTGCTGGCTGACACCCGCGACTTTTCATGCTTATTTACTCCACAGATCTTAAGCTTCCTGCCATGCATGTCCGTGCCCCTTCCCTTCCCGTTTCCCGCCCCAGCCGGGTGCAGCCCGCCGCGCGTCTGGGTGTCCGCCGCACGGTGGACTGGCGCGTGGGCCGCATCATCAGCATCATCGCCTCCGGCCAGTATCCGAACTGCCAGACGCTGGCACGGGAGATCGAGGTGTCAGCGAAGACCATCCAGCGGGACCTGGATCACCTGCGACATCAAAAGGACCTGCCTCTGGAATACGACGAGGTGCGGCACGGCTTTTACTTCACCCGGCCGGTGAGTGAGTTCGCGCCGATGCAGCTCTCCCGTGGCGAGCTGGTGGCGCTGTTTGTGGCGCTGAAGGCGCTGGAGCCGCTGCGGGGCACGCCTCTCTACAAGCAGGTGGCGCAGAGCCTGAACAAGATCGCCGGGGCCTGCCCGGAGGCGGTGTCCATCCACTGGCAGGACCTGAATGCCGCCTGCTCCGTGAAGGATGCCGGTGCCATGCAGGTGGATGCCACGCTCTTTTCCACGCTGCTGGACGCGGCGCTGAACCGCCAGGAGGTGGCCTTCTTCTACCGCAAGCTCAGCGGCGGCGGCCGGGGCGAGCTGCGCCGGCTGCAGCCCCATCACGTGGGGAATCTGATGAACGGGTGGTATGTCATCGGGCATGACCTGGACCGGGGCGGCTGGCGCACCTTTGCCCTCCAGCGCATCAGCGGCCTGGAGGTGCTGAAGACGCGCTTCGTGCGCGATCCAGCCTTCCACATCCGCGATCACCTGAGCACCGGCTTCGGCGTGTGGAGCTACGGAGCGGAGGCGGAGACCTTCGAGGCCTGCATCCGCCTCACCGGCTGGGCCGCCCGCTACGTGGCGGAGGGCCGCTGGCACCGCAGCCAGAAAATCACCCCGCTGAAGGACGATGGCAGCGAGATCGAATTCCGCGCCGAGCTGGCCGGGCTGGAGGAGATCACCCGCTGGGTGCTCGGCTTCGGCCGCCATGCGAAAGTCGTGTCGCCCAAGAAACTCCGCGACGCCGTCCACGCCGAGGCCCGCGCCATGCTGGAATCGTAGATGGGAGCGCGGACGCCCTCGCGCCGTCGTCCGCTGCCCCCGTTCACCTTTTCGGCTGCCGCGTTTGCCGAATCTCCTCACCGCACCTCAAAACGCAGCAGCGTCGCACGTGCGGCCTGCCCGGGCTGGTCGCGGTCCACTTCAAAGGGGTGCTGAAGGTTGTTGCCCGCCAGGTCTTCCAGCAGCGGGTCGATGTGAATCGTGTGCTCACCTGCCTGCCACGCTTGTGCGGGCGTGAAGATCCACGAGCGCGCATCGGCGGCGGCTTTCACCTGCCCTTCGACCGGCTTGCCGCCCAGACTGACCTCCAAAGCGGACAAGAGCATCGCAGAATCGAGCGGTTCATCGAACCGGACGCTCAGAATGTCCCGGCTTCCCGCTTTGGGGGCCATGACCGTCCAACTCAAGGGATCAGGGCAGCCATGATCAGCCGCCCCCGCAGTGACATCGAAGGTGACATCCTTTCCCAGCGCCACTCCAGCCGTGGAACGCCAGTCTCCCGCGACCCTCAGCGAGCACTGTTCCCCTTCCCGCAATACGGGCCCTTCGTCGCGATTGAGGTTCACGCCTGTCTTCTGCCGGCCCGGATGAAACCACAGCGTCAGCCGCCGGCCATCCGGCGACCACAGCTCCGTCTCGCGAAACGCGCCTGCCACGACACCACCGTCCTGACGGTGCAGGAAGATGCGCTCCAGAAACACGCCCTGCTCCATCGGTTGCGTGAAGTGCAGATACACCTTGAGCGCGTTCGCCGGCAAAACAGCGGGCGTGGGTGCCAGGCCCACGGCCGGCACTTCGGTCTTGAGCGGATCGAAGCGCCATGGCTCGCGGTGCCAGCGGCCATCGGCCGTCTGAAACTCGATGCGATAGGTCTCTCCTGCCACCAGCGGCAGCGACGGCACAAACCGCACGGCTTTTTCCTCCCGCGTGATGCTGCCGAACAATGGAGCCTTCGCATCGCCTCGATACACGCGCACATCGACGCCCGGAACCACGATCTGCCCGGATTGATTGATGCGCGCTTCCCCGGCGTGAAGCATCA
The DNA here is from genome assembly GCF_014879935.1 of Prosthecobacter sp. Lineage (GTDB taxonomy): Bacteria > Verrucomicrobiota > Verrucomicrobiia > Verrucomicrobiales > Verrucomicrobiaceae > Prosthecobacter. The sequence goes on from NZ_JACSRD010000112.1 coordinate 18,602, forward strand.
CGCCCCAGAAAAGGGGGACAAACCGGCGGAGGAGCGTGATCACGACATCAAGGAGACGGAGCGGCCCGCTCCGCTGGCTTCCAGAAACGGGACTGGGGACAGTCCCGCTCCTTGGATTCACACCTCACGGCAAGGCGGCGACTTCGAGACTCAGCGTGCCTTCGTTGTCACGCAGCACCACGGCCTCGCTGTTGCTGAGCTTGTCCACCTGCACGGCTCCGAAGAGCGCATCGACGATCTCGATGCCCTCCGGCCCTTCGTGCTGCTTCTCATCGCGACGCGCGGCGTTTTCGTTCGTCTTGTCCGGCGTCTTGCCGTCGAGGTAGTCCATGCTGATGCGCGCGCCCCACATCTTGCTGGGGCCGAAGGCGTTCTGCTTGAAACGCTGCGTGTGCACCACAAGCCAGTCCTTGCCGCTCTTGTCCGTGTAGCTGAACAGGTCCAGCGGACGGTTGCCGCTGCCGAGTTCCACCATGCTGACGCCTTTGACCTGCGCACCGCTTTGAATGTCGTCCACTTTGAACTTCGCCACCGGCGTGCAGGCGAAAGCACCCACCACATAGGTGCCATCCGGCGAATCGTAGGGCACGAAGCTCTGGATCGGAGCCTTCGTCTCCCACTTCCGATGCGCCACATGGTAAGTCTCGGCGCTGAAGACATTCGCCGTCGCGCCATTCTTGATCGGCACCGGAATGGTGAAGATGCGCGAGGCGAACTCCTCATTGCAGGTGCCGGTGGCAAACACGCGGTCCTTGTCGAAGGCGACGTCGGTGATGTTGGTCACCTTGCTGCTGGTGCCGCCGGGCAGCGTCACGCGCACCCAGGGCAGCGGATCGAGATTCAGCGGGGCGACTTTGCCCGCGGCATCGACAGTCACGATCATCACCGCATTGTCCGGACGACGCTGCACCGCGAGGTAGATGCGGCCGCTGGCGGGATTCACCGCCATGTCCTTCACGGTGATGTCCTCCTTCTTCGCACCGAGGCCGTCGGCGATCGCCGCGCCGATGTCCGGCACGGCCTTTTTCAACACCGCCTTCGCAGCGCCGGTGTCACCCGTTTGAATGGCGACGATGCTCGCCGTGCCCGGTTCGGCGGCGAGCAGCAGCCCGCCGGGACCAAAGCTGATGGAACTGAGCGAGCCCAGCTTCAATCCGCCGGTCTGCGGCGATTCGATGAGGGCGGAGGCGGCGACCGGCGCGGCGCAGGCGGCGAGCACGGATGCAAACAGCAGGGCGGAACAGAGTGTTTTCATGAGCGTTGGGTTGGAGTTCGCGTCATGCTACGGAACTGGACGGGCCGATGTCACGAACAAAGATGAAATCGAAGTTCACACGGAGTTCATCGTCTGAGGCTTGATCTTTGGTGGAAAACCAGCGACCCGATGCCCGTCCGCATGAAAAAACAGCCCTCCGAAGCCCGCAAGCCGGCGAAGCGCACGCTCTCGCGCTGGCACTCGTTCAAGCGGCTCGCGATCATCACTTTGATGAGTGGCTCGCTTCTCTGCACGGTCACCGCGGCGGTGGTCATCGGCATCTACAGCAATCTCGCGAAGGACTACGACCTCACCAAGCTCGGCCAGATGCCCGAGCGCACCATCGTGATGGATTACAAGGGCGAGGTGCTCGGCCGCATGCACGGCGAGAATCGCATCATCGTGCCGCTCAGCGAGGTTTCGCCCTGGTTTGTGAAGGCGCTGCTCGCCCGTGAGGACGCGCGTTTCTACAGCCACGGCGGCATCGACTACAAAGGCGTGCTGCGTGCCACGATCCGCAATCTCAAGGACATGCGCGTGGTGCAGGGTGCAAGCACGCTGACAATGCAGCTAGCACGCAACAGCTACCCGGATCTCGATGACCGCAGCCTGCATCGGAAGCTGGTGGAGATGATGCTCGCCCGCCGCATCGAGAAGGCCTGCACGAAGGACCAGATCATCGAGCACTACGTGAACCGCATCTTCTACGGCCCGGGCATCTACGGGGTGCAACGCGCCAGCCAGGTTTACTTCGGCAAACATGCCAGCCAGCTCAATCTGAGCGAGGCGGCGATGATCGCGGGCATCATTCGCAGTCCGGCGCGGTTCTCGCCCTTCCGCAATTACGAGGGAGCCCTCAAGGAGCGTGATGATGTGCTGAAACGCATGGTGGAAACGAAGGTCATCACGCCGGAGGAGGAAATCGCCGCGCGCTATGCCGACATCGCGCTGCATGCCCAGCCTGCCTTTCAAAGCCAGGGCGGCTACGCGCTCGATGCCGTGCGGCGTGATCTCGATCTGATCCTGGAGCAGCAGGAGATCGAGGACGGCGGCCTGCAGGTCTTCACCACCCTCAACAAGGAGCTGCAGGACGCGGCAGATGAATCGGTGGAGAAGCGCCTCAGCGCGGTGGAGAAGCAACGCGGCTACAAACACCCGAAGAAGGCGGATTTCGACCGCACGTGGGACGGCACGCAGGAAATCTCGTCCACGCCTTACCTGCAAAGCGCCGTCATGATGCTGGACAATCAAACCGGCGGCATCCTCGCCGTGGTCGGCGGGCGTGACTATCGGCACAGCAAGTACAACCGGGCCATGCAGGGCGAACGCCAGATCGGTTCGACCGTGAAGCCTTTCGTCTATGCCGCGGGCGTCGCCTCGGGTTTCATGCCCGGCACTTATATCAATGACGCGCCCATCCAGCCCGGCGAGATCGATGGAGCCGATCCTGGCTGGAGCCCGCAGAACTCCGACGGCAAGTTCCTCGGCCTTTCCACCGTCACCGACGGCCTCGTGCGCAGCCGCAACACGATGACCGTCCGCCTCGGCAACTACGCGGGCCTGGATCGCGTCATCAACCTGCTCACCAACGCCGGCTTCAGCAAACCCGCCGAGCGCACGCCGCAGATCTTCATCGGCAATCTGGGCGGCAATCCGCGTCAGCTCACCAGCGCCATCAGCATCTTCCCCAACCAGGGCATCCGCCGTCGCCCCTTTCTCATCGACCGCATCATCGACAAGGCCGGAAACGTCATCTACCAGACGCCCGTCCTCGAATCGGAAGTCATCACGCCGAGCGTGGCGCTCCTGATGCGGCAGATTCTCTCCCAGGTGCTGGATCGCGGGACGGCGGCCGCCTTGCGCAGCACCTACGGCTTCAAGGAGCCGGGCGGTGGCAAGACAGGCACCACCAATGATTACAAGGACGCCTGGTTCGCCGGCTACACCGACCGCTTGAGCTGCGGGGTGTGGGTGGGCCTCGACAAGCCGCAGACCATTGTCGATGAAGGCTACGGCGGCACGCTGGCGCTGCCGATCTGGGCCGACGTGATGAAAAAAGCCGTCGCACTTGGCTACAAGACGGAGGTTCCGAAAGTCCTGCTGCCGCTCACCAAGGTCACGCTCTGCCGCGTGAGCAGCCAGCTCGCCACCGATGGCTGCGGCCACGCCCGCACCGCCTATGAGGAGGCCCTGCCTTACGATCTCGTGCCGCAGGGCTTCTGCATGGAGCACACGGGCTACGCCGCTCCTCGACCACGCACACAGCCGCAGTCTCAGCGCGGCCTGTTTGACCGCATCCGCAGTTGGTTCCGTTGATACCGGCGCCGCCGCTGATCCACCGCACTCTCGCATGAAATCCATCGCGCTGTTCTTTCTCGCCGTCGCCTCCGCCTTTGCGCAAAGCACCACGATCGATGTCGAGTACGGTCGCGTGGGCGAAACGGTGTTGAAACTCGACCTTCATCTGCCGAAGGCCGGGAATGCGCGGCTGATCGTCTATGTGCACGGCGGCGCGTGGCGTGCGGGCAGCAAAGCGGACGTGCCAATCGCCGGTCTGCTCGATCATGGCTTTGCGATTGCGAGCGTGGACTACCGGCTGTCAACGCAAGCGCGTTTTCCGGCGCAAATTCACGACATCAAGGCCGCGATTCGCTTCCTGCGGGCCAAATCGGACCTGTTTCATCTCAACACCGACAAGATCGCGATCATCGGCTCATCGGCCGGCGGGCACCTCGCGGCGCTCGTTGGCGTCACGAACGGCCACAAGGCACTCGAAGGCCAGATCGGCGAGCATTTGGACCAAAGCAGCGACATCGCCTGCATCGTGAGTTTGTATGGCGCGTCGAACTTGCAGTCGATTTTGGGCCAGAGCACCGAGTTCGGCCTCAAGATGCGCGTTCCGGCGCTGCAACTGCTCCTTGGCGATGTTCCCGACCAGGTGCCCGATCTTGCCAAACTGGCGAGTCCCGTGGCTCACCTCGATGCGAAAGACCCGCCGCTGCTGTTGATCCACGGTGACGCCGATCCGCAGATGCCGCCGCAGCAGTCGCAGGAGCTCGCAAAGGCGTATGAGGCGAAGAAACGCCCCGTGACGCTGATCCTGCTGCCAGGCAGCAAGCACGGCGGCGCGGAGTTTTATGATGAAACACGGCTGAAGACGATGGCCGCGTTTTTGACGAAGCATCTTCGATAAGAGCGTCGCCGCAGTCACAATCCAGCCGCATGCATGACGACTCCATCATTCCTGGCGCGCGCCAGTTTGCCACGACGCACTGGACGCTCGTCGGCCGGGCCGCGGCGCAGGACACGCTGGCGGCGGAGGCGCTGGAGCGGTTGTGTCGCGACTACTGGTATCCGCTCTACGCCTTCGTGCGGCGGCGCGGGCACAGCGCGGCGGATGCGCAGGACCTGACGCAGTCGTTCTTTGTGGCGCTGATCGAGAAAAACACGCTCGCGCAGGCGGATCGCGCACGTGGACGGCTGCGGTCGTTTTTGCTCGCGGCGCTGACGCATTTCCTGGCGAACGAGCAGGACAAAAAACGCACGCTGAAGCGCGGCGGCGGCAAGATCCTGGAGTGGGACGCGCTGGACGCGGAGGAACGTTACGCCGCCGAGCCCTCGAGCGCGGAAGGCACGCCGGAGACGGTGTTTGACCGCCGCTGGGCCTTCACCCTGGTGGATCGCGCGCTGAAGCAGCTCCGCGAAGCCTACGCGGCCGCGGGCAAGGCGGAGCTGTTTGACGCCCTGCGCGGCTCTTTGACCGGAAACGAGCCTCCACGGGCCGAAACGATGCAAAAGCTCGGCTTCAGCGAGTCCGCGCTGAAGACGGCGGTTCATCGCCTGCGGCACCAGTATCGCGAAATCCTCCGCGCGGAGGTCTCCCGCACCGTTTCGGAGGAAGGCGAGATCGAGGCCGAGATGCGCCACCTCGCGGCGCTGCTGCGGCAGGGCTGAAAACTTTTTTGCAACCCGCCGCCGCCATTCCTTCAAACAGGAATGCCATGAACTCTCCTGCCTCCTTTCCCTGCCCTCGCTGCCGTGCTCCGCTGCCTTCCGCGGAGGCTGAATGCCCCGCCTGCCTGCTGAGCATGGGCGCGGATGCGGATGCCACGCGCATGCTTGCGGCTGAAAAACTGCCGGAGCGGCGTTTGCAGCCAGGCGAGGTCTTTGGCGGCTACCGCATCGAGCAGGAGCTGGGGCGCGGAGGCATGGGGGCGGTGTATGCGGCGACGGAAGCGGCCACGGGACGGCGCATCGCGCTCAAAGTGCTCTCGCAACGGCTGGCGGATGTGGAATCGCGGACACGATTCCTGCGCGAGGGACGCGTGGCGGCCTCCATCAACCATGCGAACAGCGTGTACATCTTTGGCACGGAGGAGATCGAGGGGCGCAGCGTGATCGCGATGGAGCTGATCGGCGGCGGCACCTTGCAGCAGCGTGTGGCGGAGAAAGGACCGCTGCCAGTGGGCGAGGCGGTGGACGCCATTCTGGACATCATCGCCGGCCTGGAGGCGGCGGAGGCGGCGGGCGTGCTGCATCGCGACATCAAGCCGGCGAACTGCTTCATCGACACGGATGGCATGGTGAAGGTGGGTGATTTCGGCCTGAGCATCAGCACGGAGGGCAGCCGCGATCTGAATGTGACGCAGCACGGCGTCTTCCTCGGCACGCCGGCGTTTTGCAGCCCGGAGCAGCTCCGTGGCGAGCCGCTGGACGTGCGCAGTGACATCTACGCGGTCGGAGTCACACTGTATTATCTGCTCACGGGCCAGACACCGTTCGAAGGCGCGAACGTGATGCAACTGATGGCGAACGCGCTCGACAAGGCGCCGCGAGATCCGGCGAAACTGCGTGCCGGCCTGCCGAGGGAGATCGTGAACGTGCTCACGCGCTGCCTGGCGAAGCAGGCGGGCAACCGCCCCGCCACTTACGCGGAGCTGAAGTCGTTGCTGCTGCCTTTCCGCAGCACCGCGCCGACGCCGACCTCCGTGGGGCTGCGGTTTGCGTCCTGGCTGCTGGACTATTTGATCGAGGCGGCTCTTGGCCTGATGGTCTCACTCTGGCTGCTGGATGCCTCGGAGATCGGCCAGGACATCGGCGGATGGAGCTGGGGCATGTGGGCGTCGTTTTTGTTCCTGGCGGGGCTGCTGATCGTGCCGCAGGGGCTGTGGGGTGCCACGATTGGTCAGGCCTTGGTCGGACTGCGGGTGGTGCGCGGGGATCGCGGCGCTCCAGGCCTGCCGCGTGCCGCGGGACGCTATCTCATCCTGTATCTGCCTGGCCTGGTGATGATGCTGCTGCCGCTGGCGGGCGCGACCTTCAACACGCGCGTGCTGCTGGCCTATGCGCTGCCGGTTTACCGGCTGCTCTTGTTTGTGACGATCCGCCGGCGCAATGGCTACGCGGCCGTGCATGACCTGCTGACAGGCACGCGTGTGGTGGAAAAAGCCGCTGTGCATGCCGAGAAGGCCGCCGCCAGTCCCATCCAGGAGCCGGTGTCCGCGCAGAACGCCTCCGGGCAGGAGCCGATCGGCCCCTATCAAGTGCTCGGCATGCTGGAGGAACGAGCGGAGGACACGCTGCTGCTGGGCTTTGATCCGCGCCTGCTGCGGCGTGTGTGGCTGCGTCTTCATCCAGGTAAAGACGGTTCGCCACGGCATCCGGTCACGCGTTTCACCCGCCTGCGCTGGCTGGCGAGCGGGATGACGGCAGATCATCACTGGGATGCCTATGAAGCACCTGCCGGCACCGCTTTGCTGCAACTCGCGCGCGAGCCGCAGCCGTGGTCGGTGGTGCGAGGCTGGCTGCACGATCTGGCGCAGGAACTCGAAGCTTCGCGCAGGGAGGGCTCCCTGCCGCCAACGCTGGGTCTCGATCAACTGTGGATCACTGCGGAGCAACGGCTGAAGGTGCTGCCCTTCACTGCGCCGGGCCCAGGAAACGCGCCGAAGGTGCAGGCGGCGCATTTTCTCAATCACACCGCGCAGACAGTGCTGGAAGGCCTCGCCGTCCCGCCTGCCGCAGCCATGGAACGTGCCGCTCACGCCCCGATGCCTGCCGCGGCAAGGGCCTGGCTGAACAGCCTGGTGAAGGCAGCGCCAGAGGTCGCGCTGGCCTCTCTCAAACCGCTGCTGACGATGCCCGCGTCCGTGAGCCGGCTGAAACGTGCCATGCTGCTGCTGCTTCCGGCTTCTCCGTCGTTGCTGATGCTGCTGGGACTCCTGGTGACAGGTCCTTTCATGGAAAAAGCCCGTGAGATGCACGCCCGCCATCCACAACTGAGCGAGGCATCGAAAGTCGTCTTCCAGTTCGACACGATGGAGATGATGGCCCGCTTCCTGCCACCGCCGACGGACAACGATCCGCTGTATGCCGTGCTGAAAGAGGACAAGGAGAAGGCCCGGCGCCTGCTGGGCGTGCTGCTCTCCTCCCGCTACGGCCGGTTCGTTCGCGATGAGGCTGAATGGAGCAGCTCGGAGGTGAAAAGCATCCTCATCCAGCATCACGACCGGGTCGAGGAACTGGTGAAGAAACACCCTGCGCCCACGGCGGCGGAAGTGGCGGAGGCGGAACGTGTCTTTGCCCCGACACTCAAGACGGTGGCCCGCTTGGAAAGCTCCCGCCAGTCCGGCCGGAGTCTCATGAGCATGCAGGACATGGTTCGCTTCAGTTGCAGCCTGTTGATGAGCCTGATGTTCTGCAGCCTGCTGCTGACCGTGCTGCTGCGCCGCAGCGTGTTGCCGCGGGCCTTCGGAGTCGATTATGTGCTCATGGACGGGCGTCCTGCGGGTCGCGCCAGGCTTCTGTGGCGTGCATTGCTCGGCTGGCTGCCCGCGTTCGGCCTCGCTCTGCTGCTCATGCTGATGAAATGGCCGCTGATGCCCGGCTCGCTCATCGTTGTGTGCGTGGCGGGAATGGCCGCGCTGTCGCTTTGGCTTCACAGCCTGCTGCGTCCGCGACGTGCGCTGCACGATCAGATCACCGGCACCTGGCCGGTTCTGGCATGAACACGCGATCGGTCTGCGCTGCGAGGTCGCTCAAGTGGGCGGCTTGCGAACTCAATACCCGAGCCAAGGGCCGAGCCAGCGTTCCATCTCCTCGACGCTCATGCCTTTGCGTTTGGCGTAGTCTTCGACTTGGTCTTTGCCGAGGACGCTGATGCCGAAGTAGTGGGACTCGGGGTGGGCGAAGTAGAGGCCGCTGACGGCGCTGCCGGGGTGCATGGCCATGCTTTCGGTGAGTTCGACGCCGGTTTTGGCGGTGGCGTCGAGCAACGCGAAGAGGATGGGCTTCTCGGTGTGGTCGGGCTGCGCGGGATAACCGGGCGCGGGGCGGATGCCGCGGTAGTTTTCCTTGATGAGATCGGCGTTGGCGATGTCGCCGGGCTTTTCGTAGCCCCAGGCGAAGCGGGCTTGCTGATGCAGATACTCGGCGAAGGCCTCGGCGAGTCGGTCGGCGACGGCTTTGGTCAAAATGCCGTGGTAGGGATCGTGCGCGGCATCAAACTCCTTCGCGAGCTCATCGGCACCGTGAATGCCGACGCAGAAGCCGCCGATGTGGTCGGTGCGGCCGCTGGATTTCGGCGCGACGTAGTCGCTGAGCGCGAAGTTGGCCTTGTCCTTCTTGATGACTTGCTGGCGCAGCGTGTGGAAGGTTGTTTTGAGCTTCCCGCCTTCATAGACTTCGATGTCGTCGCCGACGCTGTTGGCGGGGAAGAGGCCAAAGACGCCTTTCGCGGTGAAACGCTTCTCCGCGATAATGCGGTCGAGGAGTGTGTTGGCGTCGTTGTAGAGCTTCAAAGCCTCTGCTTCGGCTTTGAGCTTCATTTCGGCATCTTCATGCGCGGAGGAGAAACGGCCTTCATTCGCGATCCAGCGTCCGCGCAGCTCCCACGAGTGGAAGAAGGGCGACCAGTCGATGAACTCGCGCAGCGTGGCGATCAGGTCCGCGCCTTCATACACCTTCGTGCCGGTGAAGCTCGGCGTGGCGATGTCCTGCGTGCTCCAGTCGAATTTTTGGCCCTTCTCGCGTGATTCGTCGAGGCTGAGGAGCTGGCGGTCCTTCTTCTTGCCATATTCCTCGCGGAGGCGGGCGTGGCGTTCTTCGTTGGATTTGATGAAGCCTTCGCGTTGATCGTCGGAGAGCAGCGAAGTGGTCACCGGCACGCTGCGGGAGGCATCGAGCACATGCACGATGGGTCCGCTGTATTTCGGCGCGATCTTGATGGCGGTGTGCGCGGGGCTGGTGGTGGCGCCGCCGATCAAAAGCGGCTGCTTGAAGCCGAGTCGCTCCATTTCCGCCGCGACGTGCACCATTTCATCGAGCGACGGCGTGATGAGGCCGCTGAGGCCGATGACATCGGCGCCGACTTCGACAGCTTTGTCGAGAATCTTCTGGCATGGCACCATGACGCCCATGTCGGTGACTTCGAAGCCATTGCAGGCCAAAACGATGCCGACAATGTTTTTGCCGATGTCATGCACATCGCCCTTCACGGTGGCGAGGACGATTTTGCCACCACCCTGCTTCGCCGCCTCGGCAGGGATCAAATCAGCGGCGGTCAGGCCGCCAGAGCCGCCTGCATTTCCTTGAACCGAGCCTGAGTGAGCTCGAACGCCCGGATATCCTCCTCCAACCTCGTCTGGTAGTCGATGACCGCCTGCGCCTGTTGCTCCTGTGTCATGGCTTGCGCCTGCGCCAGTTGCTCCATCTGATGATGCTGTCTGCACGCCTCCACGAGACCGTGAGCCTCCAGCTCCCTCAGCCAAGCTTTGCGCAGTGAGAGCATCGGAGCCTGCTCGCTGAGGCTGCGTCGTACCTGCTTCAACTCGTCGCTGGAGAAACCCTTCGAGGATTTCACGACGGTAGAGGTCGGGGCGGCTTGAAGCGTCGAAGTGTTCATGGAGATAAGATTCACCGGTTTGCAGCAGGTTTTCAATAGATTTGTGAAGATGGTCCAGAAGCCAGTCCTGATCGCGTAGGGTTGGCGATCCGAACACGCTGTTATCGATGATGATCAGCTCAAAAAGAGGGTTGTTCTCATTTTCGGAAGCCAGGTGAAGAGTGGTTCGCGCAGCCTGAAAATGTCCGCCAGCAGCACGTCGCAGAGGCACGATGCGGCCACCTTCCTCGACGGAGCGCCTGACCATGTTGGCGACAGCCTGCCGCCAGGGACAGTAAACAAACCTGACTTGCAGATGAATGCCTGACTCCAGGGCGCACTGGATATGAATCCGGCTGCGGCTCAGATTCTGCAAGGTTCCATCCATGACAAGAATGGCATCATCATCAGAGAAGGATCGCGTGGCCGTCGTCTTCCCGCTGCCCTGGCCTCCGGCATTGAAAACGATCACATCGCCCAGTTTGGCGGCGCTCACGATCTTTTCGAACATCCAGTCCACAAACGCACCCGCAGGCTCCAGCGTGGCGACGCTCCACTTTTGGCGGCTTTCGCGGGTGGCGGCGTAGTCGGGGCTGAGTTCCTGGACGTTGTTGCGGTCGAGGACGTTGGCAAAGCGGCGCTTGTACTCGGTGGCGGCAGATTCGAGGTCAGCAGCGAGCTCGGCGGCGAATTTCACCTCGATGCGGCGCTCTTCGAGGCTGAGGCCGGGATAGGGCGTGTACGTGAAGCCTTCGACGGCAGTCACGTCACGGTCGCTTTCGAGTGCCTTCACGGTCTTCTCCGCGATCTCGATGAGCAGCTCGCGTTCGCGGGCCTTGCGGGCTTTTTCGGCCTCCATGTAGGGCTGCAAATACGCGACGCTCTGCTTCATCACGCGGGCGCTTTTCACGACCTGCGGCAGGAACATCTTCCCAGCGCCGAAGAGGTCACCGACGACGCTCATGCCGTCCATGAGCGGGCCTTCGATGACGGAGAGCGGTTTGCCGAGCTTCGCGAGTGCTTCGGCGGTGTCTTCGTTGATGAAATCGGTGATGCCTTTGAGCAACGCGTGCTCGAGTCGCTTCTCGACGCTCTCATTGCGCCAGCTGAGATCGACTTCGGTCTTCTTCGCGCTACCGGCCTGGCCTTTGAACTGCTCGGCGTAATCGACGAGCACCTCGGTGGCGGTGGCGTTGCGGTTGAGGATGACGTCCTCGACCTTCACGAGCATCTCCGGCGGGATTTCCTCGTAAACTTCGAGCATGCCGGCATTAACGATGCCCATGTCCATGCCTGCTTTGATCGCGTGATACAAAAACACGCTGTGCATGGCTTCGCGCACCTTGTTGTTGCCGCGGAAGCTGAAGCTGATGTTGCTCACGCCGCCGCTGACCTTCGCGTAAGGCAGGTTTTCTTTGATCCAGCGCGTCGCGTTGATGAAATCGAGCGCGTAGTTGTTGTGCTCCTCGATGCCGGTTGCGACGGTGAGGATGTTTGGATCGAAAATGATGTCCTCGGGCGGGAAACCGACCTCATCGACGAGGATACGATACGCTCGCTCGCAGATGCGGATCTTGTCTTCGTAAGTCGCGGCCTGGCCTTGCTCGTCGAAGGCCATCACCACCGTGGCGGCGCCGTATTGTTTGATCTTCGTGGCGTATTCCTTGAACTTCGCCTCGCCTTCCTTCAGCGAGATGGAGTTCACGATGCCTTTGCCCTGCAGGCACTTCAGACCGGCCTCGATGATCTCCCACTTCGAGGAATCGACCATGATCGGCACCTTGTTCACCTCCGGCTCGGTTTGCAGGAGGATCAAAAACTTCGTCATCATCGGCACGCCGTCGATGAGACCCTCATCCATGCAGACGTCGATGACGTTCGCGCCGCTCTCGACCTGCTGACGCGCGATGGCGACGGCCTCCTCGAGTTTGTTTTCCTTGATGAGCTTCGCGAATTTCGGCGAGCCGGCCACGTTCGTGCGCTCGCCGATCATGAGGTAGTTCGAGCCGGGGCTCAGCACATACGGCTGCGAGCCGCTGAGTCGCATCGTGTGCGGATCGGCGGGGATTTCGCGCGGCGCGAGTTTTTCGACGGCCTTCGCGATTGCGGCGATGTGCTCGGGCGTGTTGCCGCAGCAGCCGCCCATGATGTTCACGAAGCCGCTGCTGGCGAAGTCGGTGGCGTAACCGGCCATGTCCGGCGGCAGCAAATCGAAGCCGGTGGGCGCGAGCGGGTTCGGCATGCCGGCGTTCGGGTAGCACGAGACGAAGCAATCCGCCTTCGCCGCGAGCTCCGCGAGGAAGGGACGCATCTTGTCCGGGCCGAGCGAGCAGTTCAGGCCGATCGACAGCGGCTTCACATGCCGCATGGCATTCAAATAGGCCTCCGTGACCTGCCCGGAGATCATCGTCTCGCCACCGGGGCCGACGGCGGCGCTGATCTGCACCGGCAGCTCCAGTTTGTCCTCTTCAAAGACCTCGCGGATCGCCACGAGCGCTGTCTTCGCATTCAACGAATCGAAAATCGTCTCGACGAGCAGCGTATCGACGCCACCAGCGATCAACGCACGCACCTGATGCTTATACGCCTGCTTCACCTGATCGAAGGTGACGTAGCGGAAGCTCAAATCGCTCAAGTCCGGGAACTGCGACAGCGACACCGTGAGCGGTCCGATCGCTCCCGCGACGTAGCGCTTCCGTCCCGTCTGCTCAGCCACGATGTCGGCCCATTTGCGGCACTGGCGAGCGGACTCGAAATTGATCTCCCACGCGAGATCATTCAGAAACGTGTCCTCGATGATGCCCTGGAAGAATTCCGGGTTCTTCTTCCCTTCGCGGAAGAATTCCGCCTGCGCGATGCTCGTCGCCGAAAACGTGTTCGTCTCGATGATGTCCGCACCCGCTTCGAGGAAGCGCTTGTGGATGTCCTCAATGATGTCCGGGCGAGTGATCGAGAGGATGTCGCCGTTGTTCAGGATGTCCTTCTCGTTGTCGCGGAAGCGCTCACCGCGAGCGGAGGCCTCATCGAGCACGCCCTTGGCCTTATACTGCCGGATCGTCGTCCCCATCGCGCCATCGATCACGAGGATGCGCTGACGCAGGGCGGCTTCGAGTTCAGGGCGGCAGTTGGGACGGGCAGGCATGGTCGGAAACTACCCAAAGTGCGCGAAGGGTCAACTGTCACATCAACGCATCATGTTTTGAGTATATGTGATGCTTCCAAGGAGGAAAACGGCAGTGAAGCGAGGTCAGTAACCATTCAGTTACTGATTTTCCCTTATCGGCCGCCAGCGGAGACTGCTAGGCTCCAGCCATCTGCCGCACAGCCTCCCATTTAGCCCATGAACATCCTTGTTGTTGAAGACGAGCCGGATCTTGCCCGCCACATCGCGGGTGCGCTGACGCGCAGCGGTCATTCGACAGAAGTTCGGCACGATGGTCAGGAAGCCCTGGAGACGGCGCTGAACCGCCGTCCGGACCTCATCGTGCTGGATGTGAACCTGCCCACGATGGACGGTTTCACCGTGCTTTCGCGGCTGAGACAGTCCCAGTCATCCTCCCGGGTGATCATGCTGACCTCACACGGCGATGTGGAAAGCCGTCTGCGTGGCCTGAATGGTGGTGCGGACGACTATCTGGCGAAGCCTTTCTCCATGGATGAACTGGTGGCGCGGGTGAATGTGCTCGGGCGCCGTGGCGGCACGATCGCCGAGGGAGACGTGATCAAGGCGGGCGATGTGGTCATGGACGTGCCAAAGCGCAAAGTGACGCGGAAGGGCGAGAAGATCGAACTCTCGCCGCGTGAGTTCGAGGTGCTGCAAATCCTTATGAAGGAGCCGGCGCGCGTCTTTTCCCGCAATGACATCTGCGAGCGCATCTGGCAGCGCGAGCACCAGTATGACACCCGCACGGTGGAGATCTTCATCATGCGGCTGCGCAAGAAGCTGGAGCTCGACGACGGGGCGAATTTGATTCGCACCGTGCGCGGCGCGGGCTACCAGATGGCCGTGACCGAATGAGACGGTGGCCGCTCAAGATCAAAACCGGCGCCTACGCGGCGCTGCTGACCATGCTGACGCTCATGGTCACTGCAGTGTTCTTTTTCACCATCCTCTACCACCGCCAGCGCAAGGAGGTGGATGACGAGCTTCTCGACAATGCGGACGAACTGGTGCGTGACCTGCGCAATTTCCGCGGCGCCCCGGTGAACCCGCGGCACCCGCTCAGCGCGAAGTTTGTGCCCCTGGATCTGCGTGAGCACCACCTGATGCTGATGGGACCCGAAGGGCAGCTTTTGTATCACTCACCGAATCTGCAGGGCGCCAGCATCGAGGGGCCGCCAGGGTTCCGCACCGTGACGGTGGCTGGGCAGGCGTGCCGTGCAGGCAGCTTCAAGATGGGTGACTTCACCGTGCATGTGGCGATGAGCCTCGCGCCGCTGGAGGCCTTTCATGCGGATCTGCGTTTTGGACTGCTGATGACGCTGCCCCTCATCGGCGTGATGGTCTTTGCCGGCGGTTTGTGGCTCGGAAATCGTGCCGTGGCACCCTTGGCGGCGCTTTCCTCGGCTGCAGAGGCCATTTCGGTCGAAAACCTCTCCGAGCGCCTGCCGACACCGCCTGCGGACGACGAGATCGCGCGGCTCACCGTGGTGCTGAACAGCGCGTTTGACCGCATGCGTGCCGCCTACACCTCCGCGGCACGGTTTTCGGCCGACGCCTCGCACCAGCTCAAAACGCCGGTGGCGGTGATGCGGGCGGGGTTGGAGTCGCTGCGTGACTCGCCTGAAATCGGCTCCGCCGCACGCGAGGAACTCGACGGCCTGCTGCGTCAGGTGCGGCGGCTCACGGGGCTGATTCAGGACCTGCTGCTGCTGGCAGGCACAGACGCGAGGCGGCTGCGTTTGGAGAGCCAGCCCTTCGATTTGAGCGATCTGGCCGCTGAGGCGCTCGACGACCTCAGTGTGCTGGCTCATGACCGCCTGGAGGTGGAGAGTGCTCTCACGCCCGGGCTCACCGTGTGCGCGGATCGCCGCCACGTGGCAATGGTTTCGCAGAACCTGGTCGAAAACGCGGCCAAATACACCCCGGAAGGCGGGCGGGTGCGCATCACGACGAAACGGGAGGGCAATGTGGCGCATCTGTCGGTGGCGAACACCGGTCCTGCACTTCCCGAAGCGGATCGCGAAGGCATCTTCGAGCGTTTCCGCCGCGGTTCCCAAGTCGGCGAAGGTCAAACCGGTCACGGTCTGGGCCTGAACATCGCCCGTGAACTCGCCCGAGCCCACGGCGGTGACTTGGAGCTGGTGCGCAGCGATGGCGAGTGGACGGAGTTTGCCCTGACGCTGCCGGTGGGTGTGTGATGCGGCCAGAATTGGCGTACCCGGCTACCTCGCCACGATCGGGCGATACTGCTCGATGGTCAGACGTTGCTGCGTGGAGTTGGAAAAGGTGGACCAGTTGGTGGCGAGCCAGTCTTGGGCGGACTGGTCATCGGTTTTGCGCCAGGCACGGTAGTAGCGGGCGAGAGCGTCGTCACGGCCGCGCGAGGTGGAGAGCTGGTTGGCAAGAACGAGCGAGGCACCAATGTCGGACGACGCGAGCATGTCAGCGAGGCTCAGACGAGCCTGATCCATGGAGGGCGCGACCGGGTTGGCGTCCACCCATTGACGGAGGCCGATGGGATCGGTGGCAGCCCAGGAATTGTAGGCTCCGGCGTATCCTTCCGTGGCGAGTTCCCTCGGCTGGGAGTCGAGCCAAGCCAGCGCCTTGTCCGGCTCCATGGCCCCCCACATGGTGCCGATGTGCGTGATGGCCTGGCGGCGCACACTCGCATCGGCCAGCGAAGTGCTCCACGAGGTGGCGGCCTCGATGTCGCTGGCAGCCCAGACGGTGGCGAGCGTGGCGGCGGCTTCGTCCCGGCCCGGCCCTGCCGGAAGGGTGCGAATCCAGTCCGCAGTCGCGGCCGGATCGGTGGTTCCCCAAATATCGGCGATGGCCGCCGCCAGCGCGGCGCCGTCCGGCTGGGAGACGGCCTCGGCATAGTGCTCAGCGGCTTCCTGCGGGTGCTGCAGGGACCATTGACTGGCGACGGAAACCTCCGCAGTGCGTCTTGCGTCGGCGTTGGTCAAAGAAGCGGCCCAGTTTGCAGCAGCGAGGGCGTTTTGTTCGGCCCAAGTGGTGGCCGTGGCGGCAATGAGAGGCTGGGAGAGATATCCGGTGGAGCTGAGCCACTGGGCAGCAGCGGCCGGCGTGCGGCGCGTCCAGCCGATCATCACATCGGTGAGCGCCTGGTCTTTGAGAGGACCGCTGAGATTCTCATCCGCCCACATCCACGCGGCGCGGGCGTCCCGCGCCGCCCACTTGTTCACGGCGATGCCGATGGACTCCGAGCGCATGGTGCCGGCATGGAGCGAGGTGCGGGCGTAATCGAGGGCGGCGATGGGATCCGTGTCGCTCCAGACAGAGTAGATGCCGCGCAGGTAGTCGAGCTTGTCCTGCTCGGAGGAAATCGTCTGCATGACCTGCAGCGCCGTGGCAGGATCCTGCCGCGCAGCTTCGGCACCCGCGTCACGGAGCATCGCTGAACGCTCCTGGGGATCGACCTCCTGCATGGCCGAGGACAGCGAGGGAGCACCGGCCTTGCCCTCGCCGGAAGACCCGCCGGGCGCGGGTGTCGTGAGCGCTTGCCCGCGATCCGGCGAACCTCCTGGCACCGCATCGCGGTGCTGGGATCGCAGGTCGGTGTCGCTCATCATGGGAGAGAGCAGCACCGTCACTCCAGCCCCTGCCGCGGCGCCAATGGCGACGAGCAGGGCGTTCGCCAAAAGCGAGCCGTTGCGGAGTGAGAACATATTTCGACCCTTAAGAGACCATTTTCCCGTTCCATGGGCAATCTGGATTTGGTAACTGAACAGTTACTGTTCGAACTTGGCATCGAAAGATGCGTACTGATAAATTCCACGTCCTGTGAGCCTTTTTGCCCGTGTGTTACTCGTCTGCGCCAGCCTGACGGCGGGGGCGGCGCGTGCCTCAGTGTCGTATGAGGTGCTCTCCAGCTTCCAAAAACCCGGCACCCAGGTCGTCGCCCCGCTGATGCAGCATTCAGACGGTAATTTCTACGGCGTGGCCTCGACCAATGGGGCGTTTCGCCTCGGAACCGTGTTCAAACTGACGCCAGCGGGAGCGCTGACCACGCTTCACTCCTTCAGCGGCACGGACGGCTCCGGACCATCGGCGGGACTGGTCGAGGGGGCGGATCAGGCGCTCTACGGCACCACTTCCAGCGGCGGCACTCACGGGTTTGGCGTGGTTTTCAAGATCACCAGCGGAGGCGTGTTCACAAAGCTGGTCGATTTCACCGGTAGCGCAGGGTCAGCCCCTGGATCGGTCCCCCATGGGCTGATGCGGCATGGAAACGACCTTTTTTACGGCGTGACGCAGGGCGGTGGGGCGAATGGCTTCGGCACCGTGTTTCAAATGACGCCCGGAGGCGTGCTGACGACGCTGCGTGACTTCACAGGAAGCAGCGGGGCCGCTCCTGGAGCCGAAGCGCAGGGCCCGCTGGTGGCTTCAGGCAACCTTCTTTACGGCATGACGAAGCTGGGCGGTGCCACAGGACAGGGCGTGCTCTTCGAAGTGAGCACTGCGGGGGTGTATCGCTCCCTGGGGGAGTTTTCCGGCACCGCAGGCACACGCGCGGGTGCCAATCCGTCGGGTGGACTCATGCTCAACACGGACGGCGCTTTGTACGGTGTCACCGAATACGGCGGCACGAACAGCTTCGGCGTGGCCTTCAAGATCACCACCGCGGCCTCGCCAGTTTACACCGTGCTGCGTCACTTTGCCGACGCTTCCGGCTCACAGCCGGTCGGCCCCCTGGCGCGGGGCAGCGACGGGCAGCTTTATGGCGCGACGGCCAACGGCGGTGTGAGCGCCCGTGGCACGCTGTTCAAGATCACCACCACAGGCACTCACACGCTGCTGGCGAATTTCACGGGCGAAACCGGTGGCGCCTTGGGTTCCGCACCGCGCGCCGGACCATGCCTCGCGACGGATGGCTTGTTCTACCTGCTCACCAGCGCGGGCTCGACGGGGAACATGGGCTCGTTTTGCAAGATCAGCAGCGCGGGAGTCTTCACCGCAGTTTCGTCGCTGTCGCTCGGCGCAGGCTGGATGCCCAGCGGCATGCCTGTGGCATCGGGAAGCGGGGCACTCCTCTTTCCGATGGCTGCGGGCGGCACCGCTGGCGGCGGAAATGTTTCCAGCGTCAGCACTGCGGGCACGGTGAGCCCGCTCGCGGCGCTCGGTGGCACGCTGGGCACCTATGCGGATGGCGGCCTGAGTGCGGTCAGCGGCAGTTTTTATGGTGTGACGGCCCGTGGCGGTGCTTCCGCTCGTGGCACGCTTTACCGCTACACGCCCGGCACAGGCACCGCTCTGGTTCTCGCCTACACCACGTCTGCGGGCTCCCTGGGTGAAGGATCGCTCACGCTCGGCGCGGATGGCTTGCTTTACGGGATAGGGCGTGAAGGCGGCGCATCGAGCCGCGGTTCGATCTATAAAGTGACGACGGCAGGTGTGCGCACGCGCCTCATTTCCTTCACGGGAACCGCCGGAGCGGCCCCGGGCGGGCGACCTTGCGGTCCGCTCGTGCTCGCAGGCGATGGAAACTTCTACGGCATGACGGAGGAAGGCGGCACCGCCAATGTGGGCGTCGTTTTTCGCCTGACACCCGCAGGCGCGTATTCGGCGCTGCATCATTTCACGGCCGTCGGACCGCGTTCGCCTCAAGGCGGCTTCGTCATTGGCAACGACGGCCAGCTTTACGGCACCACCAGTGCTGGAGGAACGGACGATGCGGGCACGCTGATCCGCTTCCTGCCCTCCTCGGGCCTCGTGCAAGTCCTGGGCGAGTTCTCCGGCATCGGAGGAGCCACACCGGGCGCGATTCCGATGGGTGAGCTGACAGTGGCCTCGAATGGCTCCATCTACGGCATGACCGCCGCCGGTGGAAACGCCGATGAAGGAACCGTGTGGCGCTACTCAACCTCAGGCGGCCTGGAAACGCTGCTATCCTTCACGGGGCAGGCGGGCGCCGCGCCTGGCTCCGCAGCAGACACCGACGGGGCGGGACTCATTCTCACGGGCGGGCTGGCCTTCGGCTCAGACGGCCAGCTTTACGGTGTCTCGGCCGGTGGTGGTCCGGAGGGCGGCGGCGTGGTGTTTCGTCTTCAGTTCAGTTCACCTCTTCAGGACTGGAAACTGGCCCTGCTGGGCGATCCCAACGCTCCCGATGCCGGGGACGCAGATGCCGACGGTCTCGCGAACCTGCTCGAATACATCTTCGACACCTCACCGGTGGCTCCACAGACCTCTTCAGCGATGGACTCCGGCCTCAGCAGCTACCCTGACGGAGATTTCCTGACCGTCATCGTGCCCCGCGACCCTGCCCGGTCTGACGTGACCATCATTGTGGAGGCTTCGGACACGCTCGCCCCGGGTTCATGGACGACTTTGGCCACCAGCACCCTGGGTGGCGTCTTCACCGGCCCCGGCTACTACGATGGTGATTCCGCCTCCCCGGGCGTGAAGCAGGTCATCATTCGTGATGTGCAGCCTGTTGCCACTTCCCCCCGGCGTTTTGTGCGCGTGCGGGTCACCCGATGATGCTGCGTGCCACCTCCTAACCAAACCGTTACTGTTGCCCCATTGTTCCCAGCCCGCTTTCCATTCACCATGGCCGCCGAGCGCACCACCCCTACCCTGAACCTCTCATGAAACGCCTACGCCCAGATTTTCTGCCGCTGCTGGTCGCCGCGCTCGTTGTGCTCGCCCTTCACCCGGCCTCCGCGGCCTACTGGAACGGCCACAAATCGCTCCGCGACCTCGACGGCGACGGCATCCCGAACGTCGTCGATCCCGACATCGACAACGACGGCATCCCGAACGCGCTCGACAAGAACATCGACGGCGGCATCGCCAAGACCGGACCCTTTGCCGGCAAATACATCGGTGACCATATCGACAACGACAATCCCGAGGAGGAGGACGCCGACGATGACGGCCTCGCCGACGACTCGCTCGCCGAAAAGGACATCGATGGCGATGGCAAATTCGACGACGACCCGCTGGAGGACGACATCGATGGCGACGGCCGCAAGGATGACTCTGCCGCCGAGCACGACATCGACGGCGACGGTCGCGACGACGATTCTCCCGAAGAGGACGACATCGACGGCGACGGTCTTGATGATGACGATGACCTCGAAGACGACATCGATGGTGACAACAAAAAGGACGACGTGGACGACGACATCGACGGCGATGGCAAGGCCAACGACGACAGCACCGAGCACGACACCGACGGAGATGGCATCGCCAACGATGATCCAGCCGACAAGGATGACGATGGCGACGGAGTTTCCGATCGTCATGACGATGACGACAACAACGACGGCGTGAAGGACATCGACGACCCGAATCACCATCCCGAGGACGGCGAGCAGGAGCTGCAAAACGACCTTTCCCGCGTCGCAGCACCGGGAGGCAGCTCCGCCCGTGTGACGCTGAAATACCTCGCCACCGGAGCAGGCAGCTTCGTTATGGATGTGCGTGATGCCGCTGCAGGCAGTTATGACCTCGTGGTGGGCGGCGTGGTGCGCGGCACCGTCGTCGTCGAGCAGCAGAGCAGCAAGACGCGCGGCACGCTGACCTTCAAGACAACCACTTCTGGCAGCGGCAGCCTTCTTTTGGACTTCCCCGTCGCCGAGCAGCTCGTCGAAATTCGTCAGGCGGCCACGGTTTACTACTCCGGCACCGTTCCCGCCCTGCCACCTCCTTCTGGAGACGACGAGGTCGGGGAGGCCAGTGTGACACTCGCCCGCGGCCAGGGCGTGCCTGCCGATGCTGAGTCGAAAGCAGTCATGGAATTCGACACCACGGGTGCGATCCAGATCGAACTCGAGGTGACCAAGCTGCCCATCGGCGACTACGACGTGTCCATCGGTGAAAGTGTGCGTGGCACGATGTCGGTCGCCGCAGGCTCCAATGGCACGCTCGGTGTGCTGAAGTTCACCAAGCAAGGTGACGCAGGCACGATCCTCATGAACTTCCCCGTCGCGGGCCAGACCATCTCCATCACGCAAGGCGGCACCACTTTCTTCACAGGACAGCTTCCTTCCGCCCCGACGCCTCCGTAAGGCACACCGGCAGCGCATTGATCTCAGGCCATAGAATCAGGCCGCTCATCCGCAAGGGTGGGCGGCCTGTGTGTTTGGTGCGGCAGCAAAGTGGCCACTCGCTCCGCGAGATGAGCGCAGAGCCCTCGCAAGCACTCACCTCATCGCGTGAGTGTGCGTTGTTCATGCTTGAGCGGGCCTCGTGAAACCAATCCCACGCTAAAGCGTGAACAACGTGCTCATCACTTCCTAACCACACTGTTACGGTGCCCGCATTGTGAGATCACACACCGCAAGAGACAGTGCATCACGCTCAAGAAATGAACGATTGCCAGTCAGAAAACCAAATCAACACAACGCCATGAACCTGCACTCACCGCTTCTCTCGCCTGTGCGCCCCGCCTGGGCCCGCAATGGTCTCCTACCGATCATCGCCGCCTTCAGCCTTCATTCCCTCGAAGCACAGACGAGCTACACCGCCGTCGATCTCACACCGACCGCCTCCGGCTCCGCGCAAACCGCGAGCGGTGGTCAGGCCGCGGGTTACACCGGCAGCACGCCGAATGCCTTCAGCGGTCGTGCCACGCTCTGGACGGGTGATGGAGCCATCGATCTGCATCCCGCCTTTCTGGATGGCGCGGGCGCTCGCTCCCAGGTGAACGGTTTCGCCGGCAATCTGCAGGTCGGCATCGGTGCAGGCACCTCCACCGGCAATCGCAACGTGCCGATCGCGTGGAGTGACAGCGCCGCATCCGCCACGCTGCTCAGCATTCCCTTCGTGAATGCCGGCGGCCAGGCCAATGCCACCGACGGCATTCAGATCGTCGGCTCCGCCATCGGTTACGACCGCGATGGCACCACGCTCGGCAGCGCCCACGCCCTCATCTGGAATGTCGCCACCGGCAGCGTGATCGACATCGGCATCGATGCCTCGCTCAACGATGTGGCCGGCGGCATGCAGGTCGGCACCATCAGCAAAGGTATCGCGAACGCCGCCTTCTGGCGCGGAACGAACAAAGCGACCTCTCTGCACCCGAAGACCGCCGTCGTCTCCGTCGCCAACGGCACGGACGGCGTGCGCCAGGTCGGTTACGCGGGTTTTGACATCCGCGTCCGCCGCGAGGCTGTGAACGGCAACAAAGATCGCCGCTTCAACTATGCCCACGTCTGGACCGGCACTGCCGCCAGCGCCTTGAACATCCATCCGTATGCCTCGACGGCCGATGGGAAGCTCCTCGACCACAGCTACGCGCTGAAGGTGAAAGGCCAGTACATCGTCGGTTATGCCAACGTCGCCACCGGCACCACCACCATCGGCCTCGCCCGCGCCATCGTGTGGGATTCGAACTACCAGGCCACCGATTTGCAGGCCTTTGTGCCCGCCGAGTTCATCAGCTCCGTCGCCTACGGTGTGGATGAAAGCGGCTGTGTCGCCGGTGTCATGACCAAGGCCGACGGCACCCGCCACGCCGTCCTCTGGGTGCCGAATCCGTGATCTGAAGACGCCAGTCGTGCCGCAAAACGGCCCTCGTGTTTCGAGGGCCGTTTTTATTTTCCTCCAACATCTAATTTACAAGAAGCGCGTCCGTTATACTGGCGCGCATGCCCGCCAAACGCAAGAGCAGCATCCCCGAATCCAGCCCCGAGGCCATCAATGAGAACCTCGGCAAGCGCGTGAAGAAACTCCGCGCGGATCGAGGCTGGTCGCTCGAAGAACTCGCCAATGCCAGCGGCGTGAGCCGCAGCATGCTCAGCGAAATCGAGCGTGAGAAGGCGAACCCCACGCTCACCGTCACCTTCCGCATCGCGCGGGCCTTTGGGCTCACTTTGCAGGAACTGATCGAGAGCGCGGAGGCCAGCGCTTCGAAGATTCAGGTCATCCGCGCCAATGATCGCGCTCAGGTGTATCGCAGCGACAAACAGTGCGAGATCCGCACGCTTTCGCCGCTGAATTTGGAGAAGGATGTCGAGTTCTACGAGCTCACACTGAAGCCGGGCGGTGCCTTGCGCAGCCAGCCGCACTTTGAGGGCACGCGTGAGTTCCTCACCGTCGAAGAAGGCAGCGTCCGCATCGAATCCGGCGAAGACCACGACGACCTCACCAAAGGCGACAGCGGCACCTACCGCGCCGATGTCCCCCACGCCATCGTCAACACCGCCAAAGGAGCTGCGGTGGTGTTTCTGGTCGTGATTTACCGCTGATTAACCATGACACGACTACTGCTCATATTGTCAATCATCACGGTTCTTCCGAGCTGCCTGATTATGCCGCACTACGAAACGCTGACTAGAAAAGTCAGCGGACGTGTGGTGAACGCGAAAGGGCAGCCGGTTTCAGGAGCCATCATTGATTATCATCTTCGGAGCGACCGAATGTTGGGAGCCACGGTTTCAGATTCGTCGGGCAACTTTGAGTTCGGCCCGTTCCGGCAGTGGTTTTACTTGGTTTATGTTGGCTCACCTGGTGTCTGTCCTGTTCCATACATGTTGTTGGCGGACCCCGACCTGCCCGATGCATTAAAGGTGAGTAATGATGGTGGCATCGCAGTTTACTGCCTTGGGGATTTCGAGACGCATAAAGAAAGGATAAAGGACCATCATGGCTCCTCCGAGTTCGAACGACTCTCCAAAGCACGATGGGCAGGAAACCGCACGCCAATAACTTTGGTGATCACTCCATGGATGCGTGACCGCCTTCCTCCTCGCAGAGTATTTCATCCACCATCAGTGCCAGTTGATACGAAACGCTGAACACCTTTCACCAACCCAACCATGAACAACCGACAGTTCTCCATCCTTCGATTTGTCTCACGCAAAGGCGCAAAGGCGCAAAGGTCTGAAAAAGATCGTTTCTCAAAACTTTGCGCCTTTGCGCCTTTGCGTGAGGCCTTCTTGTTTCTGGCCTGCGCAGCCGTTTTGAACGCCCAAATGCCTCCAGCGCTCGTGAATGCAGAGCGCGCGAAAATCCTCGAAGGCGTCAAATCGGTGCCAAAACTCGGAGCGCCGGGTCCGGTGGGCATTTGGGGCCAGATCGCGTTTCCGATCCTTTCGGCACCGGACAAGGATGGCGTCGAAATCGCGGTCGGAGCGGCCGCGGCCTACGGAAAAGGGCGCATCATCCTGTTTGGCCAGAATGCCTATCTCAGCGGTGACGGCGGCGGTGATCACGCACAACTCATCGAGAACTGCGTGAAGTGGGCGGGCAACAAAGCGAAGCCACGCATCGGCCTCAAAGGCGTGAAAGGCGCTGCTTTGGCCCAGCGCGGGCTGAAGGCGGAGGAATTCGCCACGGTGGAGAAAAAGAACCTCTCCGACTACGACGTGGTCATCATCAATACACAAGGCGTGGTCAGCGTGGAGGAAGGCGCGGCTTTGATCGACTACATCAAAGGCGGTGGCGGCTTCATCGGCGGCATGACGGGCTGGGCGTATGGACAGACGAGCGGTGGCAAGGACCTCGCCATCTCCCACGGCGTGAATCAGGCGCTCATGGCCGCAGGCGTGGCGAACACGGACATGAGCGCTTTCGACCAACTTCGCTCGTTTGAGGCCCGCGTGGAGCTTCCGGCGATGATGAATGCGTCTGACGCCATCACCGCGATCAAAAAGCAGCGCGAAGGCGGACCCGCACTCACGCCGGAGCAGATGAAGCAGGGCATGAACGCGATTCAGATCGCCATGGCCGCGCAACCGCCGGATCGCAGCAATTTGAAGAACGCCGTCGCCGCCGCGCTCGGCAACGCCGGCACCGATGCGCCGATTCCGACCGCCAAAGCACCTCTCAATGACACGCAGCACGCCGCCGCGCGTCTGCGACTCGGCATGGAGACGCGCATGCTGCGCCTCATGAGCGCCGAAGGCATCAAGGCACATCCCGCTCACGCCGAATTCCCCGGCAAAGCGCCTGAAAACGCCCCGCGCACCGGCGCTGAGATCGCCATCACGCCGAGCATCTCTGGCTGGCACAGCACCGGCCTTTACGCCGTCGCGGGCGAGCCGATCACGGTGACGATCCCAGAAAAATACGCCGACAAAGGCTACGCCGTGCGCATCGGCTGCCACAGCGACACGCTTTACCATCTCGACAAATGGGAACGCGCTCCCGACATCACGCGCAGCGATACTTTGGCCACCACCACGACGAAAACGGCCTCCGCCTTCGGTGGTCTTATCTACATCGAGGTCCCCGGTCGCGCGAAGGACGACGAGCCCTTCACCGCCGCCATCAAAGACGCGATCGCCGCGCCGCTCTTCGTGCTCGGCAAGGACGACGACGCCAAGTGGAAGGAAATCCGCCAGCGCCCCGCGCCGTGGGCGGAAATGGCCTGCGACAAGATGATCATCAGCTTCCCGCGCGAGGTCGCGCAGGCCATCAACAACCCCACCGAGCTCATGCAGTTCTGGAAAGCCGTCGTCGAGGCTCAGGATGACGTTTCCAATCAAGCCACCGAACGCACACGGCCCGAGCGCATCGTCGCTGACGTGCAAATCAGTGCCGGTTACATGCACAGCGGCTATCCCATCATGATCCCGACCAGCGCCGGGCCGGAGATGACCACGCTCACGCGTCTCAAATTCCCCGGCTGGGGCTTTTACCACGAAATCGGCCACAACCACCAGCGCCGCACCTTCACATTCGACGGCACCGGCGAGGTCACGAACAACGTCATCGGCATGTATTGCTACGAGGCCGTCCTGAAGAAAGACTGGCTCATAGGCCACGGCGGCATCAGCGAAGAGTCTCGCAAAAAGCATATCAAAGACATCAAGGCCGCCTCCAACAAATGGCAGCTCTGGAAGAGCGAGCCGTTCCTCGCCCTCACCACCTACATCCAGCTCATTCAAGAGTTCGGCTGGGAAAGCTGGCGCAAATACCTGCACAGCTTCGACGGCACCGAATACGGCCCCGAGCCCAAAGGCGATGACGAAGCCCGCGACCAGTTCCTCATCCGCTACTCCAAGATCGCCAACAAGAACCTCGCCCCCTTCTTCGACTTCTGGGGCATTCCGGTGAGTTCGTCCGCGAAAGCGGAGGTGAGCAAGCTGGAAGCGTGGATGCCGAAGGGGCTGTGAAAGACATTTCCATGACAAAGCTTACTCGCGCCGACCTGAATACGTTCCTTCGTCAAACGCCGGTTGCCGTAGTCCACCTTGATGCTGAGTGGGACGGCTATCGTTTTGCAGTGGCCGAACAGATTGCACAAATCGAAAGTCAGTTCGCTGGCGTCGCATCCTTTGGCTACATGGACGTGGATGAAGAGCAAGAATACGCCAGGGAGATTGACCTGCGAAACACGCCAGCTTGTGCCTACTTCAAGCATGGCAGACTGATCGCGGTCGTTATTGGAATCGGTCAAGACATAGCTAAAAACATACAGGTCATTCAAAAAGGTGGCCTCCCAGATACGTCGAACTGGATGAGCCGATTGTAACGATTTATTTCCGGCGTCTGAAAGCTGGTTTGACAGAAAGCTGGGAAACCAGCAATTTAGCTCATGAAGACGACTTTGGAACTCCCCGGTGATCTGGTGCGTGAGGTAAAACTCCGCGCCGTGCATGAAGGCCGCAAACTCAAGGACACAGTGGCAGACTTGCTGCGCCGCGGGCTTGCGGCTCGAAAAACGAACCGCGCTCCAAAAAGTTCGCGGGTTAAACTTCCGCTCATCCAATGCCGGAAGGCTGCCGTGCTGACACCCGAGCAAGTATCGGAAATTTTAAACGGGCAGGAGGCGGAGTGGCATCATGAAGCTGCCTGACACGAATGTCTGGCTCGCGCTGTCATTGTCGAAGCACACGCACCACCGGGCAGCGGTAGAGTGGCTGGAGGAACAGGATTCGCCGGATGAGATCGCCTTTTGCCGCTCCACACAGCAGTCGTTCCTTCGTCTGCTCACCACCACGGGCGTCATGAGCGCCTATGGAATCGCCGCCCTGAGCAACAAGGACGCCTGGGCGGTTTATGAAGCCTTCATTGCCGATGATCGCATTCTCTTCCAGGTCGAGCCGCCAGGTCTGAATCCCAATTGGAAGAAGCTTGCAGCCCGGCGCACCTCGTCGCCCAAACTTTGGATGGATGCCTACCTCGCTGCTTTTGCCATCGCTTCCGGTGCGGAACTGGTTACCACGGACAAGGCCTTCTCACAGTTTCCCGGTTTGGATGTGACCATTATTGAGGTGGTTTGAGCCTTCTCCACCCCGTTGAGGACCCGTGACCAGCATGGACATCTTCCTGCGCGAGTGGTAACCTCCGCGCATGCGCCTGGGTTTGCTCGCTTGTCTTATCGGATGGATCGTTTCGCCGTTGAGGGCGGAATTCACGACGTTGTGGTCGCTCGGGGTTTGGGACGGGGATCCGCAGGATGAGTTTGGGAGCTCAACGTGGGATTACAACGCGGCGCCGGGCAGTGCGACGGTGCTCGACAATGATTTTTACTTCGCGGGTACCTACCCCGCGCCCATCGGCACGGTGGCGGGCGAGCCGCCGACGAACTTTGAGCCGGTGCTGGATACTCAAAACCTCTCGGTGAGGCTGCATTTCAATCTCACACCGGCGCAGGCCACGAGCACGGCCCGCATGCGGCTGAACATGCATCAAGTTTGGGGCGGATGGTGGAACCCGGCGATCGACAATTATGCCGAAGGCTACGGGCGGCACCAGTTTGAGGTGTTTTGGAACGGGGTGCTGATCAAAACCGCCGTTCACACGAAGGCAGACACGTTGATCGTCGAGGTGAATGCACCTGCGTTCACTCCGGTGGCAGGGGCGAATGTGCTCGAAATCCGCCGGGCACCGGCTCCGGCATCCTCGACGGATGGCTGGGTGCAGTTTGATGCGCTGTCGCTGGAGATTGACCCCATCGCTTTGCAAGACGTGGATGGCGATGGCCTGCCGCGCTGGTGGGAGGTGGATCATGGATTCAGCGATGCGGTGGCGAGCGCGGCCCAGGATGTGGATGCCGATGGTCGCACGAATGCGCAGGAGTTCGCCGCGGGCACGGAGCCGACGCAAAAGGACACGGATGGCGATGGTTTGAGCGATGGCGCGGAATTCACCGCGGGCACCAATCCGCTGATAGCGGACACGGATGGCGATTCGCTGAGTGATGGCGAGGAGACAGCATCGAGTCCGCTTTTGGCAGATACGGATGGCGATGGCGCGGGCGATGCATGGGAGCTGCGCACCGGCTATCTCGCGAATTCGGCCGCGAGCACGCCTCCGGTCCAAAGCAGCGTGATCGGCATCAATTTCGTGATGGAGCTGAATCCCGACAATACCATCGCCAGTCATGAGGTGACCGGTTTGGTGCCTCAACGCTTCTGGAACAACACCTGGGCGCTGACGAGCTGGCGCAGCCAAAATGGCACGCAGGGTGACATCCTCTCGCCAACGGCCGATGTGATCGTGGACAGCACCGGCACCGCCACCGGGATGACGATGAACTGGGCTTTTGGCGGCACCTGGGCCAACGGCCAGTCCGGCAACGCCACGCAGAAGCTGCTCGATGGCTACCTGAGTGTCTCGTCGGACACGCCGGGCAGTCTCACGCTGAGCAATGTGCCATTCACTACCTACGATGTGATCGTTTATGTGGGCACCTCGTATGACAGCGCGGTGGCTTACACGCGGCTCAATGACACACCGGCCACGGATCGCTGGTTTCTCAGTGCCAGCACGCCGCCGCAGACGAAGCTGGTTGAATTGATGCACTCGGATGCCGTGAAGCCTTGGCGGGCGAATGCGATCCGCTACCGCGATCAAACTCTTCCAACGGTGAACATCAAAATCGCCCGGACGAGCTGGTATGAGACGGGCATTCACGGCATTCAAATCGTGGACACCACACTCGACAGCGACTCCGATGGCATGCCGGATGCCTACGAGTGGGAGCATGGTTTCAAAACGCTGGTGGCGGATGCCACGCTCGACGCGGATGGCGATGGGCTGACGAATCTGGCGGAGCGTAGCATCTTCACCAATCCTCGCGTTGCCGATACCGATGGCGATGGCTTGAACGATGCGGCGGAGACCACAACCAATCCTCTGCTGGCAGATTCGGATGGCGATGGCCTCAGCGATGGCGCGGAAATCAACGGCGTGCCGGTGGCGACGAATCCGAACAACGCGGACAGCGATGGCGACGGCATCGGTGATGCCGACGAAGTCGAGGGCTGGACCAATCCGACGGCCTCGCAATCGCTCATGCCAATAGTGAGCACGAGCCCTCGCACCTTTGACTGGATCGTCGAGAATGTGCAGATCGTGTGGGACCACGCCCGCGGCGGCGTGACGGATCAGGAGTGGGGCGATCATTCGCTCATGAACTTCCAAATCGTGAACTCGGCGAGCACGGGCAGCGATGCCTTCAACATCGGCATCCGGGTGAAGTCAGGTCGCTTGAGCTATTTCCTGTATTCGAGCCACGGAGGGGGCTTCAGCAACCCTGGTGACGACACGGGGGACATCTGGGAGGCGGACTGGCAGAGCTTTCCTACGGATTTGAAGGCAGCGATGGGCTTCAGCGGCATTAGCAGTCATGACATCAGCGACCGGCTGCGCTTCAAGATCGAAGGGAGCAGCACCGGCAGCCGCACGGCGTGGGATTTCACCTTCAGCATTACCAATCAGGACAAAAATGGAGGCACCGTGCTGTTCAGCAAAGTCTTCACCAACTGCGCCCTCGCTCAGAATGCGCACGATGGTGCCGCCACATGGCAGGATCGTAGCGATCCACCGCTCGTGAATCGGCTCGAAACGTGGGTGCATGATGGCGTGAGTGTTTTCATTCACCCCACGCGGCTGGAGGACATGACCGGCTATGCTGCCTGGAAGGACACGGACGACGACGGCATGCCGGATGTCTGGGAAGATGCGCATGGCCTGAACAAGAACAGCGCCGCCGATGGCATGCTCGATGGCGATGCGGATGGTCTGACGAATGTGCGCGAGTATCTCGCTGGCACGCTGCCAAATGATGCGGACAGCGATGACGACCTCGCCCAAGACGGCCTGGAGGCTGACAGCGGCAGCGATCCGATGCTCGCGACGAGTCTGCCGCCTTTTTATCACGGCCTTCCCGCAGGTGTTTCCGGTGAGGATTTGAATGGAAACGGCATGTCGGACGCCTGGGAGCAATGGACCGGGCAGTTTGGACTGGTGGCGGCCCATGACAACGATGGTGACGGCATGACGAATGGAGCTGAAGCTCTTGCGGGAACCAATCCGTTTGATGCGTCTTCACGGTTGTGGAGTGTGATCGAGAGTTCTGATGGCTTCATGACAGTCCGCTGGCCTTATTTGCCAAGAAAAGCCCATTACCTCGAGTACAGCGCAGATCTGTCTCTCTGGAACCCACTTGGGGACATTCCTGTCTTGAATATCACGCATCCCACACAGCCCGAGAGATGGGTTTATTGGTACTCATTTGCACATGCACACACGCCCTCGACGGCTTTCTTCAGAATGCGTGTGGCTGATCAAGACACTGACGAAGATGGTTTGAGTGATTGGTCCGAGTTTTACGGCTTTGGAACTTCACCAACCATTCCGAACAGCACCCGCAGCAGCGTGAGCATCGACGCCAACCACGATGGCACGCCGGAAAGCACGCTCAGCGGCGATTACGTGGCGATGGTGGAGCAGCTTCAGGGCGCAGGCAGCGCAGGCGGCATGGCTGGAGGAGCGGGCGGCGGTGTGTCGCGACCACAGGCTGCGCGTTTCCTCATGCAGGCAGCCTTTGGTCCGACACTCGAGGACATCCAGCGTGTGCAGACGCTCGGCTATGCCGGCTGGATCACGCAGCAGATGAGCCTGCCGGCCACATGGCACTCAGACTACATCCGGGGCATTTTTCAAAACATGACCTCGCAGCGCCAGCACGAGACTTACAGCCGCGGCGGTGGTGACAGCGATCCGTTCTTGTTCGGCAACAACATGCAGACGGCTTTTGCGCGTGCGGCGATCCAGGGCAGCGACCAGCTTCGTCAGCGTGTGGCGTTTGCCTTGAGCCAGATCCTCGTCACCTCGCGTCGCGATGCGAACCTCGAAAACCGCTGCCTCGGCATGGCGGACTACTACGACATCTTTGTTCGCAACGCCTTTGGCAACTACGAGGACGTGCTGATGGAGGTGACCATGCATCCGGTGATGGGCCGCTACCTTTCGCATGTGGGCAATCAGAAGGCTGATCCATCGATCAATCGCTACCCGGATGAAAACTACGCCCGTGAGGTGATGCAGCTCTTCACGGTGGGCCTTTGGCAGCTCAATCCCGATGGCTCGCGGGTGCTCGTGAGCGGTCAGCCGGTGCCGACTTACTCGAACGAGGAGATCACACAGCTCGCCCGCGTGATGACAGGCTTCTGGTTCGGCGGCGACAACTGGGGCGGCGGCGGCTGGACCGAGCAGGACTACGCCACACCGATGACCCTGCATGCCGATCGCCATGACTTCGGCGCGAAGACACTGCTCGGTGGCTTTGTTATTCCAGCCCGTGCGGCGACGCTGGAGAATGCGCAACGCGATGTGCGGGATGCCATTCATCATCTTTTCGAGCATCCGAACTGCGGTGTGTTTGTCGGCAAGCAGCTCATCCAGTTCCTTGTCACGGACAATCCGAGTCCGGCGTATGTGCAGCGCATCAGCAGCGTCTTTGCGAACAACGGCAGCGGCATGCGTGGCGATCTCGGCGCGGTGGTGCGTGCCATCCTGCTCGATCCGGAGGCTCGCGGCCCGGTGGGGGCGCAGGCCGCGGGCTTCGGTCGCCTGAAGGAGCCGGTGATCCGCGCGATGTCGATGGCTCGCGTCTTCGGCATGAAGCAGGTGCCCGAGCTGCTGTGGTGGGACTGGAGCGAGTTTTACAACGAGAGCCGCCAGGCGCCGACGAACTCGCCGAGCGTCTTCAACTTCTACCGCCCCGAGTATCGCGCTCCGGGTCTGGCGACGCAAAACGGCCTCGCGAGCCCGGTTTTCCAGATCACGGACAGCTACAGCTCGATCAGCTTCCCGAACCGCCTGTGGAAGATGCTCGAAGAAGGGCTGAGCTTTTATGAGCAGTATCGTTTCCCCTTCGATTTCAGGCGCGAGCAGGCCTTCGCGACCTCACCCGAGCGTTTGATGGATCATTTCAATCTCCTCTTCTGCGCCGGTCAGATGAAGGCGAGCACGCGCAGCATCATCTTGAGCACGCTCGCCCAGATCCCCGCCGATCAAACCGCCGCCCGCATCCGCGTGGCCGCCTATCTCTCGCTGACGTGCCCGGAAGGCGCGGTGATGCGGTGAACCTTTTTCGCTCCTTTTTGAAGTCATGAACGCAGCCTCCACCCGCCGCCACTTCTTCGGACGCTCCGCCTGTGCGGCGATGAGCACCGTGCCGGTGCTGAATACGCTCCTCAATCTCCAGCTCGCCAGTCGCGTGGCAGCCGATGGAGCACCGACGGACTACAAGACGCTCGTTTGCGTGTTTTTGAACGGCGGGATGGATTCCTTCAATTTCCTCGTGCCACGCGATTCGACGCGGCATGGCATCTACACGACTACGCGGGGCAATCTGGCGCTTATGGCCGGCCAGCTTCTCAATCTCGATCAAGATGGCGGCGACGGGCAGCTCTACGGCATTCATCCGAGCTGCACGGGCCTGCGGGACATGTTCAACGGCACGGGCAACTTCGCCGGGAAGCGTCGCGCGGCCTTGCTGGCGAATGTGGGCACGCTCATCCAGCAGGTGACGAAGGCGCAATACCTCGCCGAGAGTGTGGCGCTGCCGCGGGCGCTGTATTCGCACAGCGACCAGATCGACCAGTGGCAGACCTCCGTGCCGCAGGGCATGACAGAACTGAGCGGCTGGGCCGGACGCACCGCTGATCTACTGCACAGCACGGTGAACACGAACAGCATCGCGATGAACATTTCCCTCTCCGGGAACAGCCTGTGGCAGGTGGGCAATGCCACGACGCAGTTTGTGGTCACGGATCGCGGGGCGCTGACCTTCACCGGCAGCGAGATCACCGATCCGCTGCATCCGATGAAGCTCAAAAACACCGCGCATCGCAGCATCATCCAGCAAAACTACGCCAACCTGATGCAGCAGAGCTACGGCCAGCTCACGAAGAGCAGCATCGAGCTCCAAGAGTTCTTCCTCCAGCAATACAACAGCTACGACGACAGCGCCGTGGCCTCGCTCTTCCCGACGAACAACTACATCGCGCAGCAGTTCCGTGCCGCGGTGAAGATGATCGCGCTGCGCCAGGCGCTCGGGCTGCACCGGCAGACGATTTTCATCACCTTCGGCGGCTGGGATCATCACGGCGAGTTGCTTAACACGCAGGCGGGCATGCTCAACACCCTCAACACGGCCCTCACCGCCTTCCAGCGGGCGCTGGAACAGCTCACGCTGCAAGACGGCGTGATCACCTTTAGCGCCTCCGACTTCGGCCGCACGCTGCGCAGCAACGGTCGCGGCACCGACCACGCCTGGGGTGGCAATGCGCTCGTCATGGGAGGTCCGATCCAGGGCGGTCGCGTGTATGGCACCTTCCCGGATCTCACGCTCGAAAGCGCCGACGACACCGGCTACGGCGGTCGCATGATTCCCACGACGAGTGTGGATCAATTCTTCGGCGAGATGCTTCGCTGGTTTGGCGTTCCTGCGTCCGGCATGAGCAGCGTGCTGCCGAACATCGGCAACTTTTACAACGTGAACTCGGCGAGTTTGCCGATTGGCATGCTGCGGGCGGGAACGTGGAGCTGAGTTTCAAGTTTCAGGTTCCATGTTTCAAGACAAGCAGATGAGATGGAAGATGGCGGCGCTGATCGCGGTGGCAGCGACGCTGGGGGTCTGGTGGAAGGCGACTTCCAATCGACTGACGACGCGCCAGCCGGTCTTGCCCGCTGACATGACAAAAGTGATCGAGAAGGAGGCGGAGCAGCGCGGGAAAAGCATGCTTCCAGGCGAAGAGCTTCTCAAGGCCTATGCCGGCACGACCACACGGCCGGAGGACGACCTGCACAGCATGGCGCATGTGTTTTCAAACCTGCAACTGCTCGTGAAAGGCGACTCGCCGTTTCGGATGGGAGCGAATGAGGAGTTCGCAGCGGCGTTGATGGGGAAGAATTCGGCGCGAGAGGTGTTCTTGAAGGCGCCGCATCCGTGTTTGAACGCCAATGGCCAGATTGTGGACCGCTGGGGCTCGCCGTTGTTCTTCCATGTGCGTGACCCCAGCCGCATCGACATCCGCAGCGCTGGTCCTGATCGTGAAATGTGGACGGAGGATGACCTGCACCGCTGTTATGACGGCCCGTTTGTGCGGGGAGCGGGCCTGCCCGCCCACGATCTGCCGCCCGGCCCCTGATCGGTCCTGACGCACGGCCTGGAAACAGCTCAAACAGCGCCCGGACAGCGTGAGAAGCGGTGAGACGCCGTTCGACGGGAGGAAATGGCATGCATCAAACCAGTCCAGACTCCGTGTCTCGTGCGATTTGCGTAGAGGCGCCTCCTGCAATCGGAGATTTGAAACTTCCATCGATCCACCATGAACAACGACCTCATCATCGTCACCAATCTCGGCCTGCTCCGCGCCTATCGCGAGGTGAAGGGGCCGATGGATCGCGCATCACACCTTGAACTGATCGAGGAGTTCAAGCCGGAGGCTGCGCACGAGAAGTTGTCCGAGCAACTGACCGACCAGTCGGGCCGTTTCCCGAAGGGAGGTGGAGCCGGCCACGTTTCCGGTGATCTCTCCGCTGGAGAACGGCTCAATCTCGAAGGTGAGCAGGATCGACGCGTCATCGTGGGCCTGGCGCAAAAGATCAATGGTTTACTCGTGGACGGGGAGGTGACACGCTGCCGGTTCGCAGCCAGCGCGCCCGTTCACAAGCAGTTGCTGGATGCCCTCGAACCCGAAGCGCGTGCCAAAATCAGCCAGGTGCTCGCTTCCGACCTCGCAAAGATCGCTCCGTCGGAACTGCTGGAACACTTCAACCGTGCAGCGTCCTGATCCCGCCAGTCTGCGCGGGCTGCAACAGAGCCGCATGTGCCAGCCAGACTCCATCGGCATCAGAGCATCGAAAGTGAACCGGAGGACGCAGGCCATCCATGACCCTCTCATCCACCCAGGGTTCAAAGCGAGGGGTGCCAGCGGGCATTCTCGCCGTGGCATGCCTCACCCTGTTGCTTCTTCCCTCCCTGGCACGGGCACAGGTGACATTCCCCAAGGCGGAGGAACAGGTGGCCAAAGAGAGCCTCCTGCCGCTGAAGCCGGTGCCGGACAACGAGCTTTCAAACCGCCTCCGATCCGTGCTGGATCAGATCGAAGACTTCAAAGACGTGAAGGTCGAGGTGAATGCCGGCGTCGTCCGTCTCAGCGGTGCCACCATGCGGGGAAGCGTGAGGCAGAACGTCGAGGATTTGGTGAAGCGCTTCGAAGGCGTCGCATTTGTGGACAACCAGATCGAGGAGGGAGTCGCCGTCGAGACGCGCGTGGCGCCGTCGGTGGCGCGGCTTGAGGAGCTTGCCCGGCGAGCCGTTCAGCTGGCTCCGGTGGCCGCCGTTGCGCTGCTGATCGTCATCGGGTTTGCCGGTGCCGCACATCTGGTGGGGCGATGGGAGGCGCCGCTGCGCTGGCTGCGGGTCAAACCGCTCCTGCGCGACCTGATTCAACGGCTCGCCGCCTCGATCTTGTTTGTGCTCGGGCTCGTGCTGGCTCTCGATGTGCTCGACGCGACCGCGATTGCCGGCGCGGTTCTCGGTGTCGCGGGACTTGCCGGACTGGCGGTGAGCTTTGCATTCCGGGACATCGTGGAAAACTATCTCGCAGGCATGCTGCTAAGTCTGCGCCAGCAGTTCTCGATTGGCGATCATCTGCGCATCCTGGATCAGGAGGGCAAGGTCATGCGCCTGACCGCCCGCGAGATGGTGCTGCTGACGCTGGACGGCAATCACCTGCGCATTCCAAACAGCAGCGTCTTCAAGAACATCATCTGCAACTACACCCGCAGCCCGCACCGACGCTTCGATTTCTCCGTTGGCATCGCCACGACCGAGGACATCGCCCGTGCCCAGCGTGTCGGCACGCGGGCGCTGGCCGCCCTGAAAGGCGTCATCGACGATCCCGAGCCGCAATCGCTGGTCGAGGAGCTTGGCGATTCCAACATTGTGCTGCGGTTTTTCGCCTGGGTGGATCAGGACAGGGCCGAGTTCGCAAAAGTACGCAGCGAGGCGATCCGCATCGTCAAAAATGCGCTGGATGAAACGGGCATCGAGATGCCCGAGCCGATTTATCGGCTGCACGTTTCAAAGATGGTCCCAAACGGGCGTCCACCTGAGAAAGAATGCGAAACAGCACCGGTCGCCGAACGCGAAGCCGCGAATGCGGAGGTGGCCGTTGAGAACCAATTGGAGGAACAGATCCTCAAGGAACTCGCGAATTCAGCGGACGAGAATCTCCTGGAGCCGGAAAGCGTCCATTGACCGCGCCGGTTACTTCGCCAGCGACACGCACACGATCTCCTCATCATTGCGCATGAAAACGCATTGGTTCGCGAAGGCGGGATGAGACCACACCACCTCACGGCGCGGATCAGTTGTCGTCGGTTTGAGGACATGGGCACGGCTGAGCTCCTCGTAGCCCTTGGGAGTCATTTTCGCGATGATGAGATCGCCTTGTTCATTGGCGAGGAAGAAGCGGTTCTCATGTTTCACGATGAAGGCGTTCGCCCAGCGCACTTCGCCGCCGCCAGTGGTCGCCGCGAAGGTTTCCCAGATGCGTTCGCCGGTTTCGAGCTTCAGGCAGCGGAGCTGGCCGTAGCTGCACACGCCGTAGATGTGGCCGTCCTCGATGAAGGGCGTGCTCATGATGCTGTGGAGCGTGTCGGTGTTCTTTTCACTGATGCTTTTGCCTTCCCACAGCAGCTCGGCGGCCGGTGTGCCCGCATCGAGCTTGAAACACTTCGAACTGGTGTAGAACGACGTCAGGAACAATCGATCTCCCGCGACCCTTGGCGTGGGAATGGTGAGGCCAAAGCGCACCTCCCACGGATAGGACCAGAACACCTTTCCCGTGGCCGGATCGAGCGAGTTCACGGACTGCGGATGCCAGATGAGGAGCTGCCTCGTGCCACCGGCCTCGATCAGTGTCGGCACGCCGTAGCCAGGTTCGCGCGCATCGAGCGCACGCCACAGTTCCTTGCCGGAATCCTTGTCCAAAGCCACGACGACACTGCCAGGACCGCCGCAGAGGCAGACGAGGCGACTGCCATCGAGCAACAACTGTCCGGCGAATCCCCACTGCGGCGTCTTCGCGTTGTATTCCTGCTTCAAGTCGTGCGCCCAGAGCACCTTGCCCGTTGTGGCATCGAGACAGTGCAGGTGTGCCTCCGCACCGAAGGTCCACACCTTGCCCTCATGCACGAGCGGCGTGGCACGCGGACCGGTGGAGTAGCTCATCGTGTAAGTGCAGTCGTAGCGATGCTCCCAAACCTGCCTGCCCGTTTTGGCATCGAGACAAAGCACACGCTCGCTGCCCGGAATGATGCCGCGTGCAAAGGCGTTCGCGGGTACGCTGGTCCTGTCGGCCACTTCACGGTCCATCACATACACTTTGCCATCAGCCACCGCCGGTCCCGCGTAGCCACCACCGATCTTTGACCGCCACAGCGTCTGCGGTCCGCCTGCTGGAAACGTTTCCACGATGCCGGTCTCACGCCACACCGCATCCCGCTGCGGTCCGAGCCATTGCGGCCAGTCGTCAGCGTGCAAAGTGAACGAGGCGAGACAAAGCAGGGTCAGGGGCATGCGCATCCTGCAAACAAACAGGCGGAATCGGCCCGTATTGCAGCGGGACCACGGAAAGCCTCACCGCCCGGAAGCTGAGCGGCCATGAACGGCGGGCGTCGTGAGAACCTTCACGATGGCGAAACTGCCGAACCCGGCGGCAACGATGCTTGCGAGCAGGAGCAGCGCCATGCCGACGTGCCGCCACTCCAGCGCACCGGCACCTGAGCCGCCCTGCGAATGCGACCGCGGGATGTCATCGCGCTCATCGACCGTGGCAGCGCCGCTGTCATTCAGTCCATCCACCGTCGGCAGGCTGCTGGAACGGCGTGAACGCCGCAAGACCGAGCCGCTGACGCGTTGATACTTCGGAATCACGTCCTCCAGCGGCCGGGCACCGCGGCGGAGGGGCATGGGAATGGGAGGACGCGAGTTTTCCCGGCGTTGCGGATCCGGCCATTTCGCGATCTTGGAGGCTTCACGGGCCGCGGCTTTGTCACGCAGGTATTCGGCTTCGAGGAAATCACGCAGCGTCTGCCATTCGCCATCCACCTCGATTTGATGCATGGAATGAATGTCGCCGGATTTCAGCGCCTCCTTGATGGCGGCGAGATCAAGCGGCCCTTTTTTGCTGCCGCGCCACTGAAGCTGGAACTGGGTGCTGTCACTCATGTCAGGGCGTGATGAAGGGTGCGGAAGGGAGACGGCGGCCTGCGGCGTCGGTCTTGGCCATTTCGGTCTGATACTGGCTCAGCAGCCGCCCGCGGTCCACCGGCAGGTAAAACACCGGGCTCAGCGGCAGGGCTCCAGCACCCTTTGCCCGGCCAGCCCCGCTTTTTTCAGATCCGGCTTCCGACAGCAGGAGCGGCCCGCCGCCATCCGCCGTCAGCGTCCAGAGCTCACCGGCAGCACGGGCGGCGTTGTTCAGCACGAGCGATTGATCGACTTCCACATAGCCGCCGTAGCGCAGGCCCACGGTGGCGGCACTGTGCAGCACCGCCCGCCGGGCGGCCGCCTCACGGAAGTAGGCACGCGACTGGCAGCGCTGGAAGAAGGCGGCCAGCGGCGCACCCAGCTTCTCACGCATCGCTGGCAGCAGCCAGTCCTCGCTCTGCAGCGCCAGATCATCCACGATCTGGTTCATCTCACGCAGATCCGCGTCCAGCGACGGGCAGAAATGCAGCCCCCAGGCCGTTTCACGACGGCGGAGGATGTTTTCGAGCCGCTGCATCACGCAGGCCTTCGCCACCGGGCTGGCCACCTGGTCGTGAACGATCATCTCGAACAGCTCCAGCAACGAGATGCGGAAACGCGCTCCATCCGCATCCGTCATGCGGTTCAGCTTGAGAGCCTGGAGAAAGGCGGAGGTCGTGCTGGGCTTCGAATCGAGCACGTCCATGCCCATGAAGCCGCCGTTCGATGCCGCCACACGCACAATGTCACGTTTCACAAAGCTCACGGCTGTGGTGCTTCTTTCCGGCACGAAGAAACGGCCGGACCAGCGGACATTGTCACCGATGGTGCCGCGCGTCAGCGGACCGAAGGACCACCACACGGATTCCCCGCCGCCACGCGAATAGTCCGCCACGCGGTTCTCCCACACCTCGTTCAGGTAAGGATCATCACGCAGCGCCAGCAGCACCTTCACATCCTGCTCCAGAGCCTGCGGTGGCAGCATGCGCGGACCGGAGAGATCCTCCATGACCGCCTTGAGCTGTGTTTCGCTGCCGTTCGTCAGCAGGGCGGCCAGGAATGACTGCTCCGTCGGCAGAATGGCCAGCGCCTTCGTCGCGACCGCCGCCTCGGCAAAGCGGACTTCCTTCCAGCGCTCCAAGGCTTCGCGATAGGTCGGCAAAGCGGCGGCTTCGGCCGTCTGCGCCCGGATCTGGCTGAATTTTGTCAGCTCGTCCTGGAACTGCTCCACCTGCTGCCGCACCGCGAGGATGCGCGTCTCCAGTTCGAAGGGAATCTTGAGCGCATCGACCTCCGGTTTGAGCGCCAGCTCCAGCGGGGCCAGTTTGCGGCTGATCTGCGTGACGTTCTCCGCCGTTTTGGCGACAGGAAGCTCGAAAGACAAGCCCGAGGCGGTCATTGGCTCCACGTCCATCAAGGCCTCCGCCACCTGCGCGGCCGTTTCTCTGGCCGCACGGGCCAGATGGAGGTCAATGCGGGTCCGGAGCGCCATGATCTGGTTTGAAGGCCCTCCGGCAAGATCCTCCGGCAGCGAGCGCACCATCGTCTCCGCGTCCTCCAGTTGCGCCACGAGCTGAGCCGGAGCCAGGCGGCTCGTCTCGCCGGTGAAACTGGACTCCAGCGCATGAAGCGCCTCACGCGCCTGCTTTTCGATGTCGCGTTCCTGGCGTGTCCAGGCGCCGACTTCCTCGATGGTCGATTGCAGATACGGCCAGCGTGTCAGCCAGTCGTCCGCATCGGCCAGCCTGCGGATCATGTCCTCCGCCGGCACGCAGAGCTTGCGTATGCGATAGCCGGCGAGTTCCTCAGAGACGACGTGCGCCTTCCATCCATGGAGAATGACCGCTGTCACGCAGGCCAGCGCCGCCGCGATGGCCGTGGCGGCGGTCAGACGCCGCAACCGCCGTGCACGCCGCATGCCCGCCAGGCGGTTGCGGAGCGACTGTGCAGCGGATTGCATGCGCTTCGCCAGTTCCGGCGGCGGAGGAGAGCGATGGGATTCGATGCCCTTCCACCGCCGCATCAGGGAGCGGTCGATTTCAGCCGCTTCCTCATACGACAGCCCGCCACCGGCATGAAGCTGCATCTCCACCTCATCGAGCGCGGCATCACAATCACGCACCGACTTGTCAAAGCTGCGGCGCTCCAGGTCCGCGCTGCTCTCACGGGCAAAAAACTGCCGCGCCTCCTCCAGCAGCCGCCGCGACTCGTGATCCGGCGCCTCGATCGCGTGCTCATGCACCAGCACGTCCCAGGTTTCCAGATTCTCACCCACGGCCGGCCAGTCGCCGTCGTTCTGCCGCGCGGCCATCTCATCCAGCAGCTCAGGCAGACGTTGTTCCGCCTGCCGTTTCCGCCAGGCGCGGCGGACCGTTTGTCCGGCGGAATAGGCGTCGCAACGTTGCAGCCTGTCAGCGGAGCCGAGCGCCGTGAGCGCCTCCGTGAGGCAGGAGATGCGTTCCTCGTCATCAGTCTTCAGCGCCTCACGAAGCTGGTCGGCCTTTTCCTGGAACTGCTTGTTGTCCAGACGCTGCAGCTCCTTCTTCGCGTTCTCATCGGCCGGATTGAGCTTCAGGATCGTGTGCAGGATCTGCACCGACTTCGCATCGTCGCGGGAGAGCGCCGCGGCGCGGAAATCCTTGTACAGCGGATGATTCGCCGTGATGCCCTTCGTGTAGAGCGCGTCTAGCGCGTGCACCGTCTTCGCGTTCAGTCGCGGTGCCACGGCCAGCCCGTGCTCCTCGCAAAAATCCTGCCAGGGCCTTTCACCGCCGAA
Source organism: Prosthecobacter sp. (assembly GCF_014879935.1). Lineage (GTDB taxonomy): Bacteria > Verrucomicrobiota > Verrucomicrobiia > Verrucomicrobiales > Verrucomicrobiaceae > Prosthecobacter. The sequence continues at coordinate 60,151 of NZ_JACSRD010000112.1, forward strand.
ACTCAACGCGGCGACGAGATCGAGCAGCGCGGGCTCCTGCTCGGCCACTTGCAGCGCCTGGTAATCGCTGCCCTTCTCCAGCATCGCGGCCGCCGCGTCGAGCCGCTGCACCGCGTCGGCGCAGAACCGGGCGTAATCCTCCGCCACGCGTTCCGCCGACGCGTTCGGACTGCCGCTCTCCAACTGGGAACGCACGGCTTGGACGGTTTGGAGGACGTTTTTCACGGCTTGCTGCGGGTGATGTTGATTCGGCAAAGGCCGCGGACCAGGCCTGTCATCTCCATGAGAAGACAGGGGCCGGCCGGAGGCGGAGTCGTGGGCGACTGCCTGCGCAGGGCCTGTATTTTGTCAGCGATCACAGCCAGCTTCACTTCCTTGTCCGCGATCGCGGCCATGAGCGCGGCCACACGCTGCTGACGGTCCGCCATCCTGGGGCTCAGTGTCTGGATGAACTCGCGATCTTTAAGGATGCCAGTGTTCAGCTCGGTCGCGCCGGCCTCCAGCATGCGCAGTTCGATCATCGCGGCGGACGGCAGGCTGGCGGAGAACACGCTGACGCGCTCGCCATCGATCTGAAGTGAGTAGGCGGGCGCCGCGCCGGATGTTTCCTCGCAGCGGAGCTGGAACTGCGGCGTGGGGGCGTCCACCAGCCGGAGGCGGCGGATCACGCGGCCGATCTCGTCCACGCGCAACTGCTCACCGGCCACCACCAGCGGAACCTCGGGCACCTGGTCAAAGCGCACCAACTCCTGCGCCTTCGAGGACGGTGTGACGATGCGCAGGTCAAACAGCACGCGGCCTTCCGCCCCGCCGCGTGCGATCAGACGGCAGCCCTCCTTCCGCGTGGGAAGCTGCGTCAGCCGCCCTCCTTCAAACACGATTTTTTCACTCGCGCCGACGGACTGGCGGAAAGCGTTGCCGATCAGCCGCCATTCATCGCCCAGCCCGGCCGCACGGGCGGTCACAGCGCCAAACTGCAGTGTCATGCCGTCTTCAACGGGCAATCCCGGCAGACGGGTGAGCGCGGACTCCCACACCGTGTCTTCCCGGATGGCCAGGACGTGAATGAGATGCGTCGCGGCCAGCGCATCCGCATCTGCCGCCGCCGGAGCCGCCCGCCGCACCGTCTCCTGCGGCCGCATGGCCTCCTGCGGCTTGTTTTGCGCCGCGTCGGCGGCCCAGGCGCGCTGCTTTTCACGCAGCAGCGTCTGAAACCACACGGGAGTGGCAGGTTGTCGGGCCAGTGAAAGCATTATCGTCTCAAAGCCTGCAGGAGGCCCATCGTTACCCATCGATTCGAGTTTCATCCAGGCCGCGAGCCACTGCGGCGGCGTGTCTTCACCCAATTCAACCAGCAGACGCTGCCACTCTCCCGCCGTTCCCTGCGGACACCGGTCGCCATGGAGCGCCTCATGCACGCGCTCCTTGAGCTGCTGGAACTCGGAGTGATCCACCGCCGGCTCACGGGTGAAATGCTCCGCAAAGCGCTGCCAGGCGTTTTTTTCATCGGCCCAACGGTTCAACACAGCACGCGCGTCCGCCGGCTCGCGCACATGCCAGTCCCCCGGCATTTTCACGGCCGCCCGTCTGCGCAGCCACTCGGCGTGGGAGTTCAGCAGATCGCTCCAGTCATCCTGCATGCGGTCCGGCGCGTCCACGGTCTGCGCCTGCGCCGGATTCGACAGACTGCGGCGGATCTGCGTGATGCAGGCCTCATGCGCGGCGATCCATGCCTCCGCATCCGGCGTGGTGGAAAGCTGCCGCGTCAGCCACTGCCGCGTGTCTTCCAGTTTGAGGTGATGGGTGCGCCACAAATCGGCGATCCGTCGTTCCAGGCGTGCTTTTCCCTCGGAATGCTGCTGACGCTTGTTGATCTGCCGAAACAAACCGCCGCCTGCGCCGATCACGAGTGCGGCGATGAGGAGCACCTTCAGCCACGGAAAACTGGAACCGCCCGGTGGCGGCGATTCATGCTCGTCAGCCGCCGTGGCGATGACCGTTCGCGATCTGGGCGCAGATCCGGCCCGGGAGGGTGTTTCCGGCCTGCCTGCGGTTGGAACGGAAACCTCGGCCAGAGGCTCGTTCAGCCCGTTTTTTTGACTCAACGGCGGCGGTGGCTCGGGAAGCGAGTCTGGATGCCGCAGATCGAAGAATTCACGCGCCGAAGTCTCCGCCTGCGAAAACATCGGCGACTCCGCAGCGAGGCCTATCCAGCGGAAATCCGCCACGTCGTCACTCGATTCGAGATGAGTGGTGAAAGTCGTCTGCCAGGCCTGCGGCATCATCGCATGCAAGGACTCGCGAAACAGCGCGCGGGCATCCACCGCAGGCGGAATGACGATGTAGCAGCCCCGTTTTGCCACTGCGGGTGAAAGCACGCGCGCATCGTCGCCATTGCCAGTGATCTGCCGCCAGGCGGCGGAACTTTGCGCGGTGAAGGCCGTGAGATCGATCTCCTCGGCGGCTTCGAGAAAGCGCGGCGGCTCCGTCCACGAGGTGCGCCAGGGCAGCGCCATCAAGAGGTCCGCCGGCGTGACGCCGGCGGCGGCCAACGCGCGGACTTCCCGCGTCTCCGCGATGACATGATGCGCGATGTGATTCGTCCGGCCGGTGTAGTCCGAGCCCGCATCCCGGAGGCAGGAGAGGACATGATGCTGCTGGCTGCCGAGGGTGACGATGCGGTGCGTGTAAACGATCCGGCGCGGGTCATGACCGGGCAGCCGTGCGAACTGGCTGAAGCGCTCGATCGTGGTGGCCAGCAGGCCGCTCACCGCCCGATGCCGGGCCACCGTGCCAAATCCTGTCCGTCCTGCCTCCAGCAGGCGGGGAGCACTGGTGTAGATGAGCTGCCAGGCCATCGAAGATCAGGTCGTGGGTTCACATGGCACAATATCCGGGGAGATTTGCGACAGAACCCATAACGTGGGCGCATCGACATGGCGAGGATCGATTTTCTTCGGATCAGGGCCGATTCGCACATGACCTTCACCGTCCTTGAACTCGACCGGCGAGCAACCGAGCGGGCTGACGGCGAAATAGCACACATTCGAGGAGATGACCTCCGCGTTCGCCACGATGGCGGGGCAGACTTCGAGCAGGAGGCTGCGGATGCGTTTGGAATTCGCGGCAATGTTGGCCTGCGACACCGTGCCATCGACCGTGGCGGGCAGCAGCGGCTCCCTGCCGAGCATCAAGCTCCAGGTGTCGCATTTTCCGACCATGACGGCGAGCGGCGTGGCCACACGCTCACGCGAGTCGAGCCCGAGGAGGCTTTTGATGCGCACCTCCGTCTCCGCCAGGATCACATCCTGATGATCCAGGCGGTGGCTGTTGAGCTGCGGGTCCTTCACATCGTTCAGCCGGCGGCGGAACTCCGTGTTGTGCAGCGGATCGAAGAGGAAAAAGATGCCGGAGGCCACCGCGATGTGCTGCGCGCCGGGTGAGTCGGCGCTGTTGCTCGTCGGCTCGAAATGTTCGCCCGCATTGTCGTAAAACACGACGGAGAAGCCGCTGTCCGGCGCCTGCGGATGCGAAAGCCGGAAGATGAACGGCTTCGGCAGCCGCACTTTCCGGCCCTGGCGCGGCAGGGTCTCGTAAAGAGCGCCTTCGAGCTCGGTCTTCGCCAGGAAGGCCTCCTGCGGCGTGGACGCGGAGAACAACTGCGACTTCATCTGCGTGAGGATGACGTTGTCGGAAGGATCGGCGTCGCGGAAGGTGATGCCGAACTTCTGGAACAACGAGTTTTGCAGCACCTTCACCAGCACGCTGAGGTAGTAAGACTTCCCGGATGATGGAGCGCCGACGATCGAGAACACGTGATGCGGCAGATCGAGGAAGCCGGTGGGAAGCTTGCGCCGGCAGTGCGGGCAGGCGAGATCGCCTGCGGCCACGCCCATGGCATCGAGCGCCTGGCCGCGGTCATTGAAGCGCGTGGCATGGAAGCGCTGCATGTGATTCTCGCCCAGCAACGGATCACCACGCAAACTTGCATGCACGGCGATGTTCATGACGTCGCCCCGGTCGAACTTGAACCAGCACACCGGGCAGGTGAACTCGCCATACTCGCTGTTGATGGCCTGCGATTCATGCAGCGACGGCAGCAGTCCTCCGTGACCGTCGCCTCCGCCATCCTGCGGTTCGAGATCGAGAGCCTCCTTCGCATCACGCATGAAGAATCCCATCTCATCGAGCCCGGACGGCAGCAGCACGAGGCGTGACCAGTCGTCCTCCGTCATCGCATTCACATACGAGCGCACGCCACGCGTGTCGAAGGGGCCGTTCCAAAGCAGCGTGTTGCGGTCGTAGATGTTCCAGGCGGGAGCGACGGCAGTCTCCTGCCAGGATTGGGCGGCGTCATCCATGTGTCTGAAGGCCAGCATCTGGCCGTGGCACACGAACGAGTGCTCCTGCCCCGGACGCGAGCTGAACGAGTCCGCGGCGACACCATCGATGATGGCTTTCGAGCTCGCGTTGAACCGCACATCATGAACGCCGCCGTTGGTGGTGATGATGCACAGCACGGGCGGGCACGACTGCGGATCGAGTCGAAAATCCGCGGCGGCATTCGAGCCCACCACGAAGGGCGTCTTGTTCACCACTGCCCGCTTCCCGCTGACGCAATCAAGAATGCAGAGCCGATATTCCGTCTTTGGCCTGGTAGTCATTGCGGCAACGCTGCGGCAACGAAACATCGAATCAAGAAGTAACTTCCACGCGGACGAATTACTTGTTTGTAAAAGGTGAAACGGCTTTCACGACACAGGGTTACGCGCGTTTCATCAACGCGTGACACGCACCAGCGGCGTCGGCAGACGCTCGCTGGTGAACCAGATCGTCCGGCTGTCCGCGTCATAGCACACACCCTCCACCTGCGGATACAGTTCCGGCTCGACGCGCACGGGCGGTGAGCTCAACGCCTTCTCCAGCAGCACCCCTTGCGGCAGCTCCCATTCGTACAGACTGCTGTAAGTGGACACGACCATGCGCAGGCCGTCAGGCGAGAAACAGGCACTGGTGGTCATGCAGTTGTCATGCGGCCGCTTGCCCACACGCACCACGGCCGGGAACCGCAGATCGATGATCTTGATGAGCGTCATGCTTTTGTCCGCCTCCAGCTTTTCAGGAAAGGCATACAGCGCGCACCTGCCATCATCACTCTTGGTCAGGATGTGCAGACGGCCGGTCTGTGGATGCACCAGCAGGCTTTCGGCGTTGTGTTTGCCGTCAGGATAATTCGCGCGCCAGATCTTCGGAACGCTGCTGCTGGTCTCATCGACCGGTTTGCCGGCAGCGACGATTTCAGGCTCGGGGATCTCGTAAACCTGGATGGAGGCGCGCATGTGAAAGTTGTCGCCGATGTCCGCGACGAACAGAAGCGGACTGCCGGCCTCGTCCTTGCCCAGAGCGAGGTCTTCCCAGTCGAAGTTCGCGGCATCACGCACGCGCACCTTCGCGCGGGTGGCGCCTTTGTGGTCGATGGCAAACACACAGGGCTCGCCGCCGGAGTCATTCAGCGTCCAGAAGATGCCAGCATGGCGGCCGCTGCGGCAAAGGCCGGAGCTTTCCTTGATGCGCTTGTCGCTGAAGACGGCGACGCGCTCGGTCGTGCTCGGCACCGGCTTCTCCGGCCAGGCGGCATCCGTTTGACCCTGCACGGCCGCCGCGAAGGCCCACGCGGCCACGATCTGGATCAGCGCACGCTTCATGCTCATCCCAAAGGTGTCGCCTGGCCCGGAAGCATGCGGCTGTGGTGGAAGTTGACCCGGTTGAGGAACCAGCGCCACGTGTGGCCGGGTCTGCCGTTCTCCAGGAGGAAGTGCGGGCAGTCCTTGTGCGCCGGATTCAGCCCCTTCCGCGGCCAATGATAATGCGGCACGACGTGATCGAGCGGGATGTTGTAAGCACGCATCAGATAGGCCGCGAGACGCGCCGTGCGGTCGATCGTCTGGCCGAGGTTGTTCCCGCTGTGCTCGCACATCTCGATGCCGATGCTGTAGTTGTTTCCCGGCCCGTCGAAGTCGGCATGCTCGCCCTGCTCGCGGCATGGCAGGTGCTGGATGGCCACATTGTCCTGCACGGTGAAATGCCAGGTGAGAAAGCCGATGCGGTTGCCGCCTTTGCGCCGCGGTGCACGCAGCGCTCCGCGCTTCAAGGCCAGCGCGTGCTGGTAGGCATTCCCAGTGTAGTTCTGGGTGCTGTGGATCGTGATGTAGCGCGGCGTCATCCGCCGGTAGTAGCGGCGGCCGACCGTTCCGGACGGGATCAGATCCAGTTTCACACGTGTCTCGGCCAGGAGCTGGTCCGGCGTCATGGCCCCCGGTGGCACTGGAAAGAACTGCGATTCCCAGCGGGAGATGCGCGAGCCGTCATAGGTGGCGCAGGCCACGACAATGAATGCGAGAGAAAGCGGAAGGAAAAAAGCTGCGTTTCGGCGCATGCGGTTCTTTACGTTTTGGAGGTGAAAGTTCAAGGTTCATCGTGGCCAGCCGGATTTTAAGACGTGCCTTCCGCCAAGTCCTTCCGCATTTTTTGCCGCCAGCCATGCCGCATGCTCCGCGCAGCGCTCCAGCGGCCAGCGGGAGATCCAGCCGTGCAGGAACGCGCCGTGAAACACATCCCCGCAGCCCGTGGTGTCCACCAGCGGCTCCGCTTTGAACGCAGGCTGGTGAAAATGAACGCCCTCAGGCGTCCACACATGGCTTCCGGCTGTCCCTTCGGTGATCACGAGCAATCTCGCGGGTGATTTGAGCAGGATCGCGGCCATTTCGGCCCGTTCGCTCCTCCCGGAGGCCTTTTCCGCGAAATCACGCGACACGATGCGGAGGTGACTGGCCTCGAACAGATCGCGGATCGACTCGCGGAACCGTCCCGCGCCGCCATCGAAGGAGATTTCGACGTTTTGCGCCTGCGCGGCGCGAATCGCGTCACGACAGGTGTTTTCATGACGGCCGTTGATGTGCAGCAAACGGGCGCCATCAAGACAGCGCGGGTCAAAAACCGGTTCCGGTGACGTCGCGGGCATGAAAACGATCTGACGCGCCCCGTCCCGCTGGCGGACCAGGATCACCGCCCGCGCCGGTTCACCATCCACAAGGATGCAATCGTGGACATGCGCCTGCAAAACGGCCAGCGCCGTGGCCACCGGACCGCCACGATCCTCCGCATGTGCGGCGGCCTCCGCCACACGCTCATCCGCGGAGAATTCCGGCACGATGAAAAACTCGTCGCGCGTCTCCGCGCCGATGCCGATCACCTTGAAAGAACCGTGGGCCATGTGGCGGCATGATTCCCGCGATTTCGCGATTGTCATCTTCCTCCGAGTCATTCAACATCCGCGCTTCTCATGAGCACCCCGACCTCTCCCGACGCCTCCCTGCCCTGGTACAAGCAACTCAACGCTTACCACTGGTTCGTCTTCTTTGTCGCCTCCGCCGCGTGGTGCTTTGACTGCCTCGATCAGCAGCTCTTCATCCTCGCTCGTGACAATGCGCTCAAAGCGCTCGACCCGGCGGGCGACCAGGCAAAACTTAGCGGCATGGCGATGGCGGTGTTCGTGGCTGGTTGGGCCACCGGCGGCCTGATTTTTGGTGCGGTGGGAGACCGCATTGGCCGTGCGAAGACGCTCGCCTTCACCGTGCTCATCTACTCGGTTTTCACCGGTCTGTCCTCCTTCGCTGCCAACGCGGAACAGTTCATGATCTACCGCGCTCTCACCGGCCTCGGCGTCGGTGGTGTGTTCGGCCTCGCCGTGGCCTTGGTGGCTGATTCCCTGCCTGACACGGCCCGTGCAAAGGCGCTCGGCATGCTGCAAGCGCTCTCTGCCGTTGGAAACGTCACCGCCGGGCTCTGCGCCATGGCTGTGTCGAACATCGACCCCACTGTTTCCTGGAAGTACCTCTTCTGGATCGGCTCAGCCCCCGCCTTCCTGTGCATTTTCATCATGATCCGCCTGAAGGAGCCCGAAAAGTGGGTCGCAGCCAAGGCGGCCAGCCAGACGGACAAATCAAAGGCCATGGGTTCCTACCTCAGCCTCTTTGGCGACGCACGCTGGCGCAAACCGGCGCTCTTCGGCATGCTGCTGTGCGTTTCCGCAGTCATCGGCCTTTGGGGCATCGGCTTCTTCAGCAACAAACTGACCGCCCCGGCCATCGCCGCTTCGCTCGCCGCACAAAATCTCCCGCCAGAGCAGGTGGGTCCGGCGAAACAGTGGTGGGCCGCCGCGAATCTCATCGTGCAGAACATCGGCGCCTTCTTCGGCATGATCGCCTTCAGCAAGGCCGCCTCCCGCTTCGGCCGCAAGCCGGTATTCGCCGTGGCTTTCATCGCCGCCATGGCTTCCACGGTGCTCTTCTATCAGAACTTCAAGACCACCTCTGACATCTGGATGAGCTTCGTGATGGGCTTCTGCCAGCTCTCGCTCTTCGCCGGCTTCGCCATCTATCTGCCGGAATTGTTCCCCACACGCCTGCGCAGCACCGGCACCAGTTTCTGTTACAACGTGGGCCGTTTCATCGCTGCCAGCGGTCCGATCACTCTCGGAGTGCTTGCGTCCAATCTGGCGAAAGACGCCAAGGCCGTTCTTCCCGCGATTCCGGAGGAAGCCGCGCGCAAAGCTGCTGAAGCCGCCGCCGAACTGGCCGCCTTCCGCAGCGCTGGCACCTGGATGAGCCTGATCTTTGTCCTCGGCCTCATCGCTTTGATCTTCCTGCCGGAAACCAAAGACCGTCCGTTGCCGGAAGACTGACCGGCTGCGCCGGATGGACGAAAGCCGAATGACGAATGCCGGATGCCGGATGGCTTCGTCATTCGTTCGTCCTTCGACCTCCCACCTCGTCATTGCGCCATGTCTCCCGCCGACCTGATCGCCCTCAAAGACCCTTCCTCGCTCACGCCCGAGGCGCAGGCCCTGTGGCAGATCAAAAACGGCTCCTGGGACGCCGCGCACAACATCGCGCAGGACATCCACACGAAGATGGGCTCGTGGATTCACGCGCTGCTGCATGTGATCGAGGGCGACCAGTGGAACGCCGACTACTGGTTCTCCAAAGCAGGCAGACCCTCGCACGGCCCGAAGGAGATCGACAAACTTTGGGACGAGATCGCCGCAGTGGTGACGAAGTGAGGAGTGTGCCCTTTTTTGCCGACAGGGTGATTGACCTCCGGGAACCGGAAACGGTAGTCTGACCGCTCGTGACACCGGTTTGACCTGTGCCGCCGCTGCAGCGGCGGCAAGGCCTTGAACGGGTGCCGCGTTGGTATCGCCCCCTTCTCCTCCCACCCATGAAACTCCCTTCCTTTGTCGCGTTTTTCGCCATCGCCGCCGGTCTGCAGGCGCAGATGCCTGATTTCAAAGCCCAGCAGATCGATGACGCGGTCGGCATTGGCTACGGGCTGGCCGTGGCGGACGTGAATGGCGACCAACGCACGGACATCCTGCTGGCCGACAGCAATGTGATCGTCTGGTATGAGAACCCGACGTGGACGAAGCACGTCATCGCCGAAAAGCTCACCGAAAAGGATCACGTGTGCATCGCGGCCCGCGACATCAATGGCGATGGCAAGTGCGAGATCGCCGTGGGGGCGGAATGGAACCCCGGCGACACCGTGGGCAGCGGCGCGGTGTTCTATATGATCCCGCCGGCGGATCGCACGCAAAAATGGGAGCCGGTGAAGCTCACGCACGAGCCGGTGACGCACCGCATGAAGTGGGTGCGCAATCGTGGCGGACGTTATGATCTCGTCGTGGTGCCGCTCCACGGCCGTGGCAATGACAAGAATGGCGAAGGAGACGGCGTGCGCGTGCTGGCCTACCACATGCCGGATGATCCGCGCAAGGAATGGAACACCACGCTGGTGCAGGGCACGATGCACAAGACGCACAACCTCGACATCATCCCCGCTCCCGCCGGCGAGGCGGAAAGCCTGCTGCTGTGCGGCCGCGAAGGCGTGGTGCGCCTGGATCCCACCGACAATGGCTGGAAGGAGCAGTGGATCGCGAAGCATCCGAAGGACAATCCAGAGTTGCAAGGCGCGGGCGAGGTGCGCTATGGCGCCTTCGCGGGCGGACAGCCCTATGTGGTGACCATTGAGCCGATGCATGGCGACAAACTGGTGCTCTACACCCCGCCTCCGGACGGCCCGAAAAACGGCACCTGGCAGCGCCACATCCTCACGAGCGAGCTCGTGGACGGCCACGCCATCGCCACGCATGACCTTCTCGGTTTGAACAACCGCCAGATCGTGGTCGGCTGGCGTGCGCAGCAGAAGATCGGCAAGGTGGCCGTGAAACTGTTCTGGACGACCAAGGAGGACGGCAATGGCTGGCAAAACGCCTTCATCGACGATGGCGGCATGGCCTGCGAGGACGCCGTGTGCGCGGATTTGGACGGTGATCGCAAACTGGAGGTGATTGCAGCGGGCCGTCGCAGCAAGAATCTCAAGATTTATTGGAATCAGCGAAGCCAGTGAAATGGAAACATGACTAATGGCTCTAGCTGCTCGGTTGCGTAGGCGTGGGATGTGCTTCAAAACTTCGGAAACTTTCTCCGAATGAATACCCTCCGTCTCCTTACCGCCGTCGCTGGTGTTTCGTTGCTCTGCCAGTGTGAGTTGCCGCGCCTGCCTTTGCTCACCTCCCGCTATGAGGTGGTCAGACGCCCGCTGTTGGTAATGCCAACAACGGCCTCGCAGTCACCGATGTATGTCTGGCACGGCAGCGGCACCCCCGGGCCGCTCAGCGTGAACATCGATCTGAGCGAGCAGAAGGCTTATCTCTTCAAAAACGGCCAGAATGTCGGCTGGACCTACGTCGCGACGGGCCGGAGCGGGTTCGCGACGCCTACGGGCACCTTCCGCATCATGGAAAAAATCGCGAACAAGCGCTCCAACCGCTACGGCATGATCGTGGACAGAAATGGCAACGTCGTGAACAGCAACGCGACCGCAGGTGTGTCACGGGTTCCCGCCGGCTGCCACTACGTCGGCGCTCCCATGCCTTACTGGATGCGAATCACCGGCTACGGCGTCGGCATGCATGCCGGCCCGATCCCGAACCCCGGCTCCCCGGCCTCCCACGGCTGCATCCGCCTGCCACGTCACATGGCGGAGACGATTTTCGAGCATGCCCAGGTCGGCGGTCGCGTGACGATCATGCATTGAGGCTGGGATTCGCCGCGAGCCCCTCCCGGCAAACGCAGGCCGACAGAAACAAAGGGGCAGAAAAAGGCGGTTGGCTGTCAGCCTGTCCGGAAGGCGTGAGAATGGCATCAGGCCATAGCCGCATCGATATTGCGTGAGACTGACGCGTTCTGACGCTCCGCACCCAGCCTACGAGTGCACTGCGGAAGCAAGAATCTCCTCGAACTGCTGCAGCCAGTTCTGTGTGTCCGCGTTGGCGAGCAGCCAGTCACGCCCTGCACGACCAAGCACCAGCCGGCTGGTGGGCGGCGTGGCCTCCAGCTCGAGCACGTCACGCACGAGGTTCGCCACATCGCCGGGCTCGTGCTGCAGGCCGGTGACACCGTGCCGCACGATCTCCGCCAGGCCGCCGGTTCTGGCGGCCAGCACAGGCTTTGAGTAATCATACGCCTCGTAAACCACGAGACCGAGCGGCTCCCACCAGGTGGAGGGCACGATCATCGCGCGACAGCGCCGCACCGCCTCCCGTTTCGTCTCCCCGCCGATCTGGCCGAGAAAGCCGATGTACGGATTCGTGCGCACACGCATCTGCACCGCGTTGGCCAGCGGGCCATCGCCCGCGATGTGCAGCAGCGGCGTTTTCTGCCCAAGCTGCGCCCGCAGCGCATCCCAGGCGTCCAGCAGCGGGATCACGCCCTTCGTTTCCGTCAGGCGGCCGAGAAACAGATAATAGCCAGCGTCTTCCGAGGGCGGCAATTGCGCCTGCGGGTTCCATGAATGCCGCAGCACATGCACGCGCGACTCCGGCAGCGCCCCGGCAGCCACCAGTTTCTCCTTCATGAAAGCGGAGGGAGTGATCCACGCCTTCACGCTGTTCATCCATCCGCTGGCACGCAAAGCCTTCAGCAGCACGGCGAAGACCGCGCTCTTCAGCGCGGAGTCCTGCCATGTGCCGGCCAGGACCTCCTCCAAATGGCCGCCATACAGGCCGTCAGGTGTCAGCTTGCCATTCGCATACAGCGCACCGCCCACGGAGAAAGGCCGCCAGTTGTGCAGGAACTGCACCACCGGCAGCTTCCGCCGCAGAGCGGCCTGATACAGCGATGGAGAGCCGACGGGATGAATGTTGTGAAACACCGCCGCGCCCGCGCCGCTGGTGTGCAGGCCGGATTCGAACCGGTGCCGTGCGTCCGCGTTGTAAAACATGCGGGCCGCCTGTTTCAGGGCGGAAGGCGCGTCCGGCCCGGCCCATTCAGCGCTTTCAAACCGGCACCAGGTCATGTCGTGCCGGGTGGAGAGGTCGGCATGGATCTTGTCCACGATCAACTCCTCGCCGCCGTGCTGGAGGTAGCGGTTGAAGACGTGAAGAAGAGCGTGTGGTGTGCTGGGGGAAGCGGGGACCATCGGAAATCGGAGCAGAAGCACGCTGCACCACCTGTCAGACAGGCAGACCCAGGCGCTTGGGCATTCTGCCATGAAATGCACAGCCGTCTTGCCTAATTTCCGGCGACATGATATTCACCCCGTCCATGAAGTCCCTCCCCTGCCTCTTCATCGTGCTCGCCGCCGTCCACGCCGCCGGACAGGATGGCGATTTCCGGCCGTGGAAGGACACGCAGGGCCGCATCATCCAGGCCGCGTTCGTCAGCGCCACGCCGGACAGTGTCACCGTCCGCATGGCGGACGGAAAGGAGCACCAGATCGCCCTCGTCAGGCTCAGCGCTGACGATCAGGCCTTTGTGCGAGGCAAGGCGGCCGCTCCGACGGCTCCGGCAGCCAAAACAGCTCCCGCTGCGGCAGCGACTGCGCCTGCGTCGCCTGACCGTCTGCCCATTGAGAAGCGCACCTGGCCCGAAAACGTCGTCGTGCCCACGAAGTCGATCGAAATCGAGGTGGTCGAGGAAAACCCTGTCGCACGGAAGTGCGTCTATCGCTCGGAGGGCTTCGAGTTCACCTCGCAGGCGAAACTGGCCGGCAGCGTGATGAAGGAGGTCGCCCGCACCTTTGAGGCCACCAAAACCCTCGTCGCATCCCTTCCCTGGGGCGTCGTCTGCCGCCCGCCGGAGGGCTTTGAGCGCTACCAGGCCGCTCTCTACGAGACGCGGAACGACTATGTCGCCGCTGGTGGCCCGCCGAACTCCGGCGGCGTTTACATGGGCGGGGACAAGGTCTTCCGCGTCCCTTTTCAGAGCATCGGTCTCAAGATGCTCGGCAAAACCTACGCCAAGGACGCCGACTACGACGGCGGCACCCTCATCCACGAGATCACCCATCAGGTGATGGACGACTACCTGCGCTTCCTGCCCACCTGGGTGGTCGAAGGCACCGCCGAATACACCGAAATGCTGCCCTACAACGCGGGCAAATTCCGCGCCGAGGCCCACAAGACCAGCATCCGCGACCACATCCAGGAGATGCAGAAACGCGGCTATGCCGTGGACATCGGCAACCTGGAGACGCACATGACCATGAACAACGACGCGTGGCACGGCATCGCCGACACCTCGAACAAAAACATGGGCCAGCTCTACTTCCGCTCCGCCTTGCTCGTCTATTACTTCTGCCATCTCGACGGCGACAAGAAAGGCACGCGCTTCATCAAGTTCATGGACGCCGTTTATGGCGAGGTGGAGGCCCTGCGGGCCTTCTTCCGCGATCCCCGCGTGAAACGCTTCCCCGACGGACGCTTCCAGTATCCCACCAGCTTCCCGCCGCCGGACATGAAGCAGGAAACGGCCCCCTTCAAACACCTGCCCATCCTGCTCGGCGAGCGCACCTATTCACAAATCGCCCAGGACATCACCGCCGCCTACAAGGAGATCGGCGTCAAGGTTTCGGTGAACTGAGCGCCGCCACCTGCGCATTCACTTGGGCCTCGTCGAGTCCTCCACGGACCAGCATGGCGTCAAACCGGCTGAAATCCTGTGTCAGCACGCACACGGCGTAAGCGCGGGATTCGACCGTGGGAGAGCGCAGAGCATCCTGAAAGATCGGGCGCACGCAGGGGTCCGTCTGATCCATCAAAAGCGCCGCGTAGGCGTCCTTCACGCCCCAGGAGAGTTCGGAGCGCCATTCGGCGGCGATTTGGGCAACGAGGCCAGGGGTTAAAACATCCCGCAGACCTTCGATCGCCTCAAAATCCTGGGCTGCGAGGGCCTGCCGGATTCTTTCCAGCGCTCCGGCTGGCGGCTCTTTCACCGGCGAAGATGCAGGCGGAGGAGAAACTGGGGCAGAGGCCGGACGGCGGGCCAAAATCTCCTCCGGGGTGAAGACACGCCCGCGCAGCCGTTCTTCGGTGGCCACCAGCAGCAGCCACTCACAGCCGCAGGCGCGCAAGTGAGGCTCCCACCTCGATTCCGTGGCCTGGCGCAGGGTGAAACCATTCCCGATCGACTGCGGTCCGGAGCGTTCTCCGAGCGAGATCGGTGTGGCGGGATGATCCAGGTGCAGATGCACGTCGAGCAGCGTGGTTTTGGCGCGATCCTGCGGCAGGTGGCCGAATCCGAGCGCGAGAGTCGTGGCGGGCATTTTTTTCGGGGATTGAGCCGATTTTCCAGAAGGAATGCCATCAAATCAACCCCTGCATTTGACGCACCGCATCGACTGTGCAAGATGCCGCGCTTTCCGGCCCCGCATACGCGCAACTCCTCACCGAGCCGGTCCCGAAAGCGCCTAAATCATACGCTTTCCCTCCGACATTCGTCATTCCTCATTCTGGTTTCGTCATTTTCTACCCCCATGCCCAAAGACACCTCCATCAAACGCATTCTCGTCATCGGTTCCGGCCCCATCGTCATCGGCCAGGGCTGTGAGTTCGACTACTCCGGCGTCCAGGCCTGCAAGGCCCTGCGCGAGGAAGGCTACCAGGTGGTGCTCATCAATTCCAATCCGGCCACCATCATGACGGACCCGGAGTTCGCGGACCGCACCTACATCGAGCCGATCAATCCCGAGATCGTCGAGAAGATCATCATCGCCGAAAAGCCCGACGCGCTGCTGCCCACGCTCGGCGGCCAGACGGCGCTGAACTGCGCCATGTCGCTATGGAACTCCGGCACGCTGACGAAGCATGGCGTGCGCATGATCGGCGCGAACGCCGAGGCCATCGAGAAGGGCGAGGACCGCCTCAAGTTCAAGGAAGCCATGCTCAAGATCGGCCTCGACCTGCCGCAATCCGGCGTGGCGCACACGATGGATGAGGCGCGCAAGATCGCCGACGAGATCGGCACCATGCCGCTCATCATCCGCCCGGCCTACACGCTCGGCGGCACCGGCGGCGGCATCGCTTACAACCGCGAGGAGTTTGAATCGATCACAGCACGCGGCCTCGATCTCTCGCCGGTGAGCGAGGTGCTCATCGAGGAGTCGTTGCTCGGGTGGAAGGAGTTCGAGATGGAGGTCATTCGCGACAAGGCGGACAACTGCGTCATCATCTGCTCCATCGAGAACCTCGACCCCATGGGCGTGCACACCGGCGACTCGATCACCGTGGCACCGATCCAGACGCTGACGGATCGCGAGTATCAAATCATGCGCGACTTCTCCTTCGCGTGCATCCGCGAGATCGGCGTGGAGACGGGCGGGTCAAACATCCAGTTCGCCGTGCATCCGGACACGGGCCGCATGATCGTCATCGAGATGAATCCGCGTGTGAGCCGCAGCTCAGCGCTCGCTTCGAAGGCCACCGGCTTTCCGATTGCGAAGATCGCCGCGAAGCTCGCGGTCGGTTACACGCTCGATGAGCTCAAAAATGACATCACGCGTCACACGCCGGCCGCCTTTGAGCCGACCATCGACTACGTGGTGACGAAGATCCCGCGTTTCACCTTCGAGAAGTTCCCCGGCGCGAACGAAGTGCTCACCACGCAGATGAAATCCGTCGGCGAGGTCATGGCCATCGGCCGCACGTTCAAGGAGAGCCTGCAAAAGGCCCTGCGCGGCCTGGAGATCAAGCGCTTCGGCCTCATCGGCGACGGCGCGGACAAGCAGATCGAAGACGAGGAGCTCGAAACCAAGCTCAGCGTGCCAAACGCCGAACGCATCTTCTGGCTCGGCGCGGCCTTCGCGAAGGGCTGGGACGTGGAGAAGGTGTTTGCGCTGACCAAGATTGACCGGTGGTTCTTGCGGCAGATTGAGGAGATTGTGACTGAGTCTTCTTCAATGGCAGATCGGCATCTTGCACACGACGACAATCCTGACTGGGGAATTAGTGCCAATACGTTAGCTCATTCTCTGGCCACGATGACGAAGGGTGGAGCGTTGGATAGCGAAGGGCATCCTTACTTTAAGCTCGTTAGCATGCTCAAACGTGCGAAAAAACTTGGGTTCTCGGATGTTCAGATTGCTAAAAGCCTCGGCCCCTGCACGCCGTCTGAAATCCGCAAAGTTAGAAAAATCTGTGGCATCATCCCCACCTACCGCCTTGTGGACACCTGCGCGGCGGAGTTCGAGGCTTACACGCCTTACTACTACAGCACCTACGGCATCGAGGACGAGGTGCGCGATGGCGACAAGAAAAAGGTCATCATCCTCGGCGGCGGCCCGAACCGCATCGGCCAGGGCATCGAGTTCGACTACTGCTGCGTCCATGCCAGCTTCGCCCTGCGCGAGCTCGGCTTTGAGACCATCATGGTCAATTCCAACCCCGAGACCGTCTCCACCGACTACGACACCTCCGATAAACTCTACTTTGAGCCTTTGACCCTCGAAGACGTGCTCAACATCTACGAGCGCGAAAACCGCAACGACCAGGTGCTCGGCGTCATCGTCCAGTTCGGCGGCCAGACGCCGCTCAACCTCGCCAAAGGCCTCGAAGAAAACGGCGTCCGCATCATCGGCACCTCGCCGAAGAGCATCGAACTCGCCGAAGACCGCAAACTCTTCGCCAAGCTGCTCGACGATCTCGGTTTGAACCAG
>NZ_JACSRD010000144.1 GCF_014879935.1 Prosthecobacter sp.
AATGACGAATGCAGAATGTCGAATGACGAATGAGTGCCGCTGACGTCGTGCTCGGGGCATTCGTCATTCGACATTCGGAATTCGTCATTTCTCCAATCATTCCTTCGGCAGGTTCGGTTTGATCGACTGGCAGAAGGTGTCGAAGGCGGCGGTGTTTTGCTCGACGAGTTCTTTGGGGCCGGTGAGTTTCACGAAGATGGTCGCCTGCTCGGTGCTGTGGATGAGGCCGAGCATGCGGTAGCCGGATTTGGCGCTCTCGGCACCGAAGCCTTTGAAGTCGCCGTCGAAGGCCACAAAGGTCGCCTCACGGTTGAAGAAGGGCTTCTTCGGCAGCTTGGCGATCTCCTCCGGGGTGTAGGCAGGCTGTCCCATCTGTGTGCGCCAGCGGTTCACATTGGCCTCCAGGCCGCCGGCGGAGCCCGGCATGAGCGAGATGTAGCATTCCCCTTCCTTGTTGGGTCCAAACCGGAGGTCGAGCAGACGCATTCCCATCGGATCGGGCTCGGTGTTCTCACTCCAGCCATCGGGAATGGTCCAGGTGAGGAGACTGCGGAAGTCGGGCCGCTGCTGCGGCTCCTCACGCGCATCATCAAAGAATCGCGTCGCGCTCGGGATGTCCACATGCGGCTTCGCGGCATGGCTGGATATGTCCCGGGATTCCGTGATGGCCACACGCTCGCCCAACCGGTCACAAGACGTGGATAACAGACCGCACGCAACGAGCATGCAGCATTCAAAGGGGTGATTCATCGAGGGGAAACGCATGAGGGGATGGGATGTTTAGCAGCATCCGTCGTCAACGCCATGAAGATACGATGATGGCAGGAACGATAGAGACAAAAAGTGCCCAGTAATCAGCGTCTGCTGCCCGGTTCCGGGCCGACACCTTACTGGGCACTGAAACTGAGCACCTCCATCGCGAGGACGTGCCCGCCAAGGTCAGGCACCCTTGTGATCCGTGTGGCAGGCCTTGCAGTTCACCGCAGCTTTGTAAGCAGCCACGCCGGCGGCGTCCTTGGCCTGGATCTTCTTCACGGCGCCGATGAGAGCCTGGCATTTGGTGACCCAGGCAGCCTTGTCGCCCTTCGGCGGGGTGGCAGCGCACATGTCCTGGTACACTTTCAGCAGGGCGCCCAGTTCCGCGTCGGTCGCCGTGCCTCCGGCCACCTTCTTGCACAGGGCGTCATCCGGTTTGTGATACTGCTTCATCGCGGTCTTGATCACATCGCTGCCAGCCGCAGGCTTGGCGGCCTTCGGGTCAGCCTTCGCAGGCGCTGGCGGCGGGGCTGGAGGTGCAGGCGGCGGGGCGGTCAGCTTGGCGATCTCCGCTTCGCTGAGGCCCACATTGACCTTCAAACCGGGAAGCTTCGCTTCCAGCGCCTTGGCTCCGTTCTGCGTCACGCCGGTCTGCCAGACGAAAAGCTTCTTCAGCGCCTTCGCACCGGCCAGCGCGGCGATGCCGCCATCGGTCACCTTGTCGCCGTAGAGGTTGAGGTATTCGAGGTTCGGCAGCGCGGCCAGCTTGGCGAGCCCGGCATCACTGAACTTGGTGTTTTCGAGGTGCAGACGCTCCAGGTTCGCCATCTTCGCCAGCGTGTCGGCCGCTGCGTCGGTGATCTGGCTGCGGGAAAGATCCACCCACACGAGATGCTGGGCGATCGGGGCCAGCAGGGCGACTTCCTTGTCACCAAATTTGTCGGCGGCATTGATGACGCCGAGGCGGAGCTGCTCGGTGTCCTGGGCGAGCGGCATGAGAGAGGCGTTCAAAGCGGCCATCTTGGCGCTGATCTCGGCCACCTGTTTCTTCTCCGCGTCCGTCAGCGGCTTGGCCTTCGGCTTCTCGACTTTGGCCGGAGCGGCCACCTTGGGCAGGCCTTTGGCCAGAAGAACGGCCAGCGCGCCCTCCACATCCGCCGCAGGCTTCAATGATGCGACCGTGGCGCTGTCGGAGGCGCCGGTTTCGATCCACCACTTCAGGATCGCCACTTCTTCCTTCGTGAGCTGCGGCTCGTCGCTCGGCGGCATGTGCTCGTCGTCGTCGGTGGGCAGGTTGGCACGGACGAGCATGAGGCTGTCCTTGACGTTCTTGGCGATGACCGTGGTCGCACCATCACTGCCGCCCTTCATGATGGCGGCGTAGTCGTGCAGTTGCAGCTTGCCCTTCTTCTTCTCCTCACCGTGGCAGCTCACGCACTTCGCCTGCATGATCGGGGCGATGACATCGCGATAAACGACCGCCTTCGCGGCGAGGGCGGCGTCCAGCTTGCCACCAGCGGCAGGCGCAGCAGCCGGTTTGGCGGCAGCAGGGGCTGCCGGAGCGGCAGGCTTCGCGGCCGCAGGTGCCGCGGCGGGAGCAGCAGCGGCAGCCACAGCGACGGGTTTGGCATCGTCCTCGGCACTCCAGCCGTTGTTGATGTGCGCCTTGGGCAGCTTCGCCTTCAGGGCAGCCACTCCAGCCTTGGTGACACCACTCTGCCAAAGGTAGAGGGCGTTCAGCTTGGCAAGGCCCGCCAGTTTGGCGATTCCGGCGTCCGTGACCTTGGTGTTGTAAAGGTTCAGGTATTCCAGCTCGCTCAATCCCTTGAGTTGATCGAGCCCGGCATCGCCGATGGTGGTGCCCTCCAGGTGCAGTTCCTTCAATCCCTTCATCCCAGCCACCTTCGCCAAGCCCGCATCCGTGACCTTCGTGCGTGCGAGGTCCAGGGAGGCGATTTTGTCAGCGATCGGTGCCAGCGCGTCCAGGCCCGCGTCGGTGAACTCCTTCGCCACGTTCAAGGCGGTGAAACGGTAGGTCTTCGCGTCGGCCGCGATGGGCATCAAGGAGGCGCCGGAAGCGTTGACCTTCTGCAGGGCGGCCTCCACTGCGGGATCGGCGGCTTTTTTGTCGTCGGCGGCCTGCACGTTGAGTGCGAGTGCCAGGGCTAGGATGATGGCGGTTGGTTTCATGAAAACGGAAAGAAAAAAGTGTGGGGGAACCAGGCAAGAAAAGGAACGAATCGGACTAACCTTTCAGGATGCCTTCGACAGCAGCCTTCAGGCCCTCGGGAATCTGGGCCTCGCTGACTTTCACCGTGTTGCTGGCCCCCTGCTGCACCCACCATTTCAGGAGTTCGGTCTCCTCCTTGGTCAGCTGGTCCTTCCCATCCGGCGGCATGTGCTCGTCATCGCTGTCCGGAAGCAGGATGCGCTGGATGCTGAGGCTGTCGTCCGGCTTGCCGGCCACGAAGTTGCTGCCGTTCTCACCGCCTTTGATCGCCAGTTCATACGTGTCCATGCGCAGATCGCCCTTCGACTTCTCCTCGCAGTGGCACTTGTTGCACTTCGCGGTGAGGATCGGCAGGATCACATGCTGGAAGACGAGTTTTTCATCGCCACCGGGCGCCGGTGAAGGCGTCGGCCCGGGAGCAGGTGTCGGCGCTGGTCCTGGCGTGCCGGCGACGGGAGGCGTCACGGGCGTGGCGGCCACTTGTGGCTCCACCTTGGGCTCCGGCGTCACTTCGGGCTCGTCATTGCTCTTCGGCTTCTCCACAAAGCTCAGCATCCATTTCTCCATGCTGATCATCTGGCTCTTGATCGGCTCCGGGGCGTATTGGACGAGGAATTTGCTGCCATGACTGAGATTGCCACCAAAATGCGCCCCCAGGCCCATGATGCCGAAGCTGATGAAAAACAGCGCGCGGTAGGCATTCAGCAGCTCGGAGCTCTCCCGGCTCATGCCGACGATGCGCACCACCAGCGCCAGCAGCACGCCTGCTGTCCCGATGATCGCCATCGTCTGGTGCAGCGTGAAGTTCCCGCCCACATAACCGCCTTCGCGGGAAAGCATGATGCCCGCGAACATCGCGAACAACGCCCCCGCCGTGCCGCAGATCAGCATCACCAGCGAGGCGTCGCCATAGCGTGCCTCTCCCCGCCGCGTGGAGCAGATCAGCTCAAACAGGCACAGCGCTCCCAGGATGCCCACCGGCAGATGCAGCAGGATCGGGTGAAAGCGGCCGATGAACAGCACCATCGTCGAAACCTCGCCCTTCGGGTCATCATACAGCGGCGGGAAAAACAGCAGGCCGATCAAAAAGACCACGATCATGACGACGGTGGCGATCCACGGAAGGGTGAATGATTTCGGTCCGTCGAGTTCAGGCGAATGCGATGGCATGGGACGAGGGTGGGAGGAGTGGGGGTTTGGCAATGTCAGGCCTGCTAGTAACGGCAGCCCGCGAAAAGTTTCATCAGGAACCTGCGGACTGACGGCTGTCATTTTCCCCTCGCCCTTTGTCGAATGCTGAGCCGATCCTGCCCGCCGCCTTCGACCGGGTTCAGGCCCGTGCGCTGCCGAAAAGTGCATCTCTGGCATCCAAACCGCCGCTTCAGGCGCATTACGCGGTTCTCCCTGCCATCCTCCCGCCTCCCATGCCCAAGACCATCCTCCACTGGTTCCGCCGCGATCTCCGACTCACGGACAACACCGCCCTCCACCACGCCACGAAGGCCGCGGAGCAGGTCGTGCCGGTGTATGTGCTGAGCGATTGGAAAAGCAGCCACGGCTGGACCGGGCCGAACCGCCAGCAGTTCCTCTGCGGGAACCTCGAATCGCTCGCCAAGAACCTCGACACCCTCGGCAGCAGGCTCATTGTCCGTTGTGGCAAGGCCGATGCCGAACTGGAGCGCCTCGTGCGCGAGACGCAGGCCGGGGCGATCTATTTCAATCGCGACTACGATCCCTTCGGCCGCGAGATGGAAAAGAAGATCGCTGCGCTCTGCACGCGTCTCGGCATCGAGTGCCACGGCTTTGACGACAGCGTCATGCACGCGCCGGAAACGGTGCTCACCGGCTCGGCGATGCCTTATCGCGTTTACACGCCCTACTCGAAGAACTGGCTCAGCCTCGACAAAGCCGCTCCACTGCCCCGCGTGACGTCGTTGGGCCCCAAAGCGGCCGAACAAGTCACCAGCCTGCCGCTTCCCACGCTGGCTCACTGGAAGCTTCCCGAGCCTACGGCGCAGATCGTCGCCCCAGGCGAACGTGCGGCCCGCGACCGCATGAAGCGCTTCATCGAAAGCGGCCTCATTCTCCGCTACGGTGCGGATCGCAACATTCCCGCCGGTCAAACCACCTCGATGCTCAGCCAGGACCTGCGCTATGGCCTTCTCGGCATTCGCGAGCTCATGCAGCGCTGCCAGCAGGCCGCCGAGGCCGCGCCCGCGGCTGGCAAGGCCTCCGTGCTCACTTACATCAAGGAGCTCGCGTGGCGGGAGTTCTACTTCGCCATCCTGTGGTTCTACCCGGAGGTCTTCGAGCACGAGTTCAATCCCGACTGGCGCGGCCTGCCCTGGCCGGGCACGGAGGCGGCTTTCCAGCGCTGGGCCACCGGCACCACCGGCTTCCCCATCGTCGATGCCGGCATGCGGCAGCTTTTGCAGACCGGCCTCATGCACAACCGCCTGCGCATGATCACCGCCATGTTTTTGACCAAGGACCTGCACTGCGACTGGCGCATGGGCGAGGCCTTCTTCATGCAGCAGCTCGTCGATGGGGAAAACGCCAGCAACAACGGTGGCTGGCAATGGTCCGCCGGCACCGGAGCCGATGCCGCGCCCTACTTCCGCATCCAAAATCCCTGGCTGCAAAGCGCCCGCTTCGATCCCGAGGGCATCTTCATCAAAAAATGGGTCCCGGAACTCCAAAACGTCCCCGCCGCCGTCCTCCACGAGCCTCCGAAGCCCGGCCTCCCTCTCGCCAAAGGTTACCCGCTCCCCATGGTCGATCACCACACCGAGCGCGACCGCTGCCTGGCGATCTTTGCGAAGCATAAAGAGGAGCGGCGCTGAATCGACATTCGGCGTTCCCTGTTCCATCCTGGGCGGCGCACACCAGGCCACGCAGCCGCCCGCACCTGCCTTCTCCCCGCTTCCACCGGTGATCATCGGGCTGGCCCACCGGCGGACGCTCTGGACCTCGCACGACCCCGCCCCCCTTTTCCACACCCATGCCTGAGATCACCCAGCACAGCTTCGTCATCGCCGTCCCCGACCTGCAAAAGTCCGCCGCCTTCTACCGCGACGTTCTCGGCTTTCGCATCGACACCATTCCCGACCCTGGCTGGCTGTTCTACCGGTCAGGAGCTTGCACGATCATGGCTGGCGAATGTCCTGACGCCCTTCCGCCGTCCCAGCTCGGCGATCATGCCTACTTTGCGTATCTCCAGGTCAGCGACGTGGACACCCTGCACGAGACGGTTCGTGCGGCCGGCACCCCGATCTGCAAGACCCTCCGCGACGAGGCCTGGCAGATGCGCGAGTTTGGCCTCGTCACCCCGGACGGTCATAAGATCATGTTTGGCACGCCGGTTTTCCCCGCCGCCGCCACCGCCACTGCCGCACCCGAGGCTTGACCTCCAGCGGGTTTTTGGCTGCAATCGCTTCATTCATGCCATCCTTCATCTCCGTTTGTGAACCTCTTCCAAACTCAACCCACCCCTGAAAAACCACAAAAAACTGGGGGCGAATCTGATTCGTCCACAGTTAAGTGTGGCTAAACAACGTTGAACTGAGCCGCTGCGCGGAGGGTGCGTGAGGGGAGTTTGGATGGGGAGT
>NZ_JACSRD010000038.1 GCF_014879935.1 Prosthecobacter sp.
AGATGTGTATAAGAGACAGCCTCCTCATCCTGCCCGCCGTGCTCGGACTGTTTCTGAGCGCCTGCGACTCTCCCGGCACGTCCACCTATCCCGCTTACTACAATCCGGGCTGCTACGTCGATCTTTATGAAGGCGACGGCTTTGGCGGCCGCGTCACCCAGGTGATGGGGCCATCGTCCTTCTCCTCCCTCAAAAGCCTCAACGGTGGCGAGTGGGACAACCGCATCAGCAGCATCAAGACCGGTCCGCTCTGCTGGCTCGTCATTTACAAGGACGAGTCCTTCGGTGACGCCAGCCGCGTCATCCCGCCTGCGACGATGATCGGCGATCTCGGCGGCATGGAGGACGAGATCGAGTCGATCCGCGTGATGGACCGCGCCCCCTGAGTCCGCCCAAGCCGCCATCCAGCGATGAAAACGAAACAAGAGCTCATCGAGTGGCTGCGCGACGCCCATGCGATGGAAAAGGCGATGGAGATCGCGCTGCAAAAGCAGATCGCCAGTGAAAGCGTGGCGCTTGTCGTGCGCGAGCAACTGACAGCCCATCTGGCCGAGACGGAGCGCCACGCCATCGCCGTGGCGGGGTGTCTGCAGCGGCTCGGCGCTGACATCTCGACAGTGAAGACCGTTTTCGCCCAGGGACTGGAGATGATCCGCGGAGCGGGCACAGTTTTCACAGGCGACAGCCGCGTCAAGGACATGCTCACGACCTGCGCGGCGGAGCATTTCGAGATCGCCTGCTACACCGCCCTCCGCTCCGGAGCGGAGCGCTTCGCGGTCGCCGACGTCATCCAGACCTGCGACATCATCCTCAAGGACGAACGGCGCATGGCTGAATGGCTGGAGGCCAATCTGCCCCACGTCGTCATGTCTTATCTCGAAGAAACACCCGTGCATGCCGTCGCGGCTGATGCGGAGGATGACGACGTGCCCGAAGCCTATGGCCCGCGCGAAGATGTGAAGCCTGCGGCACCTGCTTTCGACAACGAAGCGGCCGCAGGGCCGGGGCCATCCAGTTCCGATCCCTCAACCGCAGTACCGGCCTTTGAAGACATCCACGAAGGGCGGGAAATCATTCCTCCTTCGCCACGCGGTCCTCCTGCCACACCGGGCCGCTGAGCCGCGGCTGCCTTTTTGCCAGACGCGTTCCTTTTGAGAGCCCGCTCCGGCAGAGTCCGTCCCTCACCCTCTTTGGTTGGTGGGTGAGCGGACGGCTTCTCGAATTCCCATCCCACACCCAACACTCACGACTCATGACCATCCTTGATGAACCTCTCCAGGAACTCGACCTCGTCGTGTCCGACCTCCAGTCCCCAGCCGATGAAAAACGTCTTCAAAAAGTGCTCGAACGCATGCCGGGCGTCCAGGCTGCCCGCATCATCCCGGAGGGCGTCTGGATCCGCTACGACGCGGACAGCGTCTCCAAGAACAAGATCTGCCAGTCGCTGAGCGCGGCCGGTTTCAAGCCGCAGATGTTCCAGGACTCCCTCAGCGGCGAGACGACCGAAGTCTCGCAGCGATGAGGGACTGCGGTGCGGCTCAAGCACGCAAGGCGATGGCGGCGTCGCCGTTGACTTCGGTCTCGGCGATGCCCGTCAGGCGCGCATCGGTGATTCTTTCCTCGTCCAGCGTGTCCTGGAGCAAGGCTGCGGCCTCCTGGAGGCCCAGACGCGATGCCAGGGCTGCGGCGCTGCCGTAGGCGGCGATTTCATAGTGCTCCATGCGTTGAGCGGCACCGATCAGGGCGGCGTCGCGCACATTTTCATCCGCCTCCTCGCGGAGGAGCTCCACCGTCTCCTCGATGAGGCTTTCCATGCCGCGGCAATGGCGGTATTCCAGCGGCTGGTCCAGCTTGTAGGCGATCTTGTGGAGCCGGAGCGCATGCATTTGAGTCTCCACCAGGTGCGCACGGAAGGCGGCCTTCAGATCATTATGCGTCGCCGCCTGCGAGAGGCGCGGCAGAGCCCGCAGCATCTGCTGTTCAGCGCTGTAAAGATCCTCCAGCTCGTGATGGAAGAGGTCTTTCAGGGTGTTGAGTTTCATACAACCATGGCATCGCGGGGGAATCGTGGCGCGGATGTGAGGGGGGGCCTCCACCTTACAGGCATGCCAGCGCCCGGCCTGAAACGCGGCCGTTGCAGCGCGCCGATCTTCTCAACGCACCGGGTGATTCCGGTGAAGGCCCCGCCTCCGTCTGCTGTTTGTGTGATTTCCGGCCGACGAGGCGGGTGCTTTTTGTCCCGGTGCGGCCCTTATCGGGCCGGCACCTGCCGGTGCCTTCGGGACGGGATGCGCACCAGCCAGGCGCATGTGGAGGGCCGAAATTCTCTTTCCACAAACCCGCCTCCGCCATGACCACTCTTCCCAGCAGCCGCCGCCACTTTCTCCTCTCCTCCGCCGGACTCACCTGTCTGGCGGACCTGCATCGCAGCTTCGCCGCTCCGGTGCGGACGGAACCTGAGACCGCCACCTCCTCCGCAGCGCTGCCAGCACTGGCACCGCCTGACAAACAGCCGCAGAACCTGCAGATCCCGCAGAAACCCACCAAACAACTCGGCTGGGCCATCGTGGGACTGGGTGAGCTGGCGCTGGGAGAGGTGCTGCCGGCTTTTGGCGAATGCGAGCTGTCCAAACCCGTCGCGCTGGTCAGCGGCCATCCCGACAAGGCACGCCGAGTGGCCGACTTTTACGGCATCGAACGCAATGCGATCTACAACTACGACAACTACGACCGTCTGGCCGACGACCCGCGTGTGGATGTCATCTACATCATCCTGCCGAACAGCATGCACGCGGAGTACACCATCCGCGGCCTCAAAGCGGGCAAGCATGTGCTGTGTGAGAAACCGATGGCCACCTCGCCAGACGAGGCCCGGCAGATGATCGCCGCGTCCAAGGAGGCGCAACGGCATCTGATGATCGCCTACCGTCTGCACTACGAGCCGTTCAATCAGCGGGCCATGGAGATCTGCAAAAGCGGTGCCCTGGGCAAGATCCGCACGTTTGCCTCCACCAACGGCCAGAATGTCAAAGCGCCCAACATCCGCCTCAGCGCCCGGCTCGGTGGCGGCCCCCTCGGCGATGTCGGCGTTTACAGCATCAACGCCGCACGATACACGCTCGGCGAGGAACCCGTGGAGGTTTTCGCCGTGGCACAGCAGCCAAAGGACGACCCCCGCTTTCGCGAAGTGCCGGAGAGCGTGGCATTCACCCTGCGCTATCCGTCTGGTGCGCTGGCGCACTGCGACTGTGGCTTTGGCATGACCGAGTCACGCTTCTATGAGGTGCATGGCACGGAAGGCACGCTGCGGATGCAGCCGGCGTTCAGCTATCGCGGTCTCCGCCTGCACGTGAGGGACAGCGAGGCCAAAGGCGGCACCGATGAAAGCCGGGAACTGCTGCTGGAGCCCAAAAACCACTTCAGCCAGGAGATGGACCACTTCTCCCAAGTCGTGATGAACAACGAAACCTGCCGCACCCCCGGTGAGATGGGGCTGGCGGACATGGTGATCATCGAAGCACTGGAACGCTCCCTCAAAACGAACGCACCCGTCCGGCTGGATGGGTGATCACCGGCCTTCCTCGAATCCCATCTTCACCCACCACACGTCCAGCTCGTGCGCCCCGAAATCGGCCAGGATGTGGCCGTCGATGTCGAGTGACGGCGCCCGTGTCTGGCCGGTGAGGGCTTTCATCTCCTGCATCGCGCCCGGTTCGTTGATCACATCGATTTCCACATACGGGATGCCCCGCAGGCGCAGGCCTTCACGCGCCTCATCACACCACGCGCAACCGGGTTTCACAAACAGCCTGACATGTCGCGGTTTCATGGCTGGCCGTCATTTGCCGTGGCGTTTCCGCGTCGCGGCGGCCTTCCGTGCCGAGGCGGAACGCTTCGCCGCCGGACGTGAGGCCGCAGCCTTGCCACCTTTGCGCCCGCCTTTGCGTGCCGGGGCCTTGTTCTCCTCCTTGCCACGGCCGGAACCGCTTTTTTTGCCGCCACCGGACGATTTGTTCACAGTGGCCCAGGCCC
This sequence comes from Prosthecobacter sp., assembly GCF_014879935.1. Taxonomy (GTDB): domain Bacteria; phylum Verrucomicrobiota; class Verrucomicrobiia; order Verrucomicrobiales; family Verrucomicrobiaceae; genus Prosthecobacter. Next base: position 4,033 of record NZ_JACSRD010000038.1, read on the forward strand.
GGCGCTCGGCCTCCTTTTCTGGGACGCCACGCTCCTCGTAGCTTTCCTCGATGTGCTCCGCCTTGCGCTTCTGTTTGTCGGTGTACTTGGATTTGTCTCCGCGTGGCATGGGATCTGTGGGTTGGTTCAGCATGCATCGCGGCCCTGGGGCGATCTGGACGTGTTCGCCTCGTCCCGCATCGGAGCCGCAGCCTGGCGTGCGGGCAGAAAAAGAGGCGTGAAGTCAGCTACGAGCCCCACGCCTGACAGTCAGGCCATCGCCTTCCCTGCAAGAGAAGAACTGATTGTCTGACCAGCCACAGATCGCCACCAGCACCGGTCATGGATGTGTTTTTGCGCGCAGAATTCAGGCCGCCTGCAACGTGTGCATCGCGCTCCGCGTGCGGAAGACCTGCCGCAGTTTCTTCAAGCCGAGCTCCAGGCGCGTCTTCACCGTGCCCAGCGGCGTGTGCGTGGCATGCGCCACCTCGCGCTGCGTCATGCCTTGCAAAAAAGCCAGGCGGATGACCTCCTGCTGCGCGTCCGGCAGCAGGGAAATGTGCTGGCCGAGCACCCGTCCGATATCCGCCTGCTCGCAATCGGCGGAAGAATCGCAGGTGAACGAGGACGTGCGTTTGATCTCGTCCTCCATCCGGTCGCAGGCACGCGTGTAAGCCATCGAGCGACGCAGATGATCGATCGCCCTCCGCCGGCCCAGCGTCATGAGCCATGCCAGCGGCCGCCCTTTGGCCGCGGAGTAGTGATCTGCCCGTCGCCACACATCCAGCAGGCATTCCTGCAGCACGTCCTCCGCCGCCGCGTCATCATTGACCGTCCGCAGAATGACGCTCTTCAGCAGTCGGCGGTATCGCTGCACCAGCACCCCCAACGCATCCGCATCTCCCATCTGGATGGCAGCCATCAGTTCCTCATCCGGTGGCTGGGCCGGGTCGAGAGGAGGCAGTTCAGGGCCGTTCCATTCAGAGTGGGAGATGGTCTTGGTGTCCATGGAAGGCAGCGTAGAAAATCGCTTCCCTGCCTTCAACCCGACCCCGCCCTGTCCAGGCAGTCGGGGAATCCCTGATGAAGGCCGCTTGCGGGCCAAAACAAACAGCCCTGCGCCTCCCGAGCACAGGGCTGTTTCTCGAAACCTCGTCAGAGGCAGGGACCGCTGTTATGAATGAAGGGGTTTAAGCTCATCCACGACGCTGACATCTCCAGCTCCTTCGGCTTCGAAGATCTGTTTGGCGAGCTTGATCTGCGAGCTCGTCTCCGCATGGGCGGATATCAAAAAATTGCCGCGCTGCACCTTTTCCTCATAGCGCCTGGCCTCGTCCTCCGGCAGGCCCATGCCGATGAGGCCCCCCACCATCCCGCCCGCGGTGGCACCGAGGGCCACGCCGCTGAGCGCAGCCATCATCGGGCCGGCCGCGATGAACGCGCCGAGCCCCGGGATGGCCAGCGCTCCGATGCCTGCCAGCAGACCGATCGCTCCGCCAGTGATGCCGCCCGCCGTCGCCCCCTTGGTGACGCCTTCCGTCGCCTTCGTCGGGCGGATGGCCGTGCTTTCGCCCTCCGACTCGGTGTCCGTGTGCAGCACCGAGATGTCACCCGGTGGTGAAACCGCCTCCCTGCAGCCGCTGCACAATGCGCTCGGCCTGGTTCTGGTCGGTGGCGAGACAAAAGACGGACTTCGACATGAGCGTGGGAGGATTGGGAGTGAGAAGGCTTATTTCCTGGCGGTCTTGTTATCGGCCTCAACCTCGATCTGGTTCACCACATCCATCGATCCGGCGGATTTGCGTGCGTGGGTGGCCACCTTTTCCTTTTCGCCGGGGTTGTCCACCTTGCCACGCAGCGTCACCTTGCCGTCGGCGGTGATGATCTGCACGTTCTTGGCCTCCAGGGACAACGAATCATCCGCCATCACCGCCTTGCGGATCGCCTGGGTGATTTTGAGGTCCTCCGGCCGGTTCGATTGGTCCAGCGGCGTCTTGGTCTCACGGGCGGGCTCCTTCGTGCCCTTCGGTTCTGCGGCACGGACATCGAATCCGGACGCCAGCAGCGTCACAGTCAGGATCAGGGGGAATTTCGAGCGGAGCTTCATGGGATCGTCGTGATGCATCGGTTCCATCGGACATGTGTGCCCGCCCGGCCGTATCGCTTCACCCACAAACCACCACCTGAACCCGCGGCCATGCGGTTTCCTGATGGCTGTGCGGGGCGATGATGCGGGAGGCTGAGAAAGCGCGACAGCGTCGTGGAGTGCGGTGGCAAAGATCCGAGGGCGAAGCCTCGCATCGGCGACACCGCTGTCGAGCGCACGAAGAACGTCGTCAGGCCAGAGCGCATTGTCCGGCACGCGACGGCGGTGTCGCGCCAAGGCTTGCCACCGCACTCCACGACGCTTCGCGTTTGACGGCTGCCTTTCATCTTGCCACCCACACGCCCTGTTCTACCTCTGCCTGTCTCTTATACACATCT
>NZ_JACSRD010000061.1 GCF_014879935.1 Prosthecobacter sp.
AAGCCCCCCCACCGCCAGCGGCATCTCCGTTCGCCATCAAGCCGACGGCCGAAGCCCCTCCCGCCAGCCCATTTGGGGTCAAAGCAGAAAGCGCGGCGGCTGCGGCACCCAGTCCCTTTGCGCTGGCGGCCGCCCCCCCGCCAGCACCGGTTGCTGCACCGCAAAATTCAATGTTTCCCGCCATGGGCGGATCGCCTTTTGGTGCCGCCCCCGCGTCGGCTGCTCCAGCGTCACCCTTTGTGGCATCTCCGCCTGCCGCGTCACCGTTCGCGACCGTCCCACCAGCGCCTGGGGCCTCTCCGTTCGCCGCAGCGGCTCCGCCCCCGATTTCATCGCCAGCGCAGGCCACTGCGGAGCCTCCGCGGGCCTCATTGAGCAGTCTTTTCACGCCAAAGTCCCACGAAATGGCCTCCACGCCGGTCATGACTCCACCAGCGGCACAGGGAGCACCTGGAGGCTCGTTGTTCGCAGTCGCAGCCAGCGATTCATCGCCGCCTCCCATGCAGGCACAGGCCTTCGCCCAGCCACCGGCTGCCGCTCAACCGCCGCAGGGATTTGGCCAGCCGCCCGCCATGGGAGCGAGCGCACCTTCCGCATCAGGCGTGGCCAAACTGGGCTTCGCGGCGGTGTTGAATGGCTACAGCGTCGAGGAACTGGGCTTCAACCCGGTCATGGCCCCCGCCTGGATCACCGCGAACATTCCGGTCAACACCTTGAACGAGCAATTATCCACCGGCAGCGTAACCCTGCAGCTCGGCGCACTTATCGACGCGATCTCGGATGTCGGATTCCGCAACACGCTCGCCACGGCAAAACGCGATTTTCCGGTCAAATTGCCGCAGAACGAGGTGTTCCATGCCCTCACCAGCGCCACATCGGCGACACCCGCCGCTGCTTCGCCGTTTGGCAGTCCGGCCCCGGCGGAAAGCAGCCCGCGCCCGGCGGCTCCGGCAAGCAACGCCTTCGTCATCCAGCCCGGAGGACCCACCGGTCAGGTGAACCGTGTTGAGCCCGGCTCACCCGCCCCGACTTTCGGCAGCCCGCCGATGCAGACTGTCGCGCCGCCACAGCCTGCGAGTTCACATCCATTGTCAGTGTTTGCCACGGCACAGGCACTCACTCCTGCGGCAGAACCCACCGCTCCGGCTCCGTCGCCTTCCACCCCGTTCGCTCCGAAGTTTGGTGCTGCGCTGAATCCGTTTGCCCAAAACCAGCCAACCGTTCCATCGGCTCCCGTCTCGGCCTTTGGCACCCCCATGCCGCCAGCCGCCGTGGCAGCGGGCACCGCCGCGTTCAATCCGCCGCCGGCACCCGTCGAGCCGTCGCTCCAGACGCCGCCGCAGGCAAATCCGTCCCCGTCGTTGTTCTCACCTGCTCCAGACTCCGCCCAGCGTGTCCCGTCCCAACCGCTGGCGGGTGCGTTCCAAACGTTCGGCTCACCACCACCATCTGGACAGCCGGCGGCACAATTAACCTCACCTTTGGTGCCTGCTGCGAAGCCGTTCGATCCGTTCGCCTCATTGACACCCGCTCCCGCTCCGAAGCCGCCAGTGGAATCGGGTTTCAGCAGCGCACAATTGCTCGGCCAGTTTGCGCCACCGGAGCCGATGAGCGCCTTTGCTCCAGCCCCGGAGGCAAGGATGCCAGCCCCAATTCCGCCAGCCGACGCGTTCAAGCCATCGCCTGCCTTCGCTCCGGCGCTGGACGAGCTTCCTGTGTCGCCGCCCGCCGCCGCCCCTGCGACGCGTGGACTTTTCAGCCCTCCTGTGGCCGTGCCGGTGCCCAGCGCACCTCTTTTTGCCCAGCCGGCCGCGATCAAAGCCGCTCCTGAGCCGAAGCCGTCCGCAGCAGTGCCTGCAACCTCTGCCACACCAGCCAAAATGGCCGCCGTGAAGCACTCCTTCCTCGGTCTGGCACCACTGGACACGCAGACGGACCAACTGCTGCTCCGCGCCCTGCTCGGCACGGAGGAAGACCTCTCCGCGCCTCGCGTGGTCGAGCTTCTGGCCTCCCAGGCCGGCCTCAGTGCCTGCGTGTGCCTCCACGGCTCGCACGTGCTCAGTCATGCACATCCTGCGAAGCCAGACGCCGCTGAGTTCCAGCGTCAGGCCCCCGACATCGCCCGCCAGTTGCGCGGTCTCGCACCCCTCATCGGCATCGAGGGGGCGGAAACCTTCACCCTCAACGCCGGGGGCAGGCTGCTGACCTTCTGCTTCCCAGGCAGCACCACCGTCGCCGTGCTGCATGATGATGAGCCCTCCACCGGCCTGCGGGACAAGATCACCCTGATCTCCCGTGAACTCGCCCGCATGCTGGGTTGACCGGGAGCGGTTCCCGGTTTGCACTCTCCGGCAGCCCCATTCCAGGCTTTCCATATGTCACCGGCTCCCTTAAAACTGTGAACTGAGAACAGCGAACCGCGTCCCCGCTCATGCCCAGCATCAATCACGACGATCACACGATCAGCTTCAAAATCGTCTATTGCGGAACGCCGCTCAGTGGCAAGACCACCAACCTCCAGCAAATCCATGCCAAGCTGGACCCCGGCGGCCGCAGCGACCTCGTGTCCCTCTCCACCGCGCAAGACCGCACCTTGTTCTTCGATTTCCTCTCGGTCGAAGCCGACGCGCTCCCCGGCTACAAGACCACGTTTCACCTTTACACCGTCCCCGGTCAGGTGACCTACAATGCCACGCTGCAACTCGTGCTGCGCCAGGCCGACGGCGTCGTTTTTGTCGCCGACTCGCAGATGGACCGTCAGAGGGACAATCTGCAATCGTTGCAGAGTCTGGATGCCAACCTGCGCATGAACGGCGGCTCGCTCGACCGCCTGCCCATCGTGCTGCAATACAACAAGCGTGACCTGCCGAACGCCGCCCCGGTCGAATACCTGGAGTACCTCTTCAACAACCGGCCCACGCCCTTCCTCAGCTTCGAGGCCGATGCACGCAGCGGACGCAACGTGCTCGCCACGCTCAATGCCATCTCCCAGGCGGTGTTGCACCAGTTCCGGCTGCGCACGGCTGCCGATGCCGGCGCGAGGAGCCCGGATGAACTCCCCACGCACGCGCTCGCCGCCTGATGCTCCTGAACGTGGAACTCTCCGCTTTCACCGCCCTGCCCGGCGTGCTGCAAGCTGTCGTGGCTGATGACGCGGGCCGGTTGCTTGGAGGCGCAGGCGGCCTGCCACCGCCGGACATGGCCGTGCTCGTCCTAGCTCATGCCACGCTCTCCGCCGCAGCAGAGGTGGGCCGTCGCTCCGGTCAGGGGGACTGCCTCGAAATCCTCCAGCAGCATCACAACGGGGTCATTTACCTTCGCCCGGTGTCCCAGGGCCGCCTTCTGATGGTGCGTTGTCAGAGCAGCGAGGCCCTGCCCGCCGTCCGTGGTCTCTGCCAACGTTTGATGGGCACCACAGCATCCATTCCTGTGCAGCAGGCCCCGTCATTCCCGATTGACCTGACCTCCGCGCTCCACGCCGAGCCGCGCTGGTGAATGGAGCAGCCTTTTTGCACACGTTCCGTCGCTTGCATTCCCCGCATGCCTGCTAGACTCGCCGCCTTCATCGTTTCGTCATTCGTATTCCTTCCATGTCCCACAGAGTTCTCATCATCGGAGCCGGCGGCGTCGGCCGAGTCGTCACCCACAAATGTGCCCAGCTTCCCGACGTTTTCGGTGAGATCATGCTGGCCAGCCGCACGAAGGCGAAGTGCGATGGCATTGCCGCGGAGTTGAAGCGCCCGATCCAGACTGCCGGAGTCGATGCAGACAATGTGCCGGAGTTGGTGAAGCTGCTAAAGAGCTTCAAACCGGAAGTCGTCATCAATGTGGCGCTGCCTTATCAGGACCTCACCATCATGGATGCATGCCTGGAGGCCGGCGTGCACTACATCGACACCGCGAACTATGAGCCGCGTGACGTGGCGAAGTTCGAATACCACTGGCAGTGGGCCTATCAGGAGAAATTCAAAGCCGCTGGCCTCACCGCGCTGCTCGGCTGCGGCTTTGACCCGGGCGTGACGAATGTGTACACCGCCTATGCGATGAAGCACCACTTCTCGAAGATCGACACGCTCGACATCCTCGACTGCAATGCGGGCGATCACGGCAAGGCCTTCGCGACCAATTTCAATCCCGAGATCAACCTGCGCGAAGTCACCGCGAATGGTCGCTACTGGGAAAACGGCGCTTGGGTGGAAACGAAGCCACTGGAGATCAAGCGCAGCTTCCCCTTCCCGGACGGCATCGGCCCGAAGAACATCTACTGCCTCTACCACGAGGAGCTGGAGAGCCTCACGAAGCACATCCCGATGCGCCGTGCGCGTTTCTGGATGACCTTTGGCGATGCTTACATCAAGCACATGGAAGTGCTCGTGAATGTCGGCATGACCGGCATCCATCCGGTGAAGCACAAGGGCGTGGACATCATCCCCATTGAGTTCCTCAAGACGCTGCTGCCAGAGCCCGGCACGCTCGGCCCTGACACGAAGGGCAAGACCTGCATCGGCAACTGGATCGAAGGCACCGGCAAAGACGGCCAGCCGAAGCGCTACTACGTCTATAACATCTGCGACCATCAAGAGTGCTACAAGGAGACGAATTCGCAGGGCGTGAGCTACACCACCGGCGTTCCTGCGATGATCGCGGCTCGTCAGCTCCTCACGAATCCATCGGAGTATCGCCAGCCCGGCGTCTGGAACGTCGAGCAGCTCAATCCCGATCCCTTCATGGCCGATCTGAACGCCTACGGCCTGCCGTGGGTGGAGACCTGGCCGACAGAAAAAATGCCGGGCGAGTGACGAAGACCACGTTCCGGTGCCGTGCAGGGCAGTGCTGCCCTTCGAGTTTGTAATCGGCAGGATCAGTCTTTACAATAGAGATGACAAGCCGTCAGACTCTCAGGCGATCCACCCGAATCGCCATGAATGTATCACGCCACGTCTTGTCGCTCATCGCTGCGCTGCTCTCAAGCTGCATCACTACTCATCCAATTCCTGACCGTCAGCAGACGTTCACACGTCCGGTGGTCATCGCAGTCGTTGGAACAGAAGCACGCATACAATCCATGATGAGCCAAGTGCTGTCCGGGCCTGCCTACTTCCCAAAGGTTCCCGAGTGGCAACTTGACCAGACACTGGAGACAGCCGCAGTTCAGCGTCTGCGATCCCGTGGCATTCAGGCTCGTGCCGGCGGGGACGCTCTGCGTTCCAGGGTTTACGCCATCGCAGGCTACAAGCCGGGCAATGCCCTGGAACTTCGCGGCATCAATGAACTCAAGATCGATGACGCCCTCAAACAACTCGCCATCACCGACGCGGACTCCGTCCTGTTCCTTACCGATGGCGTGCAACCTCTCCCGGTTGGCGCGTTGCGGCTTCTCAGCGGTTACGGCATGTGCCAGGTCAATGCGATGAATCCCGCCCTTGGCTCGCACATTGACTGCACCTTTGTGTTTGCCCCGGTTCGCGCTCACGCTTATTCCCTCGCCACCGGCAAGCGGCTAGGTGCCGCCATCCAGAAAAAGGGCGGATTGCATAGCTTGCCCTCTGGTCAGATGCCCTTCGTCACGCCCTGGGGACAGATGCCTTCAGTCCAGAAGTCACGGCTGAAAAAAGAGGTGGCGGCGTGCGCTCTCAAATGCCTGGATGACGTGATCGTCGGTCTCGGGCTGTGAGGCTGCCATTTCCATTCACACCCCCTGCATCTTCTGCACGGTGGCATGCAGCCTTTCGATTTCCTGCGTGTGGCGGTTCAGAACGAAGACCAGGGATTTCAACAGCACATTGAGGTGTCGGGCAGTGCTGTCCGGCAGCTGGGAGTCCGTGGCAATGCGCAACGCTGCCAGTTCAATGGTTTCAAGGCTTTGTTTCATGGCAGGGACCAAGTCAACGCGCCTACCTGAACAAATCTTCAGGCGTTTAGAGGCAAATGAGTAATAACTTCAGGACGGCCTCAAGAGCAACCCCCTTACCACCTCGCGAGACCGTGCCACCGGGAGATTCCGGTGAAAATCCACCGCCGTCGGCCATGCAAATGAACACCGCCGTCGCTGGAGTGTCTGTCACAGTCCCCATGAACGCCAAACCGCCCACTCCACGTGAGAAAGAAGTTCAGCGACTTTTCGTCCTGGGCAAAAGCCCTGAGATGATCGCCATCCGCCTCGGCATGAAACTGTCCAAGGTTCTTGTCGCCATCGCCATGCTCCCGAAACCACCGCTGTAAGTCTAGCATCCAGTTCAGTTTTCGGGCCTGCTTTTCTCACATGGACGAGACTGCGCGGCGGAAATGTCGCGCGGAAACCGCATCGCGATGTTCCCGACTCGGAACGCCGAGCCACCTGAGGCGCTCCCACACAGCCTGTGTCCGCCTGAGGTACGAATGTGAGATATGCGGTAGATCTCAGCGGAGCCACGGGTTCGCAAAGCGAACGAGGGGCCCGTTCTTCATCCACAACACCAGCCTGCCCGGATGAGTAGCAGCGCGTCCGTGGCACCCCACAGCCTTTGAAGCAAGCCAGGGCAACTGCTTTTAGGCTCGTTAGAAGAGAAGAGGCTGGTCGGGATTCGGTTCGGGGGTGGGACGGGAGCGGCGCTTGCGGCTCGAGGGTTCTTCGGACAGCGGAGTGTCGGCAGGGAGATCGGCCGAACCGCCCAGGACCCGAGGCGGGGGAGGCTCGATGGAGGGCGTTTCCTGAAGGGCTTCCTGGACAGGCGGTTCAACCGGAGCTGGGGCAGGAGGTTCGACCGGCGGCGGGGCGGAGACCGGGGAGTCAACTTCTTCGAATCGTGGAACATCGCCAGCCAGGAATTCGTCGGCAGAAAGGTTGCCCAAGGGGGGCGCATCCGGACTGTGAACAACCACCATCTCTTCGACCGATGTAACGGCTTTGCCCACTACATCCAAGTCATCTACAGTTTGGTGTTCACTTTGGTTCACCAATGATTTATCGGTGGTTGATACGATTTTCGCGTCATTGAATTCCGAGGTGGCATCGCTGGACGTTACATCGGGATCTAACGGCCCTGAAACGCTCGAAAGCGAGGCAATCTGTTTCCTCTGTCGATGGAGGGCGACCCTTTGGGCGGTGAGGGCGCGGACTTTGGCGCTGCCGCCGTTGTGGCGGTCGAGATTGGGAAGCCCCAGCCGGCCTTCAGCGTCGCTGAGCCAGCCGCAGGCGACCAAGGCGGAGGCGAAACCCTTCCGCCCGACCAGTTTGTCGAGAAACTCCCGTGTGACGCCGAGATCGTTAGCAGAGACGCGGTTCACCTCGACCCAGGACCACAGACGAACCAGCTTGCCGAGAACGGCGTCGGGATCCATCCGCAGGGAGGTGGCGATAGCGCAGATTTCAGGTTTGTCGGGTGTGGCGGTTTCGATTTTAATCCAAGGACGGCGCATGGCACGCGAGTGATGGCACACGCTAATCGAAACGGCAAGTCAACGTTTATGGCGTTACATTTTCAGCGAGACACGAAACGAAGATGTGATCTCGGCCTATTGGCAGTTGCCACCGCACGGATGAAGACGCCCGGAACTGGCAAGTCTGATTCGTTTGATATGAGAAAGGCGATCAACGTTACTTAAAGCTGCTATTGCCGATGTAGAAATGATTGGTGCGTTATTCTCAATCAGCAGCAACGGACAACCTGTTTCTTTTCGACAAAGTGCCTCGCTTTGCCCCTGTGAACACCGCTCCATGTCTGTGGGGAGGTGCGTTCCGCCACGTGCAGGAAGAGCCACGGCAATATCACGGTGGAAGCGTTACATCACCTCACAGTGTCATCGGGATTTGGGAGGCCTCGACAGCGAGGGCCGGGGGGATGACCCTTCGGAAGTCGTCGAGCGAGACCGGCTTGGTGAGGAAGGCGTTCATCCCGCACTCGCGGCACTCTTCCTTGACGCCCGTGAGGGCGTGGCCGGTCATGGCGATGATGGCCGGCTGGTGCTTGAGCTGGAAGTTTCCGCGGATGCGGCGGGTGGCCTCCACCCCACCCATGACGGGCATCTGGAGATCCATGAAGACGATGTCGTAACCGCCTGCGGCCACCATGGAGACGGCCTCCTCACCATTGTTGGCGATGTCCACCTTGGCGTAGCCGAGCCGCTGGAGCAACATGGTGGCAATCTTCTGATTGAGCGGCTGATCCTCGACAAGGAGGATGCGGGCGGGGTTCTGGCTGGCGAAGTTTTCCGCCTCGGACCGGGCGGCCTTGGCGATGGCGCGATTGGTGGCACTGGAGACGTGCACATCGTGGCCGCCAGCGGCGGCTCTGGCGGCACCGTGCTCCGACATGACGACGGCTGGCGGCGGCGGTGGCGTTTCCAGCACCGATTGGGCGGAGAAGGTGGCCGCCAGGGGCTGTGGGGAGGCGAACATAGGCTGCGGAGGCATGGCAGGCGGGACCGGTTGCATCTGCGGAACAAACATCGGCTGCTGGGCCATCGCTGGCTGCATCATCTGGGGGGCAAACATCGGCTGGCCCACGGGGGGGGGCTGATGGAAGCCCTGGGCCATGGGGACGGCCATCGGCATCATCGGCGGGACGGCCGGCTGGAACTGGGCCACCGGGGTGGTAGCCGGACGGAGCACCGGCATGCCGGGCAGGGCAGTCTGCGGAGCCGGGCTGGCGAAGGCATTGACTGGCACCGGGGCAGCCGGTGCGGTGACCATGGGGGCGAGCACGACGCGCCGGGGCATGCGGTAGAGTTCGGCCATGGTGCGGAGGAGTTCACGACGCTTCAGCGGCTTGGACAGGCGGGTATGACGGCTGCCCGGGGGCGGGGCGCAGCGGTCGCGGTCCAGCTTGGCGCTGGTGATGGGCATGATGGTGACGACGGCCGTGCCGCGCATGGCGGCGGCATTGAGCATGGGCATGGCGTCCTCCTGACGCATGCGGGAGACATCGAGAATGAACAGCCCGGCCTCCTCCAGCACGTGATCGAGCTCCTCCATGGAGCGATCTCGCAGGACGGTGATGATCATGCCCCACTGTTGGAGGGACTGGTTCAACACCTGGAGCGTGGTGGGATGAGTGCTGTGGATGACGACGGGGCGTCCCTTGACGACATCCATCCAGGCGATTTCTTCTTCCCGCGATTCGTCATCAGGAGCCACGACGAGGGGCAGCTCGAAGAAGAAGTCGGACCCCTTCCCTTCCTCGCTGACGACGCTGATCTCGCCGTGCATGAGCTTGACGAGTTTCTTTGAGATGGCGAGGCCGAGGCCGGTGCCGCCATATTTGCGGGTGGTGGAGGAGTCGGCCTGATTGAAGGCCTGGAAGAGCTGGCCGATCTTTTCGGCAGGAATGCCGATGCCGGTGTCGCGGACGGAGAAATGGAGGAGCGTTTTGTCCCCCTGGGGTGTCTGGCGGGAAACCTGGCGCACGAGGAGGAGGATCTCGCCCTTCTCAGTGAACTTGATGGCGTTGCCGACGAGGTTGACGAGGATCTGCTTGATGCGCTGGAAGTCGCCCATGACCTTGCGCGGGAGGGCGGGGTCGATGTGGACGTTGAGCTCGATGTTTTTCTCCGCGGCCTTGTGGGTGAAGACGTCGGTGGTCTCGCTGAGGAGCTTTTCGACGTCCACGGGCAGCTTTTCGATGTCCATCTTGGCGGATTCGAGCTTGGAGAAGTCGAGAATGTCATTGATGACGTGCAGGAGGGACTCGCCGGAGGAGCGGATCATGCGGACGAGCTCCTCCTGCTCGGCATCGAGGCCCATTTCGATGAGCAGCGAGGTGGTGCCGATGATGCCGTTCATCGGTGTCCGGATCTCGTGGCTCATGTTGGCGAGGAAATTGCCCTTGGCGGCGGTGGCGGTCTCCGCCTGGCGTTTGGCGGCCTCGTATTCGATGAGAAGGGTGTGCTTGCGGTGATCGTCCTCCTGGACGTGGGAGATCATGGAGTTGAACTCCTCCTGGAGGACGTCCAGGTCATCAAGACCGCGTGCGGGGACGCGCACATTGAGATTGCCGGCCCGCATGGCGCGGAAGGCGTCGATGAGGGCACGGGTCTTCTTGGTGATGGCACGGCCGACGAGGTAGAAGCTGAAGACGGCGAAGACAATGCCGATGCAGGTGCCCAGGATGGGCACCATAAGACGCTGCGTGTTCACCAAGTGCCGGAACTGGACCAGCGGCTGGCGGGCGATGAACGCACCGGCCACGTGGCCGTCGCGGCCGTAGAGCGGCGCGGCGCTGATGAGCCAGTGGTCGTTGCCGTTGAACTCGAGCTGCCGCGAGTCGCTGGTGTCATCCATGACCAGCGTGCTGCCTGCCATCACCCGGTAGATAAGGTTGTCCATGTGATCCGGCGGTGGCTCCATGGCTATGCAGCGTTCGCAGATGGGAAGGATCGCGATAGGAGGAGATTTGACCACGGGAGCCCCCCTGCCGTCCTTTGCTTGACTGGGGGCCACGACCTCGACCTGCAGGCCCAAAGATTGCAATGCTGGCGGAATCTCCACGGTCTGCAGGCGCATCCGCATCCGGGTCTCGTTTTCCCAGTTCAACGGGGCGACACCAGTGATCTCTCCTTCAGTCAGGGCCTGGCGATTCAGCTCCATCTGCCCAGCCAGCGCAGCCGCTCCCAGGTAGGAGCTCTGGACGAAGCGCAGGGTGATGAACTCCTGCCAGACAAAGCCAGCTGCAGTCGCACCAGCGCCCACCAGGACGGCAAACATGCCCAGGAGCGTGAAGCGGTTGGCGATCTGGAAGTTGAACTTCATGACATCGCCATGGCGGCCGGGATGGTGGCAGCCTCGGCGTCCTGCACCATGGCACGGCGCACGGCGAGGCTGAGGCTTTCGAGAGTGAAGGGCTTGGGCAGCACATCGACAAAGCCGATGGCCTGACAGAGATCGCGCACATCCTCCTGGAAGTAACCACTGCAGGCGATGACGGGGAGTTGCGGATCACAGGCCCGTAGCCATTCGAGCACTTCGAATCCAGACGCTCCACCGGGCATGGTCAGATCGAGGATGGCTGAGGTGAAGCGGCGGCCCTCCTCAACGCCGACGCGCACGAGTTCGAGCGCCTCCTCGCCACTGTGGGCCATGACGGCCTCGAATCCATGGGCCTCGAGCATCGCCTTGCCCACGGCAAGGACGTGCGGCTCGTCATCGATGACGAGCACGCGCATGATGGCACGCGAGGCAAATTCACGCGGCAGGAGCTGGGTGGTCGGAGACATGGCGGCGGTGGAAGGGTTGAAGGCTGAAGGCATGGCGCGTGTCACATGGCGGTGTAGCTGAGGCACTTGATCTCCTCCAGGGAGGTGTGGCCGCCGATCACCTGCTGCAGGCCCTCCTGATACAGAGAGCGGAAGCCGTTCTTGAACGCGGCGGCACGCATGGCACTGAGAGGAGCGCCCTCCTCGATGAGGTCGCGCAGTTCGTTGTTCACCTCACAGAGCTCCATGAGCGCCACACGTCCGGCGTAGCCTGTGCCGTGGCACTCATCGCAACCCCGGGCGTTGTAGATTGGTGTGGTCAGCGGCTGGGTGATGACGGCCTGCTTTGCCATGAGCTCCTGCACATCCTGCGGTGCCTGCATGGGCTGCTTGCAGTAGTTGCAAAGACGGCGGGCGAGGCGCTGCGCCTGGCTGAGGGCCAACGAGTCCGCCAGGAGGTACTTTTCAACGCCCATGGACATGAGGCGGGACACCGCACGCAGGGAGTCGTTCGCATGCAGCGTGGTCAGCACCAAGTGGCCGGTGAGCGAGGCATTCACAGCAGCCATGGCGGTTTCCGCGTCGCGCGATTCACCGATCAGGATGATGTCCGGGTCGGCACGGAGCAGGGCCCGCAATCCGTTCGCGAAATCGAGGCCACGGGCGTTGTTCGTCTGCGTCTGGTTGATCCCTTCGATCTCGTATTCGATCGGGTCCTCGATGGTCTGGATGTTCACGCCCTCGTCGTTCACGCTGTTGAGCAGGGCGTAGAGCGTGGTGGTCTTACCGGAACCGGTCGGACCGGTGACGAGCACAAGTCCCTGGTCGCGCTGCATGGTCCGCGTGAGGATGTCGATCTGGCGTTGGCCGAGATTGAAGTCCGAGAGGCGCTTCACGCCGTCCTGCTTGTCCAGGAAACGCATGATCACCTTCTGGAACTCGCGTCGTGTCGGCACGGCGGCGACACGGACATCCACGCGACGGCGGCCGATGGAGAGCGCCATGCGGCCGTCCTGGCACTCCTGGCGGCTCTGATTCATGCCGGCGTAGTTTTTGATCAGGGCGACAAAACGGTTCAACTGGCTCTCGGGCGCCGTCATGATCGTCTTCATTGTGCCGTCCATGCGGGCACGGAAGCGCGTGAAGCTGTAGAACTTCTCCAGATGCAAGTCGGAGGCCCGGCAGCGGATGGCGGTGAACAGCGCCCACTGCACGAGCTGTTCCGCTTCGTGATTCGGATTCTGCGGATTCACCCGGGCCATGTCCTCGGGCGAGATCTCGACCACCGTGCTGTCGTCGGCCACGGAAAGCGTCGCGCCTTCCAGCGAAGCCACCGCGCTGGGATCGAACGTCGCGCCGGCACGGTTGATGGCCTCGCGGATGCTGGCCAGATCCGCCAGCACCGGCACGATCTTGATCGATGGATTGCCCATGGACAGCCATTCATCCTCGAACGCGTAGCAATCGCTGCTCTCGCTGAGCATGAACACCACATGCTTGCCGATGTAAAGCGGATAGACGCTGTGGCGCTCCAGCAGCGGGATGGGGAAGAAATTCTGGCGCTGTGCCTCGCTGGCGCTGTAAACCAGCGTGCGGTTTCCACTGACGAGGTGCTGCAGCGCCACGCCCATGTTCCGCTGCACCACATTGAAATGGGTGATGCCCAGCTTGTCCGTCTTGCCCTTCTGGGCTTCGTAAAAGCCTTTGAGCTTCGTGATCTCCGCCGGTTCATACGGATATTTTTCCAGCAGCCAGTTGAAGGCGCCCTCCAGGCCCAGATCCGCAAAAACCGGAGGCTGGAGCTGCTCCATCGCGTTGGATTGCGAGATCGGCATCTGGCCGAAGCGCTGCACGAGGTCCTTGCGGGTGTTTTGATACTGTTCCTGCGTGACCAGCACGCGCAGAGTCAGAAACGGCGGCACGCCCCAGAGGTCCCCTGCCCTGGGATTATGATGCGCCATCACCAGCAGCGGCCCAATGGTGGTGACCGGCAGCCAGGGATCGGCCACGTAAGGCACGCGCCCCAGTTTGCGGATCAGCCTCTCCGCCTCGGGAGAGCAGCTCTCGCGCAGCAGCGTGATCGGCAGCATGCCATGCTGCAACGCGAGTCCCTCGATGGACTGGATGGCCAGGATCGCGGTCTGCCGGGCCTCAATTGTCGAATTTGGCAGATTACTCGCACCGCCAAAGGATTGTGGCGTTGGTGGGACCGGAATCTGGAGGGCGGCAGGCATGGGAGGCGTGGCAGGATCAGCGTCCGGCCATCTGGAAATTCGGTGGAAACGCGAATGGCGTGGTGAAGTCCGTGCCTTCGAAATTCATCAGGATGCCCGTGCCGGTCTTGCCGGGCTTCAGCAGCTCATACATCCGGCCGGTCCAGCGCAGGCGGTAAGTGTCCGCAGAGCTGGTGGAAATGGGATTGTAGCAAGGATCGACGTACGGGGAGCCGATCTTCGCGCGGTCCTCGTCCGGATTGCGATATTGCAGCGTGCGCAGGACCGCCATCTCGTCCCCGCCGGAGCTTTCCATGGATCCAAAGATCAGCTCGTAGTTCTGCTGGGCAAAACGATGCAGCCCTTGGTTGAGAAACTCCTGCCTCTCAGCCGCCAGCGCGTCCTTACCTCCTGAAAGGAACTGGTTGAACGAACCTACAGCGATGCCGCAAAGCACCCCCATGATCGAGATCACGATCACCAACTCGCTGACAGAATACCCCCCTGCCCTGCTCCGTGGCAGGAAAACGGGGTGGTTCAGACCTCTGTGAGCGTAGGCAGTCATGCCAGGAGGTGCGTCAGTAGTAGATGGGGGTGTTCGACGGACTCGTGAGCGCCACCTTCGTCATGGAGGTGATCGAAGGCGGAAACGTGACCGCGTAGCCGGAAGGCATGAAAGCGGCAAGCGTCGTCTCGGAGAAGCTCAAATAGGGGCGCAGCAGCGTGTACTTCGCCTCGGCGGAGGATGAGGCGGCCCAGTTCAGGGCGGCCTGCGTGCGACCGTTCACCTGGATGTAACTTGCCTGGGCCAAATTCAGTGCCTCCGCGCGTGCGATCGCCAGGTTGCGCTCGCTGTCACTGCGCATCCGAGTGACGGAAGGAATCGCCATGAAGGCGATGATGCCGATGATGGACACGCAGGCCATCATCTCCACCAACGAGAAGCCTCGTCTGGCAGAGCGTGGGTAATGGGCGGAGGCATTCATGAAAAAATCAGTCAGGAGGTCATTCGTTGACCAGGTCCACACGCGGAAAATCGCCGCTCTGCCAGGTCGGAAGCGAAAGGTACTGCTTCACATTTTCCAAAGCGGCGGTTTTCAGCTTGTCGGTGCCGGTGGTGTAATCCAGGAAGTGATCCGCAGTCGTCTGATCGAGGAATCCCGCGCGGATACCGGGATCAGGGGAGGACGCGTTCGGAACCAGGAGATTGAAGCGCGCGGAACTGGTGCCGAGGGCGTTGTATGTGGTGCGCACGTCTTCCAGACTGCGCATCTGGGCGGTGGACCCCACGCGAGTCTGGGCCATCACCCAGGAAGTAAGGGCGCTCTGCACAGAAGCTTGCTGCTGGCGGGCCAGGACCCGGTTCGCATCACGCGACACATTGGAAATAGCGCTGACGACCAGAGACGACATGATGCCGATGATGGCGATCGTGAAGATCACCTCGACGAAGCTGAATGCATCCTTTCTTCTGCTGACAAATGTCGCGTTCATGTACTTGCAGCCTTGCGTTGCTTCCTCTTGCGCAAAATCCGCCGGGGAGTCACCTCCCCGGCGGACGTGAATCGTCCGAATCTGTTCTTTCAAATCACAGAGCCAGGCGACGGGTCAGTCAGACTGATTATTAGTCCCCTGGGTTGTACTTGACCTGCTTGTTGGTGGCATCCCAGCTCAGGTAAGCAGCAGCCTTGTCTTCTTCGTCGTTGTCGATCGGGCCGGAGGTGAACAGCTTGCTCTGGAAGGCACCATCGTCCGGCGTCACGCCGGTTTCAGCGTTCGAAACGAGGTTGGAGGAAGTCCAGGTGCTGGTGTCAACGCCAGCAGCGATGGCGGCGTTAAGCACGGAGGCGATGGTCTGGGCATTGCGCTTGGCGGCGGCTTCACGAGCATTGTCGTTCAGCGTGCCGATATTCGGGATCGCGATAGCGGCGATGATGCCGATGATGGCGATGACGACGAGCATTTCCACGAGGCTGAAGCCAGCCTTGCGGGAGGTGTTGAGCTTGATGTTTTTCATAGTGTTGTTGTGGTGTGTTTGGCTGTTGTAGTTCGATTCGAACCTCTCGTGGAGTGGTTCAGCCTCGAATTCTTGTATTTATAGCAATTCCAAAAGATGCATCAACATCTTTTTTCATCTTTTTTACAATTTCTATTTTTTCCAGATCCAGTGCTAGCGCCCTCTCCTTCCCTCGCCTGCAACAGACGCCGCTTTTGTGTCATCGAAGCTACGTTAAATACCAACATCGCCCCCAAAAGCTGCCTTTGGCTGACACGCTTGCCCATCACCGTCCCTCGTGATGGGCGAAGGTATCAAGATACACGCTTCCCCTTGATATTATTGTTATTATTGTTATTTTAAATATATGAATAGGTTCACTAGTGCCATTCGCCACATCACCTCAGAATACCGTCGGGACTACCGGACATGGCTCTCCGTGTTGATCGCCACATCCTTGTTACTTCTGCCCGGAATTGTCGTCTGTGTGGTTCCCGGATTTGCTTGGCTTAGCGTCAAGCTGCTGCTTTTCAGCACCGCCCTGCTGTTGGCTGCATGTGTGGCCGGCATGAGAGCCCGCTGCGTGTTATGGCTGGCCACCCCTCTGCTTTTGCTAGGTCCCATAAGCCTAGCCTGCCTGCTGACCATTCAGAATCTGCCCACTACCTTTCTTTTCCTGGCGCTTCTGGAGACCAACCAGACAGAAATCAGCGCCTTCCAAATGCAGGCGATCCTCACCATGCTGGGAACAGTGTTGCTGCTGTTGCTGTACGTCTGGGTGGTGAAAAACCGGGTGCCTTCCAGTTTCCGCTTTGGCCTGGCCGGACGCAGCTTGATCCTGTCTGTCTTGGTCGTTCCGGCACTCTACGATCTGGCCGCCCACGGTCCCACGGTCTGTGTGGCCGCTTTCAAGCAGCGCTGTCTGACGAGCTTTCCTGGCTCAACCTTATACAGTGCTTACGAGGCCTGGGACATGCGGGCTCGAGTGCAAAACCGCAAGGACCTCACGGCAAGCCTACGGATCGAACAAGAACCCGAGTTTCGCCAGGAAAAGCAGCGGCAGGTGCACATGCTGGTCATCGGAGAGAGCGCCACCAAGAGCTGCTTCGGGCTATATGGCTATGATCGCGAAACGACTCCGCTGCTGGAGCGAACCCCAGGTCTGCTGCCTTTCAGGGATGTCGCCTGCACAGCCACTGTGACACTGGCGGCGGTGCCAGCCCTGGTCACCGCCACGATGCCAGGCAAGGTCCTTGAGGCAACCCAACAGCCGAGCCTTCTTTCTGCTTACAGGCAGGCCGGTTTCCGCGTTTACTGGCTTTCTGCCCAGCGCAAGCACGGCACTTTTGACACCGTGACATCGCTTTTCTCAGAAGATGCCAACGAGGCTGTCTTCAAAGGCGGAAAATTCGACACCTACGGCGATGGAGCTTACTCCGGGACTTCCGACATGAACATGCTGCCCCTCGTACGCAAAGTCCTGCAGCGAAACGAACCCAAAGTGCTCATCGTGGTGCATGCCATTGGCAGCCACGGCCCCTACCCTGCCCGCTACGGTTCAAAGGAGGCTCGGTTCCCTGCGGAAAAACAAGCTGTCATGAAAGCGCTGCTGCGCATTGCCAGCGGACTCACCAGCGATCCGAAAGACCTCAAACTGGCCCAGAACTCCTACGACAACACCATTTGCGCCACTGACACGCTGCTCGCCAACCTTATCCACGACCTCAAGGCGCAGAACGCCTCGTCGTGGTTCTGCTACGTGTCCGATCACGGCGAGAACACCTCAAAGGCTCTGCTGGGCAAATTCATGCACGGCATGATCACGCGTCAGGTGGTGGAAGTGCCCATGCTCATGTGGCTCTCGCCCCAGTATGAGCAGGCGCACACAGCCAGGGCACAGGCCTTGAAGGCGAATCTGGCGACGCCATTCAGCGCCAGTTGCACCTTCCACACGGCCCTGGATCTAGGCGGCATCTCCTGCGAGGGCTTCAAACCCGAATGGAGCTGCGCGTCCGCCCGCTTCAAGCCAGGCCCGCGTCTGGTCTGCGACGCCAACGGCAGGATCACCGATTACGACGTGAAGTTTCCGCCGGTGAAATCCGTTGCCACGCCAGCCAAAACGGATCATCACGTCAGCGCCCGGACAGCCCCCGCTCCATGAATCTCTTCCGCCGCCAGGTCTTCGTGTTTTTGCCATCCATCGCCTGGTTGTCTGCCGCTGAGACGCCCCCAAGCCCGCCACCAGTCGTCGTTCCGGCTGAGGTTCACGAAATCGCTCCGTCCGATGTGGACCGCTATCTCGTTGATCACACGGATACCGTTATCATCGACGTGCGCACTGAGGACGAACGCCGCACCCGGGGCCACATCCTCAATTCCCTCCACCACGACTATTTTCACACGGAACGCACGCACGAGGCCCTCTCGAAACTCGACAAAACAAAGCCCTGCATTCTCTATTGCGCCATTGGTGGCCGCGCGAAGCTCATCGCCATCGAAATGCACAAGCTTGGCTTCAAAAACATCCTCCTTCTTCAAGGCGGCTTCAACGCCTGGCTGGCTGCCGGGCAAGCGGTGGCGAAATAAGCCGGAACAGGTCAGTCGCGGCCAGATTGCGAGTATAATTCGATCTTCTCCCCGCAACGCATCACTTTGAACGGCTGGTCCAGCCGTTCGCAGCTGCGGATGAACTCGTCCGGTGTCTCCGTGTTGAACTCAAACATGTCGTAATGGCATGGCACCACCAGGCCCACGCCACCCGCCTTCGCCAGCGCGGCTGCCTCGGTGCCGTTGAGATTGCCCGCCACGCGCCGCTCCGGCTTGTTGCCATTGATCGGCAGGAAGGCGATGTCGCAGCGATGCTGGCGAAGGGCCGTGACAATGTCGTCATGCCACAACGTGTCACCGCTGTGGTAGATCGTGAACGGGCCGCATTTCACCAAAAATCCGGTGTAAAAGCAGTTTCCCAGCTCGTCGCGGACCACTTCATTGTGCTTCGCGATGACGCCCAGCAGCTCCCAGCCACCTTCCTGGTAAAAATCGCGATCGCCGATTGGGCACAGCGTCACCTCCGCATTTCCCAGCCGCTTTTCCGCCTCTCCGATGATCGGATGCGGCAGGTAGAGACGGAAACCCGGATTCGCCCGCGCGAGCGGCACCAGCGTCTCGCCATCCAGATGATCCGTGTGCACATGACTCGCAGTCACGCGGCTGATGCCCGTCAACCGGCCGGGATCGATGCAACATTCCGTCATCCGCACATGCGGCTTGTCGGTGGCGGCATATTTCTTCGTCAGCGAATCCGACAGGTAAGGATCAAACAAGAGCCGTTCTCCAGCCCACTGAACCAGAAAGCCGCTTTGTCCCAGCCACCACACGTGCAGGGTGTTTTCATCCGCCGAGGCGGCGGCCATGTCTTCCAGCAGGCGCTCGTCTTTTTGAAAGGCTTCGATCATCTGTTTCAGGCCCCAAATTGAATCGCGGCGATTTTTTCCGCCATGTCATGACTGGCGCAGAAGACCAGCTCCGCCGCCGCCGCGCGTGACAGCCGTGCGTGCAGCGCCACCACGCGTCCCATCGGCAGCCCGTCCACAAAGGCCTCCACGGGTCGTTTTCCAGGCTCCAGGCAGCGGATCTCCACCGTCGTGTCAGGCGAAAGCAGGGCGCTGCGCCAGTGCGAGGGTTGCAGCACGTTCGAGCCCACCAGCAGCCATGCTGGTGTGTCCGCCAGCAGCGGCGAGGCCCCCATGCTGCGCGCATACGCGGTCGATCCAGCCGCAGTCGCCACCAGCGCCCCGTCACTGACCAGTTTCGGGATGCGGCTCACGCCGTTCACGGTCACCTCCAGCCAGGCGCTCTGGCTCGTCGCACGCTCCAGCCACGCGTCATTGAAGCCGTGCGCCATGCGCCGCCGTCCGTCCTCATCCTCGAATTCCAGGAACAGCATCGGCAGTTGGCGGAAAATGACATCATCCGGCGGGAAACACTGCGCGCTCACCTGCTCCGGCGCATTCATCAGGAAACCGATGTGCCCGGCGTTGATGCCAAAAAACGGCAGACGCGATCTCCAGTGCTCGCGGATGCTCCGCAGCATCGCTCCATCCCCGCCCACGACGCTGATGAAGTCAGCCTCCGCAGCCGGCACATGCTCCGCTGCCAGGCCCGCTCCCCACTCCTGCGCCCTCACATTCAAATCGTCCGTCTGCAGGAAAAACCGCGCGTGTTGCAGGGATCCCCGCGCCCAGTTGCCCGGAATCGGCGCCCGATACAGCCCGTAGCGCTCGATGTAGGCCAGCGCCCGCGGGTTCAGCATGCCCGCCACGCTCTGGCCGCGCCCCAGCCTCTCCCGGATCTCCGTGCTCGCCCCCTCCACCACCAGATCCACCTCGCACGCATGCGGCGGCAGATCCTCCCGCTCAAACACGAATCCCGGCCGCCTCAGCACGGCGAAATTCGCCGTCTGCCACAATTCGGCACCACGCTCCCAGGTACGCTGGATCAGCGATGCGCCCCGGGTGCCGCCCGCGATCAAATCCGCGCCCACCACGTGCCAAACCTCCCCTTCCCGCTCGAATCGCGACTGCAGCTCATGATTTCGCGTGAAGGTGTCCCGCTCGAAGTCGCTGAGGTCCACCACCACCTTCGCCAAGCCGCCGAACACCAGATCCGCCAGTGCCGCGCGATAGACCGGCGGCACGCTGCCGGTCACGGGCTTGTCCGGCCGGGGGCCGCAGGGAATCACCCGCACCTCATCAAACGTGCGCGCCAGGCAGGCGGCGATGGCCGCGTGGTGATTCCCGGGTGGATTGAAGCTGCCTCCGAAGATGGCGATGCGTTTCGGCATGCGCCATCCTGCCAGCGCCCGATCCGAGTGCAAGCCTTGAGAACCCCGCTGAAAATGCCTCGGCAAAAAATGCGCCTGCCCCGCTTCACCGCTGCGCCCCATCACTTCTCGCGACGAAGGGTGCGGACGACTTGCTGATCCCACTGCGGGGCGATGAATTCGAGGGGGGTGCGACGCTTCCGGAAGGCAATCCACAAGGTCCAGCCCAGCAGCATCACACCAGCGACGAGGTTTTGCCATGATGCGAGTTCCCAGGCGTCAGGAGACAGCCATAAGTTCTCTGAAAATGGCCAGAGGTAGGCGATCCCCCAACCCGGACCCGAACCGTAGTAGTCGAGGACCAAATGCAGATGATAAAGGACCAGATAGAGTCCCAAGGCGCGCAACCGCTTCCTCGAAAACGCCGCAAGCCCCGAGGCAAGCAAGACTCCAAAGACCGCATTGTGGGCGAGCACGTGATGATACTCGCCATAGAGTTCCCAACTGACCACGATGCCCAGCCCATCCACATCCGCCGCGGCAGCGGCGATCATGGCAAAGAAGCGTTCCCGCGGCGTCAGATCGAACAGATCCGCCACGCACCAACCTGACATGACATGCGTCTGAATGTGCATCGCGTTCCCCTTCCTCTCACTTCCAGTCCCGCAGCATCGCCAGCCCGGCGCGATTGCGAGGCGCCAGCGCCAGGGAATCGAGCAGGTGCCGTCTGGCTCGCGTGGCATCAGTTTCCCGCAGCAGCGCTGCGAGCTTGAAATGCGTTTGCGCGGCGCTGCCCGGATCAAGAATCAACACGCGTTCATAGGCGGCGATGGCCTCGGCATTCTCCTTCAACGCGCTGTGTGACTCCGCCAACGCCCGTTGGGGCGTGACGAGGAAGGGATTCAGCGCCGTGGCTCGCTGCGCATTGGCCTTCACCTCCGTCCAGCGCTGCTTGGGCAGATCCAGCTCGATCAGGCGCAGGAAGGCACTCTGGGCGCTCGATGATTTCGCCGCGATCTGCCGCAAAACCGCGATCTCGTCATCCTCACGCTTCAACTGGCGCAACGCCATCACCTTGAGGCTGTAACCGCTTTCGTCACTGAAGTCACCAGGCAACAGGTCGATGAGGATGTCGGCCGTGCGCACGACTTCAGGCCAGTTCTTCTGGCTGACCATCTCCGCGGCATACTTCCGCGTCGCGGGCAGGTTTTTCGGGTGCTCCTTCAGGAACGTGGCGAAGGAGCCGTCATCAAACGGGTTCAAATCCTCCGGCTTCGGCTCGTTCCATTCGGCTTTCGCGCCGAAGCCTTTGGCACGGCCGGTGATGAACTTCGTGAAGCCCTTCTCGACTTCCTCCATGTCTGCCGTGTTTTCCGCGATGGCGTCGTTGATGCGTTTTCCGTCGGCCAGATCGCGCAGGATGCCCTGGAACTTCTCCTTGCCGTAGGTTTCCAGCAGATACTCCACGACCTGGCTGGATTCAAAGTAGGCGAACATGAGGTGATCCTGCGTCTCCGGATTCATGAACGCACCGCTGAGCCGCGAAACCGGCGTGAGTGTCTCGTTCTCCTCATCCAGCACCATCTCGCGGAACGTCGCATCCATCGACATCCCCCAGGCGGGATCACGCTGGCGCTCCTCATAGACGCTGATGCCTTCGCTCAACCACCGCGGCATGCGGTTCTTCGTCACACTGAGCGTGATGACATGGCAGAACTCATGCCACAGCGTGCTTTCCCAGTTGTTGCGGCCATGCGCGAGGCTCCCGGGGCTGTTCATCGTCACCACGGTGCCAAAACACACCCCAAGCATGCCTTGACCGCCGAGCGCCCCGAACGTGCGAATGGCGAAGTCCTGCTGCGCGCCGAAAAACTCCACCAGCACCGGTCGCTTCAAATCGAGACCGTATTTCACGGTCAATACCGCCTTCGCATCCCGCAACAACGCCAGCGCACGCTCGCCATAAATCGGCCAGTCGCGTTTCGGCATCTTCAGCGTGAAGTCCGGGAAGGTCTTTGTGACGTAGCCGCTCATCTCCTTCTCCAGCAGGCCCAGATTGTGCGCCTGGATGTTATAGCCGTCCTCCGTGCGAATCGCCGCAGCCAGCTTCCAGGCCTCCTCTTCCTCGCCCAGACGAAGCAGATCGTGACAGAGCTGGACCTTCGCCGGCAGATACTTGGGATCGAACTCCAGCGCCTTGCGCTGATGCCCGGCGCTTTCCGCAAAACGATACGCACGCGACAGGCAGCGGCCGATGGTGTGATCCACCTCCGGGTTGCGCTCCCAGCGTTTCAAAGCCTCCGCACGCGCCGCTTCGACCTTTTTCGGATCGGCATGAAACAGATGGGCCACCACGGCCCGCAGCGACCACGCCAGCGGATTCTGCTCGTCGAGGTCGAGCACCTGCTGCACCGCAGCCTCGGCCTCGACGAATTTCTCGCCACCAATGAGCAGTTCGGCACGCAGCAGATGCGCTGCATGAAGATGCGGGTTCAATTCAAGCGCCTTGGCTAGATTTTCGGCCGCCTTTTCACGATCACTGGAGCGAAAAGCCTCCGCCAGCCCGAGCCGCAGCGCCGCCGTCTCGCCATGCGCCTTCAATCCGGCGCGGAACACATCCGCCGCACGCTTCGCATCGTCTTTTTCCAGCGCCAGCCGTCCCTCGGCCAGATACGCGGCTTCCAGCTTCGCCTCCTTGCTCTGCGCGACCTTGAAATACTGCGCGATGACCTTCTGCGCATCCGCACCGAGCACCAATGCGGCCTTGCCGAGCATCACATTCTCCAGAGCCGTGCGATCCTTCGCTGGTTTGGCTTTTGCGGCCTCATTGAGCGCATTCATCGCCTCCGCCATCACATCTGCCTTGCCGAGCATGCGGGCGAAATCATGCCGGAGCATGAGCAGTTCGAAGTGACCGGGAAAAAGCACCAGCGCCTTGCGCGATTCATCCAGCGCCGTCTCGATCTGGCCCATCTCCACCAACGCTTTCAGCCGGTAGAGCCGCCATTCCGGCGCCTTCAGCCCCTTCTCCGCCGCCGCCTCGCCAATGCGGGCCACGAGATCGTATTCACCACGCGCCAGCAGCTCCCCCACCGGGCCGAGATTGCGCTCCTCGAAGATCTTTTCGAGATCGATCTGCTGGGCATTCAGCACAGCGACCATCGACAAAAGAATACACGTGAGGAGCCGGTTCATTGGAGTCAGTTTCATCATTCAACGCCGGTTCTTTCTCCGACCTAGCATCAGACGGATGCGTGTTGGATGACGACGTCCGCTGATGACACCCAAAACATGCCGGGTGCCATCATCGACCTGCTCAAAGACCACCTTGTGCGAAAAGCGGCGCAGCTTGACCCAACGAATCTCGCTGTCTTGGACCAACAAGTGACTGGCAGCCCTTCCTGTCGCAATTCCACGCAGCACCACGCGAAAGTCCTCTCGAAACAGAGCCGCAAGGTCGGGGTCGATGTCGAAGAAGTAATCCCACGACTGTGAGAAGTCAGAAGCCGCTGCGGGGTGGTGGATCAGTTCAAAGCGAGAAGCCATATGCTTCCTCGGTCGTCAGTCCTTTGACCCTGCCGGAACGAAGCTCCGCCGAACGTTTACGCAGCTCGCCAAGCAGCGCATGGTCCACTTGGGGAGAATTTTCCACACTCTCCAACAGCAAGGCGGCTAGACTCAAGCGTTTGCGAGCCGGCAGTTTGAGGGCACGAACGCTAAGCGGCTGTTTGAGTGCAGGCATGGCGGAGGTTATCCGCCAGCCCGCATGCGTCAAGATTGGCGACGAATCGTCGCCGCTTCTGATCAACCGAACAAACTCGTGATCGGCTGGCCCTTGTCCGTGACGGTGAAGGGACGCTTCGTGCTGGAGTAGAGCACAAGATCGAGCGGCAGGCCGAGAGCGTAGGCGATGGTGGCGTTGAAGTCGGGCACACCGACCTTGTCCTCCGTCACTTCGATGCCTTTGTCGGTCTTGCCGTAAACTTGGCCGCCTTTGATGCCGCCGCCCCAGAGCACGCTGCTGAAGGCCTTCGGGTAATGGTCACGGCCGTCGTTTTGATTGATCTTGGGCGTGCGACCAAACTCGGAGGTGAGCACCACGAGCGTGTCGTCGAGCAAGCCGCGGCGGTCAAGGTCGGTGAGGAGGGCACCCAGGGCCTTGTCGAGCTCGGCGGCACGTTCCGGCAGGCGGGCGTAGATGTCCTGATGCATGTCCCAGCCGCCCAGGCTGACTTCAACGAAGCGGACACCGTGCTCGATGAGGCGACGGGCCAGCAGGCAGCCCTGGGAGAAGTTGCCTTCACCGTAGGCCGCATGCGTGTCGGCGCTTTCCTTGCTCAGATCGAAGGCATCGAGGTCCTCGCTGCGCATCACCTTGACGGCGTCCTTGTAAACCTCGGCATAGGCTTTGACGCCTTTGTAGTCGTAGGTCTGCTGGAAGGTCTGGTCGAGGCGTGAGGAAAGGTTCAGCCGGTAGTCGAAATCACTCTCGGTGAGCGTCGCTGGGCGGTGGCTGTTCTGCAGCCCCTTGGCCGGGTCGTTGAGGATGAGGGGCTGGAACGCGGCCTCAAAGAAACCGCCACCGGGATGCTTCGAGTCGCCAGTGATGATCACCGAGCCTGGCAGGTCGGTGTTGCCCTTGCCCTGGAACTTTTGCAGCCACGCGCCCATCGCTGGATGCCGGGTGGCGCCACGCATGGTGTAGCTGGTGTGCTGGAAGTAGTTCCCCTGCGCGTGTGCGCCCTGCGTGGAGGTGAGGGAATTGATGATCGCACCGCGGTGCATCATCTTCGCCGTGCTCGGCAGGTATTCGCTGATCTGGACGCCGTCCGCACTGGTGGCGATGGCCTTGGTGGACCCCATCGTCTCGGCTCCCGGCACCACGCCGAAGGTGTCGAGGTGCGTCATGCCGCCGGACATGTACAAGTAGATCACTCGTTTCGCCGTGGCGGCCTGCTTGGCCTTGGAAGCGCCTTCAAATGGAGCTGCAAAGCTGCGTGAGGCAGCGCCCATCAGCGAGACGCCGAGGCAGGTTTGAGCGAGGCGCTCAGTGAATGCGCGGCGCGAGAGGTCACAGCGGAGAGCGGAGGGCAGAGGGCGGAGAGTGCTCATAAATGAAAGCGATGGAGTGTTCGATCTGACGGGGCTGTTTACTGAACGAAGAGGAACTGGCTGCCGGTGATCAGGGCGTGAGTCACGTCTTCCACGGCTTTGTCACCGCGTTCTTTGACCACGGCGTCGAGCACGCTCTTCTCGTTGGTGTTCGGTTTGCGGCCGAGGAGGGCGACGTAGAGCGTCTCGATCTTCGCGGGCGTTCCGGGGGCCTTCGCGAGCTCCTGGTTGAGCTGTGAGGCCGGGCTGCCGAGGATGTCGGCCACTGGGCCGTTCAGCATCGTCAGCGCCTGCGGCACGGAGGCGTCGTCGGAGGCGTTCTGGATGAGTTCACGGTCGCTTTGACCGAAAGTGCGGAGGAAGGTGCCCGGACGTGCGGGGCTGGGCTGCTCGCTGGCACGCGTGGCGAGGCTGACATCCTTGTTCACGCTGCCCGTCTGCTTGAATTGCTTCAGGAACTCACGGCGCTGTTCCTTGGTCATGCTGGCGAGCACCTTGGGATCTGGACGCGCTGGCTTGGCCTTGGTCTCTTGCTTCGCACTGTAGCCGCGACGGAGCTCGGCGGCACGTTCCTCACCCAGGAGAGCGACCAGGAAGTCACGTTCCGTCGATTTGCGCAGCTGCTGCGCTTCGCGTGCGAGCTGCTTGGACTGCTCCTTCACGTCCGCGCCTTTTTCTTTCGCCGCGTCGAGCTGCGCCTTCATCTCATCGAGCTTCTTCTGGTTCTCCGCCAGCTTGCCGGCGTTGTCGCGGGCGATCTGGACCAGCGCCTCGGCCCCCTTGGCCTTGATGGTGCCCAGGAACATGCCCAGATCGTCCAGATACTGGTTCAGCCGCACGTTCTCCTCGTCCACGGCATCATCGACATTGCCTTTGCTCAGCGTGACCAGGCTGTCCCAGATCTGCTCGGCGCTCATGCGGCGCAGAACCGGCCCGGTGAAGTGGTAGGTCTCGCCCAGCGGCACTTCACTCGTCGTGGCGGCACGCTGGTAGGCGTCGGTGTTGTAAAGCACGCGGAGGAAGGATTTGAGCGAGTACTTCTTCTCGATCATGAGCTGCGACAGGTAGTCCATCAGCGCCGGGTTGCTGGCGACCGTGCTGTCGGTCATTTCATCGACGGGCTCGATCAAACCGACGCCGAAGGCCTTCTTCCACATGCGGTTGGCCACCACGGTGGTGAAACGCGGATTCTGCGGATCCGTCATCCAGTCGGCAAAGGATTGCAGCGTCGTCTGCCCCTCCTTTTTGACCGCCTCGTGGCCAAACATCGCCTTCGTGGTGACCTTGTCGCCCGGCTTGGCATCGCTGTATTGATAATCATGCGGCAGCGTGGGCATCTTGCCCTCCTCCCAGTTGGCGCTGGTGTAACGCAGCGGCTTCATCACGTCCTGCATGGCCTGCTTGACCTTTTGCATGTCCTCCTTGCTGACGCCTTCGGTGGCCGCCTTGGACGCGACCTTCTGCTCCTCCTGCATCTTCTTCATGTAGGCACGCCGTTCCTTCGGGTCCATGCTGGCGAGCAGCGCTTTATCGAGCTGCTGCTTCGGCTTCTCCTTTTTGAGCTCAAAGCCGCGGCTTTTGGTGTCCATGCCCCAGGTGAAGGCCGCCATGTGGTAGTAGTCCATCTGCGTCCACTTGTCGAAGGGGTGGTTGTGGCACTGCGCGCACACGATGCTGGTGCCCAGGAAGACCTGCACCGTGTAGGCCAGATGGTCGAGCTTGTTCTCATCCCGCTGCCAGAAGCCGATGCTGCCGCTGTCCCACACGCCACCGTCGGTGGTCAGGAGGTTCCGCACCATCTGGTCGTAGGGCGTGTTGTTCTTGATCTGCTTCTTGAGCCATTCCTCGTAGGCCTCGGCCGTCAGGCGGCCCTTGACGTTGTCAGACAGGCGCAAAACGTCCGCCCAGTAGTTGAACATGTGGCTGGTGTGGCCGTCGGAGGCCAGCAGCGTGTCGATCAGCTTCGCACGCTTCTGCGGGTCGCTCGACTTCACATAGGACTGCACTTCTCCGACCGTGGGAATGCGCCCGGCGATGTCGAGATACAGCCGGCGCACAAGAACATCGTCACTGGCAGGGGGATTGGGCTTCAGACCGTGCTTTTCCCAGTCCTTGGCCAGGAGTTCATCGATCTTCTGGCTTTCCGGCAAGGGGGCGGCTGTGAGACAGCCAAGGCCGAGGGAGAGAACCAGCACAGAGGTGAGGCGGGACGCGTTCATGGGGCTTGGAGGGGGACTTTCAGGCGGCGAAACGCAAAAAAGTCTCGCATCTTAGCACCTTTTGTGCGCAATGAAGGATCAGCCATGCGGGGGATCGGAAACCCGGCCCGTGCGTCCCATGGCGGAACAAAATCATACAAGGACCTCCGGCCTCGGCCGTTGTGCTCCCGAACTTCGTCTCCACTCCTCATCGCACTCTCCATGCTTCGCCGCATCTTGCTCGCCTGCCAGGTCCTCGCCGTCGCCTCTCTCTCCGCAGC
>NZ_JACSRD010000060.1 GCF_014879935.1 Prosthecobacter sp.
AAAGCGGTGTCGGCGATGCAGGCTTGCGCCTTGCATCTCTGCCACCGCACTCCACGACGCTGCCGCGTTCGCGGAGGCGTGTCAGCATGGGTCCGTCACCCAATCCCCAACGCCTTCCGAATCGCGAGCGCGTCGTTGAGCGCTTGGTCGATCATGTCACCGAGGACGGTGAAGTGGCCCATCTTGCGGCGGGCGCGGGCTTCGCGTTTGCCGTAGAGGTGGAGCTTGGCGCGCGGATGATTCAGCACGGGCGACCAGTCGGGATGGGTGAGCGGGGCGGGCCAGATGTCGCCGAGGAGGTTGATCATGACGGCGGGCGTGTGCTGGGAGGCATCGCCGAGCGGCAGGCCGCAGACGGCGCGCTGCTGCTGCTGGAACTGGTTCGTGCGGCAGGCGTCGATGCTGTAGTGGCCACTGTTGTGCGGACGGGGGGCGATCTCGTTGACGATGACCTTGCCGTCGGTGGTGACGAACATTTCGACGGCCATGGTGCCGACGTAACCGAGGCCTTCGGCGACGGCCTTCCAGAGTTCGACGGCCTGCTCGACGATCTGCGGCTCCACGCGGGCGGGAGCGATGGTGACATCGAGAATGTGATGCGTGTGCTGGTTTTCGACGCAGCCGTGAACGGCGGTCTGGCCGTTGATCCCACGTGCACCGACGACGGAGACTTCGCAAACGAAGCTGACCCACTGCTCGACGACGGCGCGATGGCCTTCGAAGCCTTTCCAGGCTTCGGCGAGGTTCGTTTCGGCGGTGACTTTGCACTGGCCTTTGCCGTCGTAGCCGAAGGCGGCCGTTTTGATGACGCAGGGGCTGCCAAGTTCGGCCACAGCGGTTTCGAGGCTCTTCAAATCATCGACGACGCGGAACGGCGCGCAGGCGATGCCCTGGTCGCGGAGGAAGTTCTTCTCACGCTCGCGGTGCTGCGTGGTGAAAATGGCCTTGGAGCCGGGGCGGAGCGGTTTGACAGCTTCGACGGCCTGCAAACACGCGGCGGGGATGTTTTCGAACTCGGCAGTGACAACATCGACCTGCTGCAAAAAGCGGTTCAGGGCCACGGTATCGTCGTAAGACGCGTTGATCTCGATGTCAGCGAATTGGCCGGCGGGGCAGCCCTGCGGTTCATCGGTGAAGATGGCGATGCGATGGCCAGCGCGGCGTGCTTCGAGGGCAAGCATGCGCCCGAGCTGGCCGCCACCGAGGACGCCGAGGGTCGAGGGAGGGGGGAACATCATGCCTTCGCTTCGATGTCGAGATCGTTCTGGCTTTCGAGCACCTTCTGCGTCTGGCGCTCGCGGAAGGACTTCAGTTTGGCGGCGAGATCGGGATTTTCGTTCGCGAGCATCGACACGGCAAAGAGGCCCGCATTGAGCGCGCCGGCATTGCCGATGGCGAAGGTGGCGACAGGGATGCCACCGGGCATTTGCACGATGGAGTAGAGGCTGTCCATGCCGCTGAGGGCGCGACTTTGCACCGGAACGCCGAGAACGGGGATGGTGGTCATGCTGGCGGTCATGCCGGGCAGGTGCGCGGCGCCGCCGGCACCGGCGATGATGCATTTCAGGCCGCGCTGGGAGGCGGTGGTGGCGTAATCGTAAAGCAGCTGCGGCGTGCGATGGGCACTGACGACCTTCTTTTCAAAGGGCACGCCGAAGTCTTTCAACACCTGGGCGGCGTTTTGCATGGTGGGCCAGTCGGAACTGGAGCCCATGATGATGCCCACGAGGGGCTGTGCGGCGGATTCTTGGCTCATCGGCGGGCGCAGGATGGCGGGGGGCGTGGCAGCGTCAAATCTTCGATTTGGCGGGAGCGAAAAGCCGTGCGATGGGGGCGGCTCATGACTTTCCTCGACAAGCTGAATCAACGCATCGCCAAGACGGGCTCGAACCTCTGCGTGGGGCTCGATGTGCGGGCGGAGAACGCGGAAGAAGAGACGAAGCAGTGGATTCTCGACGTGATCGCGCAGACGGCCCCCTTTGCGGCGGCGTTCAAGCCGAACTCAGCCTACTTCGAGGCGCTGGGCTGGCGTGGCGTGAAGATGCTGGAGGAGATTTTGAAGGAGATTCCAAAGGAGATCCCGATCGTGCTCGACGTGAAGCGCGGGGACATTGGCGAGACACAGGGCTACTACGCGAAGGCCTGTTTTGACGTGATGAACGTGGATGCGGTGACGCTGAACGCCTACATGGGCCGCGACACACTGGAGCCTTTCCTGAAATACAGCGACAAGGGCCTGTATCTGCTGGGCGTGACCTCGAATCCGGGAGCAAAGGACCTCGAACTGCAGAAGACGGGTGACCGGCAGGTCTATGAACTCGTGGCCGAAATGACGAAAGGGCATCCGCAGGCCGGTCTGGTGGTCGGTTTGACCAATGCGGCTCCTGACGTGCTGGATCACATCCCCGACGTGCCGCTGCTGATTCCGGGCCTGGGTGCGCAGGGCGGCGATCTGGCGGCTTTGAAAGGCAGCGGGCGGAAGGCACCGCTGCTGGTGAATGTGTCCCGTGGCGTGTTGTATCAAAAGGACGAGCTGAGCTTTGCCCAACGGGCAGAACACTGGATGCGGCAGATCCAGGCAGCTTTGGGCTGAGGCGAATTCGACACGTAGCAGGCACTTGATTGCCACGTATTCTTGCGGATGGATGACAAACGTCATGCCAGCCACCACTGACTGACGGAACTTATGGTCTTCGACCTTAGCGAGCATCTCAAATCACCCCTTCAGCGACGGATCTACCGGCTGATCGGCCCCGCCGTGGAGACGGCACTCGGCCTGCGCGGCTTTGATCAGTGCTACCAGGATTCGGCGCGGCTGTTCCGGGCGCATCCGCAGCATCCGAAGGTGTTCGCCTGGTTCGATTCCGTGGCACATGCCCTGAAGCTGCAGGAGGACGCGGACCTGCCGGCGGAATTCGAGTTTCCGAAGACAGGGCCGCTGATCATCGTGGCGAATCACCCATTCGGCGTGATCGATCCTGTCATGCTGTGCCGCTGGGCCTCGCAGTTCCGGCCGGATTTGAAGGTGATGACGAACTCGCTGATGCTGGCGATGAAGGAGCTGGAGGATCATGTGATCCCGGTGAATCCCTTCGGCGGTGACAATGCGGCGAAGAAAAACCTGGGGCCGATGAAGGAGGCGATCCGCCTGCTGCGCAGCGGGGGCACACTGGTGATCTTCCCGGCGGGTGAAGTGGCCTCCTACAAGCCCGGGCGTGGGATCGACGAGCCGGCCTGGACGAATCATGTGGGCTCCCTGGTGCGGCGCACGCAGGCCACGGTGTTGCCTGTTTACTTCCCGGGGTCAAACAGCGCGCTTTTCCATGCCGCAGGCCTGATCCACCCGCGTCTGCGCACCAGCCTGCTGCTGCGTGAGTTTTGCAACCGAGCGAACACGCCAGTCCCGATGCGCGTGGGGCACCCAATCCCGTATTCCAGGCTGAAGAAGTTCGAGGATGACGAGTCGCTGACACGCTACCTGCGCATCCACACCTTCGTTTTGCATCAACGCGGGGAGGAGACGATCGCCAAACTGACCACGGAGGGGCAGAACATCACCATCACGCCCCCCAGCGACTTGCAGCACGAGCGCATGGTGGAGGAGATCGACCGTTTGCGGGCCCGTGGCGGCCGGCTGGTGGGCCAGGGCGGCCTCTCCGTCTATCAGGCGCATTCGCATGAGATTCCTTCCCTGCTGCCGGAGATCGGACGCCTGCGTGAAGTCACCTTCCGGGAAGTGGGCGAGGGCACGGGCAACGACATCGACCTGGACAAGTACGATCGCTACTATGAGCACCTCATCCTGTGGGACGAGGAGAAGGAGCAGGTCGCCGGAGCTTATCGCCTGGGCCGTGCCGACATGATCCTGCGCGAGTACGGGCCGAAGGGGCTGTACACGAGCACCTTGTTCCGTTTTGAGAAACCCTTCCTCGCGAACCTGGAGTGCGCTGTGGAGATGGGACGCAGCTTTGTGGTGAAGGCCTACCAGCGGAATCTGGCCAGCCTGCCGGTGCTGTGGAAAGGCATCGCGCACTGGATCGCCCGCAATCCGCGCTACAAGAAGCTGTTCGGCCCGGTGAGCATCAGCAAGGACTACAGCAGCCTGTCGCGGAAGATGATCGTGGAGTTCCTGCAGGACAACCGCATGCACCCGCATCTGTCGAATTTCGTGAAGCCGCGGAATCCGTTCCGCTACATGCGCAGCCGGCGGATGATGCGCGAGTTCATCAGCGCGGACCTGGAGAATGTGGACGACTGCTCCGCGCTGGTCTCAAGCCTGGAGACGGACGGCAAGGGCATCCCGGTGCTGCTCAAGCACTACCTCAAGCTCAACGCCACGCTGCTGAGCTTCAATGTGGACAAGGACTTCTCGTCCGTCGTCGATGGCCTGATCCTGGTGGACTTCACCGAGGTCGATCCGCGCCTGCTGGCGAAGTACATGGGCGAGGAAAGCTGCCAGCAGTATCTGGCGCTGCACAAAAAAGAGGCGGCCTGAAACAGGCCGCCTCGTGCGAATCGCGGGATGGTTGACGCCGTGGCTCAATGAGAGCCGTTGGCGATGTCTTCGGGCTCGATCAGGCCGTAGTCGCCGTCCTTGCGGCGGAACAGGATGGCCAGACGATGCGTCTGCTGGTTGTGGAAGAGCACGAAGGGGCGCTCGCTCATTTCGAGGTCCACGATGGCCTCGTCAGCGTAGAGCGGACGGATCTTGTACTTCTCGTTGTGGACGTAGGACGGCTGGATGTGCTCGTCCTCGGTATGGAGGATCTCCTGATGGAAGACGTGCTCCTCGATGTGGCGGATGGAGCCATCCTTGCGCGGGCGGTGGCTCTTGAGCAGGCGCGTCTTGTACTTGCGCATGCGGCGGGCGATCTTGGCGACGCTCTCATCGATGGAGGCATAGATGTCCTCGGTGACCGACTTCACTTCGATGACGATGTGGTCCGCGCAGAACAGGATGATTTCCGCGATGTGGCGGTGATGGTTCTGAACGTCGAGAACAACCTTGGCCTCGATGATCCGGGGGTAGTCGAGGTGAAGACTTTCGATTTTCTTGTGAGCGTAGTCACGAATCGCCTCGGTGACGTCCATGTGACGGGCCGTGACGACGATGGGGAGGTTGACGTTGTGTTTTTGCATGGTGGTTCTCCTGTGGGGTGAAAAGCGGGGGTTGAGAGTTCGGATTCACATGGTGAAGCCTTCGCCGAGGTAGAGACGGCGGGCCTCCTCATCGTTGACGAGGAAGTCCTTCGTGCCGTGGCGGCGCACACGGCCTTCGAAAATGAGATAGGCGCGATCGACGATGTTCAGTGTCTCGCGCACGTTGTGGTCGGTGATGAGGATGGCCAGTCCCGCCTGCCGCAGCATGCGGATGATGTCCTGGATCTCGCTGACGGCGATGGGATCGACGCCGCTGAAGGGTTCGTCCAGCATCAGCAGCTTCGGTGAGGTCACCAGCGAACGCGCGATGGTGAGACGGCGCTTTTCGCCACCACTGAGGGTGATGGCGAGGTTGTCCGCGACGTGGTCGATGCCGAACTTCTCCATCAACGACTGGGTCTGGTCCACGCGCTCCTGTTTGGTGAAGTCCTGTGTCTCCATGACCGCCATGATGTTCTCCCGCACGGTGAGGCGTCGGAAGATGGACTCCTCCTGTGGCAGGTAGCCCATGCCGAGACGGGCACGCTGGTACATCGGCTCGTGGGTGGCGTCCTGCCCGTCAAAAATCACCTGGCCGCCATTTGGCTGCACCAGGCCGACGATCATGTAAAAGGTGGTGGTCTTGCCGGCGCCGTTCGGACCCAGCAGGCCCACGATCTCGCCAGTTTTCACCTCAATGTCCACGCCGTTCACCACGGCACGGCCGTCATAGACTTTTTTCAGGCCCTGGGTGTGCAGGAGCACCGGAGCATCGCCGGTGCCGGCCATCTCAGGCGCAAGCTGGCTGGCGTGGTAGGCACCGTCCGCCGTCTGCATGACAGGCGGGTCCATCGAGAGCGGGAGATCCTGGCCCGAAGGCCCTCCCTTCGTTCTTTTCCGTTTGGGAGCCATGATCACTGTTGTGGTGGCGCCTCGCCGCCCGGGGACAGCCCGCGGCTCTTGGGGGTGGCGTCTTCTCCCTGGAGAATGATGGTCTCATGACCACCTGTCGTGGTCAGCTTGCCGGCGCGATCAATGATCATCACGCAGCCCGCCTCCGTGGCCTTGTGAAGCTTGTTCCCGGCCTGGACCTGCGGCCATTCATAGAGCGTGGTGATGCCGGTCTTGCCGTCGTGGACGAGGTGTTTGCAATGGCCGATCTGCAAGGTGCCGTCATCGGCCATTTTTTCCACGGTCACCATCGGCCCGCGGGCGTCGGCCTTCTCGATGCCGCTGCCTTCATTGGAGTCCTTCTTGGGTGCCGCCAGGATGTCGGCATCTTTGACGGCCGGAGCCTCGCGCTTCGGCTTGGCGTCCGGATCGGGACGGGCCATCCAGACTTCGAGTTCCTCGCACTCGATGTACATCTGCGGGTGGCGTGCGCGGACGTTGCCGACATACATGCCGTAACCGGCGTTCGCGTCAAAGAAGGCGCTCTTCTGCGCCTTGATGTCGATCTGGCCCTTGGTGGCCTTCGGCGCCTCGTCCAGATTGAGCGGCTGCAATGGTTTGGGCTGCGGTCCGGCGGGCGGCGGCGGTGCTTCCACCACTGGTGTGGCCGGGGAAACCGGGGCTGCGGGAGCAGGCGTCGCCGGCGGCGTGGAACCGGTCACGGCACTGGCAGCGCTGGCCGCTGCCTGGCTTTGCATCAGGGTCTGGGCCGCCTGCAAGGCTTTGGCACGCATGTCGGCATTTTCAGGCGAGGTCAGCAGTTCCTTGGCCTTGTCCTTCACCTCGTCGGGCACCTGTTTGGCGGCCGCTTTGGCCGCGTCGATCATTTTGGACTTCGTCTCGTCGTCCACCTTTTTCTTCCGGAAGTCGAACAGCGGCCGCGTGCCGCCCGGACCTTGCGCCCACGCGGCGGCACTGCCGGCGAGCAGGGCGATGCAGAGAATGGACGATGTTTTCATGTCACTTGTCGGGCTTGGATTCGGAGGGGAGCTTTCCCTCGCCGCTGAAACTCGCGGTGTCAAAGATGACCATGTGGATGTTTCCGGTCATCCGGCCTTGATTCGTGGTGGTGTCGAACACGAGGCTGTCCCCTTCGATTTGAAAGTCAGCGCGGCTCACACGGCTGCGCTCCGTGCTGCGCAGGATGCCGCCGGCCATGTGGTAAAAGGCGGTCTTCAAATCCAGACGCACATCCTTGCCGGGGACCGGGCTGAACATCTCCACCACCAGTTTCTCCGCGTAAAGACGCTCGTCCCCGATGCGCCGGATCACATCCGCGGTGATCAGCGAGGTGCGGCGGCCCGTTTCATCAAAGGAAGGGATCACCGCCCCTTTGCTCTCTGCTCCCAGCGGCACCATTTTCAGGAAGGAGTCCATCCCTGTCTCCGGCGCTGTCTGCCCCTGCGCAAACATCACCACCCCGGCCACCACTCCGAGCGTGATGGACAGCAGGATTTTGCGGCGGACCAGCAGCTCAAGCGATGTCGCGAACAATGCCATGTATTTTCCTCAAGGTTTCCACCACTTCCGCGATCTGGGACAGTGGGATTTGATTCGGGCCGTCTGAAAGCGCCTTCGCCGGATCAGGGTGCGTTTCCATGAACACACCGTCACAGCCTGTCGCCACGGCCGCGCGGGCCAGCACCGGTGCCAGCTTGCCATCACCGCCGGTCGTGGTGCCCAGACCGCCGGGTCGCTGCACGCTGTGCGTCGCATCCATCACCGCCCGGTAGCCAAGCTCGCGCATCCAGTGGAGCGAACGCATGTCGGCCACGAGGTTGTTGTAGCCAAAGGTCGTCCCGCGCTCCGTGAACATGAAATGCTGGCATCCAGCGGCGACCAGTTTGTCTGCGATGTTCTTCACATCCCATGGCGCGAGGAACTGGCCCTTCTTCACATTGACAGTACGTCCCGTCTCCCCTGCGGCGACGATCAAATCGGTCTGCCGGCACAAAAAGGCCGGAATTTGCAGCAGATCGATGTGCTCCGCAGCGACTTTGGCCTCCTCAGCCGTGTGAATGTCCGTCGTCACCGGAACGCCCAGTTTCGCGCCCACCTGCGCCAGCAGCTTGCAGCCCGCCTCGCAGCCCAGGCCGCGATACGACGAGATGGCGCTGCGGTTCGCCTTGTCATACGAGGCCTTGAAAATCCAGCGCCAGCCGTGCTGTTTTGCGATTCCACCGAGCTCTTCCGCCACGCTCCAGAGGAAGTCCTCGCTCTCGATCACGCAGGGGCCCAGAATGAACACGGGTTCCGTGCCATCCATCGACACCGAACCGATTTTGACCACCGGAAGAGAAAACGCCATGCTACGCAGAATTGATGTTGCTCCGGCCTTCCACCCGGATCGCTGTTCAAAATGCCAACCCCGGTGTCCTAGCCGCTGTAAGGAGTCTAACCCGCCCCCCAAACATGACAACGGGAGATTCTTGCCGCCCAGTCACCCATCCGTGCGCCGGACTTCCAGTTCCACCTGTAGTGCGGTGGTGGCGCCGGGCGGGCCGTCGAAGTGGCCGGTGATGGGCGCGGCGTCGTTGTAGTCGCGGCCGGTGGCGATCTTGATGTGGCGCTCGTCGGCCAGCGTGTCGTTGGTGGGGTCGAGGCCGTACCAGCCTTTCCCCGGCACGTGAACCTCCACCCACGCGTGCGAGGCCTGGGCGCCGCGCAAGTGCGAATCAGGGCCGTTGTAGAGATAACCGCTCACGTAGCGTGCCGGGATGCCCAGGCTGCGGCAGATGCCGATCATGAGATGGGCGAAGTCCTGGCAGACGCCGTTCTTCGAGTTGAGCACCTCATTCATGTGCGTGGTGACGCTGGTGGTGTTCGGCGCGTAGGTCCAGTGTTCGAAGATGTGATGCATCACCGCCTCGGCGGTCTCGAAGACATCCTCCCGGTCGTCGCGGATATCGATGCCGAGGCGCCAGACCTCGGGGGATATGTCCACGTAGCGGCTGCCGCCCAGAAAAGGAACGACCATGTCATCAAGGTCGGTCTTGAGTGCTGGGAAACCCACCCCTGTGGGCCGGCTGTCGGCGTAGGGGTTTGTGGTGTTGATGGTGGACTGCGCCTCAATGGTGAGGTCGCCGTGCGGCTCCGGAATGTCGAAGTAGTGCACGTAGTTCAGCCAGTTGTCGCGGAAGTGCCGCAGGCGCGCCGGCGGATTGACGTTCAGCAGGAAAAACTCCAGCCGTGACTTGTCATCGGTGACCGGGCGCAGCCGCAGTTCATTGTAGCTGTCGCGCACCGGCGCACGATAGACGTAACGTGTGCGGTGGAAGACTCGGAATCGCATGGAGGGGTTCGGGGGCGGCTCCTTACGTCGTCACTGCTGCTGTTGTTGTTGCATCTGGGCGTCCTCGTCGTGGTGGGCGTGGAAGGCTCCCAAAGCCGGCGTCGAGGTGGTTTCCTCCGGTGCATCTTCCGCCACTGGGGTGAGGTCCGCATACAGGACGAAAGTCTGGAAAATGGACACCCCGATGTCATTCAGCCGGCTCTGCAGGATGTCGATGTACTCATGAAGGCCGACGGCGAGCACCTCATCGACCGTCGTGTAGGCGAGATCGGAGCGCAGACGTCCAGCCCGGCGCACCGGGGACGGCATGTGATGCAGGGAACCCACGCCGCAAAGGCGTTGCAGCGTCTGATGCAACTCCACCACGCAGCAGGCGACGGAGCGCGGGAAGGTTTCGTCGAGCAGCAGGTATTCGATGATCTTCTTTGGGTCCAGCTTGCTGTGTTCGGCCTGGAATGCATGCCATGCGGAGCAGGAGCGCAGCAGCGCGGCCCAGCGCAGCGGGCGGGACTGGGGATGCGGCGGCATTTCCATCGAAAGGGCGGAGCAGGTGTCGAGCAGGCGCGACATCTGGTCCGCACGCTCCAGGCAGGTGCCGAGGCGCAGGAAGTGCCAAACCTCGCCACGCGGCGTGGTCGAGTCTGCGATGCCCTGGAACTGATAGGACCGGCGCAACACGCGCTCGTAGAAGGCGGCGTTCTGGTTTCGGTAGGTGCTGCGGCCCTCATTCGACTCCACGAAGAGCCGCAGGCCGTTCAGACATTCCCAGATCTCATCGGAGATCTGGTCCCGCACGGTGCGGGCGTTTTCGCGGGCGGCGCGGATGCTGTTGAGGATCGAGTTCGGGTTTTCAGGCCGCAGTGCGACGAATGCGGCCACATCACGCCCCTTGATCTTCTTATGAACGGCGGAATAGGCCTCCTCATCACCCGTGGTGGCGAGAATGGGCCGCCAGAACTGCTCTTCATCCAGGCCGTCCGCCCCGGCGTCGAGCAGCAGGTCCTGCGTGGACAGCAGGAGGCGGGAGAGGTTCTCGGCGCGTTCGACGTAACGCGCCATCCAGTAGATGCTGTCTGCGACGCGGCTTAACATGAAAAGAAGGCAGTGAGGGTTGGCGTGGCGGGCAAATGACGAATGCCAGATGACGTGCTGCGGAGAGGTGAAGGGGTGTGTGGAATCATGGAGACCTCGATTGAATCATTCATTCGACATTCAC
The DNA here is from genome assembly GCF_014879935.1 of Prosthecobacter sp. Classification (GTDB taxonomy): domain Bacteria; phylum Verrucomicrobiota; class Verrucomicrobiia; order Verrucomicrobiales; family Verrucomicrobiaceae; genus Prosthecobacter. Next base: position 10,599 of record NZ_JACSRD010000060.1, read on the forward strand.
GAATTCGTCATTCGTCATTCCAAAGGACCCACGTGTCCTTGCTGCCGCCGCCTTGTGACGAATTGACGACGAGCGAGCCCTTTTTCAGAGCCACACGGGTCAGGCCGCCAGGAACGACGCGCACGCGGTCGCCGTAGAGCACGTAGGGCCGCAGGTCGATGTGACGGCCTTCGAAATGATCATCCACGAACACCGGATGACGCGAGAGCTGCAGCACCGGCTGCGCGATGTAGTTGCGCGGGTTCGCCTTGATGCGTTCCGCGAAGTCCGCGCGCTCCTTTTTCGACGCGCTCGGCCCCATCAGCATGCCGTAGCCACCAGACTCATTCACCGCCTTCACCACCAGCTTGTCGAGGTTCTCCAGGATGTAGGCGCATTCCTTCTTCTTGATGCCGAGGAAGGTCTGCACGTTGGGCAGGATCGGCTCCTGGTCGAGGTAGTACTCGATCATCTTCGGCACGAGCGCGTACACCGCCTTGTCGTCCGCCACGCCGGTGCCGATGGAGTTTGCGAGCGCCACGTGGCCCTTGCGGTAGGAATTGATGATGCCCGGCACGCCGAGCAGCGAGTCCTTGCGGAAGACGAGCGGGTCGAGGAAGTCGTCGTCGATGCGCCGGTAGATCACATGCACCTGCTCCAGCCCTTTGGTCGTGCGCATGAACACACGGTCGTTGCGCATGATGAGATCGCGGCCCTCGACGATCGGCACGCCCATCTGCTTGGCCAGGTAGCAGTGCTCAAAGTAGGCGCTGTTGTAGATCCCGGGCGTCAGCACCACGATGGTCGGCTCCAGAACGCCCTTCGGCGCGAGATGGGCGAGGGTTTCCCGCAGCATCGTGCCATACGCGTCCACCGGACGCACGGGAAGCGACTGCAGCAGGCCGGGGAAGGCACGCTTCATCGCGTGGCGGTTCTCCAGCATGTAGGAGGCCCCGGAAGGGCAGCGGCCGTTGTCCTCCAGCACGAAGTACTCGCCCTTGTCATCACGCACGAGATCGGTGCCGCAGATGTGGATGTAGATGCCGTGCGGCACCTTCACGCCCTTGAATTCAGGACGGTAGTGGGAGGCGCTGAGCACCAGCTCCTCCGGCACCGCCTTGTCGTTCAGGATCTTCTGGCCGTGGTAGATGTCATTGAGGAAGAGGTTCAGCGCCGTGATGCGCTGGGTCAGCCCGGCCTCGACGCGTTCCCACTCCCGCTGCGGGATGATGCGCGGCATGAGGTCGAAGGGAAAGATGCGCTCCGTCCCCTGGTCATCGCCATAAACGGTGAACGTGACACCCATCCGGAGGAAGGCGGCGTCCACAGCCTTTTGCAGGGTTGAGTAATCACCGGGCGTCAGGTTGCCCACGCTGGACAGCAGGCCCTCATAGTGGGCACGTGCGGCTCCGGGCGCGGAAAAGACCTCGTCGAAAAATTTGCCGGGTTGGTAGTCGTTAAACAGGGACGACATGGGTCTCTTCATAAAAGCACGGCCCGTGCCAGAGTTGTGCGGCTGTTTCAAGCAGCAATCACGTGCACATCATCCAGCCACTGGGCCGCAAGATTCACTCCACCGGCTCCACATCCACCCCCACGATCACGCTGTGCTTCCCGCCGCCGGTGATGATGCCGCGCACGGGGCTCACATCGGAAAAATCGCGGCCCAGTGCCACCGTGATGTGGTCCAAGGACGTGAAACAGTCGTTCGTGGGATCGAAATCCACCCAGCCAAAGCCAGGAACAAAGCAGGACACCCATGCGTGCGAGGCATCGACGCCCACCAGCCTCGCCTTGCCGGGCGGCGGCCGCGTGCGCAGATAACCGCTCACATAACGAGCGGGAAGTCCCATCGCCCGCAGGCTGGCGATGGCCAGATGCGCGAAGTCCTGACAAACGCCGCGTTTGTTCGCCAAAACCTCGCTCAACGGCGTGCTGATCGTCGTCGCACGCGGATCAAAGACGAATTCGCGATGAATGCGGCGGCTCAGATCAGCCACGGCGGCGAGCACGGGCCGTCCTTTCTTGAAACTCGGCAGCGCGAACTCCCGCTGGGGCATTTCGTGCACCAGAAGCGGGCTGCGGAAGACGAACTGGCAGGGATCGAGCAGATCGACGGCCACCGGATCCCGGAACAGGGCCGCCACGTCCTCCCAGGCGGGCGTTTGCGCCGGATCCGGCTGCAAGACGGACGAGAGGGACACGGAGCTGCGTGAAACGACCTCGAACCGCGCGTGCAGCTTCTGAATCGAGAAGCAGGACACCTGGTTGCCGAAGGAATCCGTGTGCTCGGTGGTGAGATCGGGCTCCGGATCGAAGCTGAGGCCGAATTCCGTGCAGCGCTGCGTGTCCGTGTCACGCGGACGCAGCCGTGCCGCGTGGTGGGAGACGGCCACCGGCTCGCTGTACACATACTTGGTACGATGCGTGATGCGGTAGTTCATCGCGGTGGGGCAGGATCAGCAGGTGCCACATCACCGCTGCTGCTGATGGTGGAATGCGCGAAGTAGCCGGCGCTCATCGCGTCGCTGAGCGCTGGCATCGCATCAATGAGCTGCTGGAGGAGCTTCGCCACCTGGCTGGCGGACCATTGGCCCGGTTCCACCCGTGCGAGCTCCGTGGGGTCGCAAAGCTGCAGCCGCGTGCTGTTTTCGATGAGCACGCGCATCGCCGGCGTCAGCAGCGCGGAGTTTTGCTCGCGGGGCAGGTGGCGGAAGTGCCCCTCGATGCGCTGGAACTGGAAACGCAGGCCGCGTGGGTTCAATTCATCCAGCATCAGCAGGTCGTAAACGGCGGCGAGCTGCGGCAGCAGGCTGTAGCGGTTGCGATACGTGATCGTGCTGTCTCCGACCTCCAGAATGGCCTCCAGCAGGCTGGGATTCTCCGCGTCGGCGCTGCGCAGGCCGGCCAGCAGCAGCTCGCTGATGTAAACGGTGCGCTCGATGCGGTGCCCCATGTCCAGGAACATCCAGCCCTGGGCACGCGTCATGTTTTCCTTCGCCAGACCGTGAAAGGACGCCAGCTCGAGGATGATGCGGGTCAGAACATTCAGCGCGTCGGACATCGGTGTCACGCTGGCGGAGTTGTCTGCGGCGTCCAGCGCGTCGCTGAGCTGGCTGATCACACGCCAGGTGTCCACGGAGATGCGGTCGCGCAGCAGCACGCCGATGCGCTGGATGTGGGCGACGTTGGAGCGGATGCTGGATGGGTGATCCGCGTCGAAAATGGCCTGCAGCAGCCGGGCTTCGATCTGCTCCTGCTGCGCGGCCAGGAGCGTCGCCGAGGGCACCTGCTCGATGATGCCGAGGCTGCGCAGCGCCTCCAAAAGCGGCAGCAGCAGCGGTGTCTCGCTCATGCCGCTTTCGGGCGAGCAGCGCAGCAGGGTGGAGCGCAGCAGCCGGGCGGTGGATTCCGCGCGTTCCGCGTAGCGGCCGAGCCAGAACAGATGATTCGCCACGCGGCTGCCCAGGTTGTGCCCCACCCGGCGCAGCTCCACCGGCGTGCGCGTGGCGGAGAGCAGCGTGACGTTTTCCACCGGCCCGTCACTCAGCACCCAGGTGTCCTTGCTGCTGCCGCCTTTCTGCATCGAGACGAGCGGTGAATCGAGGCTGGAGGCCACCCGCGTCAATGCGCCGGGCATCACCATGTAGCCATCAGGTGTCGCCACCAGGTAAACGCGCACGCTCACCGGCTTGTGCACCAGTTTGCCATCCTCCCATGTCGGCGCTGTCGAGAACGTGATCTTCTCCTGGGCGGCCCAGCGGTGGGGCGCGAAACGCATGCGCTCCAGCAGCGCCGCGTGCTCGGTCGCGCTGAGATTGCCGCCGAAGTGAACCTCGCGCCCACGCACGCGGAAGGCGCTTTTGAACACCAAGCTCGAGATGCGCTGCTCCACCTCGCGCATGGGCGTCTCCTGGCCGCACCACCAAGTGGCCACGGACGGCATCAGCAGGTCCTCATTGAGCAGTTTGCGGCACAAACCGGGCAGGAAGGCCATCATCGCCGGCGCTTCGGCCAGTCCGGAGCCCAACGCGTTCGCCAAGGCCACATTCCCGGCACGAACCGCACGCACGAGGCCGGGAACGCCTAGCATCGAGTCATTGCGCAGCTCCAGCGGATCGCAAAAATCGTCGTCCACGCGGCGCAGGATGACATCCACCGGCTCCAGGCCGCTGAGCGTCTTCAAATAGACACGGTCATCGCGCACGGTCAGGTCCTCGCCCTCGACCAACGTGTAACCGAGGTAACGGGCCAGATAAGCCTGCTCGAAATACGTCTCGTTGTAAGGTCCCGGCGTCAGCAGCACCACGCGCGGCTCCTCGACACGTCGCGGGGCCAGTGCGGCCAGCGATTGCTGCATCTGGCGGAAGAACCCGGCCAGCCGCCGCACCCGTGCATCGCGAAACACCTCCGGCAGCAGTCGTGAGGTGATCAGGCGATTTTCCAGCGCGTAACCTGCACCCGTGGGAATCTGCGTGCGATCCGCGATCACCCACCACTGGCCATCCGGCGAGCGGGCGATGTCCGCGCCATACACCTGCAGCGGCTTCTCTCCAGGCACGGGAATGCCATGACAGGGCCTCAAATAAGCCGGTTGGGCCAGGACGAGCGCCGCGGGCAGGTCGCCCCGCTTGATGAGCTGCTGCGGGCCGTAGCTGTCCACCAGGACCGCGTTCAGCAGCGTGGCACGTTGGATCAGCGCCTTCTCGATGCCTTCCCACTCCTTGGCCGAAATGACGAACGGCACAGGGTCCATCATCCACGGCGTGTCCATGCCGCCCTTGGCATTGTAAACATTGAAGGACACGCCGCGCTCGGCCAGCAGACGACGGGCGGTGTCGGACAGGCGCTTCACGCCGGCGGCGTCACGCTTCTTCAGATCCGCCACCAGTGCCTCGTAATGCGCCCGCACCTTGGCCGAGTCATCCCTCAGCTCGTCGTAGTGCCCCTTCACGCCAGTCAGGTCGGCACACGAAGCCGCCGCCCGTGCCGCGGCAGGAGCTGTGGAGGCGGAGTTTTGCGTGCGGAAGATCAATTCAGGCGGGTTGGAGCGACGACAAATCAGGAACGGATGGTGGAAACCCTTTCAACCATCGCATTCCCTTTCTTGCAAGCCATCGCAAGGGCTGTGCCAGCTTTCGAGCGGCTCCCGTCTGTTCACAACACCCGCCCAAGTCGCGCCTTCAGGTCCGGCAGAAGCTTTTCCACCACCGGCATCGATCTCGTTGCCGCCTCACACCAGGCCAGCGTCAGCGTGCGTTCGTATCGGAGTGCTTTCTCGGTCTGGCGTTGGATCACCGACGCATTCGTGGCAGAGGCCGCGCTTTTGGCAGACTCAGGGAGGAACCCGGCATGCCATGCTCGCGGCCCGGCTCTCCAGCAGCGCACACGATAGCGCGGCGGTGACTCTGCACAAAGACCTTCGAAGTCCTCGGCACCTGCCCCCGCGCTTGTACATCGACGACGTCGAGTGGGATAAGAAATGGGAGATCGGCCGCACCGGCGCCGCCTGCCTCGGCCTCTACACGAACAACGGCACCGTCTTCGCCACCGCCACCACCGATTGGGCGCATGGCTTATAGGGGAACGACGCGCATGTCGTGCGCATCACGAAGACTGTGCTGGAGCGGCTGGGGAGGTGAGTGTCGCCTTAAGGGGGCCTCAAAACTTCTGCGACTCCCATTCCTGAAGCAACGCTTTCGCCGGTGACCAATCTCCTTGGGAGATAAAGTCAGGTTGCATCCCCGCATCGACAAAAGCCTTCATAAATGTGGGATATTGGTCCTTATACAGGCCCCATGTTGTTTCATACTTTCTCCGGATGGGTTCGTCGATCTGCGCTTTCATGGCAGAACCAATCGAGTGCAAAAATGAGCATTCTTTGGTGAGAACATCTTCCAGCCCGCTAGCAAAGACTAAAATCCAGTCCAACGGAAACGCTACGCCAGCAGCTTCGTCGCTCTTTGGTGAACTTCCGGCATTATTGGCAGGCGAATTATGATGAAAGTGGAGTTCTTTGATTGCTTGTGTCAAAAAGACAAAACTAAACCGCTCGTTGTAGCGTCTAGCATGAAACACACTGCTGAATTGCAGACAATAATTGTCGATAAACAAACCTACAGCTTTCAGTTCTTTTTCCGCTTTATGAGCATCACGTGTGGCTGGACCGAAAAACGCATCAACGTTTTTCATTCGCTCGCGATGAAAATCACCATGAGTGATAATGCCCCGGAAGAAATAGCCTTTGCCTAGACACCGAAACAGCAAATCCTTGGCAAATTCGCACAAAAACATGACCGCATGTTTCGAATCGTCTTCGCTCCTTATCTCAAGTTTGTTGAACACGAGCAACGTATCCGAGAAAAAGATAACCTCGAAGTCTTCATGTCGATGCACATTCAGCGAATCAACTATTCTTAGCACCTCAAGCGCCTGATCAGGCGTGTCGATTAAGTTCGAAAAGCCGAGTATGTCGAGGTAGAGGATAAAATGCTTTTTCATTATGGCGAGATACTGGAACCAGTTTTGATGTGGTTTAGCGATAGTTGATAACCGTGGAGGCTTTCGTGCGTGCGCATCTATGACGATTGAGGCGCACAAACTTCGAGTCATTATCACACTCAACGATACAACATCCGTTATCCAGCATGCTGCGCACCGTATCGCGATCCGCTGGGCGCAGTTTGGGAATGAGATGAGCGATTTGGGCGACCACCGGTTTCATCCAGCGATTCTGCCCGAGTCCGACAGCGGCGCAACGTTCGTTTCCCGGGCAACTAACCGCTAATTTGACGCTTATGAGACGCTAATCAGAATTCATCAGCGTCAGATTAGCGTCTTATCAGCGGTTCAAAGATCTGGGAGTTGCCGAGACATTCTTCTCCAAAGCCCTCTCAAGCGCCTCGGCCTGTGCCTGGAACTTCTTCGGGTTGGACTTCTTGAGTTGGCGGAGGTTGGCGAGCTTCCAGGCGATGGCTGGCATGGCGGATAGATGCGGTGGCTTCATCAGGCTCCAGTCCGGCTCGGCCAGCACGAGTCCGCGCAGGAACTGGCGTTGCTCGTCGCTCAAGCGGTTGAGAATCTCGGTGAAGAGCTTTTCACGCACCTCCAGCAGCTCGGGCAGAGCCACGGTGCCGTCGGCCATGCCGGCGAATTCGTTCACAAATGCCGGTTCGATGTTCAGCCGGTTGCCGGAGAGCACCTCATGCACGGGCCGGTTGTGCCCGGCGAGGTAGCAGACGAAGCATTCGATCATCTCCGAGGTCAGGCCGCCTTCTTGGTAGAGCCTGAGCACGTCGAAAAGATCACGCGGGTGCTGCCGGTCCATCGCGGCGACGAGTTTGCTGCCGTAGAGTTCCGCCGTGTGAAGCACGGGGACTTCGAGACCGGTCTGGAAGAGTGCCTGCGCCCTCGGGGCCAGCGGTCGTGTCTCCACCGGCAGCACGGTGCCGCGAAAGACGTGGTTCACCTCCACCTTCACCCGCTGGCGGCCGCGCTGCACAAAGAGCTTCACTTCATTGCCATCACGAGTGACTCCGATCTCGCAAACGCAGCCGGTTTTCACCAGAGCCGTCTGCATCCGCTCCATCTGGCCTGAGATCATCGCAAACGCCGCCTCCCGCGTGAGCGTGTGATCGCGCACGACCAGATCGAGATCGACGGACAGTCTCGGCATGTCCCGCAGAAACAGATTGATGGCCGTGCCGCCTTTCAGAGCGAAGTGGTCACCCTGGAAGACCTCCGGCACCACGGCCAGCAGCAGGCGGACGGTTTGGACGTAGTCGGGGTTCATCACGATTTGACGATGAGAAGGCTGCCGTCTTTGAGCCGGCGTATCCAGCGCCCCTGGCCGAGCCTACCTGTGGCGGCTTCACGCGCTGCGCCAGCCCACGGCAGGCCGAGTTCCTCCGCCCACACGACGCAAAGCCGCGCGGCCTTCACTTTCTGGCAGTGGCGCAAAAGCTCGCCCAGCAGTGTCATGCGCGGACTGCGCAGCGACTCCATGATGCCACGCGCCTCGTCAGCCTCCTGATGCACGCCCACCTCGCTGAGCATTTCGAGCAGCGCCCGCTCCGGGGCGGAAACGAGAGGGCCGTCGGGTGATTCGGGCAGCGTGGCGAGTCCTTGGTCCTCGGGCAGTTCTTCATCAAAAAGCCGGCCCGCATGGTATCGGGCGGGAAACCGCTCCTGGAACCAGTCCGGTAATGTCGCCTTTTTCAACCCATGCAGGCAGATGACCTCACGCGGGGCGAGATTTTGGACGAAACCCTGCCATGCCAGCGCCGTCTTTCCGGCCACATGGAGATTAGGCAGGCTGCGTGCCAAAAACTGGATGCTCGGATCGCGCCGCAGTTGATCCCCTGTGAACATGAATACGCCGCGCCCCAGGCGCACGAGCCAACCCGTCGTCACATACTCATGCGCCAGCGCCGACGAGATCCCCGCTCGCCCCAGGTCTTCGATGCTCAAAGGCATCCCTTGGGGCAGGTTGAGCTGTCGGAGATTGATTGCTTTAGGTGTCACAGTTCAAAGATTCCTTGAACTAATCCACCTGAAGTAAACAAACTCAAGGCGGGTCTTTGGTTTTCAGACACCGGAGGACCGGCGGCCTGTCCACATGACTTTTCCACGATGAGCGGCTTTGTCTGGCAACGCGGATGAAACTTGGTGAGTGCTGCTGTGATGGGGCATTGGGCTGAGCCTCATGCGCATCATTGCATCTCGAATCAAAAAGGCGGCGTGGGCAAAACCAAGACGATGGTGAATCTCGCCGCCGGCTTGGCGAAGCGTGGCGTGCGCGTGCTGGCTGGTGGATCTGGATTCACTGGATGACAGCCTGAGGCAGTTGGCGCGACGTTCGGATCAGCGAGAAGCAGTCGCTGGAATGTCTTCAGGCCAACCGCAGATCCAGCGTGAATGGAAACTCGGGATTCGGGACGGCGGGCGCGGGCTTCAGTTTGCCCGGCGTATGGCCGTGGCGGAAGAAGCGGGCCAGGCGGCGGCTTTCGGCCTCATAGGAGTTCACCGGGAAGGTGTCGTAGCTGCGGCCGCCCGGATGGGCGACGTGGTAGGTGCAGCCGCCGAGCGAGCGCTGGTTCCACAGATCGACGAGATCGATGGTGAGCGGTGAATGCACGCCGATCGTCGGCTGCAAGCAGCTCGAGGGCTGCCACGCACGGTAGCGCACACCGGCGACGTACTCGCCATGCGTGCCGGTGGGATGCAGCGGCACGGTTTTGCCGTTGCAGGTGATGGCGTAGCGGCCTTCGACGAGGCCCTGCGCCTTGATTTGTACGCGTTCGAGCGAGGAATCGACGAAACGCACGGCTCCACCGGCCGCGCCTTCCTCGCCGAGCACATGCCAGGGCTCCAAAGCCTGCCGGATCTCCACATGGACGTTCCGTGCGGCCCAGTCGCCGGCGATGGGGAAGCGGAACTCCTGATGCGGTGCGAACCACTCCGGCTTCAACTCATAGCCGGCCAGCTTCGTGTCGTGGCAGACGTCTTCGAGGTCATTCCACACAAAGTGCGGCAGCATCCAGCGGTCGTGAATGTCCGTGCCCCAGCGCACGAGCGGCGCTTCATACGGCTCCTTCCAGAAGCGGGCGATGAGCGTGCGCAGCATTAATGCCTGGGCCAGGCTCATGTGCGGATGCGGCGGCATTTCAAACGCACGCATTTCCACCAGGCCGAGGCGTCCGGTGCTGCTGTCGGGCGAATACAATTTGTCGATGCAGAACTCGGCGCGGTGCGTGTTGCCCGTCGCGTCGATGAGCAGGTTGCGATACAGCCGATCGACCAGCCATGGCGGCACGTGACCGCTTTGCGACGCGGCCTTGAACGCGACTTCCAGCTCGTAGAGCGAATCGTTGCGCGCCTCGTCGATGCGCGGGCTCTGGCTCGTGGGGCCGATGAACAGGCCGCTGAAGAGGAAGCTGAGCGAGGGATGGTTCTGCCAGTAGCTCACCAGGCTGCGCAGCAGGTCCGGGCGGCGCAGGAAGGGGCTGTCCTTCGGCGCCTCCGCCCCGATGACGATGTGATTGCCGCCACCGGTGCCGGTGTGGCGGCCATCGACCATGAATTTCTCCGTGCCGAGGCGTGTGAGCCGTGCCTCCTCGTAGAGACCCTCGGTCACATTCACCATTTCGTCCCAAGTCTTGGCCGGATGCACGTTCACCTCGATCACACCGGGGTCAGGCGTGACCTTGAGCGTATTGATGCGCGGATCGAAGGGCGGCGGGTAGCCTTCCAGCACGATTGGCTGGTCGAGCGCCAGCGCCACATCCTCGATGGCGCCCAGGCAGTGGAGGTACTCCTCCAAGCTCTGCGTCGGCGGCATGAAAATGAAGAGCTTGCCATCCCGCGGCTGCACGCAGACCGCTGTGCGAACGATCCAGTCGGCGGATTGTTGAACGCCGGGCGGTGTGAAGGCCGGATCGATGAATTTTTCGCGTTCTTCGGGTGAAAGCTCCTCAAGACCGGGCGGTCCGCGACGCTGAGCAAGTTTTCGCCAGAACGATGGCGGCACACCGGCGATGCCGCGCACAAATTGCTGCCGCTCCGGCAGCGGCGGGCGCTCCTCCATCGGGTCCTGCTCGTGGATGTAGGGATAGCTCGTGGAGGTGACCCAGGGCTGCGAATCCAGCGGCAGGCGATAACCGATGGGGGAGTCGCCTGGAATGAGATAGCAGCGCTCCGAGCGCAGGAACCACGGCCCGGTCTGCCAACGGACGCCATTGTTCCAGCTCGGCTTCAACGGCAGCACGTGGCCGATGATCTTGTCGAGGCCCTGCTCAAACACCTTGGCGAGCCGTGCACGCTCCTCCTTGTCCTTCAGATTGGATTTCAGCGGATCGACGTTCACCGGCAGCTTGCGCTCCCGCCACAGGTAGTAGAACGCGTCCTCATAGGCCGGCATGATCCACTTCCCGCCGCAGCCGAGACGCTCGGCCAGCGCGTGAACGAACCGCGCGGAGGTGTTTTCGTCCGCGCCGTAGTTCGTCTGCATGTCGGCGAACAGGTGCGGATGCGCCCAGATCGGCTGGCCGTCCTTGCGCCAATGGCAGGCGTAGGCCCAACGCGGCAGCGACTCGCCGGGATACCATTTGCCCTGGCCGTAATGAAGAAAGGCTCCTTGAGCGAAGCGCTTCTTGAGGCGTTTGATGAGTTCGTCGGAAAGACGCATCTTCATCTCGCCCACGGCCTGCGTGTTCCACTCGGGACCGTCCATGTCGTCGATCGAAACGAAGGTGGGCTCGCCACCCATCGTCAGTCGCACGTCGTTGGCGACGAGTTCCTTGTCCAAGGCATGGCCGAGGGCGGCAATCTCCGCCCACTGCTCCTCGGTGTAGGGCTTCGTGACGCGTGGAGACTCGTAAATGCGCTCCACCTTCATCCCGAAGTCGAACTCGACTTTGCAAGGCTCCACCAAACCGCTGATCGGCGCGGCGCTCGACGGTTCCGGCGTCGCCGCCAGCGGGATGTGTCCTTCACCCGCAAGCAGGCCTGATGTCGGATCCAGGCCGATCCAGCCCGCGCCGGGCAGATACACCTCGCACCAGGCATGCAGGTCGGTGAAATCGACCTCTGTGCCGCTCGGACCGTCGAGTGACTTCACGTCCGCTTTGAGCTGGATGAGGTAGCCGCTGACAAATCGTGCCGCGAGGCCGAGGTGACGCAGCAATTGCACGAGCAGCCAGGCCGAGTCACGGCAGGAGCCGCTGAGCAGCGTCAGCGTCTGCTCCGGCGTCTGCACCCCGGGCTCCATGCGGATGGTGTATTTGATGTCCTGCCACAGGCGCTGATTGAGAGCGACCAGCAGGTCGATCGTGCGCAGCTTCTTGTCCGTACCCGGCTTGATCTGGCCCGTTTCCGGCAAAACACCGTGGGCATGCGTGTCTCCTCCGGCTTCGGAATGCGTTCCCGGCGCATGCGGCAGCGATGCATTGCCGAGGATGTCCTTTTTGACGGCCGCGAAGTATTTCCCAAAGGCCGGCGTCACTTCACACGACTTCAGGAAGGGAGCCAGCTCATGGTCCAGCGACCGGTCGTAGGCGAAGGGGAAATGCTCCGCGTCCGGCTCCAGGAAGAAGTCGAAGGGGTTGAACACCGCCATCTCCGCCACCACTTCGACCTCGATGCTGAATTCCGTGGTCTTCTCCGGGAAAACGAGCCGCGCGAGGTAGTTCGACTGCGGATCCTGCTGCCAGTTCAGGAAATGCTGTTCCGGCGTGACCTTCAGCGAGTAGCCCAGGATGCGCGTGCGGGCATGCGGTGCCGGCCGCAAACGAACCACCTGGGGACCGAGTGAAATGGGACGTTCGTAGCTGTAGCTGGTGCGGTGATGAAGGGCGACGTGGATGGACATGCGGCTGGCGGCCGGAAATCCGGCCTTTTCGCCCGTCAAAGCAGGTTCGCGGCCAATCTTGGTTTCCGGTGCCGAAAATCGCCGCGCCAGCCTTGCCTCGCCACGTTTCCGCGAGACTATGCGCGGCGCTTTTCCAACCACCCCCAACCATGTCCAAAAAACCAGCCTCCACCAAAGCAGAACTCGCTGCTGTTTCGTCGATTCGACCGATCAAAAAGCTGATGGTCGCGAACCGCTCTGAAATTGCCATTCGTGTGATGCGGGCGGCGACGGAGTTGGGGATTCGCACGGTGGGCATTTATGCGCAGGAGGACCGCTTCTGCCCGCATCGCTTCAAGGCGGACGCGGCGTATGAGCTGAACAAGGACAAGGGGCCGCTTGGGGCTTATCTCGACTACGAGGGCATCGTGGCGCTGGCGAAGGAGAAGGGCGTAGATGCGATTCATCCGGGTTATGGCTTCCTGAGCGAAAATCCGGACTTCTCGAAGGCCTGCGAAAAGGCAGGCATCATCTTCATCGGGCCGGATCCGAAGATTTTGACGATGATGGGCGACAAGACGGCCGCTCGTAATGTCGCTCGCAAATTGAACGTGCCGATCCTCGAAGGCACGGACGAGCCGGTGAGCGATCGCAAGGAAGCGATCGCCGTGGCGAAGAAAATCGGCTTTCCGCTGATCATCAAGGCGGCCTTCGGTGGCGGTGGTCGCGGCATGCGCATTGTGCGTGAGGCGAAGGACCTCGAAAAGTTGCTCGATGAGGCTCAAACTGAGGCAGAGCGCGCTTTCGGCAATGGCGCGGTGTTTTTGGAAAAATTCGTCGGCAAGGCGAAGCACATCGAGGTGCAGATTTTGGCCGACAAACACGGCACGGTGCTGCATTTGCATGAGCGTGATTGCTCGGTGCAGCGTCGCCATCAGAAGGTGATCGAGCAGGCGCCGAGCTATGGCGTGAAGCAGGAGATCATCGACGGTCTGTGCGATGCGGCGGTGAAGCTGGCGAAGGAAGTGAAGTACACCCACGCCGGCACGGTCGAGTTCCTCGTCGATCACGAGTCAGGCGAGTGGTATTTCATCGAGATGAATCCGCGCATCCAGGTGGAGCACACCGTGACGGAGGAGATCACCGGCATCGACATCGTGCGCAGCCAGATCCTCATCGCGCAGGGTCACAAAATGCACGACGAGCCGCTCGCGCTGCCTGTGCAGGAAAAGATCGAGAAGAGCGGCTTTGCCGTGCAGTGCCGCATCACGACGGAAGATCCGGAAAACGGCTTCACGCCGGACTTTGGCAAAATTTTGACCTACCGCAGCGCCGGTGGCTTCGGCATCCGACTCGATGGCGCTCTCGGCGCGACCAATGCGGTCATCACGCCGTATTATGACTCGATGCTGGTGAAGATGACCGTTTTTGCCCGCACGTATGAGCAGGCGCTCGACCGCATGGACCGCGGCCTGCGTGAGTTCCGCATCCGCGGCGTGAAGACGAACATCCCGTTCCTCATGAACGTGGTGCATCATCCCGATTTCCGCGCCGGACAGGCCACCACACGCTTCATTGATAACAATCCCGACCTGCTGAAGTTCGTCGCCCGCAAAGACCGCGCCACGAAGCTCTTAAATTACCTCGCGGACACCATCGTGAACGGCAATCCCTTCGCGAAAGGGCACAAGCCGAGCGGTGTGTTCGTCACGCCGCCGATTCCGAAATACGATCACCGCATCGCACCCGCGAAGGGCACCAAGGACCTGCTCAGCGAGATGGGGCCGGAGACGTTCTGCAAAGACTGGGTCGCCAAACAAAAGCGCCTGCTGCTCACGGATACCACCATGCGCGATGCGCATCAGTCGCTGCTCGCCACGCGCATGCGCACCTTTGACATGCTCGCCGTGGCCGATGCGGTCGCACGTCGCACGCCGAATCTCTTCTCGCTGGAGATGTGGGGCGGTGCCACGTTTGACGTGAGCATGCGCTTCCTGCGTGAGGACCCGTGGGAGCGTCTGCGCCAGATCCGCGCGAAGGTGCCGAACATCCTACTTCAGATGCTCTTCCGCGGCTCGAACGCCGTCGGCTACACGAACTACCCGGACAATGTCGTCAAAGGCTTCATCAAACATGCCGCGCAGAACGGCATGGACATCTTCCGCATCTTTGACTCGCTGAACTACCTGCCGAACCTCAAAGCCGCGATGGAAGCGGTGCGCGAGGACACCACGAGCATCTGCGAAGGCACGCTCTGCTACACCGGCGACATCCTCGATCCGAAGCGCGACAAGTACGACCTCAAATACTACGTCCGCCTCGCCAAGGAGCTCGAAAAGATGGGTGCGCACATGCTGTGCATCAAAGACATGGCCGGACTCGTCCGCCCCTTTGCCGCGAAGAAGCTCGTGAAGGCGCTGAAGGATGAAGTCGGCCTGCCGATTCACTTCCACACGCATGACACCAGCGGCCTGAATGCATCGAGCTACCTCGAGGCCTCGCTCGCCGGCGTCGATGTCGTCGATGCGGCCATCTCCTCGCTCTCCGGCGGCACCTCGCAGCCGAATTTGAATTCGCTCGTCGCCGCCATGCAGCACACGCCGCGCGATACCGGCCTCGATCCCGAGGCGTTGCAGGAGTTCAGCGACTACTGGGCTGCCGTGCGTGCTTATTACAAGCCGTTCGACACCGCCGAGCCCTACGGCACCGCCGAGGTCTATCTCCACGAGATGCCCGGCGGCCAGTACACGAATCTCAAAGAGCAAGCCATCGGCATGGGCCTCGGCCCGCGCTGGCCGGAGATCGCCCACGCTTACGCCGAGGTGAACCAGCTCTGCGGCGACATCGTCAAAGTCACGCCCTCAAGCAAAGTCGTCGGCGACCTCGCCATCGAGTGCGTCGCGCGTGGAGTGAAGCCCGCGGACATCTTCAACCTCACCGGCACGAAGTGGAGCAAGGACGTCACCAGCATGTTCGAAGGCTGGCTCGGCGAGCCTTTCTACGGAATGGAGGCCAACAAGGCCGCCGACAGCCGCAAGAAGTGGAACAAGCTCGCCGATGCCATCGTCGGCAAGGACGGCAAACGCATCAAAGGCCGCCCCGGCACCCACGCCGCAAAGATCAACCTCGCCGACGTCCGCGCTGAGCTGAAGGGCAAATTGAAGAAAGACCCCACCGAGGACGATGTCTGGAGCTACCTCATGTATCCCGATGTCTTCCTGAAGTTCGCCGACTTCCGCAAGGCCCACGGCGATGTCTCCGTGCTGCCCACGCCCGCCTACTACTACGGCCTGCGCGACAAGGAGGAGATCCACATCAGCCTTGAAGAAGGCAAAACACTCTTCGTCCGCCTCCTCAACATGACCGAGCCCGACGCCGCCGGCCAGCAGACCGCCATCTTCGAGCTCAACGGCTACCCACGCCACACAACCGTCACCAACAAAGCCCTCGCCAAAAACGCCGTCACCAAAACCAAGGCCGATCCCGCCGATTCCAGCCAAGTCGGCGCCCCCATGCCCGGCATGGTCGCCAGCATCGCCGTCAGCGTCGGCCAAAAAGTGAAGGAAGGCGAAACCCTGCTCACCTTGGAGGCCATGAAAATGTTCGCCGCCGTCGCCTCACCGACTGCCGGCACCGTCAGCGAGATCTGCGTCAAAATCGGCGAAAGCGTCGAGAGCAAGGATCTGCTGGTGAGGCTGGTGAAGTGAGCCTAATGAAGGAGCCGTCATGCAACGCAGCCCATCCGATTTCCGACAGAAATGTCCTGTCTGTGGATTGCCATCTGTTTGCCTAAATCCCGACGGGATCTACCAAGTTGAATGCGCATGTTGTGGTGATTTCAGAATCACCTCAATGGCAATGGCTTTTCTTCCGCAGCACGAATGCTCTCCGCAGCAGCGGGCGTGCGCTTCTTGGTTTTTGCGTAGGAATCAGGGCTTCATGATCGACAACCAAAGTTTATCGATCCTGAAACAAGTGGTTGAGCCGACATTGCCTGAAAAAGGAAGGCAGTTGCTTCTTGGACTCGCAGCGGCTTATCCAAGACCTGGGGATACATTTCACGATGCTGAAATCAGGGTGGATTCGGATCTATTGAAGCTACGTGATTCGACTCGCTCGGACACCTATGCTCAGAAAAACTATTCAGACTTGGAACTGCGTCCGTTGAAGTGGCTTGCCTTGTCGGCATCCGTTGACCGGAAAGAGCTGGATTGGTTGATAAACAACTATCTTGTTAGCCAAGGATACATTGGCAAAACAGAGCCGCAAAAGTTCAGTATATCGCTAAAAGGCTGGCAGCTTGTGGAAAGCCTGAGGGCACCCAATTTAGGCAGCAGGGATGTTTTTATAGCCATGCCATTCGCTGAGCGATTTATCCCATTTTACGAAAAGGGACTGCACGTTGGGATTTCTAGTGCGGGTTACAATCCTGTGCGAATTGATCGCAAAGAACATAACAACCGTATTGATGACGAAATCATCGCGAACATCCGCAAAAGCCGATTTGTGGTAGCTGATCTTTCACTCCACCGCGGTGGCATTTACTTCGAGGCGGGATACGCGCTTGGTCTTGGGCTGCCTGTTGTGTGGACTGTTGAAAAACGTGCGTTAGACGAACATGAAATTCACTTCGACAACGTGAAGGAGTGTATCCGAGCAGGAGGCGGAGGCAAGACTCGTTTAGCTGGAGGCGCGTGGCGCG
>NZ_JACSRD010000125.1 GCF_014879935.1 Prosthecobacter sp.
ACTGCTCGCTTTCGCCGCTGTCATCGATTGGATGCAGCCGCTCAAGAGGTTTTAAAACACTGCCTAGGCAGATCCGAAAAGGTTTGAGAAGAAGAACCGACATGATGACTGGTCAGATTATGTGTTTGCCCATCCAGTCAAACACCTGCCGTCGCTGAACGGGCAGCTTGCGGTGGAAGCTGTCTTCAATCGCAGCGGCAGCCAATCCGAAATCACCTTCGGGAATGATTCCGAGGATTTCGGCGAGGCGTTGCTCGAAACGCGTGATCAAGGCTGGCACAGGGTCCTTCGTGGCGAGGTAATCGAGCGCTTTGACGAGCAATTCGTGAATCTCCGGGATCGGCGAGCCGGTTTCAGCCACGAGGGAGATCAATTTGACGAGATAGGTCGCGGCGAGCACGCGCCCGTAGCTCTCACGCAGCCCGAGACGCGGATTCGTCCAGCGTGCCTCAGCGAGTGTGTGCAGATCGCTCGATTTGCTGCGCACGAATCGCAGTTCGACGGAGACGAAGAGATCCAGCACGCCATTGAAGGGCGATTTCGGCCGCAGCGCCCCCTTGGCCATCGTTTTGAAGAGCCCCAGATCTGCGGAGCACCACTGCACAATGAGGCTGCTCTCCGAGTAGCGAGTGCGTCCGATGAGAATGGCCTCTGTTTTCTCCATGATGACAAAGGCGTTGAACTCACGCGCCCAGCCGCTATTTACGCCGCATGGAAAAAACCAGCAAGACCATCCTCACCGACCTCCAAGCCCTCGACACCGCGGCCCTGAAAGCCCGTTTGGGGGAGCTCCGGAGGTATCTTTGACGTCCCGAAATTGAAGGACGAGCTGGCGATGCTGGAGGACCGCATGGGCGCCCCCGGCTTCTGGGATGATGCGAATGCGGCGCGGAAGATCATCGACCGCACCAACGTGATCAAAAAGAAGATCGGTCCCCTGGGCGATCTGGAATCGCGCGTGAACGACTTCGACGGTCTGATCGAGCTGGGCAAGGAAGCCGGCGACATGGAGACTTGGCGCGAGGTGGAGCAGGAATACAAGAAATTGACTGCCGACATCTCCGCCTATGAGCTGGAACTGCTCCTCGCAGGGCCGTTTGACCGTGGAAATGCCTTCATCACCATTCATTCGGGTGCTGGTGGCACGGAGGCCTGTGACTGGGCGGACATGCTGATGCGCATGTATCAGCGCTGGTGCCAGCGCAAAGGCTACAAGGTCGAATTGATCGACCATGAGGCCGGCGACGATGTGGGCACACGCTCCGCCACGCTCGAAATCATCGGCGAAAACGCCTTCGGGTTCCTGCAAACCGAGCGCGGCGTGCATCGCCTCGTCCGCATCTCACCCTTCGACGCGGCGAAGAAGCGCCACACCTCCTTTGCCTCCATCGATGTCACGCCTGACTCCGAGGAAGACATCGACATCCAGATTCGCGACGAAGACCTCAAGATCGACACCTATCGCGCTGGTGGCAAAGGCGGCCAGAACGTGAACAAGGTCGAAACTGCCGTCCGCATCACCCACGTGCCCAGCGGCGTCATCGTCGCCTGCCAGATCGAGCGTAGCCAGCCGAAGAACCGCGCCAAGGCGATGGCGATGTTGAAGGCCAAGCTCTACCAAATCGAAGACGACAAGCGCAAAGCCGAGCTCAACAAGCAATACGGCGAGAAGAGCGACATCGGCTGGGGCAGCCAGATCCGCAGCTACGTCTTCCAGCCCTACCAGATGGTAAAAGACCTCCGCACGGGCGAAAAGACCAGCAACATCTCCGACGTCATGGACGGCGACCTCGACGCCTTCATGGAAGCCATGCTCCGTGGCAAGAAGGCCGGGGAGAGCGACAAGGATGACGTGGACTAGATGCTGAATGCTTGATCCTGGATGCTGGATGGCCCATGCTTGCACACATGGGCTGCTGAAACCTCGAACTCCAGCATCTAGAATCCAGCACCCAGCAACCAGATGAAGCCTGTCTTTGAGAAAGTGCCGAAGCGTCAGTGGGAGTCATTCCACTGCGAGGTGGTGCATGGCCCGGACTATGGGACGCGCTGGCATTTTCATCCGGAGTATCAGCTCACACTGGCCATCGAAAGCCGCGGGCATCGAGTCGTGGGCGACAACATCGGCACGCTCTCCGACGGCGACATCGTCCTGCTGGGCTCGAACCTGCCGCATGTCTGGCATCAGGACCGGGGGCCGAAGGCACGCCAGGTGAGCGCGATCATCGTGCGCTTCGATGAGACATTCCTCGGTCGCGATTTCTTCACGCTGCCTGAGGTCGAGCCGGTGAAACGTCTGCTGCAACGTGCCGCACGCGGCCTGGAGGTGCGTGGAAACACCCGCACTGCTGTCACGGACCACATGAAACGTCTCGCGCAGAGCGAGGGGCTGGCCCGCGTGATCGAACTGCTCGCCATCCTCAACACCCTGGCGAATTCGACCGAGCTCAAGCCGCTCGCCAGCGCCAGCTACGAGCCGAAGCTCGAATCTGCCGACCAGGGCCGCATGGAGCGCGTGGTGGACTTCATCCACACGCATCTGACCGAGGAGATCGACCGCGAACGCCTCGCGAAGCTGGCGCATCTCAGCCTCGGTGCCTTCAGTCGCTTCTTCCACTCACGCACAGGCAAGACGGTGCCCGAATACGTCAATGAGGTGCGCATCGGCCGTGCCTGTCGCATGTTGGCGGAGGATGCGGGAAACATCACCGACATCGCCATGGATTGCGGCTACCGCAACCTCGCCAACTTCAACCGCCGCTTCCGCGAAGTCATGGGCACCACGCCCAGCGCCTACCGTCAGAAGTTCCGGGGCGTGGCCGGGCAGTGATGCCCACGCCACTTGCATGGGCCTTGTTCCAGTGAGATAGCACCGCATGAGTCAGATGCTCAGCCCGGACCTTTCCGTCGTGGAACTCCGCTCCTACTTCGTGCGGAAACGCAATGCGCTGCTCGTGCGCGGCCGTTTCAGCCCCTTGTACCTCGATTACTACCTGCATCTGATGCAGCACGGCATCCAGCATGCCGAAACGCTCGACCAGATGCTCAAAGACGGCCTCGCCGCGCTGGCGCTGCATCTGTGCTCCCGCCCGCATGACGAGACCACGGCCTGGACGATCCACGTCAGGGAGCCGCAGCGTGCGAATCTCTTCGTCACAGGAAGCACGCATCCCGGCCGCGTGACCGGCCGCATCTTCACCGAGGATGTGAAACAGGAGGGTGAGGCTCTTTTCATCTCGCAGACCAACCGGCCCAACCACCCGACGCGGCAGAGCATGATCGAGTTCAAGGGAGACGACATCTTCCGCGCGGTGGAGGAATTCTACACCACCAGCGAGCAACGGCGCACGCGCCTGTTCCGGCTTCCCGACGAGGAGTTCATCCAGATCTCCGCCGAACCCGATTGCGATGAAATCTGGCTGACTGAAATGGAGCTGGAGAACGTGTTGGAGATCGAGCAGAACGAGCACCTCACGCTGCTGGAAACACGTGGCTACGTCTTTGAGTGCGGCTGCTCGGTGGAACGGCTGATGCCGATCATCAACCGCCTGCCGCAGGACGATCTGGACCACATTTTTGCCGATGGCATGGCCGAGATCACCTGCCCGCGCTGCGGTGCCGTGTTTCGCACGGCCAAAGCCAGCTTCGAGGAATGGAAGCAGAAGCAGTCATAGTGCGGGCTCCATGAAACTCGCCCTCATCCGCCGCCAGTTCTCCGCCACCGGAGGCGCGGAGCTGTATTTGCAGCGGCTGCTGACCGCGCTCACGGCCGCAGGCCACGAGACGCATCTCTTTGCCGAAAAATGGCAGGGGCAGGCCAAAGGCGTCGAACTCCATGCCATCCACACGCACGGCTCACGGGCCGAACGCCCGCTGCGTTTTGCGGAGGAGGTCAGCAAAGCGCTGCAGCTCACCAGCTTCGATTGCGTGTTCAGCCTCGAACGCACGCTCACACAGGATGTTTATCGCGCAGGGGACGGCCTGCACCGCGTCTGGCTGCAGCGTCGAAAGCAATTCGCCACGTGGTGGAAACGTCCGTTGACTGGATTCGGCGCCTTTCACCGCAACATGCTGGCCCTGGAAGCGCAGACCTTCGATCCAGCGAACACGCGGCACATCATCGTGAACTCCGAGATGGTGCATGATGAGATCGCGCGCTGCTTCCCGGCCTTCCCAAACGACCGAATCCACCTCGTGCGCAACGGCGTGGACGTGAACCGCTTTCAAGGCGCCGATCGCAACGCCGCGCGCCGTCGTTTCGGCCTCAAAGATGACGATTTCGCGCTCCTCTTCGTGGGTTCCGGCTGGGAACGCAAAGGACTGCCGTGGCTGCTGCAGTTCATGACGGAACACCAGGACGATCCGCGCCTGAAACTGCTCGTCGTCACACGGGATCGCATGCGTGGAAAGGTTCCGCCAAACGTCATCCTCACCGGGCCGCTCAGCGACGTCGAAAACGCCTACGCCGCGGCCGACCTGCTCACTTTTCTGCCGATTTACGAGCCCTGCTCGAACGTCGTCACCGAAGCCCTCGCCACCGGCATTCCGGCGATCACCACCATCTTCAACGGCGCCTCCGAATTGATCGAATCCGGCGTGAACGGCCACGTCATCGACGATCCACGCGACTTTGCCGCCCTGGGTCAATGCGTGAACCACTGGCGCACGCGCACGCATGCCGGACCGGTGCCAACACGGCCGCCGCTCGATCTCGACACGAACGTGCAGCTCACTTTGCACGTGCTGGAGCTGGCGGCAGCATCTTGAGCAGGGCATCATGATGGGCCGCAGAACCGGATGTGGTGCTGGCCAGCCGCATCTGATTCAAGCAGCGACGTGCCTCGTCGAAGTCCTGCAAGCGGATGAGAAGCGCGGCTCGTTCTGCCAGACAGCGATCTGCGCTCGGCACTGAAGGAGATTGAGATTCCCCACCCCAGAGAGCAGCGGCTTCCGCGAGCATGGCAGACGCTGATTCTGGTGCGTCCTCCCGCAGCAGCAGGTCGGCGAGATCTTCTGCGTATCCCGGAGGAAAAGACGCGGCTCTCTGCTGAAGCGTGGCGGCGTTCCGCACCAGTTCGTCAGCCGTGAATAAACCGTGGTGAAGAAGAAGGGAGAAGACTCTGGGGCGGGCGGTCGTCACCAGAGTCTGTCTTGAGACACCTTCGAAGAGTTGCAGCCGCTGCTGGAAAGAAAGGCGTTCTTTGCCAGTGCCTCCCATGGCCGCGAGAAACAAGGCGAAATGCTCAGGCTGGCCGGAACTGGACAGCTTGTTGATGGGGGCATCGGTTTTGTCCGGAAGTGGACCCTGCTTGAGCGCCGAGGCCCACGAGGCAAGGCACGACTGGAACGCCCGTGGTGTGAATGCCTTGGAGCTGGATGAATAATTCCCGACGTCTTTGTATGGGGAGAACGCCAGCAGTTTCTCCGGGTCACGCGCCAGACCACCCGACCACAGGCGTAGCAGGCATTCCTCCAGCGTTTCACGAAAACGTGCTTCGACGGGGTTGTAGGTGTTGAAGCGGTCGTTGGTCTTGGGGTCGGTTTTCAGCCGCTTGAAGCAGGATTCCGCCTGAACAAAATCGTTCTTCGCTATGCTGAGGGCCGCATGAACGGCAAGGAAGTCCGCCCACTGGTTGGCTCCGGCGTTCTCGCCAAGAGAGTCGGAGAGAAACACCTTGTCCACCGCCTTGAACTGCGACAGCAGCGGCAAGGCGGCCGCCGGATGCTCCCTGCCGAGCTTGGTGAGAGCCGGTGCGCGTTTGAGAACGTCGGCCGGCAAGGGCGTGGCGGCGAGTTTTTTGGTGAAGAGGACAAGGCGCTCGTCATGCCCGTGGCGGCTGGAGTTTGCCGGGAACAGCACCCAGGTGGCATCGACATCGGCGCACAGGGCCGATACTTCGGCGTCAAGCGCCGCCTCCGGGCTGGCGTCCTGCATGGCCTTGAGGGCGGCCTTGTCAGGGGGCAGCCAGCCGTACCACTTCCCATGAAACGTGTCCGGATACTCGGTGGAATCGAGCTTCATCGCCGCCGCATGTTTCCACGCTCCACATTCCAGCAAGATGCTCCTGATGCGGGTGAAATCATGACTTGCGGCATTTTTGTCCCGAACAAAGCCCTCCAAGACTCCCTCGTCCCCCGAACGGCACGCGAAGCGGAGGACAAAGGGATAAAGAGATCGCGTGTTCGAACGAATGCGGGCTTTGCGGAAGATCTCTTCCCGCTGTTTCCAACGATCAAGCACCACAGTGCTCGTGCGTTTCCAGGTGTCATTCACCGGAAGCACGGCTGCGGCGTTCAGCAGGCCCTCTAGCTCAAAAGTGGTGACCGGTTTCTCATCATGCCAGGCCTGCGCGGCGGCCAGCGCCCAGGTCAGCAGCGTTTCATCATCCAGAAGTCCGGGGTAAACGCCGCAGAGATAACCGGCCAGGGAAAGGCGGATGTGCGAGGCGATTTTTTCATCCCGCAGCAGCGCGGCGGCAGCTTTGCCGGCGGCCCGGAAACTCCTCGCAGCGGCAGGTGAGGCGGCGATGACTCGCCGGGCTCCGGTGGAGCTGTGAAACACGGGGCTGGTGGACTCGACCAAAGTGACGGCCAGTTTCAATTCATGGGCGATCGTTTGCAGGGCTGGCAGTCTCTGCTTGTCAGCCCAGGCCGAAATCATCCCGCGTTCCGATGCGCCGAGATTCATCACCATGTCGCTGAACACGGGCAGCCAGAGGCCGGCGGTGCCGCTCATGTCATGCGTGGCAATCTCCTGGATCAATTGAGCAAACACCGCCCCGGGCGCCGCGCGTCCTCCCCGCTGCTCCCAGAGCATGAGAATCACATGGTTGCTTTCCGGGAAGCCTTGGGGATGCCTCAATGCGGGTGTCAGACGGACACCCGGCAGGACAGCCGCCGCCCACATGCGCCCGGCGAAGACCGCGGGGCTGTCAGTGCTGTTGATGGCCAGCATGGCGTCGAGAGAATTGGTGAGGTAGTGATCGTGGCGCGGCAGGAAGTGATTTTCCTGACTGCGGGAGTCGATGCGATTGCGGAGCTTCGTCAACAGGCTCACCACCTCCTCACGCATTCCCTTCGTCACCAGCCTGGACGTTTCGTTTCTCACGACCAGCGTCCGGCCACGGTGAGGCTCAGGGCCGTTTTGTCCCGCCAGCAGCATGTCGAGATAGGTGCGCTCTTCGCGCGCACGTGTCTCAAGCAAAGGCGCGAACAGTTTGAGGTCTCCCTCTGCCTCCGCTGCACGTGAGAGCTCCGGATACTGGTCCTCAAACGCATTCAACAACACGCCCGCCGTCTGCGGCGGCACACGGTTGAAATCTGCGGCGCAGAGGGCCAGCCGCTCATCTTTTGCCGGAGTGTCCGCAGCGGTGATCAACGCGGCGATCAGGCGGCCGCCGAATTTCGCATCCTTGTCCGCCAGCAGCAGACGGGCGGTTTCCTCACCCACATCCGTGTTCGCATTCGAAAGCCGCCACAAAACCAGCCCGAGCAGACTGCGTTTGGTGTAGTTCGGCAGAATCACCGGGTCATAGGCGCTGGCGTCCGTCAGCAATCCCAGATCGGAAAGCATGGAGACGATTTTCGCAGGGCTGGAAAGCGTCGAGGGCGGCAACGCCTGGGTGATGAGCGTGTATTCATTCAGAGGCACCTGGCCTGAAGTGATGACGGGAATCCAATTCCGTGCGGCGACCTTGAGCACCTCAGGCACAAGACGGGGAAAGCTGCACAGCTTATGCAAAAGAGGATTCAGCAAAAAGCGCTCACCAAGGCTCGGCGAGTTGCCGAACTCCGCCTCGTGAAGCCTGGCAACATGACGAAACCCCTGCAGGGCCTTGCCGACGTCAGAGGCAGCGATCGCGGCCAACTGGGTCACAAGGTGGTCGATGACAGGGGTGGTTTGCCCGGCCCGGAAAAACATCGGCCCGGCGTTCATGCGCGAGTCAAATTCTGACCGTTGATTCTGCGACAACGTCCGCGCATACGATTCTTCGATCTGTTGCCATTTTTCGGCCATCAGAAGCCCGTCGAGCCACTCCTGTCCCCTGCCCGCCTGCTCCTTCAAGATGGGCGCGAACTCGTCCTGAAGCGCGAGCACGTTCGTGGCGAACTCCGGCGCCCATTTCCGCCGCTCGATGAACTCCGCCAGCAACCGCTGCTGCACAGGCGGACACGCGGCGATCTCCTCGGCATGGGATCGCGCAAACTCAGCGCGATCCTCGGCAGTGCTGCTCAGGAGCAACTGAACCAGCCGGGAGCCAAACGTGGGCGGCTGGCGTTGCTGCAAGATCTCGGCGAGCCCCGGATGAGAATGAAAATCCGTCATCATCAGTTCGAGCTGTGTGCGGGGCTGCTGGCCTTCGGCGGCAGGCAGAAAACCGGCGGCGAAGGTCGCCGCGGCGTTCAGCATCCCGGACGCCTCCAGCAAGGCCACCAGACGTGCCGGCTGGCCACGCAGGCCGGAGATCTGGGCTGACGTGCGCATCTGCTCCGTCAGCCATTTGGCATCGCTGGCGGCACCGCTTTGCTCTGCACGCTGTCGGACCTCACTGAGCAGTTCTGGCACCCGGCTGGCACGTTGCAACCACCTAGCCACCTGGGTTTGGTGCGCAGGCTGACGCTGGCCGCCGTTGTTTCTCACCTCCTGCTGGGCCAGCAGGGTGCTGACGTGATCCAGCAGGGCGACCGCTCGGGCCTTGTCTTGCTGCGCCAAGCGGTCCAGCAGACGCTCGCAGCTTTCGATGACGTCATGATAACCATGACCGGAGCCACGCAGGTCGCTGATCTTCATCCAGCGCGTGACATCCGCCTCGAAGTGGGACCGTTCGGCATGAAACAGAGGCTGCAGGGCCGCCTGCAGCGCCGGATCCTGCGCCACCTTGGCCTCCAGGCCCTGAAACCGGGCGTTCAGCAGAGCAAACACGCAATAAGACGCGCGGGGTGACAGCTTCACAAATTCCGCGCCGCGTTTGCGGATGAAAGCGAGCACCGGCGCGTCATTCGGACGCTTGGAGTTGTAAAAGCTGCGCACGTAGGCGTCGTCGCCAGGTTCGCGGTGAAAAAAGGCCCGCAGCAGCTCCACACCAAAAGTGTCGGGTTGCCTGGCCAGATGCTCACGCACGACCCGGCACTTGTCGTTGTTTTCGATCGCATTGATCAGATGCGCCAGCAGCGTCGGCTCGCTTTTGTCCGAGTCCTCGATGTCGATGAATTCACCAGCTTCCGCGACGAAAGGCGTCGCGGTGAACAGCGCCGGAGCCTCCCGCGCATGGTGGGCCACTTGTTCGAGACGGTTGCGCAGCTGGTAACGCCACAAGTACTGATCCATCAGCCCATCCGCCTCGGCCAGTTTGAAAATGACAGGCAGCAGGACCGGGCTCTGCGCCAGCGTGTGAAGAAAGCGGCTGGTCGGCAGCTCATTTTCCCTGCGAGCCTGCATCTGCTTCTGTTCCGGGCTGGAGCGGAGCAGTTCCACAGCATGAGCGGCGGCGGCCGCGGCTTTTTCCAGATCGAAACGCGCCACGTCCCGCAGCAGACGGGCAAAGGACTCGACAAACGCGTGCTCCTGCTGGCCCAGATCGCCCCAGGTTTTCGCCGCGAGCACGGCATCGACTTTGCGGATCATGTCGAGGCTCTCCGTCTTCAAAAGAGGCGCCAGCACCTGGGCCAGCGGCTGTCCCAGGTGGGCAGGCTCAGGATACCCAACGAGTTCCTCCCGCAGCAGTCCGGACAGCTCCTGCTGGCCGATGGTGTTCATGGCCTGCAGTTCTTTGGAGTGACGGATGAAACACGCCTCCAAGGCCGCTCCCCGGTGCGCGAGCCCCTCCTGGTCAAATTCCGACTGGAAATGCGCCACCCGCGCGGCCTCGAAAGGCAAGGGCTTACCATCGATCTGCACCAAGGTGCGGCTGTTCTTCACCAGCAAGGCCTGCGTGAGATCGGAGCCGAACGTGGCCTTGCGCCGGGCGATCTGCGCCAGCGCGGCGTTGACCTGCTCGTCGTCGTTCTGCTCGCGGAATTGCCGCACCAGGTTGCCGAGCCAGCTGGCATGGCCCTCGTTTTCGCCAAGGTCGTAGGTGCGGAATGTTTTCGCATCGCCCAAAAAGCCGGCGGCTTCGGCGACGGCGATGAAACCTTCCGCCGTCCGTCCGCTGCGGTCATTGATGTGCTGGTAAGCGATCTGCCGGAGCCAGCCGGGAGAACTGTCGAACCCGTCCTCCAAGGCGATTTCGAGCACCGCCAGCCCACCCGGCTTTTGCAGCAGATTCTGCAGCCATTGTGAGTAGCTGCCGGCCTTCTGCACCGCAGGGTTGGGCTGCGCGTAGTAGCCAAAGCGGTTGCTGCGCTGCCGCTGCTGTTCCTCACGCCAGGCTTTCAGCACCTCCTTACGGGCCGCCGCGTCACTGCCGAGCATGCGGTCACGGACCTTGCGCACAAACTCACGCTGCTGATCCGCACCGCGTGTGCCAAGGGCCAGCGCATAACTCGTCATCGCCTGGCTCAGGCTGTGGGATGAGCCAAAGGGATCACTCATGGTCGCGGGGCCCCGCGTGCTGCCTGCCAGCACCAGCGCATCGATGGGTGTGGCGATCTTCCGCTCATGCCAGAGACGCAGGGCTTCATCGAGGACGAAGCTCGCGCCGGTCCGCTGCTGCTTGAGCCATTTTTCCGCCGTGGTGGCAAAGTCCGCCTCCGTCGCCATCAGCAGATCCGCCCAGCCTTTCAGGTAGGCCGCGCGTGGACGGCCGTTCACCTGCGTGATCAGCGGCATGAGGCGGTCGTTGATGGCGGAGACGTCATTCCTCAAGGCGGCTCGCTTCATGAGGAACTGCGCCGCATCCAGCATGGGAATCTGCTGGCTGCCATGCCGCGAGGAGTTGCCGTACGGATTCGTCACGTTGGCGAGGCGTCGTCGCACCTTCGGCAGGCTGAGGCGTTTGAGCAGATCCAGCGCGGTGGCTTCGAGCTGCTCGATGGCGGCGGCGTTGCCATCCTGCACGATCAGGGCCGCATAGGGCGGAAAGGCCGATTGCGCGAGTTCCGGCACCTCCAGCATGGCACGACACAGTTCATCGTGAGCCTGCCGCCGCAGGGCCCGCTGTCGTGCGCTGGCCTCATCGAGCACGAGGGTGCCATCCGCGTTCACTTTCCACTCCTGGCCGCCCTCGCTGAAAGGGTCTGGCTGCCAGGATTGATAAAGCGATGGGTAGGTGCCATCCGCCTGCTGCACGTAATGCAGCACCTGGTTGAGATGGTTCACGATCGCAGTGGAAAGCGGCCTGCTGGGGTCCAGACCACGGAGCCACGTGCCCAGCAGGCCGGCGAGCGCCCCAGGATCGATCACGGCGTATTCATGCCGCTGTGTGAACTCCTGGATGATGGCGGAGATCTGCTGCTCCTGCACAAAGGCGGGCAGCGCACGCCAGTGCCGCACCGCCTCGTCAAACTTCCGCTGATACGCCAGCAGCACCGCCAGACGCAGGTGGGAATCAAACGCCCGTGGGTTCGCGGCGATGATGGCCTGGTGCTCCGCCAGCGCCGGAGCGGGGTCGTTGCCGATGTGTTCGAGCACGACAGCGTGATCCAGGCGCATGCGCCAGCCGGCATCCGCGGAATCCCGCACCACCTTGAACACGTCATCCCATAGCTTGAGCGCGGTGGCGTTCTTGATGACCTGATGCAGTTGCTGATGTCCGCTGATGCTGTTTTGAGGCGAAATCGACTGCTGCACCGCCGCACGCAACTGTCGCACGAGCTCCTTCACCGCGAGGTCGGTTTTGCCGTCCTTCACGAGCTGGGCTGGCGTGACCTGCGTCTTCTGCTGCCGCTGATACGACAGATTGCGTGAATAGGGGTTCACCACGGCCACGTTCGCCTGGCGGGAGCCGCGCATGGACTGCTGCGAGGCTTGGATGGCCTCTTGAATCGCGGTCGCTTCCTCCGGCAGGCCGATGCTGCCGAAAATCTGGGCGATTTGATACTTCTCGTCCGCCGACTGCGTCGTTTTGAGATGGCTGTCCAGCACCGCGCGTGCCTGGGCACGCATCGCGTCCGCTTTGCTGTCGTCGGGCTGCTGTTGCAGAAAGGTGGAGGCGTGAAACAGCAGGGCGTTCTCCGCCGCCATCCGGTCCTCCGCCACGGTGATCGATGTGAGCGCCGCAGCGAAGTGCGTGACCGCCGCCTCCGGCTTCCTCGCGCGCTGGGCCAGCCATCCGGCCAGCAGATGGTCCTGTGCGCCCGCCTCCTTCGATTTCAGACGTTCCGCATTTTCTTTCTCCACCTCCTCGTAGTCGGCGCAGAGGATGCGCAGCAGCAGTTTGAGCCGCGAGTCGTTGGTTTGGGCGATGAACGGCCGCAAACCGCCACGGATCTGATCGAGGCGTTGAGTGAGTTGTCCTGCCGCCATCGATTCACCTTCCTGGAAAAGGTTTGCGAGGCTGGCCAGCCTCACTGGCACTCCCAGGATGAAAGGATAACGCTGCGGCTGCAAATAGGACGCGCCGCCGAAGCCGCTGCGGTTGCGGCGGCTGCTCGCTGGAACCGCCTCAGGCGGGGGCTCCAAAGCGCCTTTCAGCACCTCGATCGCGCCTTCCCAGTTTTCCGCCAGAATCAACGCCCCCGCCGTGAATGCGGGATCGTAGCCGTCGATGCTCTTGCGGGCGCGATACCAGGTGAGCAGGCGGGCGGAAAGGCGCTTAATGTCCTGCGGCTTCAGTTTTGGCAGCGTGTTCGCCTCCTCCATCGCGCCCCCCTGGTAACGCAGCATGTTCGCGAGAATCTGAAACATGTCGGCGTCCCCTGCCGGCATCGTTTCCACCAGCGTTGCCATCCTCTCGAACCACACCGCGGCCTGATCCCCGCCCAGTGCCCAGCCGCGCTGCGCGAACTTGAGCGCCAGGACAGGATTGGACATTTGGAACAGCTTCCAGCCGCTTTCACAGGCCGGCTGAAGGTCCTCAGGATCGCCATTTTGATACTGCATCTGCCACACGGCATGCAGCAGGGCGCTTTCAGGGTGTGCCAGCAGCATCTCGGTGGTGATCGTGAGTTGCGGTGAATACTCCGCCGCCTCCAGCAGCAGGGCGGCATCGGTCACGCCGGCTTGTTTCAAGCGTGGCACCAGCGTGGCACGGTCCTGCGAGTCCCACCCGCCGGCGATCTGCAGCAGATGCGCCAGCGCGAGCACGGGCGACTCCGTGACGCCAGGCGCTTGCTCGATGAAACCACGCGGCAGGCTGCTGGCCGTCTGCCACCGTGAATAGCCGCCGTAGGAGCTGCCGCGGCCACCGGTTTTCTGCCGGTGTCCGTAGGCCAGTTGCATCATTCCCGGCAGCACCAGCCAGTCCTCGGTGCCCGGCGGCAGTTGCATCGTGGCATACTGCTGCCGCAGGCCGATGCTGCGGCCGGCGCTCGTGACTCCGGGCAGTTCCTCATGCATTTCCAGCAGGGCGACGAAGGCAGTCACGGCATCACGTTCCCTGCCGTTCTCCTCCAGGGCTACCGCACGCAGGTAGTGCAGCCGGTAATCACGGGGATGTTTCCCGATCAACGGCTCCAGGAAGAGGACCACCCGCTCCCACTCGCCCCTTTCGGCCATCGCGTCCGCCATCTGCTCCACCGCCCGCGCATCCATCTGGTCGCCACCGGCCAGTTCAAACAGCAGGCGGTAGCCCAGATCAGCATCGCCGCTTTCGATCTGCACGCGGGCGATGTGCTCGCGCGTCTTGGAGGTTTTGTCGAGCTTCGCGGCCGCCTCCAGCGTGCGCAGGGCTTCGGCGGTGAGGCCCACCTCCTCCTCGCTTCGGGCGATCTCGTGCAGCAGCTCCAGATCCTGCGGGCGCAGTCGCGACGCCTCATACAGGCAGCGTCGCCGCTCCTCATCATTGCCCGTGGCACGGTGAATCTCCGCCAGCGCCAGCCAGGGTTGTGCTGAGGCGCGGTTCTGCTTCTGCCGCTGCTGGAAGTTTTCAAGCAGTCGAGGCAGGCCGTTGCGATTCTGGGCCGCCAGCGCCAGCGGGCCGATCAGACGCAGCCGCGCGGCGGCGTCCGTGGTCTTTTCATACAGCATGAGGTAAGTGCGCTCCGCCTCCTCCAGCAGGCCGTTCTCCTGGCACAGCGTGGCGTGGCTGGTGGCTGCCTCGAGGTTGTCCGGAAACCTCCGCATCGCATCGCGCAGCCGTGCCAGCGCCTCCTTCGGCCGGTTCAGCTCCTGGAGCAGGCGGGACTCGTCCAGCCAGGGCTGCACCGCGCTGGGAGAGAGCTTTTTCCACTCCGCCAGCCAGGGCAGCGCCTCGTCGGGCCGCATCGCCCGTCGATAGCAGTCCACCACACGCTGCACGCGGGCGGATGTGCGTCCTTCCGGCAGTTCGATCACACGTTTCCAGGTCAGCGCGGCCTTCTCCCAATCCTGCCGCACCTGGAAAAGATGCGCGAGCTGGCTCAGGACGATGAGTTGCTCACCTGCGGCCGCTTCATTCAGCCTCTTCTCGGCCTCGGCGCTCTTGCCGTTGTCTTCAAACATCGCGGCCAGCAGACAGCGGTCCTGAATGGCGGGCGCGGTGTGCTTTTGCAGCTCCTGGAGCAGCGCCACGGCTGCTTTGCCGCTGTCATCGCCGCGCAGCACCAGCAGCACGTCCCGGATGGCGGATTCGATCGCCTCGGCATCCTGTGCCAGGCGCAGACGCGCACGTGCCCAGGGCAGGGTGCGCTCGTACTCCTTGTTGGCGATGCCGAGCTGCACCAGCAGCGCGTAGAACCGCGCCTCGGCGGCGAATTCGCGCTCGCGCGGCATCAGCAGATCCAGGGCGGTGCGTGTCTCCAGCCGTGCCTGCAAAGCCTGCGTGATGCGCAGCAGGTCCTCGATCGCCGCGGACTTCGCCAGCCGGCTCCAGATCGCCAGCGCGGCCTCGCGTTGTCCGGCACGATGCAGGTAATGCGCCTGCGACTCGTGCGCGTTCATGCTGTCGGGGAATTTCTCAACGAGTCGCGCGTAAGCTTTCGCCGCCGCACCGGGTGCAGCGTCCGCTTTCGCCGGACTGCGTGGCTCCTCCCAGTTTTCCAGCAGACGCGCCACGCGCAGATGCTCCGCCTCACCTGCTCCGGGCTGTGAAAGGAAACGCTCCAGCGTCTGCTGCGCCCCGGCATCGTCCTGCGTGCGATGCTGCAGCGTTGCCAGGCGGACGAGCAATTCCTTGTCACCGCTGTTTTGCCCTGCCAGCACCCGTGCCTGCTCCACGGCCTCCGGCAGAAAGCCCAGTGACTCCAGCAGATCGAGGAAACCCTCCTGCAAGTCACGCCGTCCCGGATTTGACTGCAAAAGCTCACGCGCCTGCTTCATGGCGGCATCCTTCTGGCCCGTCTCGCCGAGCAGCTTGGTGTGCTCCCACGCCAGCGACACGCGCTGCGGCTCGTCCTTCACCGCCCCGGCCACGAATTTCTCCAAACCGCTCACGTCGTCACTCATGCGGAAGACACGTCCCATGCGGCTGATCACATCACCCTCGATCCAGGTGCCGGCTCCAGTCGCTGTCAGGGCCTCCCGCAGCGTCTTCAGCGCGTCGTCCCGCCGCTCCGCCAGCAGCAGAATGTCCGCCAGCCGCAGTTGCCGCAGCGTGCGGGCCACCGGATCGCGCGATTGCTTCACCAGCGCCTGCACGGCCTCGATCGCGGCCTCATACTGGCCTTCGTCCGCCAGCAGATCCACGAGTTCCTCCGCCAGATCCTCGTCATCGGCATGGGCAGCGGCCAGATCCTTCCACACTTTGAGCGCCTCCTCGTTTTTCCCGGACCGCAGCAAGGCGCGCCCGCGCATCTTGCCGATCTCCATCGTCTGCGCCGCGTCCGGTTTCGCCTTCGCCGCCGCGTCGAGCGACTTCAATGCGGCGGCAAAATCAAGCGCGCGTGATTCCAGGCGCGAACGCTCGATCCAGGCCGTGGCGTTGGCCGCATCCAGCTTCAACGCCGCCTCATAGGCCGCCAGCGCCGCCGGATCATCACCGCGATGCGCTTGGTAAAGGGCCAGCAGCAGATGATCCGCCGCCGTGACCGACTTTTCCTTCGTTCTGGCGGCCAGATAGGCTCCCAACTCCGCCGTGGTGCCCTGCTCCAGCCACGCGGCATAAAAGCGCTCAAAAATCGTCCCCGGCTGCGGCCGCTTGATCAGGATGTCGAGGTATCGGGCGGCAGCCTCCGGCACGGGCCCCGGTGCCGTGCCGGCCTCCTGCGCCAGAGATGGAGTCACAACCAGCAGGAGCCACAAAACAACGCGCGAGTGCATGGCGGCGTTTTACCGGAACTCTGCCGTTATTAGCAAGAACAGACACCATTCTAAGCTCCCACTTTAGAGCTGAAGGCCGTCTGCCATCGCGGGCAGATGCGACCGCAGCAGCGCCTTCCAACCGAGGCGGGCAAACAATGCGCCGATGACTTTCTTCTGAGCGTCAGGCAGCGCGGTGATTTCGTCGGCGTGAGCTTTGCAGAAGGCGACGACGGCGTCATCGGAGCGTCCGGGCTGGATCAGCAGTCGCAGCAGGTCAGTGCCGAAGACATTCGCACGCTTTTCCAGCAGCGGAGTCAGGGTCTGCCATTTCGTGAGCGCCGGGAGCCAGGATTCGAGCAGCGTGGGCGTCGTTTCAGCCAGCGGCACCGGCAGCGGTGTGAATGTGGCCGCCGCATCCAGCACATGCGCGTCTTCCATCAGGCCGATGAGTCGTCCCGGCCGATGCTCCAGCCGGTGCACATCCGACAGGCGGTTCATCGTGGCTTGTTTCCATTCCGCACTGGCGGCGGCCCCGGAGGTTTCGGCACGCTGCATGATCTCGCTGAAAAGCTCGGGCACCACCGTCGCCGCCTGCAGCCACTGGGCCACATCGGACTGCTGCGGCGGAATGATCCGTGTTCCGGCCCGGGACAACTGCTCCGCGGCCATGAGCTTGCTCACGTGATCGAGCACTTCGAGCGCCCGTGCCTTGTCCTGCGGTGCCAGATGATCGAGCAGCCGGACACCACGCCGGATCGTCTCGTCCACACCAAGAGAAGCGGCGCGGAGGTTGGTGATGCGCAGCGTTTGCTCGCGGGCGGCGTTGAAGTGGTCTTCCCTGCCCTTGATCAGGGGTTGCAGCGCTTTTTTGAGCTGCGCATCGCGGGCGGTGAGTGCGGCGAGATCAGGCAGGCGTGTTTCAAACAGCGTCAGCAGGTTCGTCGCGGCCTCGGGAGCCAGTTTGGGCAGATCGGCGGCGCTTTGGATGATGAAGCTCACCACCAGTTGCGGATCAGGCCGCTGGCCGTAGAAGCTCAGGAGCCCGGCGGACTCTTTGGCATCGCGACGCAGCAAGGCGGTGAGCAGTCGAGTCCCAAACGTGGGCGACGTTTTGGCCAGCCAGGGTTCCACGATGGATCGCAGCTTCTGATCCTTCTCCACACAGGTGATGATCCGGCAGATCTGCGTCGGCTCTTCCGCGTCATCGAGCGGAAAATCGCGGAACCCGGCCGCTTCAGCGACGAATGGGGTGTCCTTCAGCGCCCACAGCGCGGTCTCGCTGTTTTTGAGGACCGCATCAAATCGATAAGCCAGACTGCTGCACCAGGTGATGGAGCGGTCGAGCCCATTCTCGCCGGCCAGATCGAGTGTCAGCGCCAAAAGCTGAGGCGCCTGCCCCAGCGCCATGATGAAGCGGTCGGCAGGCGTCTCCGGCTGCGAGGCTGCGACGGCTTTCTGCTGCTCAGCGCTCTGTTTCAGCAGCGCCACGGCATGCCGCGCCAGGGCGATGCCACGTGGTTTGTCCTCGACGGCAAGATCCCGCAGCACCCGCAAGATCACCTGCGTCTCCGAGGAACCGCGGTTGGGCGCGAGGTCCTCCCAGCGCTTCGCCGCGAGCATCGTTCCCGCACGTTGGGCCAGTTCGTCCCGGGCCGCCTGGATGATGGGGGCGAGCGCCTTTTTGAGCGCCGGGTCCTTGGCATTCGCATCGACGAAACCTGGCAGCTCATTCGAGAAAAAGGCGCCCAGTTTCAGCCGGTCTGCCGCTGGCAGCGCGGCGATCTCCGCGGCGTGATCCAGCAGCACCAGGCGGAAGGCGGCCTGCCGTGGCACCAGGTTGTCCGCAGCGGTGGCAGCGGGAAGAGAAGCGGCCTTGTCGCCGATTTTGAACGAGTCCACGCCATCGCGCACGAGCAGCGCCTGCACGAGGTGGCCTGTCAAAGTGGCGGGGTGATGCTCGCCGAGCTGCGCCACCGCGTCGCGCACGACCGCCAGTTCCCGTGAGTCGCGGAAATCCCGCACCACCTCCACCGTCCTGCCAGTCTGGCCGGCTGCCGTTTCGAGCAGCAGCTTTGAAACCTCCTTCTCCAGGCAGCCGAGCGCTTTCATCAGGACGATGAACTCGCCCGCGGTTTCGACCTCCTGGCCCCGGGCGGTGATTTGCGACGCCCACGCGGAGGAATCCTGCGCACTGTCTTCGACCGCGAACTCGAACGCCACCACGCCGGCCTGCGTCTTCATCTGCCGCGCCAGCCACTCCACGTAACGGCCAGCGGACCGTTCCAGCGGGCTGTTGCGGGAGGACCGGTTGAGCCGCTCGTTCTCTTGAAAACCTGCGATCGCACGACGACGCAGCTCCGCGTCGGGACTGGTCCACGCATCGCGCAGCAGTCGGATGAAGCGGCGCAGCGCATCCGGATCGCGGGAGGCGATGATGCTCACGTAATCATCCATCGCTGAAGGAGCCGGTCTGGCGGCAAAGGGATCCGGCGGCAGAAGATTGAGGTCACGATACGCGATGAACAGGTCATCCAGCGAGCCGGGGCAGTTTCGCTGCTTCCAGAGGCGCAGGATCTCGTGAACGATGCCGCCAGACGCGAAGGCGCGAGCGTCCGTGCCCCTGGCGGGAACCAGCTTCTGCACCCACGCGGTGGCGACGGCGGGAAACAGGCCGTCATCAGCCATCATGACCTCCGCGTAGCCTTTGCAGAAGTCGTGCACGGCCTGCCCCTCGCTCTGCAAGACAGCGGGGAACACGCGTTCCTCCAGTGCTGCCGTGTCACGCCGCCTCGCGGCCTCCCAGGTGGCAAACAACGCCGGAGATGGCATGGGAATGTGGTTCTCTGCTTCAAACGCCGTGCTGTCGGGCAAGAGCGACCGCCTGACCGGAGCTCGACGGCTCTTTGACGTCGCACGTCCATCGCCCACGAGGTTTTGAAGCGCCAGCTCCGCCGTTTCGTCGAGATCGCGTCCCTCGAACATCCTCAATCCGGCATACGGGGCGAATCCCGTCAGTGCGAGGTCCGGCAAACGCATCAAAGCACGGCACAACGCATCATGCGCGATGCGGCGGTCGTTGCGCTGCCTGCGCAGAGGCTCGGCGAGTTCATGGGGTGCCGGCTCACCCGCGCCCCGCGTCCCAAAGGTCTCCCACAAGCCGGGACAGCCATCGCCACGCTGGAGCAGCTCCAGGAACTGCGTCAACTCGCCCGCAAGCCAGGCCGGTCGTTTTTTCAGCGGGTCGAGGTTCTTCAGCCACGCGGTGATGAGGCTGGCGGCCGAGAGCGTGGTTTCCGTCTGCCCTTTCTCCCGTGCTTTACGAAGAATTGATGACAGGAGGCCATGCTGCGCCATCTCCGGCAGTTGGGTCCAGTGCTTCAACGCGGTGGCATTGTCCTCCGCTGCGGTCATTTCCACGATCTTCCGGCGTGCCTCGTCAGCCTTCGGATTGGCAGCCAGAACGGCCTCATATTCGCTCAGCGCCCGGTTGAGCAGGGCTTCCGAGTCCAGGGACGTGTCGCCATCGTTGAACTGAAAAACGCGGCCGTGCGCGTGTTGCATCGAAAGCACGGCGGCGTGTTCCAGGCGTGCTTTCCAGCCTGTCGCGGCGTTGCTCTTGATGGAGGTCAGAAACGGCTGGCGCAACTGATGCATCTCCAGTTTGAGCAGGAGCTGCGTCATCTCCTGGGCCGTGTTCGTGCCAGCCTGGCTGCTGTGCCAGTCGCTCACGAGGCGGCGCATCCGGCGGACCGCCTCTGCAAGTGCGCCAGCGCCATTGTTCTGGGTGAGCAGGCGGTCCAGCGTGTCGCGGCCGTCCACACCACCGCGTCGCAGCAGCGTCTGGGAGTACGGATTGGCGATGGCGGCCGTGTTGCGAACCGGGGCCGGTTGCACCCCCTTGGGCAAGGATTGGCGCAGGCGTTCCATCTCGTCCTCCATGCCAAATCGCTCCATGAGCAGGACGATTTCCTTTTTCAGCGGCGGGGAGGAGGGCTTCGTCGTCCATTTTTCGAGCGCCAGCCGTGCGGCTGCGTTGGCCAGTTCGGCATTGCCTTCCGCATCGAACTGGAAGGCCAGATAAAGACCGGCGGAGTCGATGCGCTCGAGCAGCGCCGCTTCCGTGGCCCGTTTGCGGGCGCTTTGCAGATGCTGCAGCGCACCGTCGAGATCCTTCTCCCGTTCCAACAGCCAGCTCATGCCCAGGAAGTCCTGCACGGTGGCCTCCGGCCGTGTGACACGACTTTTCCATTCTTCCACCAACGGCTTCGTGTCATCACACAGCAGGCGCAGCAGCAGTTGCAGCCGGGGCTCGTGGATCGTTGGGATGCGCTCACGCATCGCTGTCTGAAATTCCTGGCTTTGTGGATCTTCGTCACCCTCGCCGTCTTTGCGCGGCTTCATCAGATCCACCAAGGCAGCGATGTAAGGCGGAAAATCGGGCAGAAAGGTCGCCACTGGCACCGGCGCAGGCTCCAGCGGAGTCACCGTGGCCCGAGCCCGCGCAATTCGTGGCATCTGGGGCGCCTTGGGCCTGGAGGCGAGCTCGATCAGGTGCTGGAAACCGGTGAGCACATGATCCCAGCGTGCCAGCGCCATCATGGCTCCCGCCATTTCCACCAGTTGATCCAGATCCGTCTCCGTCTGCATCCAGCGTCCGACCGTTCGGACGAGCGACTCGGTTTGGGTCTCGTCCAGTTCCACAAGCGATGCAGGAATCCCGAGACCCCCGTGGTTGCCTGCTCCCAGCAGCGACTGCGCTAGACGCCAGGCACGCCCTCCACAACGCGGCAGTTTCCCGAAGACCTCAATCACCCGTCGTGTCCACACCTCGGGCTGGTCCACAAAGTCCGACCTCAAGGCCCGCTGGACTGCCTGCAAGGCCAGGTGCGGATACCGCTGCTCGAAAAGCGTGAAGCAGTGTTCAAGAGCGGCGAAATCGGCTGCGTCCTGATTCTGCCACCCGCCCAGCAGCCACGCGGCGTGCAAGGCGAGATCTTCAGGATGCGCCGCAAGCATTTCGGCATCGAGCGTCAGCTCCGGGTTCTTTTGTGCCGCCTCAAACAGCAGATCGGGCTGGCTGACGCCGAGCCGTTTGAGCTGACGCACCACACGTTGCCGGTCCTCGCCGGTCGTGGTGGATGAAATCTGCAGCGCATGCACCAGCGCAAACCCCGGCGCGACCGTGACATCCTCCGGCAGCAGGACCTGATTGGAGCCCGCCACGGGCGGCAGCAAGGGCGAAGCGGGCTCTGACCCAGCCTCATTCCGATAACCGTAGGCCTTGCCCGAAACAGCAAGCATCTGCACCCACTCCCGCGCCCCTGCGGGCAGGTCTTCCACCTCCGGCTCCGCCGGTGCCGACGTGGTCGTTCCGGGGAGCTCCTCATGAATGTCCATCACGCGCAGGAAGGCCGCCAGTGCCTCGGCGGGATGGTCGCTCTCTTCGAGCGCGACCCCCCGCAGGTAATGCAGGCGGTAATGTCCCGGATGCTTGTCGAGGAATCCAGGCAGCAGCCCGACCAGACGCTCCCAGTCCCGCTGCGAAGCCAGTGCCGACGCCGTGGCCTCGATGGCCTCCGGCGCCATCAGGTCCTGGCTCGACAGGTCAAACAGGATGCGATAGCCCTCCTCCGCGTCGCCATTCTCGATCTGGATCTTGGCGATCAATTGACGGGCGCGGGTGGTTTTGTCGAGCTTCGCCGCGGCTTCCAGCGTGCGGATGGCCTCCGGATACAATCCTGCATCCTCCTCGCACCGGGCGATCTCGGTCAGCAGGCTGACGTCCTGCGGCCGCATCTGCGAGGCCTCATGCAGGCAGCGCAGGCGGCTGTCCGGGTCATTGACGGCCCGGTGGATTTCAGCCAGCGCCAACCATGGATAGGCCGAGGCGCGGTTCTGCTGCTGCCGCCGTTGAAAATTCTCGATCAGCTTCGGCAGCGCGTTGCGGGACTCCGCCGCGAGCGCCAGCGGTGACAGCAGCCGCAGGCGTGCGGCGGTGTCCGTGGTCTTCTCATAGAGCGCCAGATACACACGCTCGGCCTCCTCCGGCTGGCTGGCGTTCAGGCACGCGGTGGCGTAGGCGTTGGCAGCCTCGGGCGCGTCAGGAAACTTGCGCATGGCCTGCCTCAGCACCTTGAGCACCTCCTCGCCACGGTACAACTCCGCGAGCACCTTTGCCTCCACCAGCCAGGGCTCCACCGCGCCGGGCGCGACGGCTTTCCAGTCGGTGATCAACGGCAGCGCCTCCTGCGGCTGGCTGTCACGCCGCAGCAGGTCCACCAGCATCTGCAGCCGTGCCGGCGTCTTGTTTCCTGGCAGATCCACCAGCTTGCGCAGCGTTTGCGCGGCCTTCTTCCAGTCATGATTGGCCTGATGAAGACGGCTCAGCTCCCCGAGGCAGATGACCGCGTCCTTTTCAGGGGCCGTTGCCAGCAGCTTCTCCGCCTCCGCGAGGTCGCCGCGTTCATTCAGCAGCATGGCCAGCAGGCAGCGGTCCTGGACACTCGGAGCAGATTGCTTCTGCAGCTTTTCCACCAGCGGCGCGGTGAACTGGCCCGCGTAACGAAGGATGAGGCGCAGCGGCACCAGGGCATTCTCGATGTCCTCCCCGCTGCGCATCAGGCCCAGCCGTGTCAGCGCCCATGGCAGGGCGCGTTCATACTCCTCATTGGCCACGGCCGTCTGCACCAGCAGCGCCAGGTATCGCGGCTGCCCACCAAACTCACGTTCGCGGCCCAGAAGCACATCCAGCGCCGGGCGCGACTCCAGCCGCGCCTGCAAGGCCTGCGCGATGCGCAAAAGATCCTCCAGCGTGCCGCTTTGAGCCAGTGTCTGCCACAGCGCCAGCGCCTCGTCACGCCGGCCTTCGCGGTGCAGGTAATGCGCGTACACCTCCTTCGCGGACGAGCTGTCCGGAAAGGCCTCCACCAGCCGTCGATACGCCTTCGATGCCGGCGAATCGGCCTTCGCTGGCGGCTTCTCCCAGCTCTCCAGGATTCTGGCGACACGCAGCAGGTCCGTCTCGGTCGCACCCGCCACGGTGACGTAGTTCTCCAGCGTGGTGACAGCCCCTTGAAGGTTGTTGCCGCGTTGCTGCAAGGTCGCCAGCCGGATCAGCAGCTCCTTGTCCTGGGGATTCTGCGCCGCCAGCGCTTGGGCCTGCGCCACGGCCTCCTGCGTTTGGTCAAGCGAGTCGAGCAGATCGAGAAAACCTTCCCGCAGGTCATTGCGGCCGGGATTTGACTGCAACAACGCCCGCGCGGCCTTCAGCGCCTGCTGCTGCTGTCCCGTCGCCGCCAGCAGCAGCGCATGCTGCCAGGCCAGGTTCACCCGCTGCGGCTGCGCGGCCAGCAGTTTGGCCAGATGCTTCTCCAGACCGGCGATGTCGTCCGTCATGCGGAACACCCGCTCGATCCGGCCCAGCACATCGCCCTCGATCCAGGTGTCGGTCCCCGTCGCGGTCAGCGCGGCATCCAGAACCGTCAGCGACTCGTCGCGACGCTCCGCGATCATGAGGATGTCAGCCAGCCGCAACTGCCGCAGCGTCCGGGCCACGGCATCGCGGCTGCGGCCCACCAGCGCGCGTGAGGCTTCGATCGCGGCATCCAGCTGCCCTTCATCAACGAACAGGTCGATGACCTCCTCGGTGAGTTCCTCATCCTCCGCGTGCGCGGCCACCAGGTCCTTCCAAACACGCAACGCATCCTCCTGGCGGCCCAGCCTCACCAGCGCACGCCCTTTCAGCTTCGCGATCTCAAGCCCGAGCGCCTCGGCCGGACCCGCGGCGGCGGCTTGATCGAGGGATTTCAACGCGGACTCAAAGTCGAGCAGCCGCGTCTCGAGGCGCGAACGCTCCAGCCACGCGCTGGCATTCTGCGGCGCCAGCGTGAGCGCCCGTTCATACGCGGCCAGCGCTGCCGGATCGTCACCACGATGCGCATGGCACAGCGCCAGCACGAGGTGATCGGCGGCCGTGGCCTCAGGTCTTGCGGCTTCCGCCGTCAGATGGTCCAGCAGGCTGGCGGCGGTGCCTTCCTCCAGCCAGGCGGAATGAAACCGCTCAAAGATCGTGCCCGGCTCCGGACGTCGCTTCAAGATGTCCAGGTAGCGGCGGGCGGATGGCGGCACGCTGATCTCGGCGTGGCCTGCAAGCGCCAGCAGCAGAAAAAAAAGCGCGGAACGAAACGGCATGCGTGGCTTTTAGCGGAATTCCGCCGGCTCTGGCAAGGATGGAGGTTGATCCGCCTGCGGGAGCCGGAGTAGCATCGCGCATGTCTTCTTCGTCCTTCGCCGAAACCGCCACACGCCTTTGCACGGCCTGCGGTTTGTGTTGCGACGGCACGATGTTTCAGATCGTGAAGATGCAGCCGGGAGACCGCACCTCGGAGCTGGCCAGGCTCGGCATGCGCATCCGCAGCAAGGGCGATGAATTTCACATGGAGCAGCCCTGCCCCGCGCTGAAGGAGCGCTGCTGCACCATCTATGCGCAGCGGCCCACGCGCTGCCGCCTGTTTCACTGCCAGCAGTTGCGCCTGATCGAGGCCGATGAGACGACGGAGGCCTCCGCGCTCGACCTGATCCGCCAGACGCAGGCACAGGCGGCACAGGTGCGTGAGCTGATCGAGCGCTGCGGTTTGCGTGAGGACGGGCAGCCGTTGATCGAACGTTTCGAGCGCCTGATGAGCACGCCCGTGGATGAAAATCTCGAGCCGGAGCTCGTGGTCTTGCGTGCGGAACTGGACGGCGCGATGCGCAGGCTGCGGCTCGTCATCAATCGCGAGTTCAGGCCGCCTCCACTCTCACACTGAGCGCTGCTGAGGGGATAATTCGTCATTCTGCATTCGTCATTCTGCATTTCCCTGTCATCATGGCGGATGGAACAGAAACTTCTGAGCCTGCTCGCCAGTGAGGAATACACGCCCTCGAATGTGCCGGAGCTGCTCTCTCAAATGGGCCTGAGGCCCAATCAACAGCAGGTGCTGCAATCCCTGCTCAAAAGCCTGGTGAAACAGGGCAAAATCGTCCGCACCAAGGGCAATCGCTACATCGTGGCGAAGGAGGCCGACTTGATCCCCGGCGTGATCCAGATCACGCGCGGCGGACGCGGCTTCGTGCAGCCTGATGAGGCCGGCATCGGCGAGATCAGCATCCCTGAAAGCGCCACCGACACCGCGATGCATGGCGACCGTGTGCTGGTGCGTCTCGACGTGCGCCCGCAGGGACTGCGCAAACCCGGGCCGCAGGAGCAAAGCGGCAGCGTGGTGCGTGTGCTGGAGCGCAAGCGCACGCGGTTCGTCGGCACGCTGCAACGCTCCAAGACCTTCCTGCACGTGGTGCCGGATGATCCGCGTCTTCCAGGGGCCGTTTATGTGCCCGAACCACGCGATGTGGGACGCAAACCCAACGCAGGTGACAAGGTGGTCGTGGAGATCACCGCCTGGGAATCGAAGAAGACAGCCCCCGAAGGCGAGATCGTCGAGGTGCTCGGCCCGCCGGACGCGGAGGGGGTCGATATGCTCTCCGTGCTGCGTCATTACGACCTGCCGCTCAGCTTTCCGAAGAACACGCTCAACGAGGCGCAGACCATCGCGAAATCTCGCGCTGACAACCAGCCGGGCGCGGACGAATGCAAAGGCCGCGTCGATTGCCGCTCGCACGATGTCATCACCATCGATCCTGACGACGCGAAAGACTTCGACGATGCGATCTGCATCGAGAAGCACGGTCACGATCAATGGCGGCTGTGGGTTCACATCGCCGACGTGTCGCATTACGTGCGTCCGGGCAGTCCGCTCGATGTGGAGGCGCGGAAGCGCGGCAATTCGACCTACCTCGTCGATCGCGTCATCCCGATGCTGCCGGAGGCGCTGAGCAACGAGCTCTGCTCCCTCAAGCCAAACATCGACCGCCTGACGAAGTGCGTGGAGTTCGTGATGTCGAAGGAAGGACATGTCGTCAGCTCGAAGTTCTACGCCGCCGTCATCCACTCGAAGCGCCGCTTCACCTACCAGGAGGCCTTCACCACGCTGCAACGGCCGCCGCAGGGCGACATCGAGCAGATGCTGCACGACGCGCACGCCCTGGCGCAGAAGGTCCGCCATCTGCGCTTCCGCAACGGCTCCCTCGACCTCGACTTCCCGGAGAACAAGATCCGTCTCGATGACCAGGGCCGCGTGCTGCGCATCGAGCGCATGGAAAACGACGCCTCCCACCAGTTGATCGAGGAGTTCATGCTCCTGGCCAATGAGGCCGTCGCAGGCCGTCTCATGGCCTTGAACCGGCCCAGCGTGTATCGC
This sequence comes from Prosthecobacter sp., assembly GCF_014879935.1. GTDB lineage: Bacteria > Verrucomicrobiota > Verrucomicrobiia > Verrucomicrobiales > Verrucomicrobiaceae > Prosthecobacter. The sequence continues at coordinate 26,554 of NZ_JACSRD010000125.1, forward strand.
ATCCACGAGGCGCCGAAGGAGAAGAAGCTCAACGACTACCGCGAGGACGTCCTCAGCCACCGCATCCCCTGCGGCAACCTCAACCACCGCCCGGAGGTGCAGAAGCTGCTCAGCAAGCTCGACACCCTGCCCATCGGCCCCGCCTTGAAGATCGGCTTCCTGCGTTCCCTCATGCGGGCGCGTTACGCCGTCGAGCCCTTGGGGCATTATGGACTCGCGAAAACGAAGTACACCCACTTCACCTCCCCGATCCGCCGCTACGCCGACCTCGTCGTGCATCGGGCGCTGTTTGAGAAGACCCAGCTCGATGGGAACACGGCGAAGCAGATCGCCGATCACATCACCGCCACCGAGAAGAACTCCGCCGACGCCGAACGCGACAGCAAGGACGTGAAGCTCTACGCCTTCCTCAAGGCCCAGCTCGCCTCGAAAAAGCCGCAGCAGTATGCCGCGCTCGTCACCGACGTGCGGAACTTCGGCTTCTTCGTCGATGTGCCCGAGCTCGGTATGAGCGGCGGCGTGCCGCTCTCCGCCATCCCGGACGACTTCTACATGTTCGACCCCGCCAGCGGCCAGCTCATCGGCCGCCACACCCGCCGCGTCATCCGCCTCGGCGACAACGTGGTCGTGCAGATCTACAAAGTGGACAGCGTGAAGAAGCAGGTCGATTTCCAGCTCGTCCTCCAACGCGGCGAAACCCCACGCCCCCGCAAGCCCGAACGAGGTGAACGAAGCGAACGCCGCCACCGCGACCGCGCCGAAATCAAAAGCGCTCCCCCACGCAAACCCGGCCACGGTCACAAACACGCCCGCAAAAAACGCCGCTAGCCCGGACCGGAGCGCGGACGCCCCCGTCCGCCTTCGTCGTTGGATCAGTGGGTCAGTGGGTCAGTGGGTCAGTGGGTCGGTGGATCGGTGAGTCGGTGCCGCCTGGCTCGCCGAGCCAGAACGAGACTGGGCCAGCGCTCGTAGGCTCGTTCGCCAGAACGAGACGGGGGGCTTGCGCAGC
>NZ_JACSRD010000110.1 GCF_014879935.1 Prosthecobacter sp.
GGCGGTGATGACGCCGTTCATGATCGCACCGTGGCCGGGGAAGGTGCAGATGTAATGGTATTCGCCGGCGGAAGGCAGGGTGAACTCGATGGTCTCGCTCTGGCCGGGCTGCAGCAGCTTGGTGTTGGCGAGGATGTCGGCGGACTCAGGGATGTAGCCTTTGTCCACGAGCGTCATGGCCGCCATGGCGATGCCGAGCATCTTGCCTTTGTCCATGCCAAGCTTGCCGAGGACGAAGTTGTGCGGCTGCGGCAGGGTGGGGTGGGTGTTGTTGAAGGTGAGCTTGATCGTCTGGCCAGCCTTGGCGCTGATGGTCTTCGTGTCGTAAGCCAGCGGATTGGCCGGGTCGGGCTTGATGGTGACTTCGAGGGACGGACCGGCTGCGGCTGGCGCGGGGGCGGCAGGAGCTGCCGCCGCAGGGGCTGCCGGAGTCGCGGCGGCCGGGGCCGCAGGTGCCGCGTCAGCCTTCGGGGTCGGGCGCAGGGAGGACAAACCCTGCCAGACGAAGGCCAGCACCCAGAGAAGCACCGTGCCTCCGATGACTGTGCCGATGATGGCGTTGAGAACAGACCAGATGGAGGACGATTGGGCCGGGGATGAGGAGTGCGCGGACATGACTTGTGAAGAGGGGAATTTGAGCGGGCATCAGAGCACAGCACGGTGTGAAAGCAAACGCTGCGTGCCTCAGGGGACCAGGGCCGTCATCGCTTCTCCGATCCTGGCGTCGATCCGGCCGAGGATGTCGTTATGGTGCGCTCCGGCGATCTCATGAAACTGCGCCACTCCCGGGCAGGCTGCGGCCAGTTCACGACCCATTGCCACCGGGATGATTTCGTCCTGCGCTCCGTGAAAAATGACAATCCGGGCGCCCTCCGCACGGGCGAAGCGGGCCAGGGGCCTGCGATTGTCGAAGCGATGCAGGTTCAGATGGCACAAAGGCCAGCCGAGGACGATGCGGCCCATTTCTGTCATTGTGGTGAAGGGAGAGACGAGCACTCCGCGGCACACGTCCAGGTCTTCCGCGAGCATGAGGGCCGCCGCACAGCCGAGTGAATGGCCGAGCACCGCGATTCGCGGCTGCAAATCGGCCGTCGTGGCGCCCAGATGGGCTGCCAGTGCTGTGACGGCTGCTTTTCCCGTTTCACGGATGCTGTGTGGACTCGCATTTCCTTCGCACAAGCCGTAGCCGGGATAATCGACCAGCAGATAAGCGAAACGATCGTCCCACACATCGGTGAGGTGGAGCCAGTCGAGCGCCAGGGCGGCGTTTCCGCCGAAACAAACCCATATCGCCTGCGGAAGGCCGGCTGGAGCGTCCCGTGGTGGAATGTAGAAGGCGGTCTGACGCCCCTGCGAACTCTCGAAGGCCAGTCGCACGCCCCTGGCTTCACGCAGCATGGCCTGTGGTTCAGGTCCATACGCAGCCGGGTGATAGATGAGTCGTGACTGGCAGCCGAGCAGGAAAATCACGGGGGTGAGGGCGGCGATCGCCACGAGTCGTAACAAACGTTTCCACACAGACATGGCCGTCAGTCGGGCGAGTAGGTCTTGGAGGCCACTTTGCCCTCCTTGAGGGCCAGGATGATCGCCTCGCAGTCCGGTTCAGCGGAAGTTTCCGGATGCATGAAAAAGGTCAGGTGATCGGCTTCATCGACGATGAGGCGCGGCTTCACGCGGAGGCTGCCTTCAGGGTAAACCTTCGCCTGAACGCTCATGACCTCGTCCCGCGTCATGCCGAGCTGGATGTCCTCGTAAAAGGTCTTGTAGCTGCGAATGCGGGCGTCCAGCCACTCTGGGTAAAGGGCGAGCACCACCAGCCCCAGCGGTGCCAACGTGAGCACAGCCAGAAAGGCCAGGATCACTTTGAGGCCCTTGCTGCGGACTTTGAAAACAGTGACGAGCAGGATGATCGACGCGACGACGCCCAGGGCGGCCACGACAAAGATCGGATGGATGGAGGAGCTCACGGGGCGGAGTTTAGGCAGGAATCCAGGCGGCAGGCGATCACAAAAAAGGCCGGGAGCTGATTTCAGCTCCCGGCCATGGGTGGATTGTTGCGCTGGAGGCTTACTTTGTTTCCGCGAGGACACGCTTGATGTCCTCCGCCTGCTTGTCAGTGCTGGCCGCGTAGTCCTGCCAGACGACCTTGCCGTCCTTGATGAGGAAGCAGCTCCGTTTGGCGAGCGGGATGATGCCCTTCAGCATCTTCTCGACCTTGAAGGCTTCCACGATCTTGCCTTCGGGGTCGGCGATCAGGTCATAAGGCAGCGTGAACTTGCCCTTGAAGGCCTTCTGCGCCTCCGGCTTGTCAAAAGACACGCCCAGCACCTGCACGCCATGCTTGCTCAGATCCGCGAAAGCATCTCGCAGGGAGCAGGCCTGCTTCGTGCAGCCTGGAGTGTCAGCCTTGGGGTAGAAGAAGACCACGGTCGGGCCTTTCTTGTAAACATCGGCGAAGTTGACCGTCTCTCCGTCCTGATTGATGCCGGACACCGCAGGGGCGTCGTAGCTGACCTTTTCACCTTCGCCTGCATGGGCGAGTCCGAAGAGGGCGTTGAACAGGGCGGTGAGCATGAGCAGGCGCGTTTTCATGGGGATACGAGGCGTTGGGGTTATTCGATGCTGGCTTTCAGGCCGGGAATGGCGGAGGCGAGCTGTTTTACGCCGGCTTTCGTGGCCTTGGACTGCCAAAGATAGACATTTTTGAGGCTCTTGATCTTCGCGAGGTGCTTGAGGCCGGCGTCAGTGACTTCGGTGCCGTAGAGGTTGAGGGTTTCGAGCTTCTTGAGTCCTGTCAGAGCCTCCAGCCCTGCATCCGTGACCTTGGTCTGGCGCAGGTCGAGCGAAACGAGGCGCGGAAGCTGCGCCACCATCTTCAGTCCGGCGTCGGTGATCACGGTGCGGCCGAGATCGAGCTGCACGATGTTTTCCTTGATCGGCAGGATGCCGGCGACCTTGCTGTCATCGCACTTCGAGACACCGGTGAGGAAATCGACGCGCAGCAGCGGGCTTTCGATCTTCACCGGGGCGACTTGCGCTCCGGCGGCCTTGGCTTTTTCGAGATCAGCGTCAGCCACGGGCTTCACCTCCTTTTCGAGGGCTGCGAAGAAGAGGTCATGCGCCCGCGGTTTGAAGGGCTTCGTCGCCTCGGTCTGCGCCCCGGCGGGCATGCCTTCGGTGCTGCCGATCCAGCCGCCGAAGTTCGCGCCTTCCTCGATCCACTTCTTCAGCAGGGCGATCTCCTCCTTCGTCAAATCCTCGCCCTTGGAGGGCATGTGGGCGTCATCGTCCTTTGGCAGGATCACGGACTCATAGATGCTGCTCTTGTCAGGAGCGCCGGCGGTGAGGACGGGACCATTTTCGCTGCCCTTGATGATGGCCCAGGAGGCGTCGAGGCGCAGACCGGCTTTCGGTTCTTTTTTCTGCCCGTTCTCCGTGTAGGGGGCCTTGTGGCAGTCCACGCACTTCTTGGTGATGAAGGGCAGGACTTCTTTTTCGAAGTTCACCGCCGCAGTGGCGGAGGTCGCGGCAAGGCCGGTGAAGACAAAAGCAGCTAAGCGAAACACGGTTTTTGACATAAGGTTTGGGAGAAGACGGTTGGTGAACAATGCGGGGCGCGTCTGCCCGCCAAATCGGGGCAGGGATAACGCTTGCCTCCCTGCCTTGTTTCAGAGAAATAGCACGTGGTAACCAACCCCTCATCCGTATGCCCACCTCCGTCCAAATCGAAGCCGATTCGCTCCTCCGTCGCAGCACCTTGGCCATCGTCATGGGTGGCGGCGCGGGCACGCGGCTGTTCCCGCTGACCAAGGATCGTGCGAAGCCTGCCGTGCCTCTCGCCGGCAAGTACCGCCTGGTCGATATTCCCATCAGCAACTGCATCAACTCCGGCCTGCGTCAGGTGTATGTGCTCACGCAATACAACAGCGCCTCGCTCAACCGCCATCTCTCCCGCACCTATCGTTTCGACCAGTTCACCCGTGGCTTTGTCGAGGTGCTGGCCGCGCAGCAGACGCCCGAGGGCGAGCGCTGGTATCAGGGCACCGCGGACGCCGTGCGGCAGAACCTGCGCTACTTCCTTGAGGGCGGGCATGATTACTTCCTCATCCTCAGCGGCGACCAGCTCTACCGCATGGACTTCCGCAAGCTGATGCGCCAGCACCTGGCCAACGAAGCCGATCTGACCATCGCCACGCTGCCGGTCAACGCTCGCGATGCCACCGCGTTCGGCATCATGCATTCCGATGAAAGCGGCCGCATTTACGAGTTCGTGGAGAAGCCGAAGGACCCGGAGATCCTCGACAAGCTCAACATGCCGAAGGAGACGCTGGCGAAGATGGGCATGCCGACCGACGAACCGCGGTTCGAGGCCTCCATGGGCATCTACCTTTTCAACCGCCAGGTGCTGATCGACTGCCTGGACAACAACCACAACGACTTCGGCAAGCACATCATTCCCACGGCGATCAAGGACCGCCGTGTGCATGCCTACAACTTCCAGGGCTACTGGGAGGACATCGGCACCATCCGCTCCTTCTTCCAGGCGAACCTGGACCTGTGCAAACTGGTGCCGCAGTTCGACTTCTTCGACTCCGTGGCCCCCATCTTCTCCCACACCCGCGCCCTGCCGGCCACGAAGATCAACGGCGGCACCATTCGCGAGGCCTTGCTGGCCGACGGCTGCATCCTCACCGACGCGCACATCGAGACCGCCGTCATTGGTGTCCGTTCGCAGATTGAAGCCGGAACGACCATCCGTGAGAGCATCATCATGGGCGCTGATTTTTACGCCGGGGCTGCCGGCACCGATCCCAAGCGCTCCGCGCCCGGAATCGGCCGCAACTGCCGCATCGAACGCGCGATCATCGACAAAAATGTCCACATCGGCGACAACGTGGTCATCACGCCCGAGGGCAAGCCCCAGGAGATGGATGGCGACAACTTCTACATCCGCGACGGCATCGTCTGCATCCCGAAGGATGCAGTCATCCCGGCCGGCACGTGGATCTGACCTGCTGACCGGTTGCAAAAAGTGCTAACTCTCCGGACGGCCCTTGCGTTAAAGTGCCGCCTTCCATGAAGCCCGCACTCAACGCCGCCTTTGTAGTTCTTTTCGCCTTCCAACTAAACGCGCACTCCGCCGAGCTGCGCACGTTCACCAATTCCGCCGGGAAATCGATTCAGGCGAAGCTCGTCGGCGTCGAAGGAGCCAATGTGACCATGGAGCTGGCCACCGGGCAGCGCTACACCTTCCCGATCACCTCCCTTTCCGCGGCGGACCAGCAATACATCAAGGCCACGCCAGCCCCGGCCCCGGCCGCTGCGGCTACAAAGTTCACCTTCAAGCCCGGCCCGAACGACAAACTGGCTCCCGACGCAGTGAACGAGGCCATCGGCCAGCCGCTGTTCAGCGACTCCGTGCTTTGGACCTCCTCGGCGGATGAAATCGCCACGAAACTCGGCATCCCCGCCGAATCGAAGACGAAGACCGGCAGCAGCTATCGCTCCTACACCAAGGACGACTACCTCATGTTCGGCGCACACCCGTATTCCGTGGCCATGTATGCGGAGAACGACAAGGTCACGAGCTTCTCCCTCGTCTTCGCGAACAAGGGCGACCTGTTCAGCGCCAAGGGCGGCGGCGAGATGCACTTCGACAAGGACACACCGCCCGCCCAGGCCGCCCAGATCGTCAAGAAGGCCATGGACAAGGATCTGGAAGCCATCGCGGCATCCATTTCGAAGGTGCTCGGCGCTCCGCAGAAGGAACGCTTCGGCGAAGGCAAGGCCGGACGCATGAACATGCAGCGCTGGGACTGGCGCGGGCACTCCATTCTTCTGGCCGAGGCTGAAGGCGAATACGTCGGCGTGCAGATCGTCACCACCGCCTTTGCAGACGCCGGTGGCAAGGTCGAGGACATCACCGACAAGGTCATCAAGGAGCGTGCGCTGGCCAACCTCGAGAAGCGTCCGAATGGCGACATCGTGATCGGCGACATCCCGATGGTCGATCAAGGGCCGAAAGGTTATTGCGCACCCGCCACCGCCGAGCGTGCCATGCGTCACCTCGGCGTCCCGGCGGACATGTACATCCTGGCCAACGCCGGACAGACCGGCTTCGGCGGCGGCACCAGCGTCACCATGCTCCTGGAGGGCATGGCGGGCCAGATCCGCAGCAAGCGCCGCTCTTTCGATGCGTGGACCGGCGAATTGAAGCTCAAGGAGCTGCAAAAATACATCGACCGCGGCGTGCCCGTGATGTGGTGCCTGTGCAGCACCAAGGGATTCAACGACACCGCCAACAAGCGCACCAAGGAGCGCCGAGACGTCACCGAATGGGCCTCCTGGAAGGCCAAGGTCACCCAGGAATCCGCCACCAATTCCCTGCCGAAGGACAAGGACACACGCCACGTCGTCCTCATCATGGGCTACAACAAGGACACCAACGAGATCGCCTTCAGCGACAGTTGGGGCGAGAACTACAAGGAGCGCTGGATCACGCTCCCTGAAGCCCAGCAGGTCTCCGACGACCGCTTTTACGTGATCGGCTTCTGATCTGGATCACAGGCCGCTCCGTTGTTGCGCATCCGGCATGAACGCCAGTGAGAGTGGCTGATTTGTCACACAGCAGGCCCGCGTGACGAAAGCTTCTCAGTCGCTTGATTGAGATGGCGGGTGAAATGCGGCCATGGCGAAGGGAACCCCTCCCTTCGCATGTTGAACGCACGTCTTCTGCTCGCCACTGCCTTTGCCTTCATCATCTGTCATCCTGCCCGGGCGCAGGGCATCCCCAGCCCCACCTTCGGCAATCTGACCGTGCAGCAGAACGATGCGGCCAACACCACGGCCTCCGTCACCGTCACCTTGGCCTACGGCCAGGCCGCCCTGTCAGCCGACGGCGTCACCAGCCTCGGTAATCTGGCCGTGCGAAGCGGCTCCAACCGTGGGGACTTCAATGTGCGCTTCAGCAGCACGGCGGCCAATGACCGTGCCCTCGGCATCATGCTGACGAACGTGTCGCAGATCTACCGGGACAACACCGCCTTTGGAGACACGATCGGGCCTCAGTTCGCCACCTCGGCCACGGACAATGCCAGCGGCTACTTCATTCCCGTGCATACCTCCCCCGGCGGCGACGAGTTCAATGTGAACCTGGCCGTCGCCTGGTTTCCGTATGCCGATGGCTGGATCGGCGGTCACGCCATCAATTCGGTCAACGGCGGCGTTCTGACCTCGCTGGCCGCCAGTCCGGGCCTCACCCTGAGCACCACGGCCGCAGGTCCGGACGTGCTTTACGATCCTGGCGCCACCGGCCAGTACGAACTCAATCTCAGCGGCATCAACAGCCAGACCGATGGCATCCTCCTCGTCAGTGGCGGCAAGAACGAGGACAACTTCGCCCTGTCGCGGGCCAACGCCGACGGCACCTGGAGCATCTTCGTGAAGGACAACGGCTCGAACACCACCAGCACCGAGGCGGACGGCCTCGCCTTTGCCTACATCCCGAAGACTGCCGTGGTCACCGGTGCCAATCCCGGCATCCACGCCATGGGACGCCTGAACGGCAACCTCACGCGTGACGTCACGGCGGGGAACTACGTCATCACCCGCACGGCCGTCGGCAAATATCGTCTGCTCGCGCCTGGGATCGATCCCGCCCAGGCCGTTTTGCTCCTGAGCTCGGAGTGGGCTGGCGTCGCCCAGGACAACATCTTCCTCTACGAGGCTGATTTCGGCGGCTGGAATCTGGAACAGCGGGACCTGCCCGCGCCGCTCGGCGGACTCCAGGACAACACCAGTGGTGAGGACACCCTCAGTTTCATCCTGATGGCTGGCGGTAGCACCGCAGGCTCATGGGACGCGGGTGGCGCTGACACCGCCTGGAGCACGGCGGCCAATTGGGCCGGCGATGTCGTCCCTACGGCAGGCACGGATGTCGCCATCGGCCCGGACGGCTCCGGCGTGGTCATCGACGCGCCGCAGGTCGCCGGACTCGTGATGATCAACCGTGACACGAGCTTCAACATCTCGGGCACCTCCACGCTGACGCTGAACAGCGGCCTCGTGGTGAACGGCGCACCCTCGTCGTCGCAGATTTTCACCATTTCAGCCCCGCTCGTGCTCGGAGATGACGCTCTGCTCGTCTCCCAGACCACGGGTTCCACCATCACACTGCGTCTGAACGTCGCCTCAGGGAATGCGGTCACTTCGGCAGGCAAAAACCTCACCTTTGGCGGCTCCACCAACCACGAGGTGCTGGACCCCATCGACCTGGGTGCGGGCCTCATGATCAAGGAAGGCGCCGGGCAGGCCACCCTGACCGCCGCGAACAACGTCGGCGGCACTGTGATCGTGACCGGCCCGAACTCGAGCACGAACGGAGCGTTTCGCCTCAACGGCTCCGCCGCGTATCAGGCCTTCGGCCCCACCATCACGATGCAGAACAACGCACCGGTCACCGCGTTGTATTTCGACGCGGGCGCGGGCAGCGGCACGCTTTCCAGCGACATCGTGCTCCAGAGCAGCACCGCCAATGCCGCCACACGGTTCACCACCGACGCCTCCGCCACCTTCAATGCCACCCTTTCCGGGCAGATCTCCGGTGGAAACAGCGCCTCGGAGCTCTGGGTGGACAACGAGTCCGCCACCGGTCAGGGGCGGCTGCATCTCACCAACACCGGCAACACCTTCATCGCCTCCAACATCGTGCTCAATCGCGGCGGCCTCGTCATCTATGGCGACGGATCGCTCGGTGATCCCAGCAACGGGCTCTACCTCAACAATAACAACACCACGGCCCTCACCGGCAACGGTTTGCACTTCGGCGCGGACAACATCGAGCTGGCGGCCACCCGCACCGTCACCGTGAACACCTCCACCACCATCAACACCGGAACCTACCACAGCGTCATTCTCGGCACCGTCACCGGTGCGGGCGGTGTGATCAAGGCAGGAACCGGCGTGCTGGAGATGAGAGGCGCGAACAACAACTACGCCGGCGGCACCACGGTCAAACAAGGCACGCTGCTCTTCACACCCGCGCAGCCGGATGGCACGGCGGGCGGTTCAGGCGGCGTCGTGGTCGAAAGCGGGGCCACGCTGGCCGGTTTCGGTGCCGTCACCGGAGTCGTGTCCGTGCAAAGCGGCGGATTTGTGTCACCCGGAGCCGTGCGGAATGCCGCCAGTGAACTGCGGCTCGATGGCGGTCTGGTACTTGCGGCCGGCTCTGAGGCCACCTTCAACCTTTTCGGCTCCGGGACGCATGATCGCGTCATCGTCGGCACCTCCAGCTCTCTTAGCCTCGATTCAACTGCCAAACTCAAGGTGGTGCTTCATGCCACGCCTGCCTTCGGTCAGAGTTTTGACCTGCTCGACTGGGTCACCCTGACTGGCGACACCGACCTCGTGAGCAAACTCGACTTCAGCGCGGCCGACATCAGCAGCCACGGGTGGTTTTGGGACACCAGCACCTTCAACAACGACGGCGTCATCACCGTCGTCCCCGAGCCTTCGCGGGCTGTCTTGATTTTCGCAGGCCTGGCGGGTCTGGCCACCCGCCGCGGCCGCCGTCGGTGCCTCTGAGTGTCCATCGCCTGCTGCCAGAACCGCCAGGATTGCGATTCAGTGTTCCGCGTTTGTCAGAGTGACTCCACGGGGCAACAGCCTTCTCAGGATGTCGTAGATTCGGGCCAATTCCCCGAATCGACCCATGAAAATGCATCCCCTCTGCTCCGGCAATCACCACAACCCCTTCGCCGCTTCCCAGAGCCGTCGCGACTTCCTCCAAGTGGGTGCCCTGGCCGGTCTCGGCATCACTTTGCCTCAAATGCTGAAGCTGCAGGCCGCCGAGCAGACGCTGGCCATGCCCGCCGTCGAAAGCTACAAAGCCGTCGCCACTTCGATCATTCACATCTACCTGCCCGGCGGCATGGCCCAGCATGAGTCCTGGGACCCGAAGCCCTTTGCCTCGCCAGACTATCGTGGCCCGTTCAGCCCCATCAAGGGGGTCACCGGCGAGTATGTGGGCGAGAAATTCGCGAACATCGCGAAGATCCTCGACAAGATCAGCATCATCCGCTCGATGACCCATGGCGAGGCCGCCCATGAACGTGGCACGCACAACATGTTCACCGGCTATCGTCCCAGCCCGGCCATCAAATTCCCCAGCTTCGGCTCCATCATCTCCCATGAGCAGGGTTCGCGGAACAATCTGCCGCCCTACGTCGCCATTCCGAGCGTCTTCGCCCCGGAACAGGGCAGCGGCTACATGAGCAGCGCCTTTGGTCCCTTTGCGCTCGGCAGTGATCCGGCGGATGGCAACTTCACCGTGCGCGATCTCGCCTCGCCGAAGGACATCGACCAGAAGCGCTTCGACCGCCGCCGCAGTCTCCTCGGCGCGGTGGACGAGCATTTCCGCAGCACGGAGAAGTCCGATGGACTCGCCGCCATGGACAAGTTCTACAACGCCGCCTACAACCTCATCAGCAGCCAGAAGGCACGCGAGGCCTTCGATCTCGCCGCCGAACCCGCCAAACTGCGTGATGAATACGGCCGCAACGCCGCCGGTCAGCGCTTCCTGCTCTCCCGCCGCCTCGTCGAGGCCGGTGTGCGCATGGTGTCCGTCAATTTCGGCAGTTGGGACCACCACTCGAACATCAAGGGGGCCTTCGAAGGCCAGGCCACTCAGTTCGACCAGGCCTTTGCCCGCCTGATCCGCGATCTCGAAGAACGCGGCATGCTGGATTCCACGCTCGTGCTCGTCAGCTCCGAGTTCGGCCGCACGCCGAAGATCAACTCCACCAACGGTCGCGACCACTACCCGCGCGTCTTCTCCGTGGCGATGGCTGGCGGCGGCGTGAAGAAAGGCTTCGTCTATGGCAAGTCCGACGCCCTCGGTGGCGAACCCGATGAGAATCCCGTCGGCCCCGAAGACCTCGCCCGCACGATGTACCGCCTCCTCGGCATCAACGCCAGCAAGCGCATCGTCGTCGAAAACGTGCGTCCCGTGGACATCGTCAACGGCGGCCGTCTGATCAACGAGTTGATCGCCTGACCAGATCGGCGACCAGCAACAAGAGCAAAACGCCCCCCACACAGCCCGCCACCAGTTCATTGAGCTCGGTGGCGGTGTCGTTTTCGATTTCGCCTCTGACTTCTGCTTCCACGGCCAGTTGTTCGTAAAGCAACGGGCTGGCCGATTTGACCACCGCGAGATCGGATCTCGTGAACAACGCCGGATTGAACCCTGTGCGCCGCAGGATGCGTGGTAGATCCTGGATCTGCTGATCGAACTCGATCAGGGCATCGGCACCGAAGCAGGGATCGCCCTCGTATTCGTGCAGCAGCACCAAAACGTGCCGCCCTTTCTGTAGGTGGCGCAGCCTTCCCCACTGCGGATCAACCGGCTCGTAGGGCGAGCTTTCGTAGCCTGCCGTCAGTTTGGCCGTCGCGATGCCTTCGATCTGCGTCATGCGGCCGAACGCATGCTCCACACGCACGGTGCATGACTCCGAAAGCCACGTCTGTTGCGGCGACACCTGCACATCCGACGAGATCTCAATCACCGTGCCGGTGAGAAAGGCCTGGGAGGTCGAAATGAAGCCCGAATACCAAGGCGTCATCGAAATCTTGACCGTTCGACCGCTTCCTCCCACCCTGATCTTCGGCAATGGCTCGCCATGAGCGGTCAAACTGGCCGCCAAGAGGGAAAACAGGGCCAGCCAGCGCATGGCATCAGCCTCGCATCGCCCGCTGGCGCAGGAAGTGATCGGCCAGCACGAGATGCACCATCGCCTCGACCATCGGCACAGCGCGTGGCAGCACGCACGGATCGTGACGGCCGCGGGCGGATAGAGTCGTGTCCTCGCCGGTGTTCGTGACGGTCTTTTGCTCGCGCAGCACCGTCGCGGTCGGTTTGAAGGCGACGCGGAAAACGATTTCCTCGCCATTGCTGATGCCGCCCTGGATGCCGCCGCTACGGTTGGTGCGCGTACGGACATTTTCTCCGTCCATGAAGAACTCGTCGTTGTGCTCCAGACCAGTCATCGTGGTGCCGCCGAAGCCGCTGCCGATTTCAAAACCCTTCGTCGCAGGCAGACTGAGCATCGCCTTGGCCAGATCGGCCTCCAGCTTGTCGAAAACCGGCTCGCCGAGCCCTGGAGGCACGCCACGCACGACGCACTCGATCACCCCGCCGACGCTGTTGCCCTCTTTGCGCATGGCTTCGATCAGCTCGATCATTTTCTCCGCCGCCACGGGATCGCAGGTGCGGACGATGTTCGATTCGATCACTTCGGAGTTCAACGCAGCCCCGGTCGGCACCTCCGCGTGCAGATTCTGCACCGTTTTGACGTAGGCGAGGCATTCGTAGCCGCCGAGCGAGTGCTGCAGCATCTTCCGGGCGATAGCTCCGGCAGCGACGCGGCCGATGGTTTCGCGCGCACTCGATCTGCCGCCGCCGGACACCGCGCGGATGCCGTATTTGGCATCATACGTGTAGTCCGCGTGGCTGGGGCGATACGCCTGCTGCATTTCCGTGTAGGCGGACGGGCGCTGGTCGGTGTTGCGCACGAAAAGGCCAATCGGCGTGCCGAGCGTCTGTCCATCGAGCACGCCAGACAGGATTTCGGCGGTGTCGTCTTCTTTGCGTGGCGTCACGATCTTACTCTGACCGGGGCGGCGGCGGTTCAGCTCGTGCTGGATGTCCTCCACCGAGAGCGGAATGCGCGGCGGGCAGCCGTCCACGACGACGCCGACGCCCGGGCCATGCGATTCGCCCCAGGTGCTGATGCGGAAGAGTGTGCCGAAATTACTCGCCATAGGCGCTCATCTATGGGTTCAAAGTTTAAAGTTCAAAGTTCAAAGTTGTTCCCACAACCAAACTGCGGTGAAATCACGACATGAGACTCCCGCGCTGGCTTCTCGCGGCCTTTGGCTGCGCCTCGATCACCTCCCATCTGCACGGTGCGGAGACGATCGACCACGAAGGCGCGCGTTATCACCTCTACCGCGTGGACAAGGCGGACTGGCAGCGGCTGGAGCTGGCCTGGACCGGTGCTGAAGGCAAACCGCTCGGCGATTTCAACGGCCTGCGTCAGCATCTGGCGGCACAGAACAAGAAAATCATCTTCGCCACCAATGCTGGCATCTACGAACGCGGTCCCAAACCCTGCGGACTGACGATCTGCGCTGGACGCGAGCTGGTCCCGCTCAATTTGAAGAACGGCGAAGGCAACTTCTTCCTCAAACCCAACGGCGTCTTCTACCTCGACGATCAAGCCGGCCCTGGAGTGATGGAGGCGGCTGAATTCGCGAACAGCGGTCTCAATCCGCGGATCGCCACGCAGTCCGGTCCACTGATGCTGCGCAAAGGCGTGATTCATCCGGCCTTTCAGGTCAACTCGCCGAACAAACGCCTCCGAAATGCCGTGGGCGTCCGCTCGAAGGACGGTCAGATCGTCTTCGTCATGAGTGACCGGGATGATCCGGTGAAGGGACGCGTCACCTTCCATCAATTCAGCCGTTTCTTCCTCCATCTTGGCTGCCAGGACGCGCTTTACCTCGATGGCGACATCTCATCCATGGTGGTCGATCCGAAACCAGACTCAAAGTTCATCTCCAACACCTTCGCAGCGATGTTCTTCGTCGCCGAATGACGTCAGGCCTGCACCGGCTTTTCCTGCGGCATCATCGCCATTTCTGCCGACTGAGCCGGGGCCATCCAGGTGGTGACTTCGGCCTTGAGCCAGGCTTTGAGCCCGTCCCACAGCAGGAAAAGCGAGCTTTGGTCTGGAGAGAAGCTCTGCCGTGGCATCCAGACATGACCGTGGTTGCAGCGGCCGTAGATGCCCTTGCGCACGCGCTCCTGCGCCAGGTGGACGAGGCGGCGGTTGTAGAAGGCCATGAACCAGCCGAAAAACGAGCCTGCCGGCCCATCGTAGGGCAGCCGTGTCCACTCGTAATCGGGATCGGAATACACCAGCCGCACGGGGCCGATGAAATACGTGGCCAGATCCAGCAGGAAGGCGACATTCATCAGTTCCGCGTCGCCCAGGTAGGCATACTTGTCCTTGTAGAGCGCCTCGAACCACAGCCGCCAGGTGCGCGGGTAGGCCATGTTCAGGTAGTCCGTGATCTCCTGCGTGTTCTCACCGGCCAGGTTCTTTTTGACCAGATGCACGGCGGCATAAACGGTGTGGCCGATGAAGTCGATGCCATGGCTGTAGAGTGGGTCCATGAACCCGGCGGCATCTCCCACCATGATCCAACGATTGCCGGTGACGCGGTCCGTGCGGTAGGCCAGGTTCTTGTAGTAGAACGTGTCGTCCGCGTCCGGCACCGCATTCTCAAACATCAACCGGCCGACCGGATGCGTCATCAGATGCGCCTGCAGCAGCTCCGCGAGCAGGAACTGCGCGAGGAGGAACGCCGCGAGCCGCATCTGCGCATCCACTACAACGAGCCCGGAGGCCACCTTGGCATGGAGCTCTGCCGCCGCCTCATGGCAGGCGAAGTCGTCTGCGTGCAAGGCGACCGCGTCATCGGTGATGTCGCCCCTACGCTCAGCACGATCGACGGCGTCACTTATCGCATCCCGCGCGGGCCGCTCGTGCTGGCGGAGGTCACCGGCGTGCCGTGCTATCCGGTCTTTCTCACGCGCAACGGCCTTCTCAGCTATCGAATCGAGCTCGGCCGGCCGTTCTTTGAAGGAGGGCGCAAACCGAAAGCCGCCGAAGTCAGCGCCGCGTGGCTGCCGGTGATGCATCAGTTTCTCCTCCAGCATTGGGATCAATGGTTTGTGTTTGAACCGCTCGTCACCCGCGACCGCACATGAACGCCACCACCCGCGCCCGTTGCCTGCGTGCCGCTTACGCGCGGATGGTCGTGGCGCTGCTGCCGATGCTCCTGGCAGTTATTCTGGCCTGGCGCGGTCAATCGTTCGCCGCCCTTGCCGTTTTCACGGTTGCGTTCGCCACCGTGACGGTCGGCACCATCATTCCGCGCTGCACACTGTTCGGCCGCATGATCACGACACTTCCTGCGGGCAAAAGGCATGCGTTGCTCACCATCGACGACGGCCCGCATCCCGAACACACGCCTGCCATCCTCGACATCCTCGACCGTCATGGCCTGAAGGCTGTTTTCTTCCTCATCGGCGACCGTGCGGCCGCGCATCCCGCACTCGTGCGTGAAATCGTGGCCCGTGGCCATGAAATCGGCAATCACACGCAAACCCATCCTGCCTACCGTTTCTGGTCGCTGCATCCCGTCCAGTTGTGGCGTGAGATCAGCGCCTGCCAGCAGACGCTCACTTCCATCTGCCCGGACCATCCGCCGCGCTTTTTCCGCCCGCCGGCAGGTCATCACAACATGTTCGTGCCCGTCATCACCCGCGCCTTGGGCCTGCGCACCCTGATGTGGAGCGCCCGTGGTTTCGACGGCGTCAAAACCGATCTGGAGCTCATCACGAACCGCATTCGTGCCCGTTTGAGATCCGGAGCCATCGTTCTCATCCACGAAGCCACCCCGGTGGCCGTCCAGGTGGCCGAATCCGTCGCTGCGATGATCGCCGAAGCCGAATTGGCATCTACCGAGCCGCTAGCCCACACGTTCGGCGGCGATGAGGTGGTTGTTGAAGGGCGTGGCGCCCCATAACGGCTCGATGCGGACGTTCAAACCGGCCGAACTCAGCACGGACTCGAACAATTCGCGGTCGGGATAGCAAACCGGCGCGGCTTTCATCCACAGCGTCAGCTTCGCCAGCCAGTCGCCCGCCACGGTGTTGCGGAAGCGCTTGGAATCGTCCCGCAGGCAGCTTCGGATCACCAGTTTGCCGCCTGCCGCCACACGGTCGGCCGCCGCACGCAGCAGCGCCTCCTGTTCGGGCAGCGTGAAGAACTGCAGGATGTCGAGAATGACCACGTTGCCGCCGAATTCGGGCAGTCCGTGCCGCGCGTCGCCGGTCATGAAGCTCAGACCGGCGAAACCGCCGCGTTCGCTCATGCGCCGGGCGGTGCGGATCTTCATCGCGTCGTAGTCGAAACCGGTGATCGCGTGCTCATAGCCGGTCTCCCGCAGATAAAACGCCAGCAGGCCGAGACCGCAGCCGATGTCGAGCACCGGCAGTGGCGAACTGCCGAGCTCCTTCGTCACCGCGCCATAAACCGGATCAGAGCCCAGCTTCGCAGGGACATAAAAGCGGTCCCACAGCCGCACGCTGAGCTTTGCGATGCGCTTCAAGGCAGGATCTGGCAGAATGTGGGGCATGAGGGCGGCTTCAGGCGTCATTTTTCCGCCCGATCCATTTCCTCGGAACTTCCCACGGCGCAAGCAAAGCGCAGGCCCGCGTCTTGAATTCAGCATCAATCGCGGACTGCGGCAGGTCGAGTTCCGCCACGATGTCCTGGCAGCGCTCCGGATCGCGGCTGGTCGCGCCCCGGATCGTCAACGAAGGCAGATCCACGGCGCGGCGGATCTTGCTGGCGATCTCGCCCGGACTCAGCTTGCGGCCTGCCACATTGATGCCGTCGCCAACGCTGCGCTCGAAAAACAAACGACCGCCGCAGGGCTCGATTTGATCGCAGGTCGTGAAAAGGCCGTCGCCGTAGCGCTCATTCGGCAGCGTTTCGTCATAACCGAGTCCCACGGAGCTGCTCATCACCGTCAGCCGGCCATCGTCCTCTTTCCGCACTTGGACGCCGGGCAGAATCGAGCCGACATCGCGTGCGTCCGTTCGCAATACGGGCGACTCATCCCACGAAACCGTGCCGCATTCGCTCGTGCCGTACAGATTGTGGATCTTCAGGCCGTGTTTTTCGAAAGCGAGCCGCTCCAGGTCCAGCGTCAGCGGCGAACCGGCGGAAAGTGCGAGGCTGACATTGCCGAAACCGACCTCGCCCATGAGCCAGGCCTTCCACAAGGCCGGAACACCGGGCAGAAACACCCGTGCGTGCTGTTTCATCGCCTCCATCAGCGGCTGGGCGAAGGGCTGCGGCGCGAAGCAAGTGGCAACCCCGTGCAGCAGCGTCTGCAGCACGGTGATCGTCAGTCCGAACGAGTGCGCACACGAGATGGCCGCCACACCGACGCCACGTGCACCAAGGTCCAGCGCCTTATGCAGCCGGTCCACATCGGCGGCGATTTGGTCAAAGGTGAAGAACTGGCAGCGGCGCAAGCCAGTGCCTCCGACCGTCTGCTTGATCAAGGCCGTGCCCGGAGGCACCGGAACAGCCGGAACGCGGCGCTGGCGGTCCTTTTCGACCAACTGAACTGGAATGCCGTGGAGAAAGCCGGCCAGCAGCGCCCGCAGGATGTCAGGAACGTCCCCCTGGGCCAGAATCAGCCCGCCAGCCGGTTTGATCGCCCGTGCATCGGCATCGAGCTGCTGAAACGTCACCCCTTTGCCATCGGCCAGATGCAGCGCGGCCTGTGTGCCGCGCTCTGCCATGATGCGATCCCAACGTTCACCAAACATTTGCAGTCCTTGCGACGAAGCGTAATCCATCTGCCGCGCCGTGCCGTAGAATGAACACTTGCGTGGGCAGTTCAACCGCCGCGCGCGATGAATCTCACCTGTCCGCCGCCTCCCCTCCGTGCCCTCCCCACCTCGTCAGCGCATCGCCATCACTGGAGCAGGGATCGTCTCGCCGCTGGGTCTGGGGTGGGCGCATAATGAGCGCTCGCTGGCCGCGGACCGCACGGCCTTCCGCAAGGTCGATTTTTTCGACACCACCGGCCTCATCGCCAGCACCGCAGGCGTCGTCGATCTGCCGGACGAGCCCTTGTTTCAACGGACTCCGCCCCACAAGCAGCGGTACATCGACCGCGGCACACGCATGCTGCTGCTGGCGATCCGCGAGGCACTGGCACAGGCGGGACGCTCGAATCTTGATGGCATCGACGCGATGGTCATCGGCAGCTCCGCCGGTGCGATGCCGCTGGGCGAGTCCTACTTCGAGCAGGCACGGCAGGATTCAGGCCGCGTGCCGTCGCAGTTGTCACGTGCGGAGCATTATCAGCCGCAGCGGCAGATGAACAGCATCGCCGATGAGTTCGGCTGGCGTGGACCGGTGATCATCGTGTCAAACGCCTGCGCCTCCGGGGCCAACGCGATCGGCTGGGCGGCCGAAATGATCCGCTCCGGGCGCTGCAAACGCGTTCTGGCGGGCGGTTATGATGCGCTCGCGCGTCTGGTGTTCGCCGGGTTCGACAGCTTGCGTGCTCTCGCGCCCAGCGGCATCCCGCGGCCCTTCGATGCGAAGCGGGATGGTCTCGCGCTCGGTGAAGGCGCGGGCGTGATGCTGCTGGAAGCGGAAGAAGCGCGTCAAAGCGATGCTGTGGCCGATTTGACGGGCTATGCGACCGCCACCGATCTGCATCACCTCACGCAACCTGATCCCGAAGGCAAAGCCGCGATCCGCACGATGACCGGGGCCTGCGAACAAGCAGGTGTTTCGCCGGAGAAAATCGGCTACATCAACTCCCACGGCACTGGAACGCCCTTCAACGACGTCGCCGAAGCCACCGCCATCGCCGCCTGGGCAGGTGATGCAGTGAAGAACATCCCTGTCAGCTCCACGAAGTCCGCCATGGGCCATCTGCTCGGTGGTGCGGGTGCCGTGGAGGCGGTGATCTGCCTCATGGCCCTGCGCGGCCAATGGCTGCCCGCGAGCCTGAACATCCGCGAGATCGATCCTGCGGTGAAGTTTGACCTCGTGCAGCGATTCCGCCGCGCGTCATTGGAGCATGCGCTGACGAACTCCTTCGGCTTTGGCGGCACCAACGCCACGCTGGTGATGCAAAGGAGGTCCGCATGAACGTGGAAGGCATTCACATCCGGGGTGTTGGTGCCGTGAGCGCCGCTGGCTGGAGCGGGGCTGATTTGCTCCGCGTCGTGCGCGAAGGCATGCCGCTGCCCACCTCAAACTGCGTGCGTCCCGGCGATGAACGCCCCTGGCCCTGCGCCACACGGCTGGTACCGCCACCGCCGCCAGAGAAGGCCGCGCGTCATCCGCGTCTGCGCCGTGCCAGCGCCATCACGCGCTACTCCGTCGCGGCGGCTGTCGAAGCCATGACGGACGCAGGGCACGATCCGGCCGCGCCTCCGAAGGGTCTGGGCATCCTGTTCACGATGATGAACGGCTGCGTGAACTACACGGGCCGGTTTTACCAGGAGGTGCTGCAAAATCCCGCGCAGGCCAGCCCGCTGATCTTCCCGGAGACCGTCTTCAACGCGCCTGCGTCCCACATCGCCTCATTTCTCGGCGTGGATGGCGCGGTGAGCACGCTGGTGGGCAGTTCCAACACGATCATGGAGGCCTTCGACGCCGCCGCCTGCTGGCTGCGCACCGGTTTGGTGGACGAATGCCTCCTCATCGCCGCCGAGGAGTGCGACTGGCTCAGCGCCGAGGCTCTGACCTATTACCATCCGAAGCTGGTGGCCTCCGAAGGCGCCGCCGCGCTGCTGCTGTCCCTGAAAGGTGAAGGACCGCAGGTGAAAAACGTGATCGGGCCGCTGTGCTACACCACCTGGGACGAACGCACCGCTTTGCTGCCGGACCTGGTGCGGCAGACGACGGCCCGGATCGACAGTGCTTCCATTTTGATCGACGACCAGTGCGGCATCCCGCGAATCGACCGCCCGGAAGCCTGTGCGTGGTCCGAAACCGCGTTTCAAGCCGTCCGCAGCCCGAAAAAGATCCTCGGTGAAAGCATGGGCGCTGGATCAGCGCTGAATCTGGCGTTGGGCGTCCTGGAAACGCGCGACACACGCCGGCCGGCCGTCGTCTCCATGCCCGGCACGAACACCGCCGCCTACGCCTGTGTGATCACGCCCGCCTGACGGGAGTCACTTCGGCGCTCCGCCTGGAATCGCGGGCATCTTCATCTCGTTGTAGCCTTCCGGGATGGTGAACTCCTTCGCATCCACCTCCTGCTCCTTCGCGGAGACGAGCTGCGTGCTCACGCTCTTTCCCAGCATGGTCATCTCTGACTTCACCACCATGCCGCCGAAGTCCGAGGCCTGGGGCGACAGGCCGGCCAGGGCGTTTCCCATCGCCTTGCCGAGCTTGTCGTTCATCGCGTTGATCTCCTCATACTTGGCGAAATCCTTCGCCACCCAGAAGCGTCCTTTGCCGAGCTGGCCTTCCCACGTGTAAATCTCAGCCTCCCAGCCCGCGACCTTCTCCTTCTGCCCGGTCGCGACCGGTTTGGCCACCGGCTGGTCGGCGGCCACGGGCAGGTTCTTCGCCGCCATCTCGATGGCGGACTTCATCGTCGCGAGATCCATCTTCATGAGCATTTTCTGAGTATGCATGAGCATGACCATGCCTTCCGGACCGGCGATGACGCTCATCTGGCCGTCCACATCGACGCGTGCCTGCTCGCCTTTGATCCTGGTCACCGTCTTCTTTTCCTGGCCTTCGGTGGTGGTCTTTTGTTCGATGATCCAGTCGGCGTGAGCCACGGAGGCGGCGGACAGGAGGACAATGAGGGCGCGGGTGATCTTTTTCATGGGCAGAGGCTAGCGGAAGACGGACCCGGGCGTCAATCCGGAACGTCTCGCGGCTTGAATGCCGTTGAATCGCTCCCCATGATCCGCCAAGCCGCATGAGCCGACTCCTTGACTTCATCCGCCATCATCTCGCCGGTTCAGGCATGCTCGTGGCTCTGCTGCTGCTGTGCGCCTTCTTCAGCATCGTCACCTGGACGGAGCAGGCCCCGCAAGACGCCGCCGCAGCGCAGCAACTGGCCGCTCAGATCGCACCGGACGCGAAGGTGCTCATCGTCGTGCGTCCGCAGGCGGAGGACATCGCGTTTGCGAATGCCTTGAACGCCGCGCTGCCGGCGAAAGCCGAGATCGTCCAAGGCGAGCCGAAGGATGCACGCGACGCATTGGAACGTGCCGTGGCCGCAGGCGGGGTCGATGTCATCGCCTGCACCCCGGTCACGGCCTCCTGGCTCGTGTTTGCCGATCTGGCGGTGGATTTTCCGACGCTGAAGGACACGCGGATCATCCAGCCGGCCTCGCAGTCCTGGCCGGTCTTCCTGAAAGCCGGGAACCTGCTCAACATCGCCAACCAGATCGCCGTCATCGCCATTCTGGCCATCGGCATGACGATCGTGATCATCACCGGTGGCATCGATCTGAGTGTCGGCAGCCTCATTGCGCTCTCCGCCGTCGTCACCGCCATCCTGGTGCGTGATTTCTGCGGCGGCACGGCTGCGGGGGCGGCGGGAATGTTCACCGCAGGCCTGGGCGGCATCGCCTTGTGCGGCATGTGCGGCTTGATCTCAGGTGCCTTCATCACGCGGCTGCGCATGCCGCCGTTCATCGTCACGCTGGCGATGATGCTGGTGTGCAGCGGCCTCGCGTATCGCTTTGCCGACAACCAGTCCGTCTTTCAGGTGCCGGAGTCGTTCGTCTGGCTCGGTCGTGGGGCCGATTTGATCGGTCTGCCGAACGCAGTGGTGCTCATGATCCTGCTCTACGTGGTCGCTCATGTCGTGATGACACAGACGCAGTTCGGCCGCCATGTGTATGCCGTCGGTGGCAACACGGAGGCGGCGTTCATCTCCGGCGTGCCGGTCGGGCGTGTCATCTTGATCGCCTACGTCCTGTGCGGCCTGCTGGCTGGACTCGGCGGCGTGGTCACGGCATCGCTGCTCAAGAGCGGATCGCCCACCTACGGCCAGATGTATGAGCTGAAGGTCATCGCCGCCGTCGTAGTCGGCGGCACGAGCCTCAGCGGCGGCAAAGGCACCATGCCGGACACCTTGATCGGCGCTTTCATCATTGCCGTGATCGAAAACGGCATGAATCTGACCAACGTCGAAAGCAACTCGCAGAAGATCGTCCTCGGCCTGGTCATCCTGGCCGCCGTGCTGGTGGACCGGCTCCGCAAATAACCTCTCTCCCCATGTTCAACGCCTGGTTTCCTGAATCGAAAGATCATCTGCCGCTGACGTGGTGGAAGCAGCATCCTGTTTATCTCGCCGCCGTCATCGCGCTCGTTGGCGCGGCCAGCATGATCGTCACGGCCGTCCTTGGCTATCAGTTGATGGGGCACCTGGTTTTCAGCGTCCCGCTGGCCTTCGAGCAGTGGCACCTGTGGACGCCCGTCACCTACTTGCTCGTGAATCCTCCCAGCCTGTGGATTCTCCTCGGCTGTTACCTGCTGTGGAGCTTTGGCGAGGCGGTGGAGCGTCACCTGGGCCGCCGGGCCTTTGTCCGGCTGCTGCTCCTGCTGCTCGTGTCGTCCCCCTTGTTCGTGACGCTGTTTCACCTCCTGGGTGTGCGTGGAATGGCCTGCGCAGGCATCACGCAGCTCGAATTTGGCGTCTTCATCGCCTTCGCCACGCTTTATCCACGGGCAAAGATCAGCATCATCATCCTCACGCTCGACGCCTGGGTCATGGCGGCGATTTTTGTGGGCATGAACGCGCTGCAGTGCCTCGCCGCCCGTGACTGGGTCTCCCTCCTGCTCCTGGCGGCGAATGTGGGCACCGCCTACGCCTTCATCCGTTTTGAGAAAGGAGAGCTCAAACTGCCCTCCATGCCAAAAGCGGTCTCCAAGCCCGCCAAACCAGCGAAAAGCAAGGCTCCCACCGTCGATAACATCCTCGACAAGATCAGCCGCCACGGCATGCACAGCCTCACCAGCGAGGAACGCCGCATCCTGGATCAGGCGAGCGATCAGATGAAGCGCCGCTGAGAAAGTCTGCCATGCT
This sequence comes from Prosthecobacter sp., assembly GCF_014879935.1. Lineage (GTDB taxonomy): Bacteria > Verrucomicrobiota > Verrucomicrobiia > Verrucomicrobiales > Verrucomicrobiaceae > Prosthecobacter. The sequence goes on from NZ_JACSRD010000110.1 coordinate 22,729, forward strand.
CCCACGCATCATCGTCTGCCTGCCATTGGTGCTGTCCCTCGTTTCCTGCCAGCACTGGCCGAAACGGCCGCCCGCAGTCGCCTTTGCCCACCCACGCTGGCACATCGACGCGGAACGCTGCGCCGCCACGAAACCCGGCAAAGTGCGGCTGGACATCTCGCTGGCGTCTCACACCGCGCAACTGCTCGACGAACACTCGTGCGTGCTCGTGGAGATGGATGTGTCTCCCGGTTTGCCCAACCACGAGACGCCCGTCGGCGACTTCACCGTGAGAGAGAAACTGCCGGTCAAACGCTCCAACCTCTACGGCCAGTATGTGCGGCCCGAAACCGGCGAGGTGGTGGTGATGCGCACGTGGGAACATGAAGGTCCGAAGCCTGAAGGCACTCGATACCTTGGCATCGCGATGCCGTTCTGGCTGCGCCTGACCGATGACGGCGTGGGAGTGCATGTGGGCGGCTTTGAACGCGGCAAATGCACCAGCCACGGCTGCGTTCGCTGTCCTGAAGCGCCGCAGAAGCAGTGCTGGGAGCTTTGCAAAGTCGGCACGCTGGTGCGAGTCCACCGCGAGGCCCATGCCGCCCACTCGCTGCTGGAGTCGCAGGCCGTTCCTGCGAACTAACGCAGCACCACGCGGCACGGGGCGCCGTCCGCGCCTTCCAGTTTGATCGGCAGGCAGATGAGCTCGTAGTAACCGTCGCTGATTTCGGCCAGGTTCAGGCCTTCGATCACCCAGATGCCGGCCCCGAGCATGATCTGGTGCGTTTCGACGCCATCCTTGTTGAAGCCGCCGATGCTGAGGTAATCGACACCGACCGTCATGACTTCCTGCTCCACGAGGTATTGCGCGGCATCCTGGCGGATGGAGACAAAGTCCTTGTCGAACTCGTTCGTCGCCCAGCTTCGCGTCGAGTTGCGTGTTTTGAAGAGCACACGCTGGCGCGGAGCCAGCCGCAGCTTTTTGAGATCATCGGCGGTGATCTGGTCCTCGCAGTCGAGCTCAAACACCCGGCAGCGGCCGATGACCGCCTCGAACGGCATCTGCTCCATGGTGATGCCATCCGCGATGAAGTGCCGTGGCGCGTCCATGTGCGTGCCGGTGTGGGCGCTCATCGAGATGTGCGTCAGATTGCACACAGCGCCGTCTTCCATGCGGCTGACGCGCTTGATGTGGCATTCCGGATCGCCGGGCCAGTGCACCATGCCGTCGCGTAGCGGCACGGACACGTCTTTCCAAGTACGTTTCATGAGGCAGAGAAGGGGTATGTGAAGGGCGAACCAAGGCGCAAGAGCAGATGAAGGCAACCCGTTTGCTCAAACCATGAGCGCACCAGCCACCTCTCGTCGTCAATTCGTCAAAACGGCCGCCGCGACGGCCTTCGGATTTCAGATCGTGCCTCGGCACGTCCTTGGTGGTCCGGGATTCACGCCGCCGAGTGAAAAGGTGAACCTCGGCTGCATCGGCATCGGCGGACAAGGCGGCGGCGACATTCGCGACCTCGACTCGACCGGCCTCGCGAACATCGTGGCGCTTTGCGACGTGGATCTCGATCACGCCGCGGGCACGATCAAAAAGCATCCCGGGGCGAAGCTTTATCGCGACTACCGTGAATTGATCGAGAAGCAGAAGGACATCGACGCCGTGCTCGTCGCCACGCCGGATCACGTCCACGCGCCTGCCAGCATCATGGCCATGCGTGCCGGACGTCACGTTTATGTGGAAAAGCCGCTCGCCCACACCATCGCGGAAGCGCGTGCGATGCGTGATGTCGCCAAAGAAACCAACCGCGTCACGCAGATGGGCAATCAAGGCCATGCCAGCGAAGGCATCCGCCTCACCCGCGAGTGGATCCAGGCCGGTGCCATCGGCCAAGTGACCGAGGTCCACGTCTGGTCCGACCGTCCGGGCAAGTTTTGGGATTCCCAGGGCAAAGCCTATCCCACGGACACGCCCGCAGTGCCAAAGAACCTCGACTGGAACCTCTGGCTCGGCCCCGCGAAGGAGCGTCCGTATCATCCCGACTTCTGCCCGCGCAAATGGCGTGGCTGGTGGGACTTTGGCTGCGGTGCGCTGGGCGACATGGCCGTGCACAACGCCGATCCCGCTTTCTACGCGCTCGATCTCGACGCGCCCGACTGGGTCGAGGCCGAGAACGGGCCGAACAACAACCAGTCCTTTCCGATCTGGAGCATCATCACCTACCATTTCCCCGCCAAAGGCGACCGTCCGGCCGTGAAGATGGTCTGGTATGACGGCGGCAAGCTTCCGCCACGTCCCGAGGGACTCGAAGTCACCCGCAATCTCGGCGACAACGGCATCTACTTCGTCGGTGACAAAGGCTGCATCCTCGCCGGCGGCTGGAGCGGCACCCCGCGCATCGTGCCCGAGACCAAAATGCAGCAGTTCGTTTTGCCCGCGAAGACGATTCCCCGCTGCAAGAACGGTCACCGCCAGGAATTCCTCGAAGCCTGCAAAACCGGCAACCCGCAGGACGCGAAGAGCGGCTTCTGGTATTCCGCTCCATTCACCGAATCCTTGCTCGTCGGCCTGCTCGCCGTCCGCTTCGGCAAACGCGTCGAGTGGGACAGCAACACGCTCAAATCGCCCAACACGCCCGAAGCCGACGCGATCATCCACAAGGCCTATCGAGCTGGCTACGGCATTTGAGTGGCATACCACGCTGGTTTTTGAGCGTTGAGCGGCTCTGGCAGGCTGTTCTGCGGCCATTCTTGGCCTTCAGCGTGCTTCTCTTGAGAAGCCTGCAAAAAACCGCGAGCTCGCCGCGTGTCCTTGGCACCCCCAAACATGAAATCTTCCCGTCGTCACTTTCTCCGTGGCACCGGCGTGGCCCTCGGCCTGCCGTGGCTGGAGTCGTTCTGCGCTTTCGGAGCTGAATCGGTCAAAAACAACACCGCGCCGCGTCGTCTGGCCGTGTGCTTCACCGGCAATGGCGTGAACCCGCATCACTGGGGTGCCGAAACCACGCCTGGCGGCATGGTTTTCAAAAAATCGCTCAGCCCGCTCGAAGGGCTCAAGAAGCACGTGAACGTGTTTCAAGGACTGTGGAATCCCACGACCGTGGAAGGCGAAGGCGGCCACTATCCGAAGATGAACGTGCTGTGCGGCCTCAAGGTGAAAAAGACCACCACCGATGTCGAGGTCGGCACCACGATGGACCAGCTCATCGCCGCGCACACCGGCAAATTCACGCCCGTTCCCAGCGTCGTGCTCGGCACCGAGCGGCCCAGCTACAGCACCGACAGCGGCTTCACGTCGATTTACTCCGCCTACATCTCCTGGAGCACGCCCACCACGCCTGCGCCGAAGGAAATCTTCCCGCAGCAGGCCTTTGACCAGCTCTTTGACGACGGCAGCAAGCGCAAGCGCGACAAAAGCATCCTCGACCTCGTGCTCGAAGACGCCAGCAGCCTCAAACCGAAGCTCAGCAGCCGCGACAAACAAAAGCTCGACGAATACCTCACCTCCGTGCGCGAGATCGAGCAACGCGTCGAGCTCGCCGAGAAGATCAGCCAAGCCGAGACCAACGGCCAGGGCTGGCAGCCCAGTGTGAAAACCGTCACGCTCGGCCGACCCTCCGCCGGCATCCCCGCGAGCAGCGAGGACCACCTGCGCCTCATGTTCGACATCATGCTCCTCGCCTTCCAGATGGATCGCACACGCGTGGCCACCTTCATGATGAACAACGACCTCTCGAACATGCGCTTCCCCAGCCTCGACGGCATCAGCGGTGGCATCCACGAGCTGTCGCACCACGCCGGTGATGAGCACCGCCTCAGCATGTATCAGCGTGTGAACGAGCATCAGGTCAAACTCTGGGCCGAGTTCCTCGCCAAGATGCAGGCCACCAACGAAGGCGAGCGCACCCTGCTCGAAAACAGCATGATCCTGCTCACCAGCAGCCTCATGGACGGCAACGCGCACGATTCGCGGCAGCTCCCCGTCGTCCTCGCCGGCGGAGGCGGTGGCACCATCCAGGGCGGCCGCTTCCACGACCTCAGCAAAGACGAAAACCGCAAACTCTGCCGCCTCCACATCGCCCTCATGGACCGCATGGGCGTGAAAACCGCCCACTTCGGCGACGCCGAGAACGCGCTGGCGATTTGAGTTTCCTCTCAAGCATCATTCGCGTGAGGCATTTTTTGTTCGCAATCTTCGTCCTGACCTTGCTGTCTTCATGCAAGAGCTTGAAGTCTTTTCCACCTGATGATCATCACACCTCAAGCCGGTGGCTGGAGGTTGGTCGTGGGAGCTTTTCGAATACGTGGCGATGTGTGATTACTGACAAAGAATTCGTGGACGAGTCCTACGAACGTGCCAATCGCGGATGGCAACGTGGCACGCACCTGCTGAAATACCAAACCCGGCTCCAGTTGTCCTCGGAGAATGCTCACTGGTTTTGGCGGTATGTGGATCGTGCTGAGGTGCTAGACTGGACCGATGCCCAGATGCCAGCAGAGCACCATGAGCCTAGTTTGACTTACCGCCAAGGCTCCAAGAAAATCGAACTTCCCGTCTCAAAAGGATGTTCTGCCCGTGAGTCTAGTGGCTTTTACAAGCTAAGCGATCAGATCTATGAATTGAAGCAGCGAGCCCAAACTGCCGTTACCTCAAATGGTCCCCGAGCGGAGCGGTAACTTTGGTTCGATCCTTTTCGCCTACCATCAATTCCCTGTCGTTCTCGACAGGGATGGCGGCAGCTCCATCCAAGGCGGCCGCTTCCACGGGCTCAGCAAAGACGAAAACCGCAAACTCTGCCG
>NZ_JACSRD010000058.1 GCF_014879935.1 Prosthecobacter sp.
GTTCTAACTCTCATTTTACTGGTTGTCTGATTTCCTCCTTATCTGTGTTTATCTTGGCGCAATGACCCCAGATCCTCACGTTTTTGAGCGTCATCTTCGAGGGGCCCGGGTCGGTGCCCGAGGTTAAAGCGTTGAAAATCAATGCCTTGGCACATGAGCACGCGTTTCATCCCTCGCAATCCTGCGAAAGCCCCCGGCAGCCCCTCTCGCCGAGCCGCGAGCCCCCCTGTAGCCCGGCTCGCCGAGCCGCCAGCCTCCCTGTAGCCCGGCTCGCTGAGCCGTGGAAGCAGGCCAGCCCAAGCAGCGCAGGCAAACCTTCCCCGCTCCCCGCTCCCCGATCCCTCATCTCCGCTCCCTCACCTTCCCATTCTCGCGACCTGGCCGCTCTCCCAGTCTCCGCATCTGGAACGCTTGCCATCCGTAGCATCCCCTGCTTGGATTAAAAAATCTCCCGCATGCCCAGCCTCTCCCTCTCCCAACTCGAATCCCACCTTTGGAAAGCCGCGTGGCTTCTCAAGGGACCGGTCGATGCGGCGGACTTCAAGACCTACATTTTCCCGCTGCTGTTCTTCAAGCGGCTCTCCGATGTCCACGATGAGGAGCACGCCGCTGCGCTCGTGGAGTTCGATGGCGACGAGGAAGCCGCGCTGTTCGCGGAGAACTACCGCTTTCAGGTGCCAGAGGGCTGTCATTGGCGGGATGTGCGGAAGGTGGCGGTGAATGTCGGGCAGGCGCTTCAGACGGCCCTGCGCGGCATTGAGCAGGCGAACCCGCACACGCTTTACGGCATCTTTGGCGATGCGGCATGGACGAACAAAGACCGCCTGCCGGACAAACTGCTGCGCGATCTCATCGAGCACTTCTCCGCGCTGCCACTGGGGAACAGCGCCGCCGAGGCGGACATCCTCGGGCAGGCTTACGAGTATCTCATCAAGCAGTTCGCCGACGCCACGAACAAGAAAGCGGGCGAGTTCTACACCCCGCGTTCCGTCGTGCGGCTCATGGTGAACATCCTCGATCCCCGCGAGGGCGAGTCCATCTACGATCCCACCTGCGGCACCGGTGGCATGTTGCTGGAGGCCATCCATCATGTGAAGGAGACACGCGGCGATGTCCGCACGCTCTGGGGCAAGCTCTACGGTCAGGAGAAAAACCTCACCACCTCCGCCATCGCCCGAATCAATCTCTTCCTGCACGGAGCCACCGACTTCAAGATCGTGCGCGGCGACACCCTGCGGAACCCGGCCTTCTACTCCGGCGACAACCTCGCCACCTTCGACTGCGTCATCGCCAATCCGCCTTTCTCCCTGGAGAAATGGGGCGACGAGGTTTGGACCAGCGATCCCTACGGGCGGAACTTCGCCGGAATGCCGCCCGCCAAGAGCGGCGACTACGCCTTCGTGCAGCACATGATCAAAAGCATGGCCCCGAAGACCGGGCGCATGGCCGTCGTCCTTCCTCACGGTGCCCTCTTCCGCATGGGCAAGGAGGGCGAGATCCGGAAGAAACTCCTCGGCATGGACCTGCTGGAGGCCGTCATCGGCCTCGGGCCGAATCTCTTCTACGGCGCGGGCTTGGCCGCCTGCATCCTCGTCTTCCGGCAGAAGAAGGCGAAGGACCGGAAGAACAAGGTGCTCATCATCGATGCCTCGAAGGAACTCAAAGTCGGACGTGCCCAAAACGAACTTCTTCCCGAACACGTCGAGCGCATCCACGGCTGGGTTAGCGACTTCCAGGACGTGGAAGGCATCGCCCGCATCGTCACCCTCGACGAGATCGCCGCCAACGATCACAACCTCAACATCCCGCGCTACGTCGAGCCGAAGGTCACCAGTGAAGTGCTCACCGTGGAGGAAGCGATGAAACGGCTGCGCGAGAGCGCGGAGGCGGCGTTCGCGGCGGAGGAGCGGCTTGTGGGAATCCTCAAACAGGAGGGCTTGCTGGTTTCTTGAACCACGGATTTCGCGGATGAACACGGATGATTTTACAGATTCGGAGGAGCGGTTTCCGTTGGCGAGAAGGAAGACTGCAGTTGGGTCCAAGCTGCTTTATGCTGAGCAGTCAGAGTCAATCATTGGCGCTGCCATGAAGGTGTTGAATACGCTGAAGCCCGGGTTGAACGAGAAGGCTTACGAAAACGCGTTGGTCATCGAGTTGAAGAAGCGCGGTCATACGATTGAACAGCAACGCCGCTTTGATGTGTTTTACGAAGGCATCCTGGTGGACACGCTGGTTCCTGATTTGCTGGTCGATGGCCTGATCGTTGTTGATCCCAAAGTCGTGACGGACTTCAACGACACACACATTGCCCAGATGATGGGTTACCTCGCCATAACAGGCTTCAAGCTCGCCATCCTCATCAACTTCAAACACGCCGACCTCCGCTGGAAGCGGGTGGTCAGGTAATCTTCGACCACGGATCATACGGATTTACACGGATGAAACCCCAGCAAAACGAAACCAATTCTGCTTATCCGTGCCAATCCGTGAAATCCGTGGTTACCCAACTCCCATGACCCGCATCACCCAACAACAGCTCGAATCCTACCTCTGGGGTGCCGCCGTGCTCCTGCGGGGGACGATTGATGCGGGGGACTACAAGCAGTTCATCTTCCCGCTGCTGTTCTATAAACGGCTGTGCGATGTCTTCGATGAGGAGACCGTCACCGCGCTGCGGGAGTCGGGCGGGGATCAGGACTTTGCGCTGTTCCCGGAGAACCACCGCTTCCAGGTGCCGGCGGACGCGCACTGGCGGGAGATTCGGAAGGTCAGCCGGGATGTGGGCCGGGGCTTGCAGCAGGCCATGCGGGCCATCGAGACCGCGAATCCCGACCAGCTCTTCGGCATCTTTGGCGATGCGCAGTGGACGAACAAGGACCGCCTGTCCGATGCCATGCTGCGCGACCTCATCGAGCACTTTTCCTCGCTCGAACTCACCGTCGCCAACCTGCCCGAGGACGAGCTGGGCCAGGGCTACGAGTATCTCATCAAGAAGTTCGCCGACGACTCCGGCCACACCGCCGCCGAGTTCTACACGAACCGCACCGTCGTCCACCTCATGACCGAGATGCTCGACGTGCAGCCCGGCGAGTCCGTCTATGACCCCACCTGCGGCTCCGGCGGCATGTTGCTCTCCTGTATCGCCCACCTGCGGAACCAGAAAAAGGAATGGCGGAACGTGAAGCTCTACGGCCAGGAGCGGAACCTCATGACCTCCTCCATCGCCCGGATGAACTGCTTCCTCCACGGTATCGAGGACTTCCGCATCGAGCGTGGCGACACCCTGGCCGAGCCGAAGCTCGTGGAAGGAGACCGCCTCATGCGCTTCGATGTCGTGCTGGCCAATCCGCCCTACTCCATCAAGCAGTGGGACCGCGACGCCTTCGCCTCCGATCCCTGGGGCCGCAATCTCTACGGCACCCCGCCGCAGGGCCGCGCCGACTACGCCTTCCAGCAGCACATCCTGCAAAGCCTCAAGCCCAGGACCGGCCGCTGCGCCGTCCTCTGGCCCCACGGCGTTCTCTTCCGGCAGGAGGAGGCGGAGATGCGCCGCAAGCTCATCGAGGCCGATCTCATCGAGTGCGTCCTCGGCCTCGGCCCGAACCTCTTCTACAACTCGCCCATGGAAGCCTGCGTCGTCGTCTGCCGCACGCAGAAGCCCAAGGCCCGGCGCGGGAAAATCCTCTTCATCAACGCGGTGAACGAAGTCACCCGCGAACGCGCCCAAAGCTTCCTCACCGACGAGCACCTCCATCGCGTCGTTCGCGCCTATCAGGACTTCAAGGATGAGCCCGGCTTCACCCGCGTCGTGCCCATCGAGGAAATCCGGGCGAAAGAGGGGAATCTGAGCATCCCGCTGTTTGTCAGCGGCGGAATGCAGGCGCAAACCAATGCTGCCGCTGAGACTGCCGCCACGGCGCTTCCAGATGCACTTTCGAGCTGGCTGGAAAGCTCGCGGCAACTCAGGTCATCCCTTGCCTCTCTCCTGTCGCCCCAGACTACTCGTTGAAATAACATCAGAATCTCTGTTACACTCGCCATCATGAGCACCAAGCCAAAAATTGAACCGGATGCACCGCCCATCCTGAAATCTGCTTCCATCAAGAAGTTTGGCCTCTTCACGGATGAAACGCTGGAGTTCTCGCCAGGGCTCAATGTGTTCATCGGCAGAAACGGCTGTGGTAAGTCCCACCTGCTCAAGCTGCTCTACACACTCGTCAAAGAGTGCGGTGAGGTTCCTGGAAACGGCAGTGTGCTTGAAGCCGAAAAGCTGGAGAACCGCCTCGCTAAAAAGCTTGCTGGGGTATTCCGGCCAGAAAATGACCGGATTGGACGCCTCGTTCAGAGGGGGAAGGGGCGCACCAGTGCCGAAGTATCCGCAAGCTTCACCAACGGCAAGAAGTGTGGTTTCAAGCTGAGTTCACTGGACAAGATCAGCGCGGCAAAAGGAAATGTCGGTTCTCTGGAGGATGCCGCGTTCCTGCCTTCGCGCGAGGTGCTTGCACTCTTTGAAGGGTTTGTTGCCGCGTATGAAAAGCGCGAGCTTTCTTTCGACGAGACATTCCGGGACATCTGTTTGGCTCTGAGCGAAAAACAGCTGCGGGGGAAACGCGATGGAATGCTGGACGCTTTGGTAAAGCCACTGGAAGAAGAGATCCGTGGCAAGGTCAGTCTCGAAGGCGGACGCTTTTATGTCACGGGAGAGGATGGAAGCATCGAAGCTCACTTGGTATCGGAAGGCTGGCGCAAGCTCGCTGCACTCGCCCAGCTCATCATCAATGGCACGCTGACGAAGAACGGCTTTCTCTTCTGGGACGAGCCCGAGGCCAACCTGAATCCCAAGATGGTCGTGCAGCTTTCGGATACCCTGCTGCGACTCGCCAATCAGGGTATTCAGGTCTTCGTCGTCAGTCATGACTACCTGCTCACCACTCGCCTCTCGCTGGCGTCTGAGTATCCAAAGCAGATCCCGGAAGACCAGCGCTGCCCGGTGAAGTTCTTCGGACTCGCCCGCCGGGGCTCCGATGAAAAAGGTGTCTCCGTTAGCAGCGGCAGCAAGCTCGCGGACCTTCAAGACAATCCGATCCTCGCGGAATACGCCGCTCTCTATGATTACGAGGGAGAACTGTTTCAGAAAAGCCGCACAACCGCATAGCTATGCCCCTCACTCTTGATGTTGAAAAACAGAGCTTCGAATTCGACGCTTCTTGGTCCTCCGCATTCAAATATGACGACACAACATTTTATACCGGAGGTCCGCAACGTCTGCAGGGGGCGCTGACAAAACAATCGGGCGGGACCACTGTATCCAGGCCACAAGGCACCAAAGCGGTTGATGTAGTTGGACTTCGAGACACAGGAGGCTTGTTGCTTTTGGAGGCGAAGGACTTTCGAGGTCATCAGGCAGCAAACGCGCACCGAATGAGTGGCGAAGTCTGCCTAGAGGTAGCACTCAAGGTTCGGGATACGATCGCAGGGATTGTCGGCGCGGCCCGAATGGCTGTTGTTGAATTTCCTGCCGTGCAGGTCGCAGCCGCATTGCAACCGGGGCCCGATCTCATGGTCGTGCTTTGGTTGGAAGATGATCTTTTCACAGACCCCGTGAAGACCGCCTCCAAATTGCAGGTGCTGAACAGCCTGCTGAAAACCAAGCTGACTTGGCTTAACGCTAGGACCTTCGTCGTTTCCTCTTCAAAGGATGCGCACTTGATTCCCGGATTAACAGTTTCGGACCTCCCATGAAGCAGTCTCCCGCGCTAGATTTGCCGGGCACCTGCCAGCCCAACCCCGCCTGGGCCTCGCTCCAGCTCTTTGACCGCACGGGGTGGAAGCGCATGGCGTTTGGCGAGTTTGCGGAGAGCATCGGGGAGCGGGCGGAGCCGAAGGATGCGCAGGAGGAGATTTATGTGGGGCTGGAGCATCTGGACCCGCAGTGCCTGCACATCCGGCGCTGGGGCAAGGGCAGCGATGTCACGGGCACGAAGCTCCGGTTCCGGAAGGGCGACATCATCTTTGGTCGCCGCCGCGCCTATCAGCGGAAGCTGGCCGTGGCGGAGTTCGACGGCATCTGCTCCGCTCATGCCATGGTCGTGCGGGCCAGGCCGGACAAGGTGCTGCCGGAGTTCCTGCCCTTCCTCATGATGAGCGACCGCTTCATGAACCGCGCCGTGGAGATTTCCGTCGGCTCGCTCTCGCCCACCATCAACTGGACCACGCTCAAGCTGGAGGAGTTCGACCTCCCGCCGCTCGACCAGCAGCGCCGCATCGCGGAAATCCTCTGGGCGGTGGATGAGGCACTCCAGAAAGCGAACGAGCTACAAACAACGATTGAGGCTGCGCGGTCGGCTAAAGTCGAAGAACACTTCAATCAAAGCATCGAAAACAAACTCAATATTCAGCCGCTCGAAGCGGTCGCTAAAGTGAGCTATGGCATCACGCTTGGCGCTTTCCGCAAAGCTCTACCGATTGAGAGGCCTTACTTGCGCGTGGCCAATTTGCAGCGAAACGCCTTCGACCTCAGCGAAATCAAAACCATCAACTGTGATGAGAATGAGGTTTCCCGGTTCGAGCTTGCCGATGGAGACGTGCTCATCGTTGAAGGGCACGCCACTGTTACTGAAATCGGCCGCGCCGCCGTGTGGCGTTTTGGTGACCGCGGCATGTTGCACCAGAATCATTTGATTCGTGCTCGCTGCTCTGACGCCCTGATTCCCGAGTATTTGAACCTCTGCATCAATGCCGGTGCTGGTCAGGATTATTTCCGAAGCCGAGCGAAGAGTTCGAGCGGACTGAATACTATCAATTCAACCGTCGTGAAGGAGTTCCCGGTCCCAAAAACACCTGTGCGGGCTCAAGAGCAGTTAGTCGCTGAGACAAATCAGTTCGACAGCTCACTTCGCGCCGTCGCTTCAAACCAAGCCTCATTGCGAAACTTGGTCACACAGCTTCTCAATACCATTTGCTCATGAGCTTCACCGAATCCAACACCGTCGAGCAGATGATTCTCGATGCCGCGACCTCGCTCGGCAGCGGCGCGGGTTCGTCGGTGGTCCGTGAAGACCCGCCGGCGGGCTGGGGCGGTTCATTGGGCGAGGAGTTCAAGCCCGCGAAGTGGACCTTTGTTGAACCGCTGAAGGTGCCGCGTCAGCCGGGCGAGGTGATGGTGGAGACGTGGGTGCGGGAGGCGCTCATCGCCCTGAACCCCGAGATCGCCGCGCAGCCGGACCGGGCGGACGAGGTGATCTACGCCCTGCGGGCCATCCTGCTCGCCGTGGGCGGCGACGGTCTGGTGCGGGCGAACGAGAACTTCACGATGTGGCTGCGCGGGGAGAAGACGATGCCGTTTGGCCCGAATGGCGAGCATGTGCCGGTGCACCTGCTCGACTTTGCCCAGCCGGGTCGGAACCGGCTGACGGTGACGAACCAGTGGACCTTCCAAAGCGGCACGGTGGAGAAGCGCTTCGACGTGGTCTTTCTCATCAACGGTCTGCCGCTGGTGATCGGCGAGGCGAAGACGCCGACGCGCAGCGCGGTGACGTGGTTCGACGGGGCGTATCAGGTGAACGAGATCTACGAGAAGGAGGTGCCGGCGATGTTTGTGCCGAACGTCTTCTCCTTTGCCACCGAGGGCCGCTGCCTGCGCTACGGCAGCATCCGCATGCCCATCGACCTCTGGGGACCGTGGCGGGATGACGACAATCAGGAGGAGGGCAACCTGGGCCATGTCCGCAAGACGGTGGAGAGCCTCCTGCGGCCCGCCGTGGTGCTGGACATCCTGCAAAACTTCACCCTCTTCGCCACGGACAAGAAGCACCGGCGCATCAAGGTGATCTGCCGCTACCAGCAATACGAGACGACGAACAAGATCGTGGCCCGCGTGGTGGCCGGGTATCCGAAGAAGGGCCTCATCTGGCATTTCCAGGGCAGCGGCAAGAGCCTGCTCATGGTCTTCGCCGCGCAGAAGCTGCGCCTGCATCCGCGCCTGGGCAATCCCACGGTGCTCATCGTGGTGGACCGCATCGACCTTGACACCCAGATCACCGCCACCTTCAACGCGGCGGACGTGCCAAACATGGTGGGCGTGGGCGACCGCAAGGAACTGCAACGCCTGCTGGGGCAGGACGTGCGCAAGGTGCTGATCACAACGATTCACAAGTTTGGGGAAACCACGGATTACACGGATGGCACGGATAGGGCAGAGACCAAAAAATCCGTGTCCTCCGTGAAATCCGTGGTTCAAAAATCCGGTGCCTGGAACCAGCGCTCGAACATCATCGTCATGGTGGATGAAGCCCATCGAACCCAGGAAGGCGATCTCGGACGCCGAATGCGCGATGCTTTGCCGAATGCCTTCCTCTTCGGCCTCACCGGCACGCCGATCAACCGGGCGGATCGCAACACCTTCTGGGCCTTCGGCGCGGACGAGGACGTGCAGGGCTACATGAGCCGCTACTCCTTCCAGGATTCCATCCGCGACAAGGCGACGCTGCCGCTGCACTTCGAGGCCCCGGCGGTGAAGCTCAAGATCGACAAGGCGGCGATTGATGAAGCCTACAAGGAGATCACCGGTGACCTGAGCGAGCAGGACCGCGACGACCTCGCCAAACGCGCCGCCAAGATGGCCGTGCTGGTGAAGAACCCGGAGCGCGTGCGGGCCGTGGTGGAGCACATCGTGGGGCACTACCAGACCAAGGTGGAGCCGAACGGCTTCAAGGCGCAGGTGGTGGTCTTCGACCGCGAGTGCTGCGTGCTCTACAAGAAGGTGATGGACGAACTCATCGGCCCCGAGGCCAGCGCCATCGTGATGAGCAGTGCCCAGCATGACAAACCCGAGTGGAAGGAGCACATTCGCGACAAGGATGCCGAGGAGAAGCTGCTCGACCGCTTCCGCGATCCGGCGGACCCGCTGAAGTTTGTCATCGTGACGAGTAAGCTGCTCACCGGCTTCGACGCGCCGATCCTCCAGGTGATGTATCTCGACAAGCCGATGAAGGATCACAACCTCCTTCAGGCCATCTGCCGCGTGAACCGCACCTACGGCCAGACGAAGACGCACGGCCTGATCGTGGATTACATCGGCATTTTCGACGACGTGGCGCAGGCTCTCGATTTCGACGAGAAAGCCGTGCAGCAGGTGGTGAGCAACATTGACGAGCTGCGCAAGGCCCTGCCGGTGCAGGTCCAGAAGTGCCTCGCCTTCTTCCCCGGGGTGGACCGCACCATCGGCGGCTACGAAGGCCTCATGGCCGCCCAGCAATGCCTGCCGAACAACGCCACGCGCGACAAGTTCGCCGCTGAATACAGCGTGCTCGGCACCATCTGGGAGGCGCTTTCCCCCGATCCCTGCCTGAGCGCCTATGCCAAGGACTACAAGTGGCTGACCCAGGTCTATGAATCCGTGAAGCCCGTGAGCGGCAACGGTCGTCTGCTGTGGCATCGGCTCGGCGCGAAGACCATCGAACTCATCAACGAGAACGTCCACGTCGAAGCGGTGCGCGACGACATCGAAGCCCTGGTGCTGGATGCCGACGTGCTCGACAGCATCCTCAAGGACGCCAACCCCTCCAAGAAAGCCCGCGAGGTGGAGATCAAGCTCATCGCCCGCCTCAAGAAGCACGCCGGCAATCCCAAGTTCAAAGAACTCGGCGAACGCCTGGAGAAGATCCGCGAGAAGCACGAGCAAGGTCTGCTCAACAGCCTGGAGTTCCTTAAAGGCATCCTCGAACTCGCCAAGGAAACCGTGGAAGCCGAAAAGCAGGTCGAGCCCGAGGAAGAGCAAGACCGCGCCCTGTCCGCCCTGACCGAACTCTTCAACGAAGTGAAGGGCAAGCACACGCACGTCATCGTGGAACGCATCGTCGCCGACATCGACGCCATCGTTAAGCAAGTCCGCTTCGACGGCTGGCAAGCCACCGCCCAAGGCGAACGCGAAGTGAAACAGGCCCTGCGCCGCGCCCTTCTCAAATACAAACTGCACACCGATCAGGAGCTGTTCGACAAGGCTTACGGCTATATCCGGGAGTATTATTGAGGCATGGAGGCAAGGGACGGGTCCTGTACTTCTCACATGGGCGGGTGCCCGTTTTCCGAGGCTGCTGCTCATTGTGCAGGCCAGCCATCCAAGGGACGAGAAGCACGCTGAGCTGTAAAGCTTCACGCCTTTGCTGTCGCGTTCGGCGTCGGCGGAATTCGTCTCAGGAGGGCGGTGCTGCAACAGGCGGAATGGCTGTGTGCGGACTGGTTGAGGTGAATACAAGGCCCCAAACTCCCCCCAGGGTCTCTGTAACTCGGGGAAACGGGGGCTCGCGTGGCCGTTCTACGTCGTCTTTGCAATGCCGGGGGCTGCGGCAGGGTGAGGGGGGCTGTGGGTCGTCCTTGATGCTCGATGCTCGATGCTCGATGCTCGATGCTCGATGCTGGATGCTCGATGCTCGATGCTAGATGACGTGTCGGCCGTGGCTGGTGGGGCGGAGGGCCTGCCCGCAGGCGAACTGCGCGTGAAGAAACCGGCGGTGGGGACGTTCATGGACGCGAAACCACATCCGCCTTCCATGAAGCTGCTCCTTTCCGCCCTTTGTCTGTCGTTTCTCCTGCTGCCTGCCGCCTTCGCGGCTCCGCCGAACGTGGTGCTGATCATGGCGGATGACCAGGGATGGGGGGACACGGGTTACAACGGGCACCCGGAGCTGAAGACGCCGAATCTGGACTCGCTGGCGGCCAGCGGACTGCGCATGGACCGGTTTTACACGGCGCACTTCAACTGCTCGCCCACGCGTGCGAGCGTGATGACGGGACGGCATCCGCACCGCATGGGGACCTTTGGCCCGGGGTCGCCGATCCGGGCGCAGGAGATCACGGTGGCGAAGGTGTTGCAGTCGGCGGGCTTTGCGACGGGGCATTTCGGCAAGTGGCACCTCAATGGCAAGAACGGCGACCGGAACACGAAGACACCTCCCGGCCGTGCGATCCTGGCGGATGATCCTCTTTCGCCGGGCAGGATGGGTTTCGACACGTGGATCTCCGCGGACAATTTCTTCGACCTGGATCCCGTGCTGGGCCGCCAGGGCGTGGTGGAAAAATTCCAGGGGGAGGGCTCGGACATCATCACGGACGAGGCGCTGAAATTCATCCGGGCACAGGCTGAGGCCAGGAAGCCGTTCCTCACCGTGGTGTGGTTCGGGAATCCGCACACGCCGCACGAGGCGCTGCCTGCGGACAAGGCGGCCTACAGCCGCCTGCCGGAGGCGGAGCAGAACTACTATGGCGAGCTCACCGCGATCGACCGCAGCGTGGGCCGCCTGCGCACGGCGCTGCGTGAGCTGAAGGTGGCTGACAACACGCTGCTGTGGTACTGCAGCGACAACGGCGGCGCGGCCGGACCGAAGAGCACAGGCGATCTGCGCGGCTCCAAAGGCACGCTGTGGGAGGGCGGCCTGCGCGTGCCCGGCATCGTGGAATGGCCTGCACGCATCGCGAAGCCGGGGGTGACCAGCGTGCCGTGCTCCACGGTGGACATCTACCCCACGGTGCTGGCCGCGACCGGCGCCACACCGGAGAAACCCATCCTGCCACTGGATGGCATCAGCCTGCTGCCGTTGTTTGACGGGCAGATGGAGAAACGGGAGAAGCCCCTGTCATTCTGGGCGGACGCCCGGCGTGACAATGCCCACGCGGCAGTGCTCGACTGGCCCTACAAGCTGCACACGAACGCTCAGCCAGGAGGCAAGGGTGGCAAAAAGAAGAAGGCTGCGGCGGGTGGAACGGTGGCGGTGCTGCTCCACGACGTCTCCAAAGATCCGAAGGAGACGACCGACCTCGCCGCGCAGGAACCTGAACGCGTGAAACAGATGACGGCCGCGCTCGAGACGTGGAAGGCATCGGTTCAAAAGAGCCTCGCCGGTGGTGACTTCGATCCGCCGCTGCCGCCTGAGGCGCTGAAGATCCCGCGACCTCCGAAAAAGGGCGGGAAGGCCGAGTAGCGGAGCGCATCATGAGCCACACCACGCAGGTCTTCGAACTGCCGAGCCGCGATGGCCGTGCCTGCCTCCGTGGGCAGATCGACCTGCCCCACGCTGACGGGGCATCGCGATTTGCCGCGGTGCTGATCGTCAACGGCGGCTGGTTCATGGAGCGGGATGGTTTCATGGGGACGGCCTCCGGCACGGATCGTGATCTCGTTTATCGGGACCTGGCCGGGGGCCTGATCGCGGCAGGCATCGCCGTGATCCGGTATGACAATCGTGGGGTGAAGGGGAACGAGAGGACCATGCCTGCGCCGCCGGCCGGATGCAGCGAGCTGGAAACCGCGAGGCATTATCTCGATGCCTGCATCGATGCCGATGTGCGCCAGTCCGTCAGCGTGCGGACGCAGATGGATGATGTGGAGCAGGTGTGGGAGTTTGCATTGCAGCATCCCCAGGTCGATCCGCAGCGCCTCATCGTATGGGCGCATTCGGAAGGCGGGCTGAATGTGGGCCGCCTGGTCAGCGCAGGCCGGATGACGCCGCTGGGAATCATCACGGTGGGCACGGCCGCGTCCAGTCCCGCAGCGCTGGTGCGCTGGACGCTGGTGGACAGGCACGCGGCGCACCTGATGGGCTGGGATGACGATGCTGACGGTCGTGTGACGCAGGATGACATCGACCGCCGGTATCCTGGCGACACGCTGTTTCCTGTTGTGGGCGTCTCGCAGGCGTCGCTCACAGCGCCGGTGGATGGATGGACGCGGGCTTCCGCCTTTGACCACTTTGAGAAGGCTTATGCGGCGGCCAGATCCGCGGCACTGGCTAAGCCCGATGACGCGCCTTACCCGGATCCCGAGCCGGACTTCCGCATGGTGGCGGCATCCAACCACTGGTGGCGGCAGTGGTTTGAGGACAACCAGCCGCAGATAGACCACTTCGCCAGCTTTGGCGGGCAGGTGATCATCCACCTCGCCGGGATCGATTCGCAGTTCTCAGGGCCGCGTGAGAAGGCATTCGCGGAGGGCCGCATCGACTCCGGCGCCTTTGTGCGGCCGCCACGCCTCATCTATCATCCGGCGCGGGGTCATTCGCTGCGCACCGGGGAGCCTGCGTCCGGGCCGATGGATGACGCGGCCAGGACCCAGATGATCGAGGAGGTGCAGGAGATCCTCCGTGGTCACCCGCTTTGACCAGCGAGAGCCGGGGGCGGGACGCGTTTGGCACTCCATGAAGCTTCTTGCTGTGTTTCTCATCGCGTTCTGCGGCTCCCTGCGTGCCGCGGAGCCGCTTTTTGAAACCACGCGGCTCTTTGCGCTGACACCGCAAAACAAGCCGAACCACCGCATTCCGGGTCTCCTCCAAGCTCCGAACGGCGATCTGCTCGTGATCTGCGAGAAGCGCAACGACGGCCCGGGCGACATCGGCAATCACGACATCGTGATGAAGCGCAGTTCGGACCGCGGGACGACATGGAGTGAGGAGATCGTGATCCTCGATGATGCCGATCTCGTCTGCACGGACCTCACGCTCGGTCTCGACCGCGAGACAAAAAAGCTGTGGCTGTTCTTTTTGAAGGACAAAAAACAGTTCGCTCATCTCACGAGCACCGACAACGGCCTCACCTGGCAGGGACCGGTCGTCATTCACGATCAAGTGACGAGACCGGAGTGGGACAAGCTGCCAGGGAAGGCGGAGGCGAAGCCTTACAACCCCAAAAGCCATGCGCAGCGCTGGGAGCGCGGCTGGCATCAGCGCTACGGCTGCGGCCCGGGCCACGCGATGGTGCAGCTCGCCACCGGCAGGCTGCTGGTGCCCGCGCGGCATCGCGAGGACATCGGAAAGGGCCGCCTGCGCAGCTTCGCGCACTGCTTTTACAGCGACGATCATGGCGCGACATGGAAGCTGGGCGGAAACATCGGCCTGCACACGAGCGAGTGCCAGTTCGTCGTGCTCAGCGATGGCAATGTGCGCGTCATCAGCCGCAATGAGAGCGCCGAGGACGCGCCGGACAATCTGCGGCACCTCACGAGCATCTCGAAGGACGGCGGCGTGACCTGGAGCGCACCGCAGCGGCTCGAAGAACTCATCACGCCGCGCTGCCACGGCAGCGTGGAACGCCTTGATGCGGAGACGCTGCTGTTTTGCAGCCCGGCTTCGCCATTTCGGCAGGAGGAGCATCCCTACGGCCGCTACAATCTCACCGTGCGCCTCAGCCGCGATGACGGCGCGAGCTGGAGCACCGGGCGCACCCTCTGGCCGCATCCGGGATCGTATTCCGACATCGCCGTGCTCGATGACGGCAGCATCGGCATCGTGTACGAACGCGCGGACAAGGGCAGCACGCATTACTGGGACGAGTTGCATTTCGCGCGTTTTCATCTGGAGTGGGTGACCTTCGGTCGAGAAACCCCTCCATGACAGCCAGCTCCGGACGCCCCAGCCTCCAGCGTGCGCTCCTGCGCGCGTTCGCCCTCGTGGCTTTGATCGCCGCGCCTGCGGTGCTGCTGCCGCGTGTGGCGCTGGAGAAGGTGTCATGGGTCATGGGTTTCGGCCAGCCGCCGATGACGCCGGTCGCCCTCTACATGATGGCAGGGGGCGCGGCCGTGTATCTCGGCCAGGCAGTGCTGATGTGGGTGATCTCGTGCGATGTGGTGCGCTACCAGCCGCTCGTCCGGCTCATCGCGTGGATGCTTCTCATTTGCGGGCCGCTTTTCCTCTGGATCGATTCGCAGGTCGGCCTGCCGGGGTGGTGGCGCCTGATGGACGGCGCCGGCAGTCTCGCGGGCGGCTCTGCGTTGATCTGGGCCTGCTATTTTCCCCCTCCTTCATCATGAATGCTCGTTTCCTCGTCATCGGGTCCTGGTTGTCTTTGGTGCCGGTCGTTTCATATGCCGGGGACGTCGTCGTGTATGGCGGCACGCCTGCGGGCATCGCGGCCGGAGTCGTCGCCGCGCGGGAAGGCGCCAGCGTGGTGATCATTGAGCCGACGAAATGGGTCGGCGGCATGGTCACGGGCGGCCTGAGCCGCACGGATGTGGGCAAGGAGCAGACGATCGGCGGCTTTCCGCGCGAATTCTTCACACGGGCGGCAGCGGTGAGGCCGGGCACGACGATGTGGTATGCGGAGCCGTCGGTGAACCTGACGACTTTTCAGGCGATGCTGAAGGAGGCGGGCGTGAGAGTCATCACCGCGCAGTCTTTGAAGAGCATCACCAAGGACGGCGCGCGCATCACCAGCCTCACGACGAGCGATGGCACGACTCACACGGGGGAGATCTTCATCGATGCCAGCTATGAGGGCGATCTCATGGCCGCCGCGAAGGTGAGCCACATCGTCGGCCGTGAAAGCCGCGCGCAGCATGGCGAGCCGCTGGCGGGCTATCATCCCATGCCGATTCGTCCGCGCACGGTGGAGGTGATGGAGAGCGACTGCCCGAGCATCGGCGGCACCGGCCCCGCCTACATCCACGGCACACCCGCGAGCATCTCCGGCCTGGATGCGGACGGGAAGCCCATCTTTGGCGTGTATCCGGCTCCGAAGCTGCAGCCGGGCGATGCGGACCACCGCACGCAGTCCTACAACTTCCGCATCTGCGTCACGCAGCGGCCCGACATCTTCGTGCCGTTTCCGAAGCCGGCGAATTACGATGCCTCGCGCTACGAGCTGCTGCTGCGTTTGATCCAGACCTTCCCCGGCGTCCGCTTCGGCCGCTTGTTCCATGTCGGCGCCATCTCGCACGGCAAATACGATCTCAATGCGCAGGGCTTGTTCTCCACCGATTATCCAGGCGCGAACTTTGATTATCCCAACGGCGACGCTGCCACGCGTGCACGCATCTGGCAGGATCACATCGACTTCATCCAGGGCATGCTGTGGTTCCTGGGACATGACGAGCGGGTGCCGCAGGCCTTGCGCGAGCAAACGCTGAGCTGGGGCCTCTGCCGGGATGAGTTTGCCGACAACGACCACTGGCCCTACGCGCTCTACATCCGTGAAGGCCGCCGCATGACCGGCGAACACGTCATGGTGCAGAAGGACCTGCAGACCGACATCTTCAAAGACGACAGCGTGGGCATGGGGTCCTTCCTCATCGACTGCCACATCGTGCAGCGCATCCTCGCCCCGGACGGCACGGTGCGTGATGAAGGCAGCTTTCAGGACACGCCCGCTCTTCCCTATCAGATAGCGTATCGCAGCCTGACGCCGAAACGTGCGGAGTGCGCAAACCTGCTGGTGCCTGTCTGCCTCTCCGCGAGCCACATCGCCTGTTGCTCGATCCGCATGGAGCCGGTTTACATGGCGATGGGGCACGCGTCCGGTCTCGCCGCCGTGCAGGCCCTGCGCGGCAAAACCAGCGTGCAGGAGATCGATGTGGCCGCCTTGCGGAAGCAACTGCTCGCGCAGAAGGCCGTGCTCGAACTTCCCGAACTCGCGAACATGCCGCGGACAGCCAAACTTCCCGGCATCGTCATGGACGACCAGCAGGCGGAAAAGAACGGCCACTGGACCGACAGCACCTATGGAAATCCTGTCGATGGCGCCAGCATCCACGATGCGAACGGTGAGAAAGGCAGGCTCAGCGTCACCTACAAGCTGACGGTGCCAAAGGACGGCCTTTATGAGGTCCGCGTGTCCTATGCGTCGGCCCCCAATCGTGCGGGCAACGTGCCGGTTTCGATCCAGCATGCCAAGGGCACGGAAACCATCACCGTGAACCAAAAGAAGGCACCGCCGATCGATGGCCTGTTTCTCAAACTGGGCGAATTCAGTTTCGAAGCGGCCAATCCGGCGGTCATCGTGATTCGCAATGACAACACCAACGGCATTGTAGGCGCTGACGCGGTGCAGTTGATCTCCAAGTAGTTCGACGAAGCCCGCGTTGATTCGCAACTTCGCGCGGCAACCCCTATCGTGGTCATCTTCGCTGACCAGGCAATTTGGCGGCGTTCCCTGCGTCTTGAGGGCATGAAACCAGCCGCCTTTGCCCTGTTCCTTGCCATCCCGACCGCAGGCGCCCTCGAACCGCTGCCGCTGATGGATGCCGTGACGGTGAACGGCATCGACATACCGTCTGCGAAACCACCCAAGGGCCTCGTTTTGGACAAAAACACCGGCTTGCTGAGCGTCGATGCGGTGAAAGGGCAGGTCGTGCATCGCACGCAGACCCGCATCCTCGAAACGCGGGCCACGATCACGCCGAAGGGCGACTACCTGCTCATGTTTCCCGAGGGCGACCACTACGCGAAGAGCAAGGGCGAGAAGATCAACAGCATGATGGCCTGCCGTTCGTCGGACAAAGGCAAGACGTGGAGCAAACCGGTCGTCGCCTATGATATTCCGTATGGTCAGCATGGCTTCATTCCGCTGATCCCGAGAGGCACCAAGACGATTCACTGCTTCGGCACGCAGCCGGTGCCGGGCAAGTGGACCTGGGAAGACGGCAGACGCGAGAACGCGCCCATCGGCTGGCGTACTTCGGACGACGATGGTCACACGTGGTCGGAAGTGCATCTCATCGAGCCGGTGAATGATCCGGGCTTCATGGGCATGTCCGTCATGCGCATGACGGAGACGAATGCGGGCACATGGCTCATCGGATCGCACCTCGCCGACTGGTCGGTGAAGCCCTTCACGACGCAGCAGTATCTGCTGCGCAGCGAGGACAAAGGCAAGACCTGGACCGTGCTGCCCGGCGAGCGGCCGGAGGGCTGGCAGGCGGAGGGATTCAACCGCATGGACGAAGGCCGGCCGCTGAATCTCGGTGGTGGACGCGTGCTCTTCATGTCACGCACACCGCAGGGGCATCTGTTCACCGCGTGGAGCAGAGACGATGGCAAAACGTGGACGAAACCCGCGCCGAGCACGCTCGTGCATCCCGATGCGCCACCGATGCTCTTCCCGCTGAGTGATGGGAAGACGCTCGTGGCCTTCCATCACAACAAGGTGCCCACGACGGGGCACGGCGAGCTCAGCGACAAGGCCGAGCTGATGAAAATGCGCAGCGAAGTGTGGGCCTCGCTCTCCGCCGATGAAGGTCACACCTGGAGCGAGCCGCGCTTCGTGCTCGCGAATGCGGTCGCGCCGGTTCACAAGGTCAGCGGCTTCAATTCGCAGTGCTCCTACCTCGATGCCTTCACCGAGGACGGCATCATGCATCTCTTCATGCCGCACCGCTGGCAGCAGGTGCTGCATCTGACGATTCGCGAGGATGCGCTCGCGAAGCTGCCGACGAAGGCGCAACTCGCCAAGCTCACCGCCGCCAAATCGGAACCCGTTTACGCCTCCAAGCTCGCGATGAATCTCAAACCGACGCGGCAGGTGGTTTACAAGAAGGTGGGAGATCGTGAGTTGATGCTCGACGTCTTCGAGCCCGCCGGTTGGGCCAAGGATGACAAACGCGCCTGCTTCGTCGCCATTCACGGCGGCGGATGGACGAGCGGCTCGCCCAAGTCGATGTATGCCTTCACCGATCACTGCGCGAAGAACGGCATGGTGGCCATCAGCGTGCAATACCGGCTCTACAAGGCGGGCACGCCCGTGACGGTGTTTGAGTGCGTGAAGGACGCGCGAGCCGCCCTGCGCCACATCCGCGCTCATGCGGCTGAACTCGGCATCGATCCCGCGAAAATCATCGTGAACGGGGCCTCCGCTGGAGGTCATCTCGCCGTCGCGACTGCGATGTTCGATGGCGTGGATCACGCGGACGAGGATTTGAAGGTTTCATGCCGTCCCGATGCGCTGGTGCTGTTCTCCCCGGTGATCGACACTTCTTTGGAAGGCTACGGCAACGCGAAAATCGGCGAGCGCTGGCAGGAGCTCTCGCCGGCGCATCATGTGAAGCCCGGCATGCCTCCCACGCTGCTGTTTCATGGCGATGGCGACACCACGACGCCGGTTCAAGGCGCGCGTGTGTTCGTCGAAGCCATGCGGAAGGCTGGCAACCGCATCGAGTTCGTTGCGCCGCCCGGAGCCATCCACACGTTCATGTTCAAGGACGAAGTCCTCTATGAGGACACACTCAAGCGGACGGATGTCTTCTTTGCGAGCCTCGGAATGAAATCGAAGCAGGGGCTGCGACTCCCGTCGGTCATTTCCGACCACATGGTGCTTCAGGCGGGCAAGCCGGTCACGATCTGGGGCTGGGCGGATGCGGTTGATGAGGTCGTGGTGGCATTTGCCGGACAGAAGAAAAACACGAAGGCCGATGCAACCGGCCAATGGAGCCTGACACTCGATCCACTGGCTCCCAGCGCGGAATCGCAGGATCTGCGCATCAACGACAAGATCATCCGCGACGTGCTCGTGGGCGAGGTTTGGCTCGCCTCCGGCCAGTCAAACATGGCGATGCAGATCAACGGCGAACTTCATGGCAAGGTGGACAACGCGGATGAAGTCGTCGCGGCGGCAAAACACCCCGAGATCCGCGTCTTCGTGCACGATGAGCCGTTTGCGATCTACGAACTGCCCGTGCCTGCTGATGCGGCCGCACTGGACCGGCCTGGCAGGTGGCGCGTGTGCTCGCCGGAGACCGTGGCGGAGTTTTCAGCGATGGGGTATTTCTTCGCGCGCGATTTGCTGACCGAACTCAGGCAGCCCGTGGGCATTTTGACCTCCGCCGTCGGTGGAACGCCGATCGAGGCGTGGACGAGCCTTTCGGCGCAGCAAAGTGTGCCGGACTTCAAACCGCTGCTCGATGACTGGGCGAAGCGGCTCGATGGATTCGTGCCCGCAGAGCAGCAGCAGAAATTCCTCGCAGCCAAGGCCGCCTGGCTGAAGGAGCGCTCCGCCGCGATCAATGCCAAGAAACCAGCGCCGAAAGCCCCGCTGCCCTTCAAGAACCTCCAGGTGATGAGGCCTGGCGGTTTGTTCGCCGGCATGATCGCCCCGCTCGTGCCTTACACGATGCGCGGCGTCATCTGGTATCAGGGCGAGCGCAACGCGGCGGGCCCCTTCACCACCTTGTATGGTGCGCAGATGAAGACGCTCATCGCTGACTGGCGTGCACGCTGGGGCGACGAGCTGCATTTCGCCTATGTGCAGCTTCCGGCGGTCAAAGGCGTGCAAAAGCTGCCCTCGGAGCCCAAGGGCTGGGGTGTGGCCGTGCGCGATGGCCAGCGCCGCGTGCTGAGCGTCCCGCACACCAGCATGGCGATCACCATGGACCTGAAGGGCGAACTCAACGGCCATCCCACGAACAAAATCGACTACGCAAAGCGCCTCTCCACCGTGGTTCTGCATGATGTGTATCAAAAAGCCATCGCGCTGCCGACCGGGCCGCTTTTCAAGTCCGCCCAGGTCGAGAATGGCAAGATGGTGCTCTCTTTCGACTTCGCCGACGGTTTGAAAGCCAGGTCGGGGGATCTCGAAGGCTTCGCCATTGCCGGAGCCGATGGAAAGTTCGTTTGGGCCAGCGCTAAGGTCGAAAATGGCAAGGTGATCGTCTGGAGTGACACAATCCCCACCCCCAAAACCGTGCACTACGCCTTTGCCGGAAATCCGAAGGGCAATCTCGTGAATGGCGCGGGCATTCCTGCCTCACCGTTCTCGACGGAGTAAGGTCGAATCCACGACACAATTCCGCACGCCCTACGTTCACAGCGCCCATGCGACACGCGCTCGTCTTCCTGCTCCTTGCCCTTAGCCCTTCGCTCTTCGCGGCTGCGGGCAAGCCGGATGTGCTCGTGGTCATCGCGGATCAGTGGAGCCCGCGCTATACCGGGTGGGACAACAAGGAGGTGCGCACGCCGCACATGGACCGCATCGCGGCGGAGGGGATGGTGTTTGATGCGTGTTATGCCACGTCGCCCGTGTGCATGCCATCGCGGGTGTCGCTGCTGACGGGGCTGTATCCGCACAACGGCGGTCACGGACTCTGGGGCAACGGCGCGCGCTACTATCCGGCACCGGAGGACGCGCCGATGTTTCTCGACATCCAACGCGCGGGCTTCACCACGGCGCAGATCGGCAAGACACACTGGAGCGCCGGCCCGGCGTGGCAGGAGCGCTTCAAAAACAGCGGTACCTTCTTCAAAGCGCTCGGCCTCGATCATGTGGCGGACATCTCCGGGCCACCGGACTCCGTGAAGGGGCGTGATCCTTACAAGGAGCATCTGCAACAGCGTGGCTTGCTCCAGGCGGTGGCCGATGACCTGCACGGCCGCTACATCAGCGGCGAATTCGAGCCGCGGGCGAGCGTGGTGAAGCCGGAGGACTACCATGACGTGTTCACCACGGGCCTCGCGGTCGATTGGATTGCCAAACAGCCGAAGGACAAGCCGCTGTGCCTCGTCGTCAGCCTGCACTCGCCGCATCCACCGCTGGATGCGCCGGGCGATTACGCGGCGATGTTTGATCCTGAGAAGCTCACGCTGCCTGCGAGCGTGCCGGAGCGGTATCTGCGCGAAGGGCGTGCGATGGACCACGCGAAGACGAAGCGCATGCTGGCGAACTACCTCGGCAAACTGGCGCTGGTGGATGATTGCGTCGCGAAGCTCGTCGAGGCGCTGAAGGCTCGCGGCACCTGGGACGGCGCGTTGGTCGCGATCACGTCCGATCATGGCGAGATGATGGGCGCGCATGGTTATCTCACGAAGGGCCGGTTTTACGAGGAGTCGGCACGCGTGCCGCTGGTGCTGCGCTGGCCCGGTCAGGTCAAAACGGGCCGCAGCAAGGCCCCGGTGCAGATGATGGACGTGTATCCCACCCTCGTGGAGGCCATCGGCGGCGAGGTGACGCCCGGGCGCTTTGCAAAATCGCTGCTTCCCATCGCCACCGGTCGAAAAGACCGCATCCGCCCCATCGCCATCAGCGAGATCGGCGACAAGGCGCCGCTGCGCATGATGGCGCGTGACGAGCGCTTCAAATACTGGGCCGATGAGGAGCGCGAGTTCCTTTTTGATCTCGAGACAGATCCATTGGAGCAAAACGACCTCTCCGAGCTGTCCGAGCATCGCGACACATTGAATCGCATGCGCGAAAAGCTGCTCACACATCTCCGCTCCACCCAAACCAATCTCTCCGCTGGCTATAAATCCAAAGTCCAGCGCCTCCGTGAGGCGGCCGCGAAGAAGTGATGTTGGAGTCCAGGCTTTAGCCGACTCTCTGACCTATCGAAACCTCTCAAACCGTCGGCTAAAGCCTAGACTCCAACATACTGACTCCACCCGTCATGGTACTTCGATCACTCCTCGCCCTGCTCGCTGGCAGCGCCTTCGCAGCTCAACCGCTCAACGTCCTCTTCATCGCCGTGGACGACCTCCGGCCTGAACTCGGCTGCTACGGCGCAAAACACATTCAATCGCCAAACATCGACAAACTCGCGGCGAGCGGTGTGTTGTTTGAGCGTGCCTATTGCCAGGTCGCCGTGTGCAATCCTTCGCGCAACAGCCTGCTGAGTGGCTGCCGGCCGGACACGACGGGCATTTTTGACAACCAGCACTTCCTGCGCGGCCAGTTGCCGGATGTGGTGACGCTGCCGCAGCATTTCAAAAACCATGGCTACACCACACTCTCGCTCGGCAAAATCTTCCATCACAGCGAGCGCGAGCCTGGCGATGATCCACAATCATGGAGCGAGCCCGCGTGGTATCACGGTGAGCCTTACAAGCACTGGTTCACCAAGGAATCGCTCGACTTCGTGAAGCAGCTCAAGGCTCTGCCCAAGAACAAGCAACCGAAGCAACTGCGTGCCGCGCCTTTCGAGGCCGCCGACGAGACGGACGAGGTCTATCCCGATGGTCAAACCGCCGCGAAAGCCGTCGAAACGCTCCAGCGGCTCAAAGGCGACGCGAAGCCGTTTTTCCTCGCAGTGGGTTTTGTGAAGCCGCATCTGCCCTTCACCTGCCCGCAGAAGTATTGGGACCTGTATCCGGCTGAGTCGATTCATCTGCCCGCGAACGCCTCGCTCCCCGAAAACGCGCCCGAGCCGGCGTTCCACAACAACTACGAGCTGCGCAGCTACGGCACCGTGCCACCGAACGGTGCCATTCCAGCCGCCATGGCTCCCCATCTCATCCGTGGCTATCGCGCCTGCGTCAGTTTCATGGACGCTCAGCTCGGGAAAGTGCTCGCGGAGCTGGAACGGCTCGGTTTGCGCGAAAACACGCTCGTCGTGCTCTGGGGAGATCACGGTTACCACCTCGGCGAGAACGGCGTGTGGACCAAGATGACCAACTTCGAATTCGGCACCCGCACTCCGCTGCTCGTGAGCGTTCCAGGCATGAAAACCGCCGGAAAACGCACCCAGGCACTTGTCGAGCTGGTCGATCTCTATCCCACGCTTGCCCAGCTTTGCGCCTTGCCTCTTCCCCAGCACCTCGAAGGCACCAGTTTTGCCCCCTTGCTCGACAAGCCGGACCGCGAATGGAAAAAAGCCGTCTTCAGCCAGTATCTGCGCACTGGAAAGCCACCCTTCATGGGCCGCAGCATCCGCACGCCGGACTGGCGCTACACCGAGTGGCATGATCTCAAAGGAAAGCCCGCTGGCATCGAGCTCTACGATGACAGCGAGTCGAAGAATCTCGCCGCCGATCCCGCGCACGCGGAGCAGGTGAGGCAGCTCGCGCGGCAGTTGAAGGCTGGCTGGCTGGCCGCACGGCCTTGAAGGGGACTCAGCTCCCCATCGTGAGCTTGAAGCACGTCAGCCCGCCGCCGCTTTCCACTGAAAGGGTGGCTCCGTGCGTGTCCGCAATGGCTTTGCAGATCGCTAGTCCGAGGCCCACGCCGCCTGTCCTGCGGCTGCGTGACGTGTCGGCGCGGTAGAAGCGCTCAAACACGTGCGGAAGATCCGCCGCCGGGATGCCGGGGCCGCTGTTTTCGATGCGCAGAAAAGCTCTGCCATCCTCCTGGCCGGTTTCGATCCGCGCATGACCGGCGCGTTCATTGTGCTGGATGGCATTGATGAGCAGATTGGCGATGATCTGCGTGATCTGGGCCGCATTCGCCTCACATGGCGATTTTTCGAGCTTCATCTCGAAAGTCACTTGATGCGTCGCCGCCATGCCGCGCAGGCTTTCGAGTGCTTCGGAGGCCAGAACCGCCAGATCGCACCTGGATCGGGTCAAATCGCCCCCTGACTCGATCTGCGCGAGCTCGAGCAGGGATTCGATCAGGCCGCTCATGCGGCGTGCGGAGCGCAGCGTGGTCGAAATCGTCTCGCGATACTCCGCGCCGCCGCGTTCGCGTTCCAGAGCACCCTGTGCCTCGGCGATCAGCACGCTCACCGGCGTGCGCAGCTCATGCGCCACGTCCGCGCTGAATCTGGCCTGCTGTGTGAAGGCGCGGTCGAGGCTGGCGAAGGTCTCATTGAGCACCTTGGTCAGCCGCGCCAGCTCGGCGCTGTCCGCCCGCGTCTCGATGCGGGTGCTCAGCTTGCCACGGCTGATGCGTTCCGCCGCGCCGATGATCTCCTCCACCGGCTGGATCGCTCGTCGCAAGATCCACGCGTCCACCAGCAGCCCGGCGCCCAGGACAGCAGCGCCCAGGGCCAGCAGCCACCACCCGAGCCGCGCTGCTGCCTGCTGCTCATTGACCATCGACACCGCGGCCAGGAAGCACTCGCCCGGCGGGGTGGTCAGGAAAGCCTCCCGCCTGTGCTCACGGCTGCGGCGCTGAATCACAAACGGCACCGCGCCCTCCACAGGCGGCCTCGCCATGGCCTCCGGCATCTCCGCCGAATGCGCCAGCAGCCGCCCCGTGCGGCTCCACACGCTGAACTCGATCCCGCGCGTCTCGAACGACTCTGCCAGCTCCGCCGGCAGTGCATACTCCTGCGGCGGCGTCGAGCGCGGCCCCGGTGGATTCCCTTCGCGGGCGTTCTGAAAATGCATTGACCGGTGCAGGGCCGAGAGCGGCTCATCCAGCGCACGATCCAGCCTCACGAGCTCGCCATTCCAATGCAGCCGGTGCGCCGTGATCCCGAACGCCGCCAGCACGCACGCGAGGAGAAGCCCGTGCCAGAGCAGGATGCGCATGCGCAATGACGAATGACGAATGGTGAATGACGAATGGCCGGACTGCCGGCGCACCGGCTCCTCATTCGTCATTTTGCCTTCGTCATTCGTCATTGGCTCAAGGGATGCAGTAACCTTGCCCTCGCCGGGTTTGGATGAACTCCGCGCCCAGCTTCTTGCGCACGAGTGACACGCGCACGTCGAGCAGGTTCGAGAGCGAGTCCTCGTTCTCATCAAACAGATGCTCGTAGAGCTCCGTGCGGCTCACCATCTTGCCACGGCGAAGCGCGAGGTATTCGACCAGGGCATACTCACGGGCGGTCAGCACCACCGGCTCACCTGAAAGCGTCACGGACTTGCTCCATGTGTCCACGTTCACCCCTCCGATCACGATTTGATCCCGCGCCTGGCCGCCGCTGCGGCGGATCAGCGCCCGCAGGCGGGCGCGGAGTTCGTTGATGTCGAAAGGCTTGGCCAGGTAGTCATCCGCACCCGTGTTCAGGCCTTCGATGCGATGGTTCACCGCGGTCCTCGCGGTCAGCATGAGCACCGGCGTCTGCTTTTTCGCCCGCAGCGCCTTCAGCACCTCCAGCCCGTTTATCACCGGCAGCATCCAATCGAGCACAATGGCGTCGTAATCACACTCCAGCGCCTTGAAGCGCCCGTCCTCGCCGTCCTCCGCCGTATCGACTGCATAGCCGTCCTCCCGCAGCGCCCGGGCGAGCGCGCGGAGCAGATCAGGCTCGTCCTCGACGATCAGCAGGCGCATGGCGGTGATTAAAGCACGGAACCTTGCGGGAAGATGACGAAATCACTCCGTCTTCGCCTCCACCGGCCGCCATTCCACCGATTCAAAACGCGTGGGACTCTGGTAGCTGCCGAGCGCCAGGGCCATCGGCCGCGGTGTGGGGCCGAGTTCCCAGGCGGGCGTGATGCCGAGCGGCAGGCCCTTGGTCACGAAGGTCTTTTTGAATTCGCCATCCACGCTCACGCGCACCTCGTCAGGCCGCACTTCGACGAGCAGCTCATGCGGCTCCCCATTCACCAGCGGAAAACGGAAGCCGTAGCCGGAGGTGAGGTCCTGGCCGTTGATCATCTGCACGCCGGCGAGGCCTTCATCCCACGCGTCGAGCTCCGCCGTGGCCATGCGTCCGCCGCTGCGGAAGAACAGCGCGGTCGAATACTCCCCCTCCAGCCGTGTGAGGCGCATGCGCACATCATAGGACTCCGGCAGCTCGTCCTCCAGTTTCACGACGCAAATGTCCGCGCCGGAGGTCAGCACGCCGTTTTCATTCCGCCAGTCGCCGCGCAGCACGTCCTCCCAGATGCGCGTGCCGGCCGCTGCATCACGCCACTCTCCAGCCACTTCGGTTGACGCCGTCCAGCTCATCAAGGCCGGCACACCGGCCAGCACGCTCACCAAAGTCAGCAACCAGGGCCAGACACGGCGTCGCGCAGGCTCGTGCAGCGCATTCATGAAGTCAGCGATGCTCGCAAAACGCTCCGTCGGCTCAGGACGCAGCGCACGCATCACCGCAGCGCCGAGCTGCGCGGAAATCTCCTTCCGCACACGATGCGGCGGATCAAAACTGCCGCGCGGCGTCCTGCCCGTGAGCAGTTCATACGCCATCACTCCGAGCGCGAAGACATCCAGCCGCGCATCCGCCTCCGCGCCGCGAAACTGCTCCGGCGCCATGTAATCCACCGTGCCCACGGCGGTGCCGCTGAGCGTCAGACGTGTGCTGCCTTCATGCAGCGGCAGCGCGAGGCCGAAATCCGTCACGCGCGCGGTGCCTGCGGCATCGAGCAGCACATTTTCCGGCTTCATGTCGCGATGGATCACCCCGCTGGCATGCGCGGCCTCCAATCCGGCCGCGATTTGGCGCAGAATCCGCAGCGCCTCGGCCACCGGCAGGCCGTTGGGATGCTGCTGGAGCTTTTCACGCAGGCTGCCACCTTCCACGAACTCCATCACAATCGCCGCGCCATCCTCCGTGCGCTGAAAATCATGCACCGCGACGATGTTCGGATGCCGCAGCCGCGCCATGACGCGTGCCTCGCGCTCCAGCCGTTCGAGGAACTGCGGATCGTCCGCCAGCTCTCCCGCCAGCACCTTCACCGCCACTTCACGATCCAGGCTGAGCTGTCGTCCCAGATACACCGCGCCCATGCCACCGCGTCCGAGCGGCGTCTCAATCTCGATGCCCGCGACCTCAATCACACTTTCCGCCGCGCTCAATCCCTGCGCCATCAACGCGTCCGGCTTCAAACCGGAGAGACGTCGTCGAGGTGAGCGGGAGTCGGACATGGAGCAGGAGAGTTGGGAGGTCGTGACCTTTCACCGAAAACGTGAACACTGAAAGCGACGTTAGGACGTGTTTGAAAACCTCTGCCGCAGAGCGGCATCCGTCTCGTTGCCCGGCCTTTGAAGGCCGGGAGAGGATGCGGGTGATCGCGTTGAGCCATGACCCGCGT
>NZ_JACSRD010000074.1 GCF_014879935.1 Prosthecobacter sp.
GAAGTCATGGGCATCGACCCCGACCTCGGCCTCGCCTTCGCGAAGAGCCAGATGGCCGCCGGCGGCACCCTGCCCACGAAGGGCAACGTCTTCATCAGCGTGAAGGAAGCCGACAAGCAAAACGTCGCGAGAATCGCCAAAGGCTACGCCGACCTCGGCTTCACCCTCTACGCCACCCCCGGCACCGGCCAGGTCATCACCGACGCCGGCATCCCGGTCAACATCCTCCCCAAACTCGCCAGCGGCCAGCGCCCCAACGTCATCGACCTCATGAAAAACAAGGACATGGCGATGGTCATCAACACCCCCAGCGGCAAAAACACGAGAGAGGACGAGGTGAAGATCCGCACCGCGACGATGCAGAATCGGATTCCGATCATGACCACGCTGCGTGGTGCTGACGCCGCGCTCAAGGCGATCAAGTCACTGCAAGGCAGCGAGGTGCAGGTGAGGGCTTTGCAGGAGTATCATCAATGACGTTCACCTCCGCGCTGCGTTGATGAACTCGTCCAGCTTGTTGAGCACATCCTGCATCTGGCTCTGGTTGTAATTGAAATCCGCGCTCTGCCCCAGCGTGCTCACGCCATTGGTATTGTTGCTCGTGCCGCTGATGGCATTCGAAATCGCATTGTTCATGTCATTGGTGGTCACTTCACCCGTCGGTCCGACTTCGCCCTGCGGGATGTCGAAGGTGAAGTGTAGCGTGTTGCCGACCACACTCAGGCTCACGTTAGCCGCATTGCCGGGTGGTAGTGTGTTCACGCCATCCACTTGCGCGGCCGTGATGGTGAGGATGGCATCAATCAATGCTTTGAGGCTGGTGAGCTGGCTGCGCATCTCTGCTGACGAGTTCGGTGAGTTGTTCGCGGGCTTTGTTGGGTCGAAGGGCATGTTTTTGAAAGTGGTCCGCACAGTCCTCTGTGCGGATGGTTTGAAATGGTTGGATCACCGCACAGAGGACTGTGCGGACTACATCAGGGCGATACCGTCACCTTCACCACATCAGTCCAGTCGCCGTTCGGCGTGCCTTTGTCCCAGAAGCGCATGCGGTATTCGCGGACTTCGGGTGTTCCAGCGACAAGCAGCGGGCGTTCGTCGATATAGGGGCTTTCGGTGTCGATGGCGAGGAACTCCCATGCGCCCGTGCCGCGTCGGCTTTCGATATACACTCCCATGTGGGTGTATTTGTAGAAGGTGAGCTTCACGCACTGGCAGCCGTTGCCTTGCAGCATCTCAGTGATGAATTTCGGCACCGTTTTCTCGGTCGCTTCGGAGCCGATGATGCCGAGGTCGGTGGCGATGGCTTCCGTCATAGCGGAGGAGAGCTTCATCTTGGCGATGAGGGCGAAGATGCGGTTGAGCGTGCCGGGAATGGCAGCGGAGACACCGGCGGGCAAGGCGGGCGCGGTGAAGGTGGGCAGCACCATCGCCACGGTGCCAGCGCCGGTGAGCACGTCATCCACAGCATCGGTGGTGGAGGGAGAGAAGTTGCGCACAGCACTCAGCCAGGTGCCGAGCACATAGTTGGCATACTTTGCGTCGTTCACGCTGGCGGTGATGTCGGCAGCGATGACGCCGAGCGTGGGGCCGTGGATGGGGAGTTTCACGGCGTAGTTGTCGAGCCAGTTCACTTGGTCGCCGATGCGGCTGGGGTAGTAGTTGGTGCGTTTCATTTTGGATTTAGGTTTGGGAGGTTGAAAGTATTCGGAGGGCGTTGGCTGATCCCATTGGCCGCTGTCCCAGGTGCCGGTGTCCCAGTTCATGGCGTGGTGGTTTGGGGTTGGGTGATGCCCGGCTCGGGGTGCCCAATCGCCTCGACGGGGTGCTCAATGGCGTAGCCGGGGTGCGCCATGCTTGCGGCGGGGTCTTCCATGAATGCGCCGGGGTGTTCCTTCCGGGAAATGGGGAGCCGCCCCGAACGGCGGATGGGCCACCCCGCGCCGGAGATGGAGCACCCCGCGCCGCTCATGGGCCACCCCGGACGGCGGAGTAGCCACCCCGAGGCGCTCATGGAGCACCCCGGGCGAAATGGGGCGGCTGTTTTCCCTGGGAAAAGCGTCATTCCGGGCCGGAAAGCGGTCCCTGGAAGGAAAATGGGGCGATTTGGGCAGGAGAACGGGGTCATCGCGGGCGTCGGGTGGAATGGCCGAGATAAGAGCACAGTCCCCGCGAGGGCCGTTAGTCCGACATTCAGGACGCCGCCCGCCGTAGCTTCGGTTGGCAACTGAAGCCCTTCCCAAAGTGCTTCGACTGCCACTCGAAGCTACTCATCCTCGATCCCACTGAAGAAGCCCTCAAGCGTCTTCTCCACTCCCCAGGCCAGCCGTGCCAGCACATGCACGCCAGGAATGGTTTCACCGCCTTCGATGCGGCTGATGGTATCCCGCGACACGCCGCATTTCATCCACAGCGCATACATGCTCAGGCTCTCTGCCTCCCGAAGCTCCTGCAATCGCCTCGGCAGACGCTCGCGGATGCGCTCAGCGTAGTCGTGGGCTTCGTGCTGGTCGGAGACCACGGGCATAAGTCAATTCGAGCGAAGTTGTGAACCTTCGCGGGTGTATTTCAAAGGAACTTCAGGGCTGGTTGAGGAGCGAAGTTGTGAGCCTTCGCGGATGTATTTCAAAGGAACCTCAGGGCTGGTTGAGGCGAGGTTGATCTCCCGCACCCAACTTTGAATTCTCTGTGGAGGAATAGCGAACGTCGAAGTGCGTCCGAATCGCGCGATATTCACTCCGACAACGGTCCCGTCCAGATCAACCATGGGACCGCCACACTGACGGCGTCCGACAATGGTGTCGTGAATAATGACCGAAGGGAAACCGGTCAGGCGAAGGCTGTGATCGACGTAGCTACGTTCTGTGACGCGACTGTCAATGGGCACGGAAACCTGAGTTGAGACGCTATCACGCAGGACGGTTAATCGCAGGAATTCACCCACCACAAAGGAACCGCTTCGTGTCTGCTTTTCGTATGCAGCCAGATCGGGGGTCGCTTCTTCGTCCACATGGGTGATCACGTCTCCCGCTTTGAGCGTTCCTCGAATCAGTTTGGTGAAGTCGTTGTCGAGATCACGAACCGCATCGGTAAGGGTCACGCCTTGTGCCCGCATTTCGACGGGTAACTCTACTTCCCCAGGAAGCGATTCAATTTTGACCATCCAGTCAGCGCTGATCGCGCCGGTTTCGCAGGCTTCTTTTCCAGGAATTGGGACGACGACAATCTTTCCACGGAGAAACTGCGTTTGTGGGCGCCAGGGGGCTGAAGTCAGTCCGCGAATGGGCAATTGCAGCACCGCCACGTCGTCTGCTTGTGAATCAAAGACCGAACTCGCCAGCGCTTCCCGCCCATCGAACAACCGGCAGGTCAACTTCCCCAGCACGCCACCGCTGTGAGTCATGATCTCGGATCGCTTGGTCAACACAAGTCCGTTCGGATCGATGATGGTTCCCAATACGGCGAGTTCACCATCGATCAGCACCTCGACGGTTGCCCGGCGCGCGGAAGCGAGAAGTTCCGGCCAAAGGTTGCTGGCTATGTGCCGCTGCGTGTCCACACCCTTTCGCTTGCCATTGGTGAACCCGAGGCGCACCGCCTCGTCACTATCAGCTTCACTCAGAAATGTCGTGCCATCCAGGATTCGAGCGATGTCGGCCCAGACTCCAGGGTGCCGCAACTCTGGACCGATGCTTAGATCGAGGATGCCGATGAGCCGACCTTCGAAATCAAAGAGCGGCCCACCGGAATCTCCCGACATGATCGAGCAGTTGGCATAGGTGCTCGTTCGGCCTGATCCGGCAATGCGTCCCAGCCGCAGCAGCGGCGGCAAGTTTTTTGTGACATCCAGCAATGTGCCCGGATAGCCCAAATGGAAGCACCTCTCTCCAACCGCAGGAGATCCTTCCCGGCGAAGCTGAACAGCCGGATAGCGGCCCCGCTGCTTAATCTTAAGCAGTGAGAAATCGCGCCCTCTCCCGGAAAAGACACTCTCGATCACAGCTTCCACAACGTTCCCATTAGGGAAGCTCACGGTGAGTGTTGCTTCCTTGGGCAGGTCGTGGTGCCCATGCGTCAGTATGAGGCCCGATGGATCGATGACCACTCCGCTGCCCTGATCATGCTCTTTGTCTGCACCCGTTCCTGAAAGCCTCACGACAGAGCGTGCCAAGATACAGGAAAGGGGGTGGAGTTTGGTTTCGACCGCACGAGCCTCTTCGAGCGAGGTGAACTCGTTTTCCATCTGGCTTGGCTCCCTAGTTTGATCGGCTCCCGACGCAACTGCGACAGCGAACACACTCAAAGTGATGTTGAGCAGATTTTGGAATGTCGTCTTCCGGGCGAGGACGGCGCAGAGGCTGGGGATGGTTGGTTTCATGGCGTCTTGTTTTATGCGTTGGAACTTGGTTGTCTGGCAAAGATGTAGCAGCGTCGGCTTTGGTGCTCGATTTCGGGATAAGGTTCCCGCTCGATGAGTTCTTCGATCTCGAAGCCTGCTGCCCTTAGCCAACCCGACATTTCGGCTGGCTGGAAGAAGTGGAAATCCACGCACACCCTTTGTTCCCACCATTCGTCGAGATGAATCGTCTCACTGCCAATATGAAAGCTGAGGAGCAACAAGGCACCCGGCATGAGCACTCGCCGCAACTCGCGAAGCGTCCGCACCATGTCACCGCGTGGGATGTGAATGAGCGAGTAAAACGCGGTGATGCCCGCCCAAGCTCCGTCGGGTTCGGCCAATGCCATCATGTCTCCCGTTCGGAACTCGATGCCTGGATTCAAAGCGAGCGCCCGATCGACCATGGCTGGAGACAAATCGATCCCGCAGACCTGAACGCCGTGTTCGTGCAGGTAGCGAGTGATCTGGCCAGGGCCGCAACCCATGTCGCACGCCCGTCCAATATCGCGCACGCTGGCTGCAAAGCGGTCGAGAAGCTGCCGGTCCAGCGACTTGTGCTGCAACTCATCGTAGATGCGCCGGACGTATTCGTCCGCGACGATGTCATAGCTGGTCTGGATGTTCATCTGACGGGGAGAGGCGACACACCGTTTTGATTGTGTGTGGTTCTTTAGGTCGCTCATGCGACCAATGAACTATCCCTGATTTAGACATTCACAATCCAGAGAGTATTGTGGATCATCATCGAAATGGTTTATGATAGGCCATGCTCGAAATCCGCCACCTCAACGCCCTCATCGCCCTCGCCGAGACTGGAAACCTCTCCAAGGCCGGACGCCGCCTGCATCTCTCGCAGCCAGCGCTTTCCCATCAGGTGAAAAGCATCGAGCAGCATCTCGGCGTCGCCTTGTTCGAGCGGAAAAGTAATCCACTCCGCCTCAGTCCCGCTGGCGAGCGACTGCTCGTCACTGCCCATGAAGTGGTGAAGCTGCTGCGGCAGAGTGAGCGTGATGTGGCGCGCATCGCGGAAGGAAAAGCCGGGCAGCTACGCATCGCCGTGGAGTGCCACTCGTGCTTTGACTGGCTCATGCCCGCCATGGACGCCTTTCGCGAAGGCTGGCCCGAGGTCGAAATGGACATCGTCTCGGGCTTTCATCCCGATCCCGTCAGTCTGCTAGCCGAGGACAAGGCCGATCTCGTCATCGTCTCCAAGGCCCAGTCACGGAAGGACGTCGTCTTCGATCCGCTTTTCCGATATGAGCTGCTGGCTCTGCTCGCGCGGAAGCATCCGCTCACCCGAAAGGCCTATCTCACCGCCGCTGACTTTGCCGCTGAGACGCTCATCACCTATCCCATCCCAGATGACCGCATCGACATCATCCGTGAGGTGCTGAGTCCTGCGGGAGTCTTTCCCGCCCGCCGCACCACCATGTTGACGGTGGCCATTTTGCAGCTCGTCGCCAGCCGCCGAGGCATCAGCGCCATGCCCGCGTGGGCCGTGCAGCCCTACCTAGACAAAGGCTATGTGGAAGGCCGCCGGGTGCGCAAACAAGGCGTGACCGCCCGCCTGTATGTCGCCACCACCGCCGCGCTTTCCACCACCGCCTACATGCGTGAGTTCATCGCCCTGATGAAGAAAGTCAGCTTTGCCACACTAAGCGGGATCAGTGAGGCGTAAGGTGCGACTGCCCTGGCTGGTGGTTCAGGATGCCGTCAAAAGTCCATGACGTTTTGGAGGAGAAAGATGGAGGGAAGGTGATACCGCCTGCCGATTGCGGCTTGCACGCCCGCAGCGCTTCGCCAGCATGGGGCGGCACCGATTTGACCCCATGCGCCACGCCAACACCCAGCGGAATGTTTTTCTCATCAAGCAGCGCCTCGAAGAAAACGGCGTCCGCATCATCGGCACCAGCCCAAAGAGCATCGAACTCGCCGAAGACCGCAAACTCTTCGCCAAGCTGCTCGACGATCTCGGTTTGAACCAG
>NZ_JACSRD010000137.1 GCF_014879935.1 Prosthecobacter sp.
TGCTCGCTTTCGCCGCTGTCATCGATTGGATGCAGCCGCTCAAGAGGTTTTAAAACACTGCCTAAGGCCAGTGGGTACCGTCGTCTGTCCCCACCCGTTGGCTCCCCACGATACAACCGTACCATCCGCCTTCAGAGCGACGCTGTGGCTACCTCCTACAGCTACGGCTACCACGCCGCTGAGTCCGGCTGGCACCGTGGCCTGACCATTAAGATTGTTACCCCAAGCGACCAAGGTGCCATCGCCCTTAAGCGCTAGAGTGTGATAC
Organism: Prosthecobacter sp.; assembly: GCF_014879935.1. Lineage (GTDB taxonomy): Bacteria > Verrucomicrobiota > Verrucomicrobiia > Verrucomicrobiales > Verrucomicrobiaceae > Prosthecobacter. Next base: position 269 of record NZ_JACSRD010000137.1, read on the forward strand.
CCACCCGCAGCAATGGCCGTCACGCCACTGAGTCCGGCGGGCACGCTGGTCTGGCCCTCACTATTGTCTCCCCAGCCCACAACATTGCCATCAACCTTCAGCGCCACAAAATGCTGCGATCCTGCTGCGACGGCAGTCACGTCGTTGAGTCCGTCCGGTGGCCACGGATAATACAAGTAGCTATAGCCCCAAACCTCAACGCCCTTGTCCACAAACAACGGCGCGCGGTCCATGCCCCGGCTGATGCGGTGGTTGCTGTGCTCGGCCACGTAGAGGTGGCCGTCAGGCCCGGTGGCGATGCCGCTGGGCAGGGCAAATCGGGCCTTCAGGCCGATGCCGACGGCGCTGCCGCTGACGCCGGGCAGGCCGCCTGTCGTGGTGACGACTCCGGCGGGTGTCACGCGGCGGATCGTCTGGTTGTAAATGTCCGCCACATGCAGGTTCCCGGCGGCATCCAGGGCGATCTCCGACGGGGAGTAAAAGCGCGCGCTGCTGCCGGCGCCATCCGCACTGCCGCTGCTGCCCGCCAGCCCCGCCACAGTCGTCACCACCCCGGCGGGCGTGACCTTGCGGATGGTGTGGCCGCTGTAATCCGCCAGGAACAGGTTCCCGGCGGCATCCACGGCGATGCCGGTGGGCGAGTTGAAGCGGGCGGCGCTGCCGGTGCCGTTGACGACACCCGCACTGCCCGCCAGCCCGGCCAGGGTGGTCACGACGCCCGCAGGCGTGATTTTGCGGACGAGGTGGTTGGAGAAATCTCCCACATAGACGTTCCCGGAGGAGTCCGTCGCCACGCTGGTGGGGTAGTTGAAGCGGGCGGCGGTTCCGGTGCCGTTGGTGCTGCCCGCGCTGCCCGCCAGCCCGGCAAAGGTGCTGACCACGCCTGCGGGCGTGATCTTGCGGATGGTGTGGTTTTCCGCGTCCGCCACATAGACGTTTCCGGCGGCGTCCACCGCCGTGTCATGGGGCCGCTTGAACCGTGCGGCGCTGCCGGAGCCATCAGCGCTGCCCTGCGCGCCCGCCAGCCCGGCAAAGGTGCTGACCACGCCCGCCGGGGTGATCTTGCGGATGGTGTTCGCCCCCCACTCGGCCACATACAGGTTCCCGGCGGCATCAAAGGAGAGGCCGTGCGGGTTCTCAAACCGCGCGGTGGTCCCGGTGGCGTTCGTGCTGCCCGGACTGCCCGCCTGCCCGGCAAAGACCGACCACTGATAGGACTGGGCGGCGGCGGGTGTGACGAGCACGACCAGCATGCCAGCAAGGACAAGGCGGCGGATCACATAGGATGAGCGCATGGAGGTTTCAGAATGGGTTTGAATGAAAAAGAATACAGTCCGGGCCAGGAAGACGATTCATGACTCACCACGACGAAGCATGAGCGGTTCCCCGAAGTCCCAGTCTGCGCCCGCAGCTCGGCGACCGTGAAAAGCAAAGCTCCGGAAACCGGAACTCCAGAGAAACCACGACAAGATGTCTTGCTCTTCGCTTTCCGCCTATCGGTAGGATTACCTATTCAGCAGCCGCAGTGAGCTTGCTGCCGACAGGCACGCCATCCATTTTTATTGGTGGGTCAACGTGGCGACAGCGGCGGTGCGGTTTTCAACGCCTAGCTTGGCCAAGATGGCGCTGACGTGGTGCGTGACTGTCCGGTGGCTGATGCCAAGGATGATGGCGATTTCCTTGTCCCGCTTGCCTTGGGCCATCCAGTGCAGCACCTCCGCCTCGCGACGGCTGAGTCCCGCCCGGCGCAGCGGCAGATGGTCCTGTGCCTCCACCACCGAACGCTGCTCAAGGGCCCGGGCCAGCACTTCCTCCGTGTGATGAGCCTGCACGACAAACCGCGCAAACTGCGCCGCCAGCCTCACATCCTCCTCCGCAAATGGCCGCCGTCCCTGGCGGTTCAGCGTCAACCCACCAAGATGCGTCTCTGTGATCAGGGGAATCGACATCTGGTGGATGACATCAAGAGGACGAAAGGCGACCTGATACAGATCTGTGCTTTTGAACTGGCGCTGACTCACAAAGTCAGCCAGCCGCACGGGATCAGAACCGCCTCCGGCGATGTATTGGTAGCAAGGGTGCTGCACCGGGACCAACACGCCTACCTGCTGCATGATCTCCTTCTCCTTGGTGCCGTAATCAATGTCGATCGCGGCTTGATACCCGCCGTCTTCCTTCCGCCAAAGCTCGAGGGAGTGCAAAGTGTCTGAAAAAAGCATCCGGGCCGCTGCGAACAGCCTGTTGTGGAAAGGACCCGTACCGTGCTCATGGAGCAGGTGGATGGCATCAAGAAGTGCAGAGTTTCGGTCAGTCATGCAGACAACAGCCAGCAGAATTCACGCCTTGTTTTAGGCATCTGGCAGTTCGACCACAAGCAAAAAACCACAGGCCAGCCAGGCTCATGCATCCAGCTTCGCAGGCAGCATTCCCCATCGACACCGCAGCGGCTTCCGCTAGCATGCGGCGCATGAACCGCCGCTCCTTCCTCGCGCGATCCGTCGCTGCCGCCGCTCTTCCGTCTTTCTCCCAAGCCGCCATCCAGGGCGGAAAGCTCGCCATCGGGCTGGATCACTTTGCCGTGCGGGGCACGGGCTGGAAGGCGGCGCAGTACATCGACTATGCGGCGTCGTTGAAGCTCGACACGGTGTTTCTCTCGGAGCTGATCGTGTTGGAAAGCTTTGAAGATGCTTATTTGAAGAGCCTCAAGGATCAGGCGGACCGGCTCGGCATCAAAGTCTATGTCGGCACCGGCAGCGTGTGCGAAAGCTCGAACACCTGGAAGCCTGCGAACGGCACGGGAGCGGATCACCTCGCTCTGACGATCAAGATCGCAAAGGCGCTCGGTTCGCCCGTGGCGCGTTGTTACCTCGGGAATCAAAAAGACCGCTCGACTGACGGCGGCATCGACAAACACATCGAAAACACGATCAAGTCGATCAAGGCCAACCAATCCCGTGCCGAGGCGGAGGGCATCAAGATCGCCATCGAGAACCATGCGGGCGACATGCAGTCGCATGAGCTGAAGGGACTGATCGAAGCGGCCGGGAAAGGCTACGTGGGCGCGAACATCGACCCCGGCAACGCCGTCTGGGCGCTGGAGGAGCCGATGAAGCACCTCGAAGTGCTGGGACCCGTCACCGTGTGCAGCAGCGTGCGTGACAGCATGCTGTGGGAGGACGAGAACGGCGCTGTGTCCGTGCAGTGGACGGCGGTGGGCGAAGGCCAGGTGGACTTCAAAGCCTACGCCAAACGTTTTGCCGAGCTGGCTCCGGGCGTGCCGCTCCAGGTCGAGACCATCTCGGGCTTCGCGCGTCCGTTCGAGGTGCAGAAGGACGAGATCTGGAAGATTTTCCCCAAACATCGCGACAGCGACATGTTTAAGGCCTGGATGGCGATGGCGAAGCGTGGCAAAAAGATACCCAGCTTCAAAGCTCCGGACGGTCCCGGCAAGAAAGACGCCGAGATCGCCTACCAGAAAGGCGAGGCGGAGCGCAGCTTTGACTGGCTGCGGGCGAACGCGTGATGATTCACGGGCGATAGCTGCGTGTGCGGCCGGTCACGGGGTCGATCTGCACCGTGTAGTAGTTCCGCGGCGCTTCCTCGAGTTCCTCGCGGTAGTTGTTCGAGGAGACCAGGGTCATGTACGCGTTGCGCAGCGGCACACGGAGGCTGGTGGTGCCGTTCGGATAGAACAGGATGCGTTTGAAGGTGGCCTCCTTGTCCGCGAATGGCGGCGTCGTCACCGTGCCGGCGTCGGTGGCGTTGAAGGTGCCGGCGAACAGCGGCGTCAACGCCCCTTCCACCAGGATGACGCGCCCTTCGCTCCAGTAGTTCGGATTGCCCAGCGGCTTTGACTGGTTCGTCGTCATGTCGTAGGTGATCATCTGCACGGCGTGGCAGCCTTTGACGCCGTCCTTGTCATAGAAGTAGAAGTCCACTCCGATGGGGCGGTTTTCCGTGACGGCCATCTGCTGGGCGTGGGAGAGCTTCTGCATGAGCGTGTCCCCGGCGGATGTCAGGCTGGCAGCCTGGATGGCGGAGAGCGTGTAAGGCGTGGCGAAGGTGAAGATGAGCCCCACGAGGACGACCACGACGAGGATTTCAATCAGAGTGAAGCCTCGCGTAAAGCTGTGTTGTGCGGACTGTGAGTGAGCAGGTGTTGTTTTCATCGGAGAAGACCCCATTTCGAGTTGCGCAGTGTGATGGTGGAGGAAAAGACGCGGTAGTTGAGCTGCTGGGCCTTCAGCGCGGCCTCGAGCGACGCCATGTCGGCGGCGTAATCCTGCCGCTGGGTGAAGGCACCCTCCGGCACGAGCTGGGGCATGCCTTCAGGATTGCGGTCGGCCAGATTCCGCGCGGAGCTCTCATCGATGGCGACGAGCGTGACGAGCACGCGCGGCGGCAGCATGTGCTGGGTGCCCTGCGGATTGTCGGTGGTCTCGTTGGCCAGCTCCGTCGAGTCATAGGCATACCTGGGGGCGATCGACCATGGCTGCGTACTCTTCAAAGCAGCGTCATCCGCCGTGACTTCGGGAGAGATGATGAGCGCGATGATGTTTTCCGCGATGGGGCGGCTGTGGGACGGCTTGTCGATGCTGTCCGCGTCGCTGATGACGCCGGTGGCCGCCGTTTGAAACCACTCGCCCGGCTTTGAGATGTAGATCGCGTTCTGCTCCGCCGGCGGCCGGTATTCCCAGAGGCGGAAGCGGCTGCGCATGTCGGTGACATGCTGCGGGCGGAAGGCCTCATCACTGCTGTGCAGGATGAAGAAGCCGCGGCCGCAAAGGAGACGGCTGAGGCCGTCATAGCCCTCGCGGTCACTCAGGCCGAGGCGGGCCTGGAAAAACATGGAGTGCGTCACGAGATTCGAGGACTGGCCGCTGCCGAGCAGCGTCGTGGCCGGTCCGGTGATGAACTGCAGCTCGGACTGCCGGATGTACCTGGTCGGCGCCTGGGTTTTGGACGCCGGCACCGTGGGAGTGTCACCCGTGTTGTATTGATAGGCGTGGTAGGTGTTCAGAATGGCCTGCCGCAGATCCTGCGTGATGCTCTCAAACGCCATGCGGGCCTCGCGAAACTGCTCCACGCGTGCCACGCCGCGTTTCCACGTGCGTTGCGTCTGGTTGAGCACCTGCACGGAGACCAGCAGGATGACCGAGAGGATGACCATGGACAGGGACACCTCCACCAGCGTGAAGGCGTGGGGCTTGGGGAAGACCTGACGTTTCATAAGTTCGATGGAGGTTGAGGTTCGAGCAGGGGCTCACTGGCCCATCTGGGCCACGAGCGCGTAGGCGGAAGTCACGCGAAGGGGTGAGGCGGAGGAGAAATCGAAGGCGGGATCGGCGGAGGTGGCGACGCAGATTTTCACGCGCCGCAGGTAGTTCTCCGAAGCTGCGGACGAGCTGCTGGAGCTGCCGGCAGGAAGAACGACATCCAGCGGCTTGTCCGGGATGTAGATCGAGGCCACGTAAGTCAGCGAGGAGGCGAGATCCTCCTCTCCCGTGGCACCGGAGGCGGAGATCTCCATGCCTTCCGAGGTGAAGTAACGCAGCGGGCTGTAGCCTTGCCAGGTCACCCGGTCCCAGGACATGGATTGCATCTCCCCGCTGAGTTTCTGGATGATCTTCGAGCCCACGGACATCTCCGCCGAGTTCCGGGCCATGGTGATGCCCTGCGGCAGCAGGCCCAGCAGGGTGATGAACCCCATGGCGGCGATGGCGACGGCGATGGTGACCTCCACGAGCGAGAATCCCGCCACAGGGACGGCTTTCCGCTGCGTGCGCCAGTTTGAATGCGATGTGTTTTTCATGCGATGGGCGAGTTGGGGTTCAGGGGTCGAAGCGTTTCTGGGCGATGACGCGGAAGCGGTGCAGTTCATCCAGCGGCTGCTTGGAAAGCGGGTTTCCGCTGGCGTAGTCGAGGTTCTTCTTCGTATCGAAGGCCGGATCGTTCAGATCGAGGTAGCGTTCGATGACGGCGGAGCCGCGATACTCGGAGGTGACCGAGTCGGAGCCGGGCACAAACGTCGCCGGATCGGTCGAGCGTGCCTTTTTGATCGCCTGCACGCGCATGTGCACCTGGTAGGTGTTGGAGCGCGTGGTGAGACGCGGATACATGTTCGTGTAGGGGCGCTCTTTCAGGTTGTCCGCCGTCACGGCGTGGTTCTCCCAGAAGCGGAGGATGCTGCTCGCGTTGTTCGCCTTCAGCAGATCGCTGATGCGGTCGGGCCAGGAGTTGGGAACCAGCGTGTCGGAGCCGCTCATGCGCTTCGGCAGCAGGTACATCTCGCAGATCTGTGCCGGAGAGATGAAGGCGAAGCCGGAACGGAAGCGCTCATCGAAGATCTTGAGCGTGGCATCGATGTCGATCTGGCGGTGCCAGTATTTTTTGCCTGATGCGCTCTCGTCATCCTTCCAGAACCAGGTCTGGCTCTGGTTCGTCGGCGGTTTGGGCGGGCGGGTCAGGTAAACCGGCGCGTCGGAATGAGCCACGGCAGTGAGGTACTCGCTCTTCATCACGGCGGCGAGACCCGTGGCGCGTCGGATGTGGCGGAATGGCGCCATCTGGTAGTTCATGTTGATCTTGCCTGCGGTGGAGCCGGGCTCGCTGATCACATAGGGCTCCACCACGGGCATCCAGAAGAAGTCCATGAAGAGATGGTCGGGCGGATCGATGCCCTGGATCGGCAGCCCGGCGGTGCCGTTGCCAAAGCCCTTCAATGCCTTCGGTGCGCCGATGTGGAACTGCTGTCCCTGCTTGGTGCTCCAGCTCTGCGGGCGGAACAACAGCGTGCGCCACGGCTCGCGCTTCATGCCACCCGTGTTGCCAGATTGATGCACACCCGTCGGCAGCGATCCAAACATGCCCGGCGAGGCCACCTGCCGGTTCGGCGAGAAATAGGTGGAGCTGCCGACCCAGGCCACCCACGGATCGGTGAAGTAGGGCACGAGCTGCTCACCTGTGTTGGTGTTGTACTTGCTGTAGGTGTTGCCCTCATCCGGTTTGTTGATGTAGGCACCGTCGGTCTGGTTCGAGACACCACGGTCAAAGTCGCCATACTTCTGCAATCCGGCTCCTGTGGCGGCCGAATACGGATGGTCGGGGAGGAAGGAGGCGGCGTAGGCGGCGTCCTTCACCAGACGCCAGCCTTTTTTGTCCTCGCCACGATCCAGACCGGGGCCTTCGCTCCAATGCCGCAGGACGATGTTGTGAGCCATGCGCTGCTTGCCGTAGAGCCGGTGCTGCTCGAACTCGGTGTTGGGCACGATGTACTGGCCCATGGTGAGACGTGGATCGCCATGTCGCAGCACCAGGGATTGCAGCGTGTCATCCGGCACCACCAGATTCCCGCGGTAATAGGTGCCGCCGAAAGGCACGTCGCCGTAATTGCCAATTTCATTGCCGATGTAGCGGAAGCGGCCGCCCATGCGGGTGGCAGGATCTGCCGCCGTTGTGGTGATGCGGCCATCCTTGTCACGACCCAGCGCTCCATCGGAGTGGAAGGACCACCAGTACGGCGCAGGCACCGGCTGGCGCACCCACCACGAGCCGTCGGCGTTTTGTCCCCAGGTCGTGTCCTCGTTCTTCTGCGCCAGCAACGGCGCGGGGAACTGGGACGGCGGGAAGCGGAAATTGAAGGTCTGCAGCAGCTTCGGTGTGCTGTCATTGGTCATGATCTTCACCGTGACATTGCCTCCGGAGAAGGCGATCTGCCCGCCATCCGCCAGATCGATGAAATCGCTGACGAGATTGTACTGGTTGCACCCTTTCAACGCATCCGACCGGCTGGCGTAGGTGTCATAATGCGTGCTGTCATTCCCCGGAATGCGCGTGTCCGCGTAAAGGATGCTGCCAGCGGTGTAGCCGTTCACGCCCTTGGCCACGGCCGGAAGCTTGCGCTCCTGAAGGAAGGCGCGGTAGGAGATCGTGCCGCCACGCTGATACACGCCGTTGGCGCTGCTCATGTGCTTGAAGGGACGGATGAGCGTCTTGCCGCCATTGACGGGGAACATCTTCTTGCCGCTGATGGTCAGCGAGCTGGCATCCACCTCGATGGCGATGTTCGGATTGATCAAGGTCCAACCGGTGGACGGTGTGAACCACTCCAGCAGGAAGGTCGCCTGCACACGCTTCACGCCATTGTTCAGCGGCGTGTCCTTTTCCAGCGTCCAGTTCCAGTTCATCGGATTGTAGCCCGGATGATTCGGACTGTCGCCCGGCTGCCCTTCGAGCTGGTGCGAGGCCGGGTAGCGGCTCTTGTAGAATCCCTTGGCGGGGTCCTGGTTGGTCGGGCTGAGCGGCGGAAAGTTCGAGTACCAGTTGCTGCTGTTGCCCCACAGGCCGCCATTCCACTTCGGCGGCTTGTATCCATTCGGCGCCGGGCCTTTGGGATCGATCTTCGGCGCCGATGCGCCGCCTGCTTGAGTGGTGCCCTGCGCACAGGCGATGAAGTGCAGACCGACTTCGCTGATCGTCAGGAAGCGGCCCATGCCGCGATAGACCTCGTCCTTGCCCTTCGGCAGCACCGTGGGCGTCACCTGTCCGTGGCCGGGGAAGCTGCCACCGGTGGAGTTGCGCATCGGCGTGAAGGTCTTTGCCGCCATGCCGGCGGTGTAGGCGTTCGTGCGGGAGGTGGGCAGGCCTGTGATCGAGGGATCAAGCCCCACGTTCTTTTCCGCGATGTTGTCGTCGTAGAGATTCGTGCTGCGGATGTAGTCAAACATCTCCACGAGGATCTGCTGGCGATTGTCGCCGTATTTCCGGGCAAACGTGGCGCTCTGCGCACCGAAACCGGGAATCGGCTGGTCTGTGAGCGCCATGAGGTAGTCAAAGAGCTGCTTGTTGCGGGCGATCCCGGAAAGCTCGGTCTGGCTGGTGCTGTCCTGCCGCGTGAAGAAGTAATCCTTGCCCGCCAGACGCGCGCTGTAGGCGATCGTGCGGTCATACACGGAGCGGAACTGCTCCGTCGTCGTGCGGTGGATCGGCCACATGCTGATCTTCGGCAGTCCGAAGGGATTCGTCTCCGGCGCACGGCTGCGCGGCGTGAGGAAGGGGCGCAGACGCTCGATCACCTCGTGATTCTCCAGCCCGGACCACATCTTGCCGATGCCGAGGTCGATCTCATCACGTCCCTTGCCCGCCTGGCCGTTGGCCCGCAGGAGAAACTCATCCACGCTGGGGAAAAGCCGCTCGCCCAGGGCCTTCTGCACCTCCTTGAAGTCCGTCGGGCTGAAATTGCGGTCCACAGGAACCAGCACGGAGCCTGCCTTCGACCCGCCGGGCAGCAGCTTCGGCATCAGGTCGTAAATCGCCTCCTTGTAGGTCAGCGCACGCTGGAAGGCTGTGTCATCCGACGACGGCGGATTCATGTTCTGGCCGGGAAACAGCACCGCGCTCATGCAGACCGTGGCCGGATGCCCGGGATACCGCTGGTACTCATACGCCATCGGCTGGTAGCGGGCCCAGTCGCCATCGCGATCATGAAACAGGCGCGGCGTGTCCCACGGCGTGCCTTCACCGGCGGTGTTGATGTTGATCTTCGTGCTTTCATCATCCGTCCAGAAGGCGATGCGGGAGATGATCGGATTCGCGCGGGTCGCCTCCACATTGCCGGCGCCGATGAATTTGCCGGTGTTGTCGATGTATCCCAGCGTGCCGTCCTTCAGCATGTAAAGCCACTCCACCGGCATCGGCAGCCGTTGCGTGCTGCCATCTCCGCCCGTGGGCGCCACCACGCCGTTCAGCGACTGGCCGGAGAGTCCGTTCGCATACGTGGTGTAGGTGAAACCTTCCACGGAATGGCCCGCATCGGTGGAGTAGGCCCGCGGATCAAGGATCGGGAAGAAGATGCGCGGCTTGCCGCCCGGATCGTCCACGTTCGGGCGCATGACCGGCTCGTTCATGTCCACATACTGCGCCGGACGCTTGTCCCAGTCCGTCGGCGGCACGTCGGCGGCGATCTCGGCCTCGGTCGTCGCCACCATCTTGCTGTCGGAGTAGAGCTTTGCGCCGCGCAGCAGGGTGCCATCCTCCTTGTACTGGCGCACCATGCCCGGCTGGGAGGTCCAGATCTCGCGGCCCGTGGTCTTGTCATCCTGGTGCGCCACACGCTGGATCTGGCTGATCGCCAGGTTGACCGCCGAATCGGCATGCAGACGCGCTTTCGCGCCTTCGACCTGGGCGGCCGTGGAGTTGTATTCGACCCGTGTCGCGCTCAGCAGCGCGGTCAGCAGCACCATGCTCAGTGCCAGCACGCTCAGCACGGTGATGAGCGCCACGGCACGCCGGCGGCGCACGTTTCCGCCCGCCAGCAACCGGCTGCCTTTGGACATACTTTGTATGGATGATGTATTCATGCGGTTGAGAGTCTGACAACCCGCGACGTTTTTGCCTATGAGCGCGCGGTTGACGTGTGAATCCGCCCCCGGCATGCCGCCTCCCACAGCATCATTTTAGACCCACCGAAGAATTTGCTTAGTTGTTAAGTTTCGCCCGTGACAGCCCACAAGCTTCACAGTAGTGAACCGATCAGATGTAGGAACGCGCCCGCTCCCACAGCAACATTCAATCCCTACCACCTCATGAAGCTCATCTGTTATGTAGTTCTGTTGGCATCAATCATGGTGTCTCTGGCACCGGCACAATCTGTAAGCGTTCTCGGACTCACGAAAACGCGGCACCACGACCAGACTGCGGCAGGAACAACCGCCTTTTATGAATATAGTCTCCGGGGCTTCGTGGAAGGCCAGTCCCTCAGCGCCAGCTTCCCTTCTCCATCCAACCGGTTCACTCGCTCAGGCGGTGGTCCTTATGTTTTGGGATATGTGAACGGCCGTTGGGATTATGAAGAGTTCTTTTCCTCCAAGGCACTTCTCGATGCCGCCTTTCCAAACACAAGTTATGACTTCCTTGTGGGTGCTTCGCCTGCTGTGTCGCTCACCTTTGCGTCGGACGGCTATCCCACCCAACCCGTGATCACTGTCTCCGCAGGTACATGGCACCAAGGCCGTCTTCTCATTTCTCCTGCCCAGGCTGCCTCTGGTTTCACACTGACCAGCAACCCGTCGAACGGCAATGGATTCCTCACGCTTCAGGTATTCTCCAGCGCCACAGACATAGTTGATGAAGTTGTCACGCTCAATCCAGGCCTCGACGCGACGATCTCCGGAACCGTTCCCCCTGGAAGTCTCGAGATTCAACAGTTCTACGACGTGCATGCGGAATTTGACCACGTTACGTCCAGCGCCTCGCTGACTGGACAGACTTGGGCCGCCCCGAACAGTTTTGGCTATGCGCTGTTCAGCTCCAACACCTGGTTTGAAATCGAGGTGCTGAATGAACTCACCGCCTGGCGCCTTCAGTATCTGGGCACCATTGAAAACACTGGCACCGCTGCTGACGATGCCGATGCGGATGGTGACGGCATCGTCAACGCGATGGAATTCGCCACGGGTCAGCATCCCGCCACTCGTGGCGTGCTAAACACCTCAGTCACGCGCACGGGTGGGAACGTGGAGTTCGTCTATCCCCGGAATGTTGCAGCCTTTGCCGCAGGCACAGAATACTTTGTGGAGTGGAGCGATTCCCTGCCTGGCACTTCCTGGAGCACCGTAGGCGTCGTCGAGGAAGTGCAGTCAGACAACGGCACTCTCCAGCAAATCAAAGCCACTCTTCCCGCGGGCACTGGCAACAAACGCTTCGTGCGCCTCCGTATAACCCTGCCAGCCCCGATCGAGTAGTCGATAAAGCAACGGACACGGCATCCACAGGTCACCCGGCTTGCCCCTGGGTGACATGTCGAGAAGAAGCCTGTACTCAACGGCGACGGCGGCGGAGGAACAGCAGCATCAAACCGCCGAACAGGAGGCTCATGCGGCCGGGTTCGGGCACCACGATGATGATGCCGTGGCTGAGGAAGAGGCTGGTGTCGAACACGAAGCCGGAAAGGCTCAGATCGGGCAGTTCCAGGTCTCCCAGCAGGCCGCCGGAGCGGAAGCTGCCGCTGTTGCCGACATCAAAGCCGTTCGAGGTGACGGAGGTCCAGTCGATGAGATTGAACACATCCCCCATCACCGGCTGGTAGTCCGAACCGGTGCTGGTGAAGCGGATGATGCCGCCGCTGTCCATGCTGAAGGACCCGCTGACGTTCACGCGGTCATGATTGCCTCCGGTCTGCGAGTCGTAGAAGGCGGCCTGGCTGGCCACGTAGCTGTTGAAGGTGCCCGCGCCGAGGCTGGCACTGATGCCGGCGGCATCGTTGTAGTCCGCGCCGCCCGTGGCCCCCATCTGCAAAGTGAGGCGGGTGGCGCCAGTGGCGTCGCCAGTCAGCACCAGGTTGCCATTCACCGTGAGAACGCCGATCTGGTCGCCTGCGGTGGCGATATTGCCAGGCGCGGAGGACATGCCCGGGCGCAACTGGCCGAGACCACCATCGCTGCCGATGATGAGGCTCATGGCGGGGTCGGTGACCACGGTGCCGGAGCCGCTGAAGGTCTGGTCGAACACGAGATCCGCGTCGGTGGCGTCAAAGTCGAAGGTCGCTCCGTTGTTCACCTCGATCCAACTGGTGGACGCGATCGATCCGGCTCCCGACAGCGCCAGAGTGCCTTCGGCCACGGTCGTCTTGCCGGTGTAGGTGTTTGTGTTGGTGAAGGTCACCGTTCCCGGGCCCACCTTCTTGATTCCAAGGGTGTCACCAAAATCGGATTCCGAGATGACGCCGGTGAAGATGACGCCCTTCTCGCCAGCGCCCGCGTCGTCGTTCGACGAGGAGGTGACGGTGACCTCGGCCACATTGTCCACGCCCGCGATGGAGCTGTGCTGCAGGGTGATGTTCCCCACGAAGTAGCTGTAACCGGAGGTGAAGCTGCCGCCCAGGATCACGCTGCCGGCGCCGTTGGTGTCATTGATGTCGATGTCATTGAAGATCATGAGGTCCGGCGCGGCGGCGATGAGGGCAACGTCCGGATTTGCCACATCAGCCAGCCAGTGCACGGGGTCGGTGTCATCGCCATTGACGGTGGAGATGTCCGTGGAGGCCATGAAGAAGCGGCCGCCCGCCTGGGTGACACCGCCGGTGACGGCGATGCTGGTGCCGTAGAGCATCTCGGACGATTCGTCGAAGTCTGCGGCGCGCACGAGGTTCATCACGGACTGCGATTCATTCACGCTGACGACGACATAGACGCCGTTGCGCTCCGGATGGTCGCCCTCGTCCTTCACCAGGATGCGTTTGCCGATATCGGCGGTCGTGAGCGTCACGCCATCGACCACGGAGCCCACATTGAGGAAGGCGCCGTTGCCTGCGCCGCCCGCGCCATCGCCGGCCGGATCAAAGCTGCTGCTGGCGGAGGAGATCAGGGACTTCGTGGTGGCGAGGTAGGCGTCAGAGCCCAGCGTGTGGCGGGTGTCACCCAGCTCGACCGCGGTGGAGGACAGCGCGTTGCTGTCAAAGACGCTCAGCGTGCCGCTGCGGATGATGGTGCCGCCATCAATCGCGAGCCCGGCCGATCCGGCGCCCGCCGCGTAGGTGTTCGAGCTGTGGAACTCGACCGTGCCGGTGCCGATCTTGCGCAGCGGCGTCGTGCCGAAACTGATGTCATTGATGGCGCCGTTGAACTGCAGGATGGAGGAGCCGTCCGCCTCGACGAAGACATTGTTGGACATGTCCTGATAGAGCAGCATGGAGGCCGTGGCATCGAATCCATAGGTGCCGGAGGTCTCACGCGTGCCGATGACGGTGATGCCTTCGTCATTGCCGTCCACATTGTTCATGGAGACCGGATTGAGCACGGCATTGGCCGTTCCGGAGAGGAGGAACTCGACCTTGGCATCAATCGGATTCACCGAGACGAAGGGTGAGCCGCCGAGATACATCGTGTTGCCCGGATCGCCGAGGGCGGTGTTGTTGGTGATGACGAGGGTGCCCATGACGACGCCCAGATTGCCCGCGAACGTGTTCACACCCGACAAGGTCTGCGTTCCGGAGCCGACTTTGAACAAGCTGCCCGCACCGCTGATGACGCCGGAGAATTCAGCGTCGTGGGTGTTGTCACCACCGATGCTGAGCGTGGAGTTGTCGATGTTCACCAGGGCGCCTGAGGTGCCCGACAGGGAACCGATGGTGACGATCCAGCCGGTGCCCGCGTTGTCCCAGTAGGGGCTCAGTTTGGCACCGTCACTCACGATGAAGCGGGAGTAAGGCGAGAAGGAGTTGTTCGACCCGGCATACAGGGTGCCCTCCTGCACGAGGGTGTTGCCCGTGTAGTTGCTGAAGGCGTCCACGACGTCGTTGCCGCCCGTGCTGGCGCCAAAGACCGTTTCACCAGCGCCGGTCTTCACGACCGTGAGCGGGGAGCTGCCGCCGCCGAAGTAGGCGCCGGCCACGCCATCACTGAGGCCGACGCCGATGTCCTGGTAGTTCGGGCCGCTCTGAGTGCCGGAGTCAAAGGTGATCGTGGCGGCGATGTTGGAGCCGTTTTCAATGCGGGAGCTGGGGGCCATGCCCGCGCCGCCGGTGAAGAGGAAATCCTGCGTGAAGGTGCGGCTCAGACCGCCGATCTGCAGGCGGCTGTTGTTGCGGAAGTTCACCGTGTTGGTGCCGAGGGCGGTCAGCGTGCCCAGACGCACGATCTGGGCGTCGTCCTCGTCCAGCGTGGTGCCGGCGTCGGCACCGATGGTCAGCGTGCCGGTCCAGGCCAGGTTGTCCCCCCGCAGCCAGATGGTGAAGTCGATGTTGTTGTCATCGTTGGCGCTGCCGCCTTCGTTCGCATCCACCCAGATGTTGTTGGAGCCGGTGATGTTCCCGCTGATGTCGAAAATGGCGTGCTGCAGGTGGCCGACGAGGTTCGGATCGAGGTTTGTCGTGTCCTCATAGTAGAAGCGCACCGGAACGCCCGCCGAGGAGCCGCTGCCGACATAGATGCTGTTGGTGAAGTGGACGACGGAGCTGGCGGGGAAGTAACCGGCGGCGATGCGCACCTCCTGCTTGATGTTGTCGCGGATGATGATGTCGCGATTGAAGGTGAGGTCGATCTCAGGGGAATCGATGCTCGTGGTGGAGTTGCCGAAGAAGGCGTTTTCAATGCGAAGCTGGATGGTGGAGGTCTGCGCGAGCGTGGGATCGCCGAAGTACACGACGCCGTTCGGATTGAACAGGGCGCCGGAGTTCATCTGCATGCCCACAAAGCCGTCCTGGATGTCGAAGTCACCCGTCCAGGTGTGCAGCGGCCGGTAGATGCGCAGATTGCCGTCTCCCAGCTTGATGATGTCGCCCGTGCCCATGACACCACCCTCGTTGGGATTGATGAGGAACTCGGAGTTGCCCGTGCTGCCGGCATCTCCATAGCGGTTGCCCTGCGTCTGGAAGGTGAGGTCGCCGATGATGTTGAGAATGCCGTCAAAGGTCGGCTGGCGCTGCGTGCTGCCGTCGAACAGGATCTGGTCGCCAGCCTGCTCGCCGATCTGGAACCACTCGCGGAAGCGGATCTGGCCGTCGCGGCTGCCGTCACCGCGTTTCATGGAGAATTCGATGATGGCGTTGTTGCGCACGATGGTGGCATCCGCCCACGATTCGGTGGTGCCGAAGATGGAATACTGCGCGTTGTCGTTGCCCTGGCCCTGGATGTCCACGCGGATGGCGTTGACGCCGTCGCCAATGATGGTCAGGCCGGTGTAGTTGTTCACCACGCCGAGCAGGTCCTGTGTGGCACCGTTGACCGCGCTACGGTCGCCAAACTGCACGGTGCCGGAGCCGACGATCGTCAGGCCGCCCGCGTTCGGATTGTTGGTGCCGTAGGCGGAGATGATGTTGTTGGCCTCGGAGGAGATCTGATTGGCCGCGGTGCCCCGAATGATGAAGGTGCTGCCGGGATCGGTGACGCTCAGCGTGCCGTTGCCGCCACCCAGGACGATGTTCTGGGTCAGGTAGGCGCTGAACGCCCCGGTTTCGGAGTAATTGAGCGTGCCGCCGTTGAGGAAGATGCCGGAGGCGGTGCCAAACGCGCCGAGATTGTTGAACGACACCGTCGAGTCACCCACCACGTGCAGACCGCCCGTGAAGGTGTTCGTCACGTCGTAGGTGGTGTTGGAATAGGTCAGGTCCACAGTGCCCGAGCCCGTGACCATGCGGGAGAGCGTCAGCGTGGTGCCATCGACGATGCTGACGATCTTCGTTCCGGCGGCGATGTTCATGCCGGTGACGTCCATTCCGGCGACAAGGCCGGTCGTGTCCGCCAGGGTGACGTTGTAGGAGTTCGTGCTGGTGGTGCTGCTGAGAATGGTCTCCGCAGCGGAGCTGCCGGCGACGAAGGACAGCTCGCCAGAACCTGCCACAACGACGTTTTGCGCGCCGGTGATGCTGCCATCAAAGCTGACCGCGCCTGTGGCGAAGTTGTGGATGATGAGGTCCGTGCCCGCACCGCCGGTCGTGACGCCCACGCCGGCACCGATGATCGTTCCGCCGGTGTGGTTGCTGGTGATGAGGATGCCGCCGTCCGCGAGGGTGATGGAACCGCTGGTGATCTCGCCCGCAGTGGTGTTGAAGCGCAGGGAATTGACCGCGCCGCCGGCGATGGTGCCGGTGACATCGACATTGGAGGCATCGTAGCCGGTGAAGGCCACCACATTGCCGGAGGCGTCCGTGGCCGCCCAGTCCGTGGCAAAGGGTTCGAAGGCCGCGTTTGCTCCAAACGTTGCGTAGGAGCCGATGCGCGTGACATTCTTCATCGCCGCGTTGGAGAAATTGACCACGCCGCCGCCGATGGACTGGAAGTGCACGGTTCCCGCCGCTGCACGCGTGATGGACGACCCGGCGATGCTCACCGTGCCAAAGCTGGAAACGCCATTGCCTGCCGCGGCGATGGCATTACCGCCCTGATTGAGCTTCAGGCTGCCGAAGTTCTCCGTGAAGGTGGCTCCGCTGCCATCCATGACCAGCGTGCCGCCTGCGAGGGTCAGGCCGGCGCCATTGCCCACGCGGCGGTTCAGATTCGTGCCGTAGTCGGTCATGTTCAGGATGCCGCCCATGACGTTCACACTTTCCACGGTGCTGTCACCCGCGCTGGAACCCATGAGATTGACCTGGCCCGCGCCCAGCTTCGTGATGGAGGAGGTCACCAGGTTGCCGCCATCGACGAAGTTCACGCGGAACGACACCTCGCCACCACGTGCGGCGAAGAGGCCGACATCACGCGTGTAAGTGGCCGTGCCCTGCGTGATGAACACGCTGCCATCGCCCGTGCCGAAGGTGACCATGCCGCTGATGTTCACACCGCCCATGGTGGTGTTCCCCGTCGTGTTGCCGAGGCCGTAGTTGCCGTTGCCGGTGGAGTTGCTGGGATCGTAGGTCTCCACGCCGACTTCCCAGGACTTGAGATTGAAGTTCGAGCCGCCGTTGAGCAGGAAGAAGCCGAGATTGGCCGCGCCCGTGCCGTTTCCGGACAGAATGTCACGGCCGCCCATCTGGAGGCCGATCATCGGATTCGTGGCGGCGGAGTTCACCGTGGCAGCAGCGTCGTCGGTGTAGAAGTTGCCCGTGCCGCCATAGTACAAGCTGCCGCGGATGATGCGGATGCGGCCTGCCGCGTCATGCTGCTGGTTGAGTTGCACGGCGGACTCGTTGTTCGTGGCCGTGACTTCCATGCGCAGAACCTGCGACTGGTTGTAAATGTCCACCGGGCCGGTGAGAGCGCCGGAGACGCTGTCACGCACCTGTCCGGTGATGTTGAACAGGCCGAACGCGCCAGTGTAGGTGGAGAACATGCGCGAATCCGTCAGCGCTCCGCTGCCGACCGGCGTGGAGCCTCCATAGATGTTTCCTTCCAGGGTGGCGAGGCCCGTGGTGTTGCTAAACACACGCGGGGTGAAGGTGCGTGCGTAGCTGGTGGCTCCGGCGGAGTCCACATTGTCCACGATCACATTCCCGGCCCAGACGGAGTTGTTTTCGATTTGCAGCGCCGTGTTGGTGCCGTTGATCTTGCCGATGTAGAGATCGATGCCCGCGATGCGCGAGCCCAGTCCGATGGCAAAGCCGCCGCCGGCCATGACATTGACCTGCGTGGTGGCCCCCAGCGCCTTGTCATGACGCGCATACAGGGTGCCCAGGTTCACGTTGGTGGGTCCCGTGTAGTAGTTCGGTGCCTGCAGGAACAATGAGGACGATCCAGTCTTCGTGAGACCGTTCGCGTTCATGATGCTGGAGTTCATGAAGAAGTAATTGTTGTCACCGTCGGTGGTGCGGTAGGCGTTGAGCGAGTCGCTGGTGTTGTAATGCACCCACAGGCTGCCCAGGTAGAAGTGCGCCTCCTGGCCGTCGAAGTTCACCGAGCCGCCGTTGAGCGAGCTGCGAATGTCGAGGTTCTGATTGGCGTCGTAAGCGGCTCCGTTGCGGTTCTGCACGCCGAAGTTGGCCATCTGGATGACACCCGACTTGATGGTGAGCACGTCGCCGTCACCCAGCATGAGGGTGGTCCAGTTGCCACGGCCGTTCACGCCATCAGCGAAGGTTTCGGAAGCAAAGGTCAGCGAGTTGACCTCGGCGGACTCCGGACTGTCGCTGGAACCGAGGGTGAGGATGGAATTGCGGCGGTTGGTGAACTCACCGGCACCGATGCCCGTGTCGGTGATCACACCGACGAGCTTCAGGTTCTGGTCCGCGTTGATGCCCTGGTCGCCCCAGTAAATCGAGGTGGTCTGAGCCGTGTCAGGATTGGCGATGATCTTGTATTCGGAATCGAGCAACGGGCGCAGGTAATGGTTGCCGCTGAGATCCGTGTCCACCGTCACCAGGCGTGAGGCGGTGTAATCCTCGTTGAAAATGTTGCCGGTGCCGCTGCCGTTGACCCAGGCTGGCCGCACGCCGCCGAAGAAGCCGGGCACGATCGCCGCGTTGCCATTGCTGCCATCGCCCGTGCCCACCAGGGCCGGCATCACGTCCACCTGCACCACGGCGCGGTTGCTGCCGCTGTTGAGGAAAGGACTGAAGGTGGAATCCGCGAACAGGGTGCCCGAATCGAACAACCGCAGATGCACGGAGCTGCCCTGCGTGCGCACGATTTCGCTGAACTGCCAGCCGGCGAAGTCATTCACCAGCTTTGGCGCACCGCCGACCAGCGTGGCACCGAGATCGAACTCGATGCCGAACACACCGGCGTTCACCGTGGCCACACCCACCCTTTCAAAGCCGGAAAACACGCCGCCGCTGGCCTCCAGACGCATGCGTGTGTAACCGTCGGCAAAGACCGGCATGTCGTCGCGCAGACGGTCGCTGAACTCGTCCACCGAGGTGCTGGAAGCCTCGAGGCCGAAGTAGGCATTGCGCTCCAGCACCAACTTGCCCATGCCCTGCACGTGACCCGCGACGCCATAGACGCGGTTCAGACCGGAGGTGGCGATGAAATCGCCCGTCCAGCCGGGAATGTTGCCATAGAAGCGGAATTCGCCGTTGCCGATCCTGATGATGTCCCCGGAACCAAAGGCATCGCCACCGCCGTTGTTCAGGTAGAGGTTGCTGCCGTTGCGCAGATTGAAGACGGCGTCGCTGCGGAACTCGGTGTGTCCGCGCAGATAGTTGCTGCGGGCCGTGCTGTTGGACTGGATCACACCGCCGCCCTGGTAGCCCTGACCATCGAGCGTGAGCCACTCGTAGATGGTGGGGTCGGACGTGGCGCTGAGCAGCAGGGTGCCGTTCGGGCCGATGTAGGTGCTGTCCACCCAGCCACCGTAAGTGCCGAGGATGCTCGTGGCGGAGCTGCCGGCGCTGGAGATCTGGATCGTGCCGTTGTTGATCATCGTCAGCGCGTTGTAGCCGTTGTACATGTTCGAGCGGATCACGTTGTCCGGAGCGCCCGTCAGCACCAGCGTGCCGCCGCCTTCCACCACCAGACCGCCGATGTAGGGACGGGTCGCGTCCACAGGCAGGTCGTTGGCGGGAAGGTCGGTCACATCGCTGGTGATGTAGCCGTTGATGGTCAGCGTCTTGCCTGCCGCCAGGTCAAACGTGCCGCCGCTGGCGCCAAGGAAGATGGTACGCGCACCGTTGAGCGTGATGTCATCGGTCACCGCCAGCGTGCCGCCATCAAGGTGCAGGTTGCCGCTGTCAAAGATGGCCCAGATGCCGGCGTTGCCTGTGCCGGCGGCCAGGGTGTTGACATACACGCCGCTGTCGTAGCCGGAACCGCCATTGGTCAGCGTGGTGCTGGTGACGACATTGCTGGAGGCGGTGAAGGTGCCCGTGGCACCGCTGCCGGAACCGCCGCCGATGAAAGTGAGATTGCCGGAGGCGCCGCTGTTGTTGCCGCTGTTCTCACGCACGAGCCTGGCGATGGAGCCATTGATGGCGCCAAGCTGCGACTCGCTGGAGATCTGCAGCACACCGCCGTTCACGTAGGTGTCGCCCGTGTAGGTGTTGGACCCGCTCAGGATGGTGGTGCCGGTGCCGCCGGTGACGAGGTTCACTTTGCCGCCGCCATCGGTGATGTTCGCGGAGATCGTGGCGGTTCCGTAGTTGTGCAGGAGGATGTCACCGGCTCCGGCACGTGTGAGGGTGCCGTTGGTGATGCTCACCGGCCCGCCGGCATCATGACTGACGAGCATGCCGCCATTTTCGACCGTCAGCGTGTTTCCGCCGAGGTTCAGCGTGGCCGCGGCACCGAAACGGATCGAATTCGTGACCGTGTCGGAGCCGAAGGTGCCTCCGGTGGTCACATTGGTGTTGTTGCCGCTGCTGAAGGCGTTCAGATCATAGCCGGTGAAGGCCTGCACTCCGGTGGTGCCCTGACGTGCGGCCCAATCCGTGACCTGGCCGAGAACATTGCCATAGACGGCCCAGTAGCCGAACCTTTCGCCGTCCGTGGTGGTCAATCCGGGAGCGCTGATGTTGATCTGGCCGCCGCTGTCCTCGATGAACGCCATCGTCACGCCGGAAGCGGGGTTCAGGGTGAGGCTGGAGTTGATGTTGACCGTCGCATTGCCACGCACGGCCAGGCGTGAGCCGCCGGAGTTCAGCGTGAGGTCGCCAAAATCCTCCTGCGCGGTGCCCGCGAGCGCGTCCACGATGAGATAGCCGCCGCTGAGCGTCAGAGCCGCTCCATTGCCGACACGACGGCTGGCGTTCACGTCATAACCGGTCAGCACCAGCGTGCCGCCGAGCATTTTCAGCGCTTCCACGGTGCTGTCGCCAGCGGATGAGCCGAGCAGGTTCATGGTGCCCGCGCCGATCTTGGTGATGGAGGAGTTCACGAAGTCGCCGCCGTCCACAAAATTCACCCGCATGTCCACCGTGCCGCCCCGAGCCGCGTAGAGGCTGATGTTGCGGTCATAAAGCGTCGTCGCCTGGGTGTAGCGGATGCTTCCCGTGCCCGTGCCGAAGGTGATGGTGCCCGTGGTGTTCTCACCGCCGATGGTGGTGTTGCCAGTCGTGTTGCCCAGGCCGTAGTTGCTGTTGCCAGTGAGGTTCTCCGGATCGGTGGTGTCCACGCCGACGTTCCAGGAGGACAGATTGAAGGTGCTGCCGCCATTGCGCATGAACAGCGCCACGTCCTGGGCACCGATGCCCACATTGCTGTCGATGATCGAGCGGCCACCCATCTGGAGGCCGGACATGTCATTGTCCGGATTGATCGCCAGAGCGGCGGCGTCGGTGTAGAAATTGCCATCGCCCATGTAGCGCAGCACACCGCGCACGAGCTGGATGCGGCCGGTGGCATCGTAGGACTGCAGAAGATTCACCGTGGCGAGGTCGGTGGTGCCGGACACCTCCATGCGCAACGAGTCATTCACACTGCCGGCCGGCGTGAGAGCGCCGGTGGACTTGTCGGAGACCTGGCCGCGCAGGATGAGCGTGGAGTTCGTGGCGGCCGTGTAGGTGGTGAAGATGCGCGGGTCAGAGCCCTGGGCGCCAGGAGCGATCGGCGTGTCGCCGCCGAAGATGTCGCCATCGATGAAGAAGACGGTGTTCGAGCTGCCGATCTGGACACGCGGCACAAAACTGCGGACGTAGCCGCCTGCGGTGCCGGTGGAATCGACGTTGTCGATGATCACATTGCCACCCCACTGCGCGCCTTCGCCTTCGGCATAGAGAGCCAGGTTGCTGCCGTTGAGTTTGCCCACGTAGAGGTCCACACCAAAGATCCGGGCGCTGTTGCCGATGATGAAATTCCCCGCGCCGGTGACTTCCATGCGCGTGCTCTGGCCGAGCGCCAGGTTGTGACGCGCGTAGAGGTTCCCCTGCGTCACGCGGGTGTCACCAGTGTAGTAGTTCGCGCCATCGAGCGTCACGCTGGACGCGCCGGTCTTCGTGAGGCCGAAGCCGCCGGTGTTCATGATGCTGGTGCGCAGCACGCCCGTGGTGTTGTCACCGTCCGTGTTGCGGTGGGCGTTCAACTGGTCGCTGGTGTTGTACTGCGTCCACTCGCTGCCGGAGTAGATGATGGCCTCACGTCCATTGAAGTCCAGGACGCCGCCCTGGATGAAGTTGTTCATGGAAACGTTGCGGTTGGTGTCGCTGCCACCACCGGCACGGTCCATCACACCCGAGTTGGCAAACATGAGCACGCCGGAGTTGATCTTGATGTTCCCCTCACGACCGAGATAAAGGTAGATGTCGTTCCCCGCGTTGCTGGTGTTGTTGACAACGGTGTGGGCGCCGAAGCTGACAGAGTTGACCTCCAGGGCGCTGTCGAGTTGCAGCGCGGAATTGATCCGGGAGGTGAAGCCACTGCCAATCACGTCCGCCTCGATGCCAACAATGCGCAGATTCTGGTCGGCGGCGATGCCGCTGGAGGCCAGATCGACCGGCACGGTGCCGGAGGTGTTGCCTGGATCGGAGATGATCTTGTAATCCGTCGAGCCGGGCGCGTCGGAGAGCGGGCGGAGGTAGTTCACCGTGGCTCCGGTCACCGGATTGATGCCCTGCTCCACCGTCACGAGGTAGCGTGACGTGCGGTCCTCATCCCAGATGACGCCGGTGGTGGTGTTGAAGAACTCAGGCCGCGAGCCGCCAAAGAAGCCGGGCGCGATGGAGGTGTTGCCATTGGAGCCGTCTCCTGTTCCGACCGTGGGAGGGGCGGTGTCCACCGCCACGCCAGCCACGTCACCCCACTGGCTGACGCCAAAGTCGGCCGAGGCGAACTCCGTGCCGGGATCAAGCGACCGCAGATGCACGACGCTGCCGGGAGTGCGGACGATTTCATCAAAGTGCCACAATCCGTAGTCGCCCTGCTGGCGGAGTGCTCCATTGACGACGTCGGTGCCGAGGTCGAACTCCAGGCCGAGCACACCGCCACGGACGGTGAGCACTCCCGCGTCCTCCTCCCCGGAATAGACACCGGCGTTCGGACGCAGACGCATGCGGATGTAGCCCTCCGTGAAGATGGGCAGCGTGTCCGAGAAGCGGTCACGCATCTCGTCGATGGAGGTGGAGCCCGCGTCGTAGTAGAGGATGGTGTTGCGCTCGAGAGTCAGGCTGGACATGCCCTGCAAATTGCTGGCGCTGGTCATGTAGAAGTCGCCGGAACCGTTGTAGATGCCGCCGGTCCAGTCGGGCGCGTTGCCATAGATCTGCAGGGTGCCGTTGCCGGTGCGGAAGATGTCGCCGTCGCCGTAAATGGTGCCGCCGCCTTCGTTGAAGCGCACGTTGCTGCCGTTCCGGTTCTTGATGAACATGTCCTCCTCAATGTAAAGCTGCCCGGAGAGACGGTAGGTGCGGGCCGTGCCGACAGTCTGCACGGTGCCACGACCTTCATAACCACGGCCGCGGAAGGTCATCCACTCACGAATGAGCGGATCTGAGGTGGTGTTCAGCAGCAGGGTGCCCTGGTCGCCGATGATGGTGCCGTCGATCCACGAACGGTTCGTCCCCAGAATGCCATCAGAGGCGGAACTGCCGGCGCTGGCGATGCGCAGGATGCCCTCGTTGACCCAGGTGATGCCGCCGTAGCTGTTGTACATGTTCGCCTGCGCGGTTCCATTTGGCGCTCCGGTCAGGGTCACCGTGCCGCCGCCGGTGATGATGAGATCACCGATGTCCGGATTGCGGTCGCTGGCCGGCCGGAAGTCCGCGCCGATCTGATTGGAATTGGTGAAGCCATTCGCCGTGGTGACGTGGTTGAACTCGCTGCTGATGTAACCGTTGATCGTGAGGTTCTTGCCCGCATCGACCATGAGCGTGCCGCCATTGCCGCCCAGGAAGATGGTGCGGGCGCCGTTGAGCTCCATCGTCTCAGTCACATGCAGGGTGCCGCCGTCGAAGTGCAGATTGCCCGAGTCGAGGATCGCCCACATGCCCGCCTTGTTCTCCGTGGTCCGGCTGGCGTCCTCGAGATTCACCCAGATGCCGGAAGAGTAACCGGAACCGCCGCTGGTCAGCGTGGTGGAGGTGACCACGGTGCTGCTGGAGTTGAACGTGCCGGTGGCGGCCACCGCAGGAGCGACCTGTGTGTCGAAGATGATCGATGTCCCGGTCTGGCTCGTGTAAGCAGCCGAGCTGGAGGATGACGAGTTGCCGCCATTGCTGACACGGATGAGCTGCACGATGGAGCCGTTCACCAGGCCGAGGTTCGCATCACTGGAGATCTGCACCACGCCGCCGTTGAGGTAGGTGTCGCCCGTGTAGGTGTTGCTGCCGGTGAGGACCGTGGTGCCATCGCCTGCATTCACCAGATTCACCTTGCCCGCGTTGTCTGCGATGACAGCGGAGACAGACGCGATGCCCGTTCCATAGTGGTGGAGCATGAGATCGTTGCTTCCACCGGTCCAGCCGCTGGTCAGGGTGCCGTTCGTGATGCTGACCGCGCCTGCGTTGGTGGCGGGCACGAGGATGCCGCCCTCATCCACGGTGAGCGTGTGACCGCCGAGGTTCAAAGCGCCCGCGCCTTCAAAACGGACGGTGGCGGTGTTGGTATCGGCTCCGAGAGCGATTCCAGTCGTGAGGTTTGTGTGCAGACCGGCGCCGAAGGCGTCGCTCGTGTAAGCCGTCAAGGCCTGCACACCCGTGGTGCCCTGACGGGCCGCCCAATCGGTGACACCACCGGCAGCGCTGCCGTAAACAGCCCAGGAACCGAGGAAGTCGCCATCCGTGGTGCTCAGCCCGGTGGCGCTGATGTTCACCGCGCCATTGCCATCCTCCAGGAAGGCGAGCGACGAACCGGCCTTGCGAGTCAGGTTCGCGGCGGCATTGCCGAGCGTGAGCGTGGTGTTGTTCTGCGTGTTGACGAAGCTGGAGCCGTTGAAGAGCCAGATGTGGCTGTTGAGCTGCTGGCTGCGGGCCGTGCCCTGCGCATCCAGCACCAGGCCGCCACCGCCCCAGCTCGACTGGCCCGCAAGCGCCTGCGTGGAGTTGCTGGCGAACTGGTCATTGCCCGTCATCTCACCCCAATGCGCCTCGCCCGCCATGAAGTTCCAGCGGTCAATGTCGGAGTTGCCGACGTTGTTGCGGTTGAAGATGACGGTTCCGGGACCGACGATGGAAACGGACGAATTGAAGCTCTGCACCGTGCTGTTTTCATCATCCAGACGGCCGTTCCAGACCATCGTGCCGCCACGCACCTGGAGGAAGCGCACATCACGCTCGGCGGTCTGGTTGACGAACTGCAGGCTGAAGTTCTGATTGTTCGTCATGCTGCCGAAATAAACCGTCCCGGACTCGTTTTCGCCGCCGATCGTCAGTGTGCCGTTGCGGTTGTCGTTGTAGGCGTAGAGATAGGGCGCGTTGAACACCTGGCCGTCCTTCGTCAGCATCAAATGGCTGTGGTAGGCGTTGGTGGTGCTGGTTCCGTCCGCACCGAGCACGGCGCGGGTGAAATAGTCGTTCGGCGTGATCAAGGCGCGTGCTCCGTCCGTGTAGAAACCGCCGGAACCCGCGGCTGTGAGCGGATCATACAGGATGCGGAAGTAACCCTGGCGCATGTCGATGCGGCCGGTGGCGTCCCACTGCTGGAACACGTTCACATTGCCTTCATCGTGGCCCGTCATCTGGAAGCGCAGCGCGTGATTCGTGTCGAGACGCGTGGCGGAGTCGCCGGTGCGGTAAACGGAGGTGATCGCGGCGTTCAGCGGGTCGGTCGCGAGGTTGCCCGTTGCCACGTCGCGGAACTGGCCACGAAGATTCACCGTGTAAGTCTCGCCAAAGCTCGTGGAGACGATCGGCGGATCAACGAAGGAGTCCGAGTCGCTGAAGTTCTCGTTGTGGTCGGTGTAGATGTTCCCGTACACCGACAACGTGCCGTTCGCACGGGCGGTGACCACATAGCTCTGGAATTCAGAGGAGCCGGTGCCATCGGCGACGTCGAGAATGATGTCTCCGCCCCAGGTGCTGTGCGTGGTGCCCTCATTGCGCAGGGCGGTGACACTGCTCTGAGTGGTGTTGCTCACGCGCAGATTGATGCCGCTGATGTTCGTGCCGTATTCAAGCAGGAAGGCGGAGCCGCCGCCGATCTGCACCTCACGCCCCGGACCGCCGGCACCGAGCGCACGGTTGTGACGCGCGATGATGGAGCCCTGCTCGCTGATGTAGATCGTGCCGCTGATGTCGTTCCAGGTGTCGAGATACAGGTTGTTGCGGCCGCTCTTGGTCAGATCGGTCGTGTTAATGAGGTGGGAGCGGATGTAGGAGCTGTTGCCCGTGATCACTTCATACCAGTTCGGCGTGTCGCGGTCGAGATCGTGCCAGACGGTGCTCGCATTGATCACAGCGGGGCCGCCGTTCATGTCGAGGTTGCCGCCGCGGATCAGGGCCTCGACGTTGGCCGAGTTGGCCTCCACGAAGCTGATGAAGTTGATCACGCCGGAGTTCACGGTCAGCGTCTTGCCGTTCTCGATGATGATGTAGTCCTTCGCGGCCGTGGGAACCGCCTGGCCGGAGGTGCCTGCGTCAAAGCTGATGGTGAGCGAGTTCACCGCCACATCCGAGGTCACGTTGCGGCCGGCGTAGTTGTTGCGGTCCGAGAAGTTTCCGCCTGTCGGCGAGATGTAGCCGTTCACCAGCCAGTTAGTGCCCGCCACCGGCGTCATGCCGACGTTGTACTCGGAGGCGGTCAAAGGACGGAGGTAGCCGTTGTCCAAGGTCATGAGGCCGGTGCCGCCGCCGCTGAACATGAAGCTGCCCTGCACCGATTCGAGCGGACGGGTGTGGGTGCTGATGGTTGGCGTGGCCAGAGTGGGCAGGACACCGCCAAAAACGCCCACCACGATCTTCTGCGTGTCCGTGCCGACCGCGTCAGCGCCCACAGTCACCAGTCCGGCGCTGTTGAGCAGTTCGATCCGGTCGTCCCCGGCGCCAATCCCGAAGGTGTGGCTCGGATTGGTGTCGTAGATCTTCAGGACGGAGCCGTTGTTGAGTGTGAGGCTCTGGAACGCGCCGTCAAACTGGCCGCCGGCACGGGTGTCGAGGTAGATGTAGTTCGTTCCGTAGTCGGAGACGATGTTGCCCAGGTTTTCCTGGTTCTTCGTCGTCACGTCCGTCTCCAGCAGCAGGTAGCCATTGCGGAAGTTGGTGAAGCCGGTGTCATTGATGCGGTCGTCGTTGTTGACGCTGGCATAAACCGGGTTGGCGGAGTTGTTCAGCAGCGCCACAGAGCCCCAGCGCGTGATCGTGATCGAGTTCGCCTGGTTGAGGCTGCCGTTCGCGCCCGCCAGGGACATGTTGAAGTAAACCGAGGCCGCCTGGCCGCCGTTGGAGCGGTCAAAACTGTTGCTGATCCAGCGTCCGGTGGACTGCTTTACCAGGACGTCGCCATCGAAGCCGGTGCTGTTCCCGGTGAGGCGCAGCTCACGTGAGCCACGGACCGCAAAACCGGTGCCGTTGTTTCCGGAGCTGGTGTTGTCAAAGACGCCGTTGATCTCCGTCACTCCGGGATGATCGAACGTGCCTGTGGTGCTGTTGTAAACGCCGGAACCGCCTTGAATGTCGAACAGGTTGCCGGTGCCGAAGTCATCCGGCGCGAAGCCACCGCCGACGAGATTGATCGTCACGTTGTTGAAGATGTGGTCGAAGGTTCGGCCGGCCTCGCCGTTGCCCTCACGCTGGAACACGCCGTTGTTCAAGTTGAACGTCATGGCGTTGAAGGTCAGCGTCTCCTTCGTCTGCTCCGCCAGCGTTCCTGTGTTGGCCACGCTCGCGCCCCAATAGGAACCCACGGAGAAGCGCGCGTTGCTGATCGAGTTCCCCTGGGTGGCGCTCTGGTTGATGTTCACGCCGAAAAGGTCAGTCGTGGTGCGGCTGCCATTCAGCGGATCGACGTTGTCATAAGGATTGCGGTTGTAGCTGATGTTGACGGTGAGGCCGTCGAGATTGATGCCGGTGGAGGCGCCGGTGCCGTTCAGCAGGCCGCGTGACTCGAAACGGACCTCGCCTTCGTAGATGTTCAACGTGGCGCCGTCCGCGTTCAGCACGTCCGCACCACGGATGATGAAGTCAGCGGCTCCGATCTTGGAAAGGGTGTTGTTGGTGGCACCGAAATCAAGCACCGAGGCCACGCCGGCCGTGGTGCTGGAGTCCTGATGGCGCTCGAGAACGATGGTGCCCTGCGAATTGACCAGCGCGTTCCAAGTCAGCTCCAGATGGGAAAGGTAGGCGGTCCCGGAGGAGTTCCGCAGAGCCCCCAGGCCATTCGGGCCCGTGCCTTCGATCTTGAAGATCTCCGTGAAGTCGTTCGCCGCATTGAAATCGTGGTCGCGCAGATCCACACCACCGTCACCGAGGACAATGGTCTCGTTGCCAACACCCACGGCACCGGCGTAGGAGGTGGTGTTGCTGCCATCAAAACGGATCAGGCCTGAATTGGCGACGATCTGCCCCTCAAAGGTGTTGGCCCCCTGAAGAACGAGGAAATTGAGCGATCCGGTGCTACTCGTGGCGGGCGAGAGGTCCGTCAGCGTGATGGTGGCACTGCCATTGGTGCCGCCGGAGATGGGTCCGTTGATCGTGAGCCCCTGGCTGTTGCTCACATCCGAGATCGTCACATCCAGCGGGTCTTGAATGGTGATCGCGGAGGAGATGGTGTTGTTGTTTCCGTTGGGCCCCATGTTGATCTGGGAGTTGGAGCCGTTGTTGTTGAGCACCAGCGTACCTCCGGAGATCACGAACGAATTGCTGCCGTTCGAATCGCCAAAATTGATGACCCCGAGCGTCACAATCGACCCCGGCATTCCACCATCGATCGTGACCGTGCGCGTGCCGTTGATGTCGTTGGTGAAGTTGGCGATGTCACCCGCGCCGTTGGGGATCACGCCCCCGACCCAACTGCCCGTAGCGCTCCAGTTGCCGTTGGCGTTGACGTTCCAAGTGCCCTCCGTCTGGGCGGTGGCTGTGGCCGGGAGGAGCGCGAGAAGCGCTCCTGCCAGAAGCATGACGAGCATGCGCTCCTTGCGACTCGATCCGCCATAGGCTCCGGGAAAACTGGCGTGCGGATGAGACTCGTGGGAAGACATCGTATTCATTGAGGTTGGCTGGACTTGAATGAGCGAAGCTGCCGGGGCACAGCTCCGAGATTTGGCCGCCATTCTGCCTGAATGGATGTTTCTTCCTATTGGGCGCGCAGTTTGGTATTAGCTGGGCTTTCAGCGTGCGATGGAATACACTTTCCAATCAGACATGACTGAAGGATTTGCTTAGCTCTCTGCGCAGCGCAGGACAGAGCTGCGCCGGCGCTCAATTCGCCCAAAAATTTTGATTTCATGGGGCGTTCATCTGGTCTCATGCCTTCCCCTCCGGTGCCGTCGGCACCGGCCATTTCAAAAAAAACTCCCCTGCCACCGCGCACATCGTTTGAACATGTTTCTTCCCGCCTCGTCACGTCATTCCATCGGATCATCATCGGCCCTCAGCAGCCGTTCCCATAAGCAACTGTGCCGGCTGGCCCTCCTCCTGGCGTTCACTTTCATCTCCAGCCTCCACGGGGAGGACGAGGTGCCCGCGGATCGGGGCGACCAGGAGGTGCAGAGCTCGGCTGAGGGTCCCTGGGGACGGCTGAGCTATTACCATTACTACTTGGAGGCGCCGGACTACGTGGTGGCCCAGTTTCCGCTGCCCGGTACGATCACGAAGTGGGTGTTCAACATCGGAGACTACGACAAGATCGAACCTCTGCTTGCTGGTGCGGGGATGGCACCGGAACGCATCGAGCAGATTATCCTGCCCCGCCGTGTGGTGAAGGATGAACGCTACGTGTATCTGTTCCCGTCGGCCGCCGACATCGAAAGTCTGACACCCGAGACGCGGTCCGCCATTTACACCGAGCTGGCCCGCAATCCGGCCAACGTCTTCCACTATTCTCCGGTCTTCTTCCTCGCGGACTCCGTGCAGGAGTGGGCAAAGGAATCCGGCCTGCCCGATGAAACCGTGTCCACGATCGAAAGACTGGCCTACCGGTCCGGCGACGCGCTGGTGTTTTCAGACATCCCGCTGCTGCTCACGCACGCGCAAAACGTCTCGGAGGCACGTCTCATCATGCAAAAGCTCACACGCGTGCGCACTTTGATGGCGGAGCTCGAAATATCGGAGGACGACTCGATCCCCGACCTGCTGAACTACTGGTCCACCGGCCTGGGCTTGCGACGCAAGGAGATGGAACCGCTGATGAAGGCGATCGTGAACACCAAGGGGGTCTCCCACCTCGACATCCTGCACCTGCTGCCGCCACTGCCCCGCAAGCTGCTCTACACCTACCCGGACATGAGCTATGCCACCGAGGGCCGCATGCCGGACTGTCACTGGACCAGCCTGAATTTCTTCAACATCCGGCCGCAGCAGTTCCTGCTCGACACCCATCTGGCCACCAGCCTGGTGAAGCAGGACTTCGAGAAGGTGGACCCGCCCTTCAGGTATGGGGACGTGCTCATGTTCATCGAACCGGACGGCAAGGCAGTCCACTCCGCCACTTATCTGGCGGACGACATCATGTTCAGCAAGAACGGCTCGAACATCCTCGCGCCATGGCTGCTCATGCGCCTGCAGGACCTGATGAAACTCTACAACGTCAGACCCGGACAGACGCGCATCGAAGGCTTCCGTCACCGGAAGGGCGCGTCATGAACGGCCAAGCTTGTGTGACTCCACCCAGCGGATGGCGAAACGCGTGACGGCGGCCCCGTCTTCGAGCTTCAGCTTCGTGCGGATGTTCATGCGATGCACATCCACCGTCTTCGGGCTGATGCGCAACGCGTCGGCGATCTCATGCGTGCCACGGCCGTCGCCGATCATCTGGAAGATTTCAAACTCGCGGTCGGTCAGCGCGTCGAGGCCGCCCTCCATCCGCGGTTTGGTCCCGCTGGTGTAGGCCTGGAGGATTTCCTCGGACATCCTGTCGCTCAACCAGCTTCCACCGGCCGCCACGCGGCGCAGGGCCGTCTCGTAGAGGTCGTGGCTCATGTTTTTCATCATGTAGCCCTTCGCACCCGCCTTCAGCGCCCGATGCGCGTAGTAGGCCTCGTCGTGCATGGACACCACCAGCATGGCCAGGTCTGGATGAATGGAGTGCACGTCCTTGATGAATTCGAGGCCGTTGCGGTCCGGCAGGGTGATGTCCACCAAAAGAATGTCCGGCATGTCCGCCTCGATTTTCTGCATCGCCGTCTTGCAGTCGCCCGCCTCCCAGCAGCATTCAAAATCCGGCAGGCTGTCGATGAACACCTTCATCCCCCCACGCATCATGGTGTGATCGTCGAGGATGGCCACGCGTTTGAAGGGCGGGGCGCCGGGTCTGGAGGGTGCGGTGCTCATGAGTGGTGTCGGAAACTGATTTGTCATCACTGCGCAAGAGGCATTTCGCAGATTGCGAGTGTCCCGCCGCGCGCCACATCCAGCGGCTGGAAGGTCAGCGCCGCGCCGAGGGCGTCCGCCCGCTGGCGCAGCAGATGAAGTCCCATGCCCCGTTTGCGGGTGCGTGATCCTGGGTCAAAAGTGTTCCCGTCGTTGGCCACTTCAAGCCGTAACACACGACGGTCATGCATCAGGCTGATGGCCACCCATGTCCCTCCCCCATGCTTCGCAGCGTTGGTCGCCAGCTCCTGCGCAATACGGTAAATCTGCGCGGCCTCCTGCGGCTTCAGCATTTCCGACACATCCTCGCACGAAAGACGGCAGGACACATTGAAACCGCGTTCCAGGAACTTCCGCAGATCCTCCAAGGCCTCCGGCAGCTCCTGCGCACCGACCACCACCGGAGCGAGACCACGCGCATAACCCCGCGCCACCTCTGTCGCCTCCGCGAGTTCGCGTGCCACCATCGCGGCAAGGGCCGCCTGGGGATGTTTTGCCGACTCCAGGCTCGCGCCCAGCACGCCGCACTTCAACTGCGCCGCCGCGAGCCGCTGGCACACATCATCATGCAGGTCCCGGCCGATGCGGCGCCTTTCATTCTCCGCCGCTTCCAGAAGGTGCCGCTCCATGTCCTTTTCCGCGGTGATCACCGCGGCCACGCCAGCCACCTGCAGGATGTCTTCTTCCCCATGACGCGTGGTGGAGAACCCGCGGCACCGCAGCCACTCCGTGCGCCCGTCCACCTGCAGGCGCAGCGCCACCTCCATCTCTCCCGGCTCGCGCCGCAGTTGACGCAGCAGACTCAAAGCCGGACGCACGTCCTCGCGCGGCAGCGACTTCAGCCAGTCCCAACGATGCGACATCAGCCGGCTGGCTGGCCTTCCAAACAGCGTTTCATACGCCTTGTTCACGTAAATCGGCTCGCCATCGGGTGGAGCCACCCAGAACAGGTCGCGCATGTTCGAGGCGATCTGGCTGAAACGCCATTCGGAATCCTTCAGGCGGTGGGCCGCCTCCTCGATGCTTTTGGAAATGATCGCGAGTTCGTCATCCCCGGGAATCGGCCCCGCCACATTCTCATCCGGTCCGATGTGACGTGTCTGCTCCACGATCAAGGCCACGCGTTCCGTCACCAGCAGCCGCAGCAGCGACCACAGAAGCAGGCAGCCGCCGGAAAGCAGGCAGGCCTGCACCAGCGACTCGTGCCATGCGTGGTTAACGGCCGCGGCAAAGACTGCCTTCAAATCGTACTCCAGCACCACCAGCCCCTGCTTCATCTCCCCTTTCACATCCATGAACGGGAAGATGGCCGTCAGCCTCCCGCTGCGGAAATCCTCTGCTATCGCGCCTTCCGACTTCTTTTTCGCCTCGCGGATCAAATGCGGCGAGATCGCCAGCGGACTGTCCCACAACGACATTCCCCGCCACTGCTTCTGCGTGGCATTGCGGATGATGTCCTCGCCATCGGTGATCACTCCCAGCATCAGATCCGGCTGCACGGACGCATAGCTGATCGCCAGATCCGCGGATTGAGGGAGGCCGCGCCGGAAGAAGTGCTGTGCCAGGCTCGCCAGCCGGGTCCCCTCCTGGTAAGCCTCGATCCGCACCTGCTGCACGCGCGATTCCACATCCCGTTTGTACTGGCGAGCGATGCTCATGCCGACCAGCACGAGGCCGAAGCCGAACATCAGCGCCGAAAGCCGGAACTGCAGCGTGTTAAAGCTCATCGCCCGCCTCCCTTCACAAAGCCAGCATTCAGGAGAACTTCTGTCCGCACATCCCCCGTCAAAAGCCCCGCTTCGGCCATCTCCGCTGCCATTTTGCGCAGACACTTCACCAGTTCGCCGGTCTCTGGATCCATCAGCCGCTGGTTTTCTTCCGCCGTGGGAAAATGGATCAAGCTCAACGTCCTGCCCCACTGCGCCGGGGTCAGGCCTTCACGCCGCAGGATCGCATCCAGGCCGCTGCTGTCGCCCGCCTCCCGAAAATCCGTGACGAGACGCAGATGCGCCTCCACCAGCAGCCGGATCGCCTCCGCATGCGCGTCAATGGCTTCCTCCCGGACAACGAGCACCCGGGTCAATTCCAGACCCGCCTGGCTCGAATCAAACAAGACGGCGGCTCCTTTGTCCTTCAAGCGCGTGCACCATGGATCAGACGTAACCACAGCGTCGAGATTGTCCGCCACAAAGGCCGACTCGGTCTCCGCCAGATTCAGCGGCACACGCTCCACATCGCTCAACATCATCCGATTCTCCCGCAACGCACGCATCAGCAGGTATTCGCCGCCGGATCGCAGCTCCACCCCCACACGCTTTCCCCGCAAGTCCGGCACTCCCTTCAAAAGCGGCCGGGCGAGAACGGCGTCCGACCCTTTCGACACTCCCAGGATCAACACCGCCCGAGGCCGGGCACCGTCCGCCTCCAGCCGCAGCAATTCATCCAGCGACACCACCGCCGCGTCCACCACACGCTTCCGGAAAGCCCCGGCTACCGCCGTCGGCCATGACATCTCCACGAAATTGATGCGGGTGGCGTTCGAACGTGCCGCCTGCCCGCCCATCAGCAGCGCCTCCATCCCCGGCCACACCGTCACCGCCACCGTGAACGGCCGCTCATCCCTCGAAGCCGGCCAGAACATCGCCGCCACGCACAGCACCAGCCCCACGAGCACGGTTGGAAGAATCTGTTGCTTCGCGGAAGGTTTCATGGCGGCAGCTCCTCGGCCGTACTCGGCTCATGAGTCGCAGAGATCAAGTCGGCAAACCTTCGTTCCTGCCCGCACCGGCGGCCGCCCCCGTCTATCTGCTTGCACAAATCTCACGACCAGCCTAGAGACCCGGACGCAAGAACAAGCCGGGGTTTCACAGCCCTTCCCTGCATCTGCGTGGATAGCTCAGTGGTAGAGCGGCTCGTTTACACCGAGTTGGTCGGGGGTTCGAATCCCTCTCCGCGCACCAGATGCCGATTGGAGACTTACCGGCTCACGTGAAGCCACTTCACGGCCTCCATGCCACTGGCGAGCTCTTTCACGCGGATCTCCCACGTTCCAGGCTCCTCATTCGGAGCGATGTCGAGGGACAGTTGCACGAGGCCATTCTCCGCCGCGTAGAACCCGGTGCCTTCGGTCGTCCTGCCACTCGCATCGCGGATGTCCACCCGCATGGGTATCACCGCCTTTGTTGGTGCTTCCTGAGTCGTTGTGATGCCAGCGCTGATTTTGACCTGGTTGCCGACCGTCGCCGTTCCCGGCACTTCGAGCTTCATTCCGAGGAGCGGCTTTGAGGTGATCATGAAGATCCGGCCGTCGCAGGGCCCCAGTTCGACCGGCCAGTTCAGCACTCCGTCGTCCCCCCGTTTCGGAACGATGAACTGAGTGCCCGTCAGCTCATACACGTTTGCAGACTCGCCCTTCACACTCACCACCCCCTTGGATGGCCGGCCGTTTTCCATCACCAAGCCATGCTGGCCCACGTAGCTGCCGTATTCGCGTTGGTCGTTCACGACGAAGACATAGGTCGCATCGCCAAACTTCCGGGTGCGAACGATGATCTCGGGATTGTCGCACGTCGCCTTCTGCGGCAGTCCGAATCCGCCGAGCGTCTTGGCCAGTTCCAGCACCTTGCCCTTGTCCTCGGCCGCCTTTTTTTCGCGTTTGAAGCTTTGAATGGTGAAGTCGGCCTTCAAACCCGGGCACAGGAACTCATCCGCGACGATCTTGCCGCCCTTCTTCTGCCAGTCGGCGATGCGGGCGACGACAGACTTCGTCAGCACATCGCAATACGGCATGACCAGCACCTTGCGGCCGCTCAGACCGCTCTTCGTGAGCAAGGTCTCCTCATAAAGAATGTCCGTCTGCACGTGCGCATGCTGCAGGGCCAGCCAAACGTCCGCCTCCCAGCCGTTGTTCGAGCCGTAACCGCCGCGCCGCGCGAACATCTGCGAAGTGAAGCTCTCCAGGAACGCCACCTCGCTGCGTTCGTCAGGAATCGCCATCAGCGTCGGCCCAAGCGGCTCGATCACGTCATGAATGAGCTGTTTCAAAACCGGTGCGGTATTTGGATTCGTGAAACGATAACCGCCCGGGCTGTCCGTCTGCACCAGCGACTGCCAGCCGTGATACATGATTCCCTGGATCGGTCGTGCGATCTTCGTCCACAGCGCTTCCTTCAGATGCATTGGCGCAATCGTGATGTAAGCGGCCTCAGGATCGTGGTCCTCCCACGCCACGACTTCACCCGGCGCCTTGCTGCCCATCGGTGCCGTTTGTGAGCGATACCAGATGAGCTGTGTCATCTTCATCACACGCTGGCGTTTGCCGCTCGCCTCGCTCATCGCGAAGAGCTGGTCGGCACACATGCCGATCTTCTGCGGATCGGGATAGGTATAGGTCCAGTGCGAGATCACATCCACACCACCGCCCGCGCCGCTGATGCTCGGCTGCCGCACCGCCGGATCGAAGAACGTCCACACCCGGCTCGCCGTGCTCTTGATGCCGCGATGGAGCGACGTGTGCAGGTTGTTCCAGCCGTCACCCACCGTCCAGAACCAGCGCAGGTATTTCAAAATGGGATGATCATCCGCAATGACACGATCCGCCGGGAAATCCTTCAACTTCGTCCAGTCCACGCCCCCCTTCGTCGCGATCTCGGCAGGAATGTCCGCATTGGCAAACTTCCTGTAAGCCTCCACATCGACCGGGTTGAAGCTCACCTGGCTGCTATCGCGCACCTCCGTGTCGATCAGCGTCGTCGTGAACGCGGGATGATCACCATACGCCTTCCCCACGCTCATGCCCACCACTTGGAAAAACGACGCGAAATCCGGCAGCGACGCGCAGATGTCCTGACGCGTGTAAGGCTTCCCGTCACGTCCGACACGCAGGTTCTTCGCGTCCGACTCGAGAAACCGGCTCGGTGACAGGCTGGCGACGACTTCGAGGCCGTTCGCGAGCGCCTCATCGAGCATCGAGCGATTCTTCGCGATGACTTCCGGCTTTGCAGGCGGCGAAACTTTCTTTTGCTGCCACATCTCGCCGTAGTCCGCGCCGAGCCCGATGAAATGTGTGAAGCCGATGTCCTTCAGCCGCGCGATCTCGCTGCCGCTCGCTCCCCACATGATCACAGGCATGCGCACCGGCATGCGCGGCACGATTTTCAACGCCGCATTCTGCTCCGTCGCATAGCCGCCGCTTTCAAAACGAGCGCGCAGGTCGTAGTCGCCCGCCTTCAGCGCCGTGTTCAGCGTGTATCGCGCTGTGAAAGCTTTTCCTGCTGCCAAATCGGGCACGATGAAGCTCTCCGTCTTGCCGCCGAGGCTCACCTTCAGCGCCGCACCCTTCATCGTCTCGCGTTTCAGGTTCGTCACGACGATGTCGATTGGCTTCGCCGTCTCCATGCGACGCCAAACCGACCTCGTCGCCGCGATCTGCATCGCCACGCGCTCGAAGCTCAGCACACCCTCGCAGATGCGCACCTCGTCGATGAAGCCTGGAAACCCGCCGTAGTTGCTGCCCAGCCGGTCACCGATGCTCAGCGCCTTCACGCCTGGCGTCACCGCTCCAAAGCCCGCCAGCTTCCCGCCGCCGAGCGCCACGCCGTCGCGATAAAACTTCCCCTCACCCGCGCCATCATACGTGAAGGCCACATGCTGCCACTCCTCACCCATCTTGAACGGCAGCGAATAAATCTGCTTCGACTCCGCACCGAAACCCAGCGTCACAAACATCCGCCGCATGCCGCCTTTGTCCGCCTCGCCGATCTGCCACTGGTAGTCCGTGTGATCAACATACTTCTTGTCGAGCAGGAAGCAGCGCAGCTCCGGTTTGAACTCCGCCTTCGCCCTGATCCACATCTCCAGCGTGAACGCCCCTTTCGGCGACAGCTTCGGCTTCGCCGCCGTCACCGCTCCATGCCGCTTGTCCTGCACCGGAAACCCCGGAAACGCTTCCAGCCCGCCATCGAATTTGCCCTTCGAGCTCAACACCGCGCCTTGCAGCGTCAGATCGTTCCCCTTGCCCGAAGCATCCTTCAAAGCCGCCTCACCATCGAACTTCCAATACCCCAGCACATGCGCGCCCGTGGCATCTTCCTTCGAATAACCCCTCTCCCAGGTCTCCTGAAGCGCAAACGCGGACAACGGCAGACACAAAACACCAAGGAGAATAAGTCGGGACGGTTGAAACATGGCTCACCAATACGAAGCCGGGCGACGGATTC
Organism: Prosthecobacter sp.; assembly: GCF_014879935.1. Classification (GTDB taxonomy): domain Bacteria; phylum Verrucomicrobiota; class Verrucomicrobiia; order Verrucomicrobiales; family Verrucomicrobiaceae; genus Prosthecobacter. The sequence goes on from NZ_JACSRD010000137.1 coordinate 38,243, forward strand.
GCTCAGCGAAGCCGAGCTGAACTACGTCTTCACCGCCCAACGCAGCTTCGCTGGTGCAGCGCGTGGATTGTCACGTGTTTCTTGAGGTGAAGAGCGGATCACCTCGTCGTTCGTCGCGCTGAACACGCCACCTCGCAAACCATCACGAAAAAGGTGCTTCACACGGCGGTCTTCGCCGGAGTGGAAGGTCAAAATGGCCACGCGAGCACCGGGGCGCAGACAATTCGGCAGTTGATGCAGAAACGTGTCGAGCGCGGTGAATTCCTCGTTCACGGCGATGCGCAGGGCCTGGAAGACCCGGCGCACGGTGGCCTCGCGTTCTTCGTCATCGACGCGATGCGGCAGGGCGCGACGCACGGCCTCGGTCAATGAGCGCGTTGTCGCATGATCCGTTCCAGCGAGTGCCTCCGCGAGCAATGCAGCGTGACGTTCGTCGGCATTTTCTTCGAAGATCGTCTTCAGCTTGGCGGCGGAGAGCTTTTGCAGCAGGTCGCTGGCGGAGACGCCACGCTGAGGATTCATGCGCATGTCGAGCGGGCCGTCGTGTTTGAAGCTGAAACCGCGGGCGGGATTGTCGAACTGCATCGAGGAGCAGCCGAGATCGGCCAGCAAGACGTCCACGCCATCACTCCAGCCGAGTTCAGCAAGCGCTCTTGGCAAGCCAGCGAAGTTCATGCGCTTCACGACGAGCGCGGACTCCTCGCAGCCACCAGCACGCAGTCGCGCCTCGGTCCGGACGATCTCGATGGGATCTTGATCGAGCGCGAGCAGCGTGCCGCCCGGTTGCACCGCTTTCAGCAACGCACTGGCGTGGCCGCCATAGCCGAGCGTGCAATCCACGGCACGTTCACCGGGCTGCGGGGCGAGGATTTGCATGATTTCCGGCAAAAGGATCGGCACATGCTGCCCCGCAGGCGTTTTGCCGGACGCGCGCACCTTTGCGATGGTCTCGGCGTAGCGCTCGGGATTCAGCTCCTTGTATTTATCCTCAAAACGACGCGGGTTCTTGCCCGAGTAGCGCGGACGACGGCGATGCGGCGTTGGAGTTTCCGCTTCGCTCACAGTTCGTTGTATTTGGCGTTGGAACCGCGTGCCTTCGCCACGGGATAGCGCTTCTCATTGCGCTCGATCTTGTCCAGCATCGCCTGGCCGAGATCGACGCCGAGATTGCTGGCCAGTTCAAACAGCAGGATGCCCACATCGGCCATCTCGTCCTTCAACTCCGGCATTTTGTCCTTCACGCGCTGCTCGATCTGCCCCGGCTGCTGCCAGACAAAGTGCTGCAGCAACTCCCCCGCCTCGGCGGTGATGGCGACGGCCATTTCCTTCGGATTGTGAAACTGCATCCAGTCCCGGGCGTCGCGAAACGCGCAGATGCGTTGGGTGATGTGTTCGATGGTCATGCCGCATCATGCGACGCAATTCTTAGAGGGCAACGATTTGCAGACAGGCGGCGTGGTCCTTGACAGGAAAAATCCAGGAGACGTGAGTACTGTTCAGCATCATGGAGCCCATTGCTTATTACATCGTCCACCATGCCCAACAGGCAGGCCCCTTTACGCAAGAGCAGTTGCAGGAGATGGTGGCCACGGGAACAATCACGCGCGATCAGGCTGGCTGGCGGATGGGCATGAATGAATGGAGACCACTGGGCGAATTGCTCCCAACAATTGTCCCCAGAACCCAGAAACCGAACTTGCAGCCTGCGCCTCCAGTGGTCATGCCAGAGCGGACCGAAGTCAGAAAGAAATCAAGGACGTGGCTTTGGGTGACACTGACGGTGCTTGTGTTTCTATTTGGCGCAGGTGCGCTGATTGTCCATGCCATGAGGGCCGTCATCAAGAGAGGCACAGCGGATCTGGCCTTTGTTCCACTGCAGGAGGAACGCAGGGAGCATGAGATCAAGTGGAAGAACAACGGGCCAAAATCCATCGGCCCAACTGACCAGCCGGACGGCAGGAACTTCCAGTTGGTGAGCTATGATTCACCAGCAGGAAAACTTTCAGCGTATCTGACACCAGACCCGAAAGACAGCAAAAGACACCCTGCCATTGTCTGGGCGCATAGCTCTTCTGGAGGTATCGACGATTCTTGCTGGCTGCCCACGGAAGACGGATACAATCTGTCGGCGCGCGCTTTTCGTGAGAAGGGGATTGTCATGATGTGTCCCTCATGGCGGGGCGAAAACGAGAATCCAGGTCGAATCGAGCTGCTCTATGGCGAGGTGGACGATCTGCTGGCCGCCATCGAACATGTCAAAAGGCTTCCTTATGTGGACCCTGCACAGGTTTACATCGGCGGACACAACGTGGGAGGAACGCTCGTGCTGCTGGCAGCATGCGCCTCAGACCAGTTCCGCGCGGCATTCTCGTTCGGAGGCATGGTGGACGGAGCTGCAATGCTGCGGAAATCGAAGCACGCCGAGCTGCCTTTCGTCCGCGAATCAGAACGTGATCTCGAATTGCGCAGCCCTTTGCGTTATGCGGCCTTCATCCGAAGGCCCGTGTTCTACTTCGAGGCCGTCAACTCCTTCGAGCACACTGCAGTCCGGCAGATGGAGCGTCGTGCACGGCCTCATTTTCAAGCATTTGTGATGCCTGGAACTCATTTCGACATTGTTCACCCGACGACACAATTGATTGCGGAAAAGATCGCAGCCGGTTCGGAACTCCATTTCACCAACGAGGAGCTGATCCGAAGCCATCGACTGGCCGACTACAACGATCAAAAAGCTCTTCTGGCCAGCCCGATCCATGATGACCACGGCCTTTCCGGGGTATTGGCGAAAGCAGTGCCTGGAAACACAAGCTTCCTCACCTTCAGCGATGTCAAGATCCTCGAAAACGCGCTGATCACATTCCATGAAAAGAAGGACTTGCGACCGGAGACGATGGTCATGATGGGCAAGATGGCAGCTCTCCGGCAAAGAATCAATGACGCGCAGGTCATCCGGTCATTCGACGTCAATGTGCCCCATTGGCTCTCCAAGCTGGCGCTCATGCGGCTCCAACTTCCTGCGGAGATAACTCAAGAAGAAGAAAACAGCATGTTCAACATCATGCTGGCCGTTGCAGGCACACCCGAAGGCATCGCTGCGGATCTGGTTGCCGAACTTGCAGTCAGAGGTCTTGGACCAGACGCAAAGCTCGAATGGGTCCGGTTGTTCACCATCTATGACGTCAGGCATTCGCAAACTGGACGCTTTCTCAACGCATTTGCCGGCAGTCCGCCTGGAGGCCCTGTCGGAGAGGCGTTACTCACACACATCAATCATTTGATTTCACAGGGCTGGGAGGGTGCCAATCCCTACAATTCAGCGCAAGGATCAGGCGTTCTACGAAGTTGGGTGGAGGACAGAAATCCGAATGAGCTTGTCCGAGCCTGCATCGCAGTACAGATGGCGGCCTTCCTTGATGCTGCGCTCCGTGAAGAGCTGCTTCAGCTTGCACTCAAGCACCCCAACAAAGCGGTCCACGTGCAGGCAGCGTGGTCAGACGTCAAAAGTGGCGGCACTTGGGGTGTGAAAGCGCTCAAAAACGCCTGCTTGGACATCGAGGTGTCAACATCGGCCCAAAATTGCCTGAGATCTTTGCTGCTCGAAGACGAAATACCAGAAACAGCCTCCAACCCCGACAACATCGCCAAGTCCACCCTCTCGCAAATGCTGGCACAACCCGGCCAGCTCGGGACCCAGCCTTTGAGCATTGAAGTTTATGATCAGAGGAATCTGTTCTGGCCGCCAGCCAAGGAGCGGCTCGACATCTGGCTCATCAAATTCACCTTCAAGGCCAGGGATCGTGACGAGATCATGACAAGCTACGCTTGCTACTCAAAGAACACACTGTGGTGGTCCTTGCAGGGAGATCTCAAGCCGGCCTCACCCCAGGAACTCTACCTGCATCTTTGCACCGAGGACCTGGCGTCCAGAGCGCGCAGAGCAGGCACTCCGCTCACGATGATAGATGCCAGGAGAAAGGCACTGATGGCACTGCGTGAAAACAATCCAGCTTTCTTTGATTCCGTGCGCGTCTCTGCGAAACCTTGAGTTACCCTCTGATCATCTGCACAGAAATCAGATGGCTGCCTTCTGGCAAGGCATCAGCCCTCCCGAAGAACGTGTCTCGAATAAGACGCGGCCATAGCAAACTCACATCCCATTCATGGAACCCATCCCATACCACATCATTCATCAGGGACAGCAGGCCGGGCCGTTCACGATGGAGCAGCTGCAGCAGATGCTGGCAGCCGGGCAGGTCACGCCGGATCACATGGTGTGGAAGCCGGGACTGGCGGAGTGGCAGCCACTGAAACGATTTCTTCCACCGCCGCTGCCACCAATCCCCTCCGTTCCAGCACGGCCGGCCATGCCCGCCCAGGCACCGGTGCTGACCGTCCCTGTGGCAGCCAAGCCGAAGAAGAAGTCGATGGCCTGGCTGTGGGTCACGCTGGCCCTGCTGTTCATGATCGTGGGAATCGGCGTCGTGGCTGCTTTCCTGGTGAAAGACGTGATGAAGGAAGGCACGGATGAGCTGGCTTTCCGGCCGCTGTTTGAGGAACGGCAGAACCACTTCCCCCAGTGGCGGGAGTCGAGTTTCGAAGCGGCGGGCCCGGCTGATGTGCCGGACGGCAAGATCTTTGAACTGATCCGTTATCAAAGCCCAGGCGGCAAAATGGCCGCCTATCTGACGCCGGATCCGAAGGACGGGCAGAGGCATCCGGCGATCGTGTGGGCGCATGGCGGATTCGGCGGCATCGGCAGCTATTTCTGGGAACCGGCAGGCAAACGCAACGACCAGTCGGCCCGTGCCTTCCGCGAAAAGGGCATCGTGATGATGTGCCCGTCGTGGCGTGGCGAGAACGACAATCCCGGCCGCTTCGAGCTGTTCTACAACGAGCTCCGGGACTTCCTCTCAGCCATCGATCACGTGAAAAGGCTGCCCTATGTCGATCCGCAGCGGGTGTACATCGGCGGACACAGCACTGGCGGCACGATGACGCTGCTGGCGGCTGTCTCCTCAGACCAGTTCCGCGCGGCGTTCTCCTTTGGCGGCATGATCGATGGCGTGCAGACGCTGGGCGATGGCGAAGGCTACGGCAACACGCCCTACGATCCGAACTCAAACATCGACCACCGCCTGCGCAGCCCGATGCGCTACGCCAGCTTCATCCGCAGGCCCACCTTCTACTTTGAAGGCGGCGAGTATTACGACGAGGGCTCGGCGGGATTGATGCAACTGCGTGCGCTGACGCACTTCGAGTCGTTCCACCTGCCGGGCGATCATTTCGACATCCTGCATCCAATCACGCATCTGATCGCGGAGAAGATCATCCAGGACACAGGTGCGCAGTGCAACATCCGCTTCACCGAGTCCGAGCTGCGACAGCGCTACAACGCGGCCTTCGCGACGAGCCTGGCCACTGAGCTCAATCGCTGGAGCCAACATGGAGGGAGCCTGGCCGAGGCCTTGAAGAAGGCCGATCCCGACGATGCCGTGCCACGGACCGAGACGGACATGATCGCGCTCAACCGCGCCGCGGAGCAGATCGTGAAGAAGAATGACCTCTCAGCCGGAGCCGCCGCCAGCATCGCCACCCTGGCGGCGATGCGTGACGAGATCGAGGACGAGAAGCTTATCGGATACTTCGACACCTTTGCGATGAAACCGCTGGTCGTATGGGCACAGGCGCGGCTGAAGCACCCTGGCCCCTTCAGCAAGGAAGAGGCTGAATCCTATTTCGAGACGCTGGCCGCCCTGGCGACCTGTGAGAAAGTGGAGGCGGCCGATCTGGTCATCTCAGCCGTCAGAAGCGGAAGGCTGCCGGACACCTATCAGTGGAACAGCGTGTTCAGGACCTATGACGAGGAACATCCGCACACGGAGCATCTCATGGCGACTTTCGCGGAGAACCCGCCCGTGACTTTCGCAGGCGTGCTGCTGCTGGACAGCGTGAACCAGCTCTTTCTCGACGACTGGGACGGAACGAATCCTTTCAACTCACCGCAAGGCGTCGCCGCGCTCAAGAACTGGCTGGAGAGCAGGAACCCTGACTACTACAGCCACGCGCACAGTGCCGCCCTTGGAACAGCGTTCATCGATGAAAAACTCCGTGCGGAAGTGCTGCCGCTCGCTCTTCAACATCCCGATCTGGCCGTCCGGATGGAAGGTGCATGGGCGGATGTGAAGAACGGCGGCTCTCAGGGGCTCACGCTTCTCAAACAAACCTGTCTCGAGTTGCACCAGTCCGATCGTGCGCAGGGTTACCTGAAGGAGTTGAAGCATGAGCAGGACATCCCGCCGGAGGCGCTGGAGCCGGCTTTTGCCGCGCAGGCCGTGATGTCACGCTGGCTGCAGCATCCGAACGAGCTGGGGGACGTTCCCAAGAGCATCGAGATCTTCGATCACAAGAAGCTCTTCTGGCCGCCTGCCGGCGAGGAGCGTGAGATGTGGCTCATCAAATTCACCTACCAGTTCAAAGACGATGCCGCGCCAAAGACCGGCTACGGCTGCGTGGGCAGCATGACCTGGTCCTCGTTCGAGGAATACCCGACGCCGCCGAAGCCGGAGGAGCTGTACCTGCACCACTGCGCACTGGAGATGGAGCGTGACGAGAAACGCAGCGAACAGGCCGCCAAGGCCGAGGATGCGAATGCGCGGGCGCTGAATGCATTGAAAAAGGGCAATCCTGGCGTGTTTGACTCGCTCGCTGTTCCCCCGAAACCCTGAAGGGCGGCCAAAATCGGCCCAGCCTCACGCAACGCATGCAAAGACGTGCAAGACTTCCGCGTTGAGCATTTCACCACACCATGAAACGCACAGCCATCCTCCTCGCCGTACTTGGACTTGTCCCCGCCGCTCTTCATGCCGCCGAGGATCCTCCCGTCGATTTCGTGAAGCAGGTCAAGCCGATCCTCGCTGACCGCTGCGTGGAGTGTCACAACTCCGAGACGATCTTCGGGGAACTGAACCTGCAGAACCGGGAACTCGCCTTCCGCAAACGCAAGACGAGTCCGGCAATCGTGGCCGGATCACCCGAGAAGAGCATGCTCTATCTGGCGCTGACCTTGCCGCCAAAGGACAAGAAGGCCATGCCAGCCACCGGCCACCGCATTCCAAAGGATGAGGTGAACACCATCCGCCAGTGGATCGCAGAAGGCGCGAAGTGGCCGGAAGGCAAGGACGGCGCGATCTCCGTCAAGCATCCCAAACCGTAAGTCAGGCGATTCTCTGAAACGAAGCTTGTGACGCAGGGTTCATGGCGCACCACGTCATGAACCCTTTTCACATCCCCCAAAGCCGTCGCGCCTTGCTGCGCAGCCTGCTGCTGACCACCGGCGGCATCATCACGGGCGACCTTTATGCCGAGGCGCTCACTCTCACGCCGCGTGCGACCGAAGGGCCGTATTACCCCGATCATCTGCCGCTCGATCAGGACAACGACCTCACACAAATCCTCGGCGGCAAAGCACCTGCTGGAGGCGTGGTGACGGAGTTTGGTGGTCGTTTGCTCAACGCGGACGGCAAACCGCTCTCCGGTCACATCGTCGAGCTCTGGCAGGCGGATGTGAACGGCTGCTACATCCACAGCAATGGCACGCAACGTGGCAAGGAGCGTGATCCGAACTTCCAGGGCTTCGGGAAGATCGAGACCAATGCGAAAGGCGAGTATCGCTTCCGCACGATCAAGCCGGGCCTCTACACCGGACGCACGATCCACTGGCACATCGCTGTCAAAAAAGGCGACCAGCGCTTCCTCACCACGCAGCTTTTCATCGCTGGCGTGCCGCAGAATGATCGCGATGGCATCTTGCGTGGCATGGGCTCGGAACAGCAGCGTCTGTCGGTCATTCGCGAGTTCAAACCGATGAGCAAGGACAGCCAGGAGCTCGTCGGCACCTGGGACATCGTGCTCGGCATGACTCCAGAGGAGCCAGAACAGCGCCGCAGTCCAGGAGGCCGGCCTCCGCGACGTCGTGCCGCCGGTCAGGACATCAAGGACCTGCTCTTTGGCCCGCCGCCGTTTTGATGGCTGTCACTTCTTTGCCATCCGCTGCCGCACGCACTCGAACAGGCACACGCCGGTCGCGACGCTCACATTCAAACACTCGACTTTGCCGGCCATAGGAATCTTCACGAGAAAATCGCAGTGCTCTCCGGTCAGGCGGCGCATCCCGGGGCCTTCCGCGCCCATGACGATGCCGATGCCGCCTTTCAGATCGAGATCGTAGAGGCTCTGCGTGGCTTCATCGGCCGTGCCCACAAGCCAGACGCCGAGTTCCTTCAGCTTGTCCATGGCACGGGCGAGGTTCGTCACCCGCACCAGCGGGATGTTTTCCGCACCACCGCAGGCCACGCGGATGACCGTCTCGCTGATCGGCGCGGATTTGTCCTTCGGCATCACGACCATCGCCACGCCCGCAGCGTCCGCAGTGCGCAGGCAGGCGCCGAGATTGTGGGGGTCCTGCACGCAATCGAGGATGAGCACCAGCGGGTCTTTTTTGTCCTCGAGGAGCGTGGCGAGATCGCTCTCGTCGTAGGTGCGCACGTTGCCATCGCTCCTGGCGTGGCGGTTTTGGCGGGCGATGGGCTGGTCGTGTCGGTTCGGGCGCATGAAAAGGGCCTGACATTGGCTGCGGAACCGCGTTTGGCAAAATCTTCGCGCAGCCAGCTTGCGATCTGTGTGAACTGACGGGAGACGTTTGCCATGGAAGCCGTTTTGAAACGCTGGTGCCTGCGATTCGCCGTCGTGCTGGGCGCAGTTGTGGTCATGCTGATCTGCGGGAGCGAGTGGCGGATCGCGAACCTGGCGAAGGAACGCTGCCTGGATGACGTGAACGCACTTCCAGAAGCGCCTGCGGCCGTGGTCCTGGGCGCTTCGCCCACCCTGGCCGATGGCCGGGCGAATCTGTTCTTTCTCCCACGCCTGGAGGCCGCGGCGGCGCTGTTCAATGCGGGCAAGGTGAAGGCGCTCATCGTCAGCGGTGACAATGGATCGCGGCAATACGATGAACCGACCGAGATGAAGCGCCTTCTGGTGCACCTGGGCGTTCCAGAAACGAAGATCGTGTGCGATTACGCCGGCTTTCGCACGCTGGACTCGATCGTGCGCGCCAGGGAGGTCTTCGGCCAGCCACGCTTCATCGTTGTTTCACAACGCTTTCACAATCAGCGGGCTGTTTACCTTGCGAAAGCGTTCGGGATCGACGCTTGGGGCCTCAACGCAAAGGACGTGCCCGTGGCATTGTCCTGGAAGACATTTCTGCGTGAAAAACTGGCCTGCGTGAAGGCCGTGCTCGATGTGAACGTGCTTCATACACAGCCAAAGTTCCTCGGCGAAAAGGTGGCGGTGCCGGTGGAGTGAGATGAAATGCGGCCGCGTTCTGGCAGTCAGCGGCCCTCCGCCGCTTTCGCGGCCGGCATGTCGTGAGGATGTCATAACCGCAGCAAAAACTCGTTCGAGGCGAGGAGGGCGTGGGTGAGTTCGATCCAGGCTTTGTCGGCGGGGAGCGATTCGAGGAAGGCATTCGCCTCATCGCGCTCGGTGCTGGTGATGGGACGGCTGAGGATGCGGAGCCAGAGGGCTTCGAGGCGTGCGCCGGGGTTCGGTTCGGCCTGCGTGACGAGTTTGGCGATGTCGGTGGCGCGGGCACGGACGAGGTCGCTGTTGATGAGGAAGAGCGATTGCGTGGGCACGGCCGTTTCGGCGCGTTTTCCGGCGATCTGCGCGGGCTGGGTGAAGTCGAAGACATCGCGCAGGCGTGCGGAGCCAGGTTGAGCGGCGGTGCGGATGACGGGCTGGTAGATCGTGCGCTCGAACTCCTGAATGGGGCGCGTCTTTTTAAAACTGAACGCGGGAGGGTTCACCGCGCCGGGATTGAGGCTGCTGACATTCTCCGGAAACTCGAGTGGGAGCGCTGTGCCGCCGCTGGAGGGCATCAAACGGCCGCTGATGGCGAGCATGGCGTCGCGGATGGCCTCGGCATCCAAGCGCGGGCGGTTCATGCGTGTCAGGAGGCGGTTTTCGTCGGACTTGTCAGACAAGTCGGACCGGTCGGACGCTTGCCGGTAAGTTCGAGAAAGCACGAGTTCACGAATGAGGCGCTTTTGCGACCAGCCGTGCTTCATGAACTGCGCGGCGAGATGATCGAGGAGTTCGGGGTGCGTGGGTTTTTCGCCGCGGGTGCCGAAGTAGTCCACGGTGCGCACGAGGCCTTCGCCGAAGAGTTTTTGCCAGATGCGGTTCACGGTGACGCGAGCGGTGAGAGGATTGCGCGAGTCGGTGAGCCACTCGGCGAGTTGGACGCGGCCGCTTTGATTTGGCGGGATCGGCGGAAAATCGGCCCAGTTCGCGACGCGGAGTGTGCCGCGTTTCACGGGTTCGCCGAGCGCATACGGGTTTCCGCGGATGGTGATGCGCATGTCGGCTGGTTTTTCGACATCGTGCACGGCGAAGGCCTTCGGCGTGTTGGGCGCGAAAAACTTCGCGTGCTCGATTTGGGCCTTCAGAGCCTTCGTATCGGCTTTTTCGGCCGTTTTGGCCTTCAAATCGGCTTCAAGAGCTTGGAGGCGTGATTCGTGATGGGTGAGCTGTTTTTCGCGGGCGGCCTTCTGCGCGGGTGTTTCGGGCAGATCGGCCTTGTGGACGCTGCTCCACACGCCGTTGTCGGTTTTGTAGGTGCTGCTGGTGCTGCGGAACATGCCCGCGAGCGCGTAGTAGTCCGTCTGCGCGATGGGATCGAATTTGTGATCGTGACAGCGCACGCAGCCGAGCGTCATCCCGAGGAAGGCGGTGCCGATTTTGCTGACCTGCTGATCGACGAGGTCATGCTCCATCTTCAATTTATCCACGGCGACGATTTCGACGTCGCCGAGCACGAGAAAGCCGGTGGCGGTGATGCTGTCCGCCGTCGGAGCGATGAGGTCTCCGGCAATTTGTTCGCGGATGAACTGATCGAAAGGTTTGTCGCTGTTGAAGGCGCGGATGACGTAGTCGCGATAACGCCATGCATGCTCGGCGAAGACGTTGTTCGAGGTGCCGATCTGGTCCGCGTAGCCGGTGAGGTCGAGCCAGTGACGCGCCCAGCGTTCTCCGAAGGACGGGCTGTTGAGTAGTTTGTCCACGATGCGTGTTTGCGCTTCGGACGGATCGGACTTGTCGGACAGATCCGACATGAAGGCGGTGATTTCCTCCGGCGTGGGCGGTAAGCCGGTGAGATCGAGATAGACGCGGCGCAGCCAGGTGTGTGCTTCGGCATCCGGCGCGGGTGCGAGGCCGGCGGATTCTTGTTTGGCCAAAATGAAGCGATCGATGTCATTCACGGGCCAGTTCGTGTTTTTGACCGCAGGTGGCTGTGAATCGCGCACGGGCTGGAAGGCCCAAAACTGCTTTCCGGCTTCGATGTTGATGCCGGTCGCTTTCACGACAGCGCCTGAGCGTGGGTCTGGCGCGCCCATCGACACCCACTTTTCGAGCACTGCGATCTCGTTGGCGGCGAGTTTGCCTTTCGGCGGCATCTCCATGTCCGGATTCGTGTAGCGAACGGCTTCGACGAGGAGGCTTTTCGAGACGTTCCCGGGTGTGATGGCCGCGCCGTGATCACCGCCGGTTTGCCAGCCGGATTTCGAATCGAGTGCGAGTCCGCCTTTGATCTTGGATTCGTGCGAATGGCAATCGTAGCAGCGCTGCTGAAGGATGGGCAGCACCTTCGATTCAAAGAACGCCGTGCCATCCTCCGCATGAGCGGAGACGGCGAGCAACAGGCATGCAACGAGGCGTTTCACGGGCAGGAGACGTTTCGGGACCTCCTGCTGTTGCTCGTGCGCTGATTTTATTCGCCCGTGGGGAGCATTTGACGCCGGTCGGGCGGTTGGGACGACATGGCTCAAATGCTAAACTTGCCACATCGTGGTTGGGACTGTAGATTGTTCACGTGAACAGCATCGACTCACCGCTGAACATCATCGCTTTCAGGGACTTTCTGAAGGCGCGTTTTCCAGAGGCGCATGCCGATTTGCCTGCGTGCGATGCTCCAGCGGCCGCTGCGACCAAGGTTTCGTGCGTGGAGGCGCTGGGCTTGCGCAAAGGGGCCATCACGGAGGTCGTCGCTGCCACTGGCAGTTGTGGCGGAGGGGTGTTGATCGCCGGTCTGCTGGAAAGGGAGGACACGTGCCGGGAACTGACGGCCTTGGTGGACGGGTCGGATGCGTTCGATCCCTGGAGCCTCGCTGCGGCTGCGCTGGAGAAAATGCTGTGGGTGCGCTGCCGTGAGCCCGCGCAGGCGATTCGCGCCTGCGACCTCCTGCTGCGCGATGGGAACATCCCACTGATCGTGCTGGATCTGCAATCGCACCCGGCACGTGCCGTGCAGGGGCTGCCATCGAGCGTGTGGCACCGCCTGCGCATGCTGGCGGAGAAAAGCGGCGTGTGCCTGTGCGTCTTCACACCTGTGCGTGCGGTGAGTTGTGCGCAGACGCGCGTGCTGCTGCAGCATCGCTGGAACCTGATGGATCAATATGAGGAACGCTCCGTATTGCTGAGTGCGCTGCCGGTGCGGATGGACCGCCAGCGCCCACGAGTGGTGATGCCGGAAGGGCTCAAGGCCACGGCTTGAGGAGGAGGTGATGTGTCATGTTCGCGGCGCTCTGGCTTCCACGGTTTCAACTGCAGGCGGTGCTGCGTGCACAGCCGATGAAGCAGAAGAAACCGCTGGTGGTGCTGCTGGATGAGACATCCGCCGGTTCGCGTGACAAGGAACGCATCCTGCACGCGAGCGAAGCGGCGGAGCATCAGGGCATTCACGCGGGCATGACTGCATCCCAGGCACAGGCACGGTGCTCGGCGCTGCTCTTTTTGCATCGTGATGCCGTGAAAGAGGCGGAGGCCCAGCGTGACCTGCTGCAGTGCGCCTCCGAGTGGACTCCTGACCACGAAGCCACGCTGCCTGGCTGCTGTGTGCTGGATCTGCGACGGCGGCGTGAGGCAGCAGGTCGGGAAGAGGCGAACGGCCTCAAAATATGCGAGCAGCTGCGGCAACGGCAGCTCGATGCGCGTGTGGGCTTCGCTACGAACGCGGATCTGGCCATGCTGGCCGCGCAAGCGGCACGACCGGTGATCGTTTTGCGTCATGAAGACGACGAGGCCCGCTTTCTCCATGAACTGCCCGTTTCAGTGCTGCGTCCTTCCGCGGACGTGCAGGAGGTGCTGGCACTGTGGGGTGTGCGAACGCTGGGTGGCCTGATCAAACTGCCGCGCGCGGATGTCACCGCACGACTCGGACGTGAAGGTCGTCTTTTATGGGACATGGCCACGGGAGGACGCCAGCGGCTGCTGAAGCTCGTGCGGCCGGCGGTGGATTTTCATGAGGAGATGGACCTGGAGCATCCGGTCGAGTGCCTGGAGCCGCTGCTTTTCATCCTGCGCCGGCTGTTGCAGGGGCTGTGCGAACGGCTGGCGGATGTCTGGCTCGTCGCCGCGTCGCTCCTGCTGACGTTGCGATTTGAGGACAAGACGGAGCATCATCGCGAACTGCACGTGGCGGAGCCTGTGCGGGATGTGGAGCTGCTGTTTCGGGTGTTGCATGTGCATCTCGACGGCCTCAGCGCCGCGGCTCCCATTGCATTCGTGGCACTGGCGGTCAGGCCGGTGCGTCCCGCTGGCAGCCAGGGCCAGCTTTTCGAGCGTGCGCTGCGTGATCCGAACCGCTTCGCGGAAACGCTGACGCAACTGGAAGCGCTGCTCGGTGCGGGATGCGTGGGGCGGGCCTGCCTGCTGCCCAGCCGCCGCACGGATGCATTCCAGATCGTCGGCTTCAGCGAACCGATGTCCGACACATCAAACATCATCCACAAACCCGCTGGCATGCCGCTGCGCCGGCGGCGGCCGTCACCCACGGTCGAAGTGAGAATGGTTCAAGGCAGGCCGGGAGAGTTTCGCCAAGGAAGAGTGCATCACATCATCGCCCATGCAGAAGGGCCATGGCTTTTGTCAGGCGACTGGTGGGACGCGAACACGCGTTGGGACAAGGAAGTGTGGGCCGTGCAGACTGATGATGGCACGATCCATCAGCTCGCGCGGCAAAACGGTGTCTGGCTGCTGGAGGGCACCCTGGGATAGCGTCATGGCCTTCGCGGAACTCCATGCTCGCAGCGCTTTCAGCTTCCTTCGCGGCGCATCATCGCCGGAGGAGATGGTCACACGTGCGGCGGAGCTCGGCATGAGCCACCTCGCCCTCCTGGACCGCGATGGCGTGTATGGTTCCGCGCGTGCCCATCACAAGGCGCAGGAACTCGGTCTGCGGGCCATCGTCGGAGCCGAACTGACAATGAACGATGGCAGCGCACAACCGGTGCTGGTGGCCACACGCACCGGTTATCAAAATCTCTGCCAGCTCCTCACGATGGCAAAGCTGCGTGCGCCGAAAGGCCAGAGCCGCATCGAGTGGCATGAGCTGGAGTCCTTTGCCGAAGGCCTCATCGCACTCAGCGGCGATGAGGATTCGCCTTTGCACCGTGCGCTGGCCGGTGATCCTGCCTCCGCTCCGGAAGTGATGGAAAAACTCACCCGCCTTTTCGGAAAGGAGCGCGTGTTCGTCGAATTGCAGCGGCATCGCGTGCGTGGCGAGGCACGACGCAACCGGCAGCTCATCGAACTGGCCGAACGCAGCGGCCTGCACCTCGTCGCCAGCAACGGGCCGGGTTACGCGAGACGTGAAGGCCGCCTGTTGCAGGATGCGTTCACCGCTTTGCGGAACCACACAAGCCTGGATGGCGCCGGATTGCTGCTGGCGGCGAATTCCCAGCGTCATCTGAAGGGTCGTGAGCAGATGAGCGGCCTTTTCGCGGACATGCCACAGTTGATCGACAACACCCAGCGCGTGGTCGATCTCATCGACTTCTCACTGGAGAATCTCGGCTACGAGTTTCCCTGCCAGGTGCCCGAAGGACGCGATCCCGAGTCGTTTTTGCGTGAACGGACCTTCGCGGGTGCTCGCGAACGCTATCCAAAGCTGACTTCGGAGATCAAAAACCAGCTCGAGCACGAGTTGCGCATCATCAGCAAGCTCGGCTTCTGCGGCTACTTCCTCATCATCCAGGACATCGTTCGTTTTGCCCGGGACAACGGCATCCTCGTGCAAGGACGCGGCAGCGCGGCGAACAGCGCGGTCTGCTACGCACTCGGCATCACGGCGTTCGATCCCATCGCCGGCATCAAGGGCAGGCTGTTGTTCGAGCGCTTTCTCAGCGAGGGCCACAAGAGCTGGCCGGACATCGATCTCGATCTGCCGAGCGGCGATCAACGCGAACGCGTCATCCAGGAGATGTATCGTCGCTTTGCCCCACACGGTGCTGCCATGACGGCGAATGTGATCACCTATCGCGGCCGCAGCGCGATCCGGGAGATGGGAAAGGCCCTCAGCCTTTCCGAAGATGTGATCGCCCGCTTCAGCGACCTGTATCCCCACGGCGACTACCAGCACACGCTGGAGCTGAATGAGCAATTGAGACGTGCCGGACTGCCGGACGAGCATCCGCGCATGGCCTCGCTCGTGCGGCTGTATCGCCTCGCCTACGGGCTGCCGCGGCATCTCGGCCAGCACAGCGGCGGCATGGTGCTATGCACGGCCGGACTGCACAAAATCGTGCCTCTGGAACCTGCGTCGATGCCCGGACGCGTCGTGGTGCAGTGGGACAAGGACGACTGCGAGGACCTAGGCATCATCAAAGTCGATCTGCTCGGTCTCGGCATGATGGCGGCCATTGAGGACACGCTAAAGATGTGCGCGGCACGCGGACGCCCGGTGGACATCACCCGCATCCCGAAGGACGACCCCGCCACGTATGAAATGATGCAGCAGGCGGACACGATCGGTGTCTTCCAGATCGAAAGCAGGGCGCAGATGGCCACGCTGCCGCGCATGAAGCCGAAGGAGTTTTACGATGTGGTGGTCGAAGTGGCCATCATCCGTCCCGGACCCATTGTCGGCAATCTGGTGCATCCTTATCTCAGGCGGCGTGGCCTGCCCGGGCCGCATGAGTGCATCCATCCCATGTTTGAGGACATCCTGCAGCGGACTTTGGGCGTGCCGTTGTTCCAGGAGCAGGTGCTGCAGATGGCCATGCGCATCGCTGATTTCGATGGCAGCGAGGCCAACGAGCTGCGCCGTGCCATCAGCTTTCATCGTTCCGATGAGCGCATGAAAAAGGTGATGAAGAAGCTGCGCGACCGCATGGAGGCCAAAAATGTGGAGAAGGAGGTGCAGGACCGCGTGGAGCAATCCATCCGCTCCTTCGCCTTGTATGGTTTCCCGGAGTCGCATGCCATCAGCTTCGCCCTGCTCGCGTATGCCAGTGTGTGGTTCAAGGTGCACCGTCCGGTCGAGTTCTACGCCGCGCTGCTCAACAACCAGCCCATGGGTTTCTACTCCCGCGCCACGCTCGTGCGCGATGCCAAGGCACGTGGCATCAAGGTGCGGCCCGCATGCATCGTGCACTCAGAGCTGAACTGCACGGTGGAGGCGGACGATGTCCTGCGTCTGGGTTTGAATCAGTTGAACGGCGTCAGCCGCCATTCGCTGCGGCGCATCCTGGCGGAGCGCAAGCAGCGACCCTGGCGCGATCTCGATGACTTTCTGCTGCGTTGCTCGTTGCCGAAGGATGAACGCCGTGTTTTCGCCAGTTCGGGAGTGCTGAATGCGCTCGGGCATCATCGTCGCAGCGCCCTGTGGCGTGTGGAGGAAGCGCGGGAGGCAGACCTGTTCTCCCATGGCGGCATATCTGGCAATTCTGACGGAAAATCCGCGCTGGAGCCGATGTCTCCCACCGAACGTCTGGAGGCCGATTATCACACGCAAAGCCTCACCACCGGCCCGCATCCGATGGCCTACATGCGCGGCCGGATTTCACAGGTGTGCCGTGCCAGCGATCTCAAAAGCATGCGCCACGGCCAGCCTGTCTCGATCTCCGGGCAGGTCATCTGCCGTCAGCGGCCCGGCACCGCGAATGGGCACGTTTTCATCAGCCTCGAGGACGAAACCGGCATCTCCAACGCCTTCGTTCATTCAGAGTTGTTCGAGAGGCTGAGGCTCGTCATCACCCAGGAGCCGTTTCTGCTCATCAAAGGCACCTTGCAGAACGTCGAAAACGTCATCTCCGTCTATGCGCTCGACATCGAGGCGCTGAACTTCAGCGCGGTCATCGGCTCGCACTCCCATGACTTCCATTGACGGCGGTTCGAGACGTGAACCACCTCGACCGCCATTCAACTCCGTGCGCACGATGGCCTTGGCATCGCATCGGGTGATGGGTTGCCTGAGGACATGACAAAGCCCGTGACAAAAAGCCGGCGCGGCCGCTGTATTGACCGCATGCGCACGCTCGCCCTTCTCTTCTTCACTGCTGTTTTCTCCCTGCATGCCGCCGACGCGCCGCTGCGTGCGGGCGCGGCCACATCGAACATCACGCCGGAGCTCGGCGGTGAAGTCGTCGGCGGTTTCGCCCCCTTCCCTTGCACGCACATTCACGATGAACTGCATGCGCGATGCCTTGTGCTGGATGACGGGAAAACAAAGCTGGCGCTGGTGGTGTGCGATCTGCTGGGCCTGCATCGCAGCGTGTCGCTGAAGGCCCGCGAGTTCATCGAGGCGGAAACTGGCATCCCGGCGGCGAACGTGCTGATCTCCGGCACGCACACGCATTCCGCCGTCAATGCGCTCGGCGGACCGGTGCGCGGCTATTTTTCGGACTTTGAACTCACGGATTACCAGAAGTTCGTCGCGCGACGCATCGCGGACGGGGTGCGGCGCGCGGCAAACCTGCTGCGTCCGGCGGAGATCGCGTTTGGCACCGTGGACGTACCGGAGCATGTGCACATCCGCCGTTGGTTTCTCAAAGAAGGCTCCATGCCGCCGAATCCCTTCGGGAAGATCGATAAGGTGAAGATGAATCCCGGCGCGGGCAATCCAGCGCTCGTCGAGCCGGCTGGCGAACCTGATCCCACGATCAGCATCATCGCGCTACGCGAGCCCGGCGGACGCATGATCTCGGTGTATTCGGCTTACTCGCTGCATTACGTCGGCGGCGTGAATGGCGCCGACATTTCGGCCGACTACTACGGCTACTACTGCGAGGCTTTGAAGCAACTGCAGACCGGTGGTGGCGAGTACCCGCCGTTTGTCGCGATGATGGCCAACGGCACCAGCGGCGATGCGAACAACGTCAACTTCCGCACGCCGCAGCCGCGCAAAAAGCCGTATGAGCAGATGCGCTACGTCGCCGAGGACGTCGCGGCGAAGGTGCACGCGACTTTGCAGAATCTGAAATGGCAAAGCGAGGCACTGCTGGCCTCACGCTATCGCGAACTCGATGTGAAATGGCGCAGCATCCCGGCTGAACTCATCGCATGGGCCAAGGAAACTGAGGCCAAGGCTCCGCGCATCCAGGGCGGCAAGGCGGATCTGCCGCTGGCCTATGCCGGACGCGTGCAACGCCTCGCCCAAGCGAGCCCGGAGACCAAATTCCCCGCGCAGATCCTGCGCATCGGCGACATCTGCATCGGTTCATCGCCCTGCGAGACCTTTGCGGAGACCGGCGTCGAATTCCGCAAGCGCAGTCCTTTTGCGAAGTCCTTCATGGTCGAGCTGGCGCACGGTTACTACGGCTACATGCCCACACCGCGTCACTTTGAGCTCGGCGGCTACGAAACGTGGCCCGGCACGAACAACACGGAGTCGCAGGCCTCCGTGAAACTCATGAATGCGCTGCTGGAAATGGCCGCGGAGGTAAAATGAGCCCGTCATGAGCCTTCGCACCTTGGTTTTCATTTTGGCACTCGCGGGAACTTCCGCGATAGCCGCTGGATTGAGCCTGGAGGAAGGCCGGAAGCTCTGGAGCCTCCAACCACCTCAAATCGTGCCCGGTGCGAGCATCGACAGTCTCGTGGAGGCGAAGCTGGCGGAGAAAAAGCTCAAGCCAAACGCGCCTGCGAGTCGGGCGGCGCTCGTGCGCAGGCTTTACTTGGATTTGACCGGGCTGCCGCCGTCTGACTTGTCGGACCGGTCGGACCTTTCCGACGTTGTTGATACGTTGTTGAAGAGTCCGCACTTCGGCGAGCGCTGGGGGCGGCACTGGCTGGACATTGCACGCTATGCGGACAGCAACGGGCGCGACCGCAATGTCATGAACTACCACGCGTGGCGTTATCGCGACTATGTCATCGCGTCGTTCAATGCGGACAAGCCATACGATGTGTTCGTCCAAGAGCAGATCGCGGGCGATTTGATGCCGGCGAAGGACAACGCGCAGCGAGATGAGCGACTCACGGCCACGGCCTTCCTGGCGCTGGGCGCGAAGGCCTTTGAGGAGCTGAAGCAGGATCTGTTTCACATGGATGTCGTCGATGAGCAGATCGACGTCATCGGGCGTGGGGTGCTTGGCTTGTCGGTGGCGTGTGCGCGGTGTCACGATCACAAATTCGATCCCATTCCCATGGCCGACTACTACGCCATCGCGGGCATTTTGCGCAGCACGCAGCCGCTTTACGGTCACGGGCCGCGTGGCATCAAGACGACGATGTTTCACCACACCGAGTTTCACGCGCTCGGTGGTGAGGCGGGGCAAAAGCTTGCTCCGGCTGCGCTCGCTTACTTCACGAAGCTGGATGCCGACATGCTCGCCATGCACACAGCGCGCAGCGATCGCTATCGCTATCGCATCCAGAAGCGTCTGCCGGAGGCGAAGCGTGCAGTCGAATCGGCCACGGGAGAGGCCAAAGCGAAGGCAGACGCCGATTTAAAGGCCATGGAGGCCGAGATCGCCGAGTGGAACGTCACAATCAAAAAACTCGAAGACGACGTGGAGGCGCTCAAAGACGTCGCGCCGCCGCAACCGGCCTGGACGATGGGCGCACGTGATCGCGAGGCCATTTCGGACTGCCGCATCCACCTTCGCGGTGAAACGACGAGTCTCGGTGACACGGTGCCGCGCGGCTTTTTGCAGGTGATCTCGATTCCCAGTGCCAAACCGCCTGCGAAGACGCAAAGCGGCCGTCTGGAACTCGCGCAGTGGCTCACGCATCGCGACAATCCGCTCACCGCCCGCGTGATGGTGAACCGCGTGTGGCAGAAGCTCTTTGGTCGGGCCTTGGTGACCACGCCGGATGATTTTGGCGTGAACGGCGCGAAGCCGAGCCATCCCGAGTTGCTCGATTACCTCGCGGTGCGCTTCATGCAGCAGGGTTGGAGTGTGAAGAAGCTCATTCGCGAGATCGTGCTGAGTAGGGCTTATCAACGAAGCACGGATCGTTCGGAGAACGCGACGCTGAGCGATCCGGACAATGTTTGGCTCTGGCGCATGGCACCGCGTCCGGTCGAGGTGGAGGTGCTGCGCGACTCAATTCTCGCGCTAAGCGGCCAGTTGGACCCGTATCCGCCGCAGCGGCAGTTTCTCGACCGTTTTCATCCGCAGAAGGACGCGGAGCTTTTCACCTTCAAGCCCTTCCTGACGGTCGAGGCCATCGTGGATCATCATCGCAGTGTGTACCTACCCGTGGTGCGAGGCACGCTGCCGGAAATGTTCCCGCTCTTCAACTTCGCACCACCCGAGCGGCCCGTGGCGCAGCGCGAGGAGAGCCTCGTGCCCGCGCAGTCGCTCTTTTTGATGAACAACGCCTGGGTGCTGGAGCAGGCGCGCCACGCCGCCACGCGTCTGCTCAGTGACACGAGCCTCACCGACGACACGCAGCGCCTGCGCAGGCTTTACGAGCGTGCTTTCTCACGCCCTCCGACGGCTGCGGAGCAAACTCGTGCGCTCGCGTATTTGAAAACCGGCGGCCCCGAGACCGCCTGGACCAGTCTTTGCCAAACCATTATCGCCAGCGCGGAGTTTCGCGTTGTGAGATAAACAACTCTTGTGTCATGACTTCACGCCGTCAGCTCCTTCAGCAAGCCTCCGCAGGGTTTGGTTATCTCGCGTTTGCAGGTATGGCGTCCGGGGAGGGCCGGATGGCTTCGCATTTTCCGGCGCTGGCGAAGCGGGTGATTTTTCTGTGCATGCGCGGTGGGCCGTCGCACATGGAGACGTTTGATCCGAAGCCGGAGCTCACGCGGCGGCATGGTGAGCCGGGGAGGAACAAAGGAACGAAGATGCTCGGCTCGCGTTGGAAGTTTGCGAAGCATGGACAGAGCGGCATCGACATCGTGGAGCTGTTTCCGGAGCTGGCGAGGCAGGCGGACAAGCTGTGCGTGCTGCGCGGCATGCACACGGACAACGAAAACCATCCGCAGGCGCTGCAACAGCTCCACACGGGAAGTTTTCAGTTTGTTCGGCCGTCGATGGGCTCGTGGACGGTTTACGGGCTCGGATCGGAAAACGAGAGCCTGCCAGGTTTCATCAGCATCAATCCGCTCACCGCGCTCGGCGGCCTGAGTTACTACTCCAGCGCGTTTTTGCCTGCGTCCACCTCCGCGACGTTGCTCGGCAACGCGAATCAGCCCGGCGCGAAGCTTCAACTCGGCAACATCACCAATTCGAGGCTCGACAACGTCGCGCAGCGTCAGCAACTCGACTTGTTGCAGGCGATGAATCGCGATTTGCTCGCACAAACCGGCGATCCGCGCGTGGAAGGCATCATCTCATCCTACGAGCTCGCCTTTCGCATGCAGGGCGAGCTGCCGCGCGTGATGGATCTGAGCAGTGAGAGCAAAGCCACGCTGCAACTCTACGGCGCGGACAAATCGCCCACGGAGACTTTTGGCCGCCAGTGCTTGCTTGCGCGTCGATTCGCCGAGGCGGGTGTGCGTTTCATCGAGATCAGCCACATGGAGTGGGATCTGCACGGCTCGTTGCAAAGCGGCATGACACGTAATTGCTCGCAAATCGACAAACCCATCGCCGGACTGCTGCACGATCTCGATCAGCGTGGTCTGCTGGAGGACACACTCGTGCTTTGGGGAGGTGAGTTTGGCCGCACGCCTGACGACGCCACGCAGGACGGTCGCGGGCACAACAACAAAGGCTACAGCATGTGGATGGCCGGTGGTGGCGTGAAAGCCGGCCACATCCACGGCGCGACCGACGATCTCGGCATCGAAGCCATCGACGGCAAAGTCCACATCCACGATCTGCACGCGACAATGCTGCACTTGCTCGGCCTCGATCACGAGAGGCTCACGTTCCGCTACGGTGGTCGTGATTTCCGACTCACGGATGTGAAGGGGAAAGTCGTGAAGGAGATCCTCGCATGAAGACGCTATAGTCTGATAATCACCAAACAATGCCAACTACGTCGTCCCAACCTGCGTCACGCACTGAACAGCCTCCCCGTGGAGTTTGCATGGTGTGCGGAATGGACTGGCGTCCGCTCCTTGAAGCGAAGGATCTGTCTGCTTCGCTACCAGGTCGACTGTCCAGGTGGAAATCACGGATGGACATCATTCTCGGGCTTTATTTAGGAGTTCAGATCACAGCCTGCCTTGCCTGTGAACGACTTGGCATCCCGCTGATTTACACAGGATGGAAGGCATGGATCGCTGTGCTGTTGTTCGCAGGTCCTTTAGTTGCGCTGATTGTAGTGTGCGCAGTCGGCTCCATCAGAATCGAACGAAGTGTGAGCCGTGAAGCCGGAGTGTGCTGCGTGAGTTGCGGACGTGCTCCGCGATCGAATGAAATGGCCAATTGGATAGCTCTCAATCGTTGCGGGCAGTGTGGAGGGCTGCTGGCAAAGGATTTTTCCTTTATCCATTACAAAGACACGTGGCCACAGTGGCAAGATCACGGCTGTGAAACAGCCGAGGGGCATTGAAGGAGATTCTCGCGTGAGACGATGAAGAGTCACTTCTTCAGCGGAAACTGCGAACGAAGCAGCTTCTCCGCCTCTCCGAGGGCGGCCTGGTCCGGCGGCTTAGCAATGACGTTGTCGAGTTCCGGCTGGTCGGAGGTGTGGTCGTAGAGTTCGCGGGCCTCGATCGCGCCGGTCTGCCAGTTGCGCCACTCGGTGTAGCGCCAGTTGGCGGTGCGGACGCTGTAACCCATCGCGGTAGGTTGTTTGGATGGCGTGCGGTCGGCGTAGGCGGGACGCGGATGCTGCGTGAAGGCTCCACGTTTCACAATGGCCGATGGATCATCGAGCACGGGCACGAGACTGGTGCCTTCGAGACCGGGTGCGGCGGGCAGGTCGCAAAGGGCGTTGAGCGTGGGGAAGATATCGAGCATTTCGGCCAGCGCGGCGGTTTGCACGCCGCGTTGTTTGGTCTGTGGTGGCGCGATGATGAACGGCACGCGTGCATCGAGCTCGAAGTTGCTCGTTTTGGCCCACAGGCCGTGCTCGCCGAGGTGGTAGCCGTGGTCGCCCCAGAAGACGATCACGGTGTTGTCGAGCAGGCCGTGCTCCTTCAGCGCGGCGATGACCTTCCCCACCTGCGCGTCCACGTAGCTGATGCCGGCGAAGTAACCATGACGCATCTCGGCGATCTGCTCCGGCGTGGGCTGCTTTTGCTGGTCGGGCGGGCCGAGGATCTCGGTGCTCTGATGGAAGGCGATCTCGGGCGCGTGCGCAGGGCGCGCCGGGTTCAGCGCGGGGATTTGGGCGCGGTCGTAGAGGTCCCAGTATTTTTTCGGCGCGTTGAACGGCGCGTGCGGTTTCCAAAAGCCAACCGCGAGGAAAAACGGCCCGTTTTTCAGCTCATGAATGATGCGCACGGCCTCGGCAGCGACGCGGCCATCGTAGTAGGCCTTGTCGGGGACGTCGTAGCTCTCGCACATGCCCACGGAACCGTACTTGCGCAGGCCTTCGCTGAATTTTGCGTGATTCTCCGGCAGCGGGCCGCTGATCTGCGGCGTGTCTTCGCCGTGGTTGGCGTAGTGGAGGAATTCCGGCGCGGACCAGGAGCGCGCGTCGCCTTTTTCCTTCGTGTGCCAGTTGTGGAAGAGCTTGCCGCTGCAGCGCGTCGTGTAGCCGTGCTCCTTGAACCACAGCGGTAGCGTGGTGACGTCGGGCTTCAACTCGCGGAAGTGCGTGCCGTTGACGTAGAGGCCCAGCGTGCCCGGTCGCAGGCCGGTGAGCATGCTGGAGCGGCTGGGATTGCACACCGCCTGCTGGCAGTAGGCCTTCGTAAACGTGGTGCCGCGTGCCGCGATGGCATCGAGGTTCGGCGTCTTGGCCACCGAGCCGTAGCAGCCGAGTTCGGGGCGCAGGTCGTCGGCGGTGATGAGGAGGACATTCGGCGGCGCGGCATCGAGACGAGGCAGAATGGAGAACAAACCAAGAAGGATGATGGCGCTGACAGATTTCATGGTGGTGCAAGACGACTGACGTTCGGCGCGATAGTCGGACATCCGTTTGTCACTTCAACGTCTTTGCCATGAAACCCCTTCTCCTGCTGCTCCTGTTTGTTTCGTCTCACGCGTTCGCAGGATGGCAGGCGGGCGCAGCGAAGGCAGACATCACGCCAACGGAGTCCGTGCCGCTCGCCGGCTATGGTGGCAAGACACGCATGTCGCAACGCATCGAGCACGCCATCTGGCTGAAGGCGCTCGCGCTCAAAGACGACTCGGGCGCGACCTCGGTGCTCGTCACCGCCGATCTCGTCGGTTTGAGCGACAAGATGATCGCCGTGATCGCCAAGAATGCGCTAGAGAAGCATGGCGTGATGCGGGAGCGGCTGATCTTGAACACCTCGCACAATCACTCGTGCCCGGTGACGGAGGATGTGTTGTGGTTGTATTATGAATTCACGCCAGAGGAGGCTGCAGCAAAGGATCGCTACACGGCCATGGTCTATGCGAAGTATGATGAGGTGATCGGCCAAGCGATCGCGGCACTCGCACCAGCGGCGCTCGCCTTTGAGCAGGGTTTGGCCGGTGTGGCGGTGAATCGACGACGATCGCGTGGGCCGGAGAGCCGTGCGCTTGGCGGTCAGGTGGATCAGGATGTGCCGGTGATCACCGTCAAGGCTGGAACTGATCTCAAGGCCATCGTCTTCGGCTATTCGTGCCACACGACGGCGCTCGGCGGACTGAGCATCAATGGCGATTACGCCGGCTTCGCTCAGTTGGTCTTGGAAAAGACCTTCCCAGGCGCGGTGGCGATGTTTGTGCAGAACTGCGGCGGCGATGCGAATCCGCTGCCGCGCATACGCGGGAAAGATGTCGAGGCGACCGAACTGGCAGGCATGTATGGCAAGATTTTGTCCGAAGCGGTTCGTCAGGTCGTCGTGGGCACGATGAAACCGCTCAGCGGGCGGATTCGCGCGGCGATGGGCGAGACTGAGCTTTTGCTCCAGCCCGGCATCCCGCTGGATGAATTGAAGCAGCGTGTCCCGAATCTCACCGGCATGCCAAAGCGTGAGTTCGAGCACTTCATCCGGCAATACGAGACCCTCGGCTCGCCGCCGGATCGTGTGAAGTATCCGGTGCAGGTCTGGCAGTTCGGCACGGACCTCACCTTCATCGCGCTCACGGGCGAAACCGTGGTGGATTACTCGCTGAAGTTCAAAGGAACCTATGGCTGGAACACCACCTGGGTCTGCGGTTACAACAACGACCTCACCAGCTACATCCCCAGCCTGCGTGTGCTCAATGAAGGTGGCTACGAAGGTGTCAGCGGCATGTTTGAATACGGCCACCGTGCGCCTTACACCGAGACGGTGGAGGAGCGGATCACGACGAAGGTCGAGGAGCTGGTCAGAACGACAAAGTAGTGGAGAGCTTTAGCTCGTGGGCGATGCGCTCTGCGGCAAAATGACCATGCCAAGCCCCCGACGAGCTAAGGCCTCGGCTTCGCCCCAACTCGCGGTGCCGTCTGCTCCGGCGTCACACGGCCGCCAGGAAGCTCCAGGATCTTGATGTTCCGAAAGTGAATCTCCGCGCCCTCGGATTCGAGGCAGAGATAGCCTTTGCGGACGGTGGACTGGCTGATGCCGTTGACGAACTTGCCGTTGATCGAGAGCTTCACCGTTCCATCGACACACACGACGTCGTAGGTGTTCCATTCGCCTTTGCCTTTGCAGCGGAACTCCCAGGACATGCTGCGGCGGCCGCGTGGATTGTCAGGAACGCCTTCGAGGCCGTTCGCGCCGAAGAGTTCGCCGGAAACGTAGCCGGGATGGTTTGGCTGGCCGTCTTTGCCAGGATGCAGCTTCGGCCATTCGAGTTCGAGCATCTGCACCTCCATGCCTTTCGGCAGCGGACGGTCAGGAGGCGTGCTGCCTTCGCTCCAGACGAAGACACCGCTATTACCGCCGGCCTGCGTGTGTTTCCACTCGATGTGCAGGATGAAGTTTTCATACTGCTTTTCGCTCCGCATCACGCCGATGGGCAGGCCTTTGCAGACGAGCAGGCCGTCTTTAACGCTCCAGGTCTCCTTGCTGGTGTTCACGTCCACCCAGCCGTTGAGATCCTTGCCATTGAAGAGGTCGCGCCACTTCGGCACCTCATCAGCGAGGATGGAAGTGGAGAGCAGCAGCGTGAGGAGAGCGAGTTTCGGATTCATGGCGCAATCAAACGGGGCTGCGGCGGGTTTTCTTCGGCACGGAGGGCGGCTTTGAAAGCGCTTTGAACACAATCTGCGGTGCCATGTCTGACGTGAGCCGGTCTGCCGTGAGGGCCGTCAACCTTCCATCAATGACATCCCTCCGCACCATCCTGCTGGCCGCGCTCTGCGCGGGTTTCACCGCCTGTCAAAGCACCACCCAAGTCCGACCGACCAAACTGGCGGTCGTGGACACCCGGGGAACGCTCCGCAACGTGCGGACGACGGCCTACACGCACAGTGAAAGCGATCACATCGTCTATGGTGCCAAAAGCGCCGTGGGCACCGATTTGAAATACGGCACCGTGCGCAGTGCCGCGGCGGACTGGTCGGTCTATCCGGTCGGGACCCTCTTCAAGATCGAGGGCGAGCCGTATGTTTACCAGGTGGACGACTATGGCTCGGCCTTGGTCGGCACGAAAACGATCGACCTCTACCGTCCTTCAAAGACGGCGATGAACGACTGGGGCGCGCGGAATGTGAACATCCACGTGCTGAAATGGGGATCGTTTGACCAGAGCCTCGCGATCATGAAGCCACGGCTGGGTGCCAAGCCGCACATCCGCCAGATGGTGAATGCCATCGAGGCCAAGAACGGCTCGGAGTCCTGACCCGGCGCAAAGGACCGGCGGCGGTGCAGCGAAAGCCAGCTTCCGCCGCCGGGAGGCGGTTCCCGGTTCCCTGCCCTTTTGGCACCGGGGAGCCTCGGAGGCGGTTTGAGTTTCCGTTTGAGCGGTCCGGGCTTTCGGGCTAGTCAGCATGCCACCTTTTCCCCCATGAGCAGCTCTTCCGCACACACTTACAAGCAGGCCGGCGTCGATATTCACGAAGCAGCGTCGCTGGTCGATGACATCGGGGTGCTGGTGAAGCGCACGCAGCGGAACCGGAAGCTGGCAAACCCTTTCGGCCTGTTCGCCGCCGCTTACGATCTCAGCGGTTACAAGCATCCGATCATCCTGACGGGATGCGATGGCGTGGGCACCAAGATCGAGCTGCTGCTGAAGCACGACCAGCTTGAGGCTGCCGGGAAGGACCTTGTCGCCATGAACGTGAACGACGTGCTGACCACGGGAGCTGATCCGATCATGTTCCTGGATTACGTGGGCATCCCGAAGATCCAGAAGACGCAGATCACCCGCATCATTGCCGGCATGACGGAATACCTGGAGGCCTGCGACTGCATCCTGGCCGGTGGTGAAACGGCGGAAATGCCCGGGATGGTGCCTGAAGGCATGGTGGAACTGAGCGGTTTCGCCATCGGTGCCTGCGAAAAGGAAGACCTGCTCGATCCGGGCACGATCTCGGCGGGCGACGTGCTCATCGGCTGGCCCAGCGCCGGTTTCCACGCGAACGGCTTCAGCCTTGTGCGCCGCATCATCGAGAAGGAGAACCTCCAGTTCAGCGAGGACGAGATGCGCATTCTTTTGAGCCCGACGCTGCTGTACCACGAGCAGCCGAAGGCGCTGAAAGCCGCAGGCATCCGCCCACGGGCGATGGCGCACATCACCGGCGGCGGTCTGCCGGAAAACCTGGGCCGCATGTTCCTGAAGCGCGGCCTCGGCGCGAACCTGCGCATTCCTTTCTGGCAGAACGACGTCGTCCAGAAGGTGCTGCGTCATGCTGACCAGGCGGACGCCATCGACACCTTCAACATGGGTCTCGGCTGGGTGGCGATTGTGTCGCCGGACGACGCCGACAAGGCACTGAAGTGCGGTGAGAACGCCAAGATCATCGGCACGATGGACACGAGCGGCCAGGTCAGCGTGGAGATCGTCTGAGCCGTGTGGCCGGGACATTCCTGTTCCCCTGCATCCGGAGACGGGGCAGAAATGTCCCGGTTACAGGAGTCGTGATCGACGGCGGAGGACGAACGCTCCGGCGCAGAGCAGCAGCATGGCGCTGCCGGGCTCTGGCACGGGTTGGAAGAAGTTGGTGAAGACGAAGTCCCCCACGTCAGCGCCGAGCGTGGCCCCGTCGAGGTTGTCGCTCATCCAATGGATCCCGCCGTAGATGCGGCTCATGCCCGCCTCCTCGGCGGCTTCGCTGAAGCTGTTGAAACTGCGGGTGTAACCGAGCGGCAGGAACGGTGACTCGGTGTCCGTGGTGAAGGCGATGTCGTCCGTGCCGAAGAAGTTCGCCAGGACGGTGGCACCGGTCATGCTGAAGGCGCTGTGACCGCTGGTGTAGGAGCCGAAGGACGGCGTCGGGATCAGCGGCGTCCAGGCCGCGTCCGCCACGGTGTTGTCATTGCCGTCGGTATCGGCGGTGTTGATGGCCAGCATGGGGCGCCAGGAGTCGAAATAGACCTTGGCCTCCCAGGAGGCGATGCCGGTGTCCGCCTCGGCGATGTTCAGCAGGGCGAAAAGGCGGGCGTTTTCCTCCACACTGAGCCCGGCGGTGGCGGAGATGGACTGGGCGATGCGATTCCAGTGTCCGGGCGGGGAGGCTGTTCCCGGCCCGTCCACCCAGAAGTAGGCGATGTTTGTCTGGTCCGCCGTGCGCAAGACGCTGTCGGTGCCACCGATGGATTTGACGAGTTCGAACTCGGCCTCGTAGGCACTGCTTTGGACCCAACTGGTGTAATCGGTGGGCTGGTAGCCGTTTGGACCGGCCGGCCTGAATTGGGAGGAGGAAGTCATCGTGAAGGGTGTCATCTCGCTCCACTGCGGCTTCACAAACGACCCGGTGCCGCTGCCCCAGGCACCGGCGGTGGTTCCCGGCTGCCAGCGGCCGATGGTACCGACATCCTGCGGCGTGTAGCTGGAGACTGCGTCCTTCCCGTCATTGAGCCGGGCGGTGATCATCGCTTGGGAGGCGGCAGTGCCGATCTCGATCCCGCGTGTTTTCGCATCCCCCGCGCTGATGGCGGCCATCTGATTGTTGTAGAGATCGTCGAAGGCGGCCTGATACGAGTTTCCGGCCCCATACAGGTCGGTGTAGATGGAGCTCATCGTGTTGTAGGCGGCGGTGGCGGCGGCGGCCGTCACATCCGTGGAACTGCCGGCGGTCGTGGCGTCGAAGTAGCCCAGATAGCCGGAATAGTTGCGGTTGATCGAGTTCACCGCGTCATACATCGCCCCGCCCAGCATCCCCATGGTGCGGGAGTTGCAGGGCGGCGTGGCCGTGCTGCCCTCGGCGGCAAAGGTCTGTAGCATCAGCGAGTTCCACTCCGTGATGACGTCCGCCTGCACCGCCCGCAGGCAGGCAAAGACGATGACAAGGACGGAAAGGGGCTTTTTCATGACTCGAAGGGTGGAGATGATGCGCGTCTGATATGAAGTTTATCAAAATTATATTATAAAGCAAGGCTTAGAATCTCTGGAAGCTGAAAGATCATCAGCGTCACGCCATTTTCCACGCCCATGAACCGTCTCCTCATTGCTCCTGCCTTGTGCCTGCTCGTTGGCTTCCTGGGTGCCGCCGAACCTTCTGCACCTCCAGCCAAGGCCAAAAAGGCGCCCAATCCCGTCCTCGACCCCATCCAGGACGCAGCAGGCCTGCCCCGCGTGCTGCTGGTCGGCGATTCCATCTCCATGGGTTACACCCTGCCGACTCGGAAGCTGCTGGCGGACAAGGCCAACGTGCACCGCATCCCGACAAACGGCGGACCGACGAAAAACGGCGTCGCGAACCTTCAGAAATGGCTCGGGGCCGGAAAGTGGGACGTTATTCACTTCAACTGGGGCATTCACGACCTGAAATACATGCCCGACGGCAAGCGCCAGGTGGAGCCAGCCGACTACGAGGCGAATCTGCGTCAACTGGTCGCCCAACTGAAGGCGACCGGCTCGAAGCTGATCTGGGCCAGCACCACACCCATTCCCGAGGGCGAACTGAATCCGCCGCGTCGCTTTGGTCAGGTGAAGGAATACAACGAAATCGCAGCGAGGGTGATGAAGGACAACGGCGTCGCCATCAACGATCTGAACGCGTGGATGACGCCACGCTTCGATGAGTTCCACAAACCCAAGGACCTCCACTACAGCGACGCTGGGAGCGAATTCCTGGCGCAAAAGGTCGCAACGGCCATCACTGCGGCCCTGTCGAAGTAACCCAGGCTGGAAAGGCCCGGGCAAATTGTAGCCTGGCTTCCACCGATGCACGGCATCGTGCGCAGCCTTCGTTCACCCAGCCCAACCCACGCCATGAATGCCTCACGCCTCCTCCGATTGATTGCCTTGCTGCTCGCGAGTTGCGTGCACCTCCAAGCCGCAGACGCCTCTCCGGCTGCGCCAGCGGACAAGTTGCGTGAATCCATGCTTCTGCCCGGGGTGACGCTCTCCGAAGGCATCTCCGAGATCACCGGTGTCGCCGTGAGCCCGCTGCTGGGTGTCAGCGCGATGGGAGCGTTGACTTACTACCGCACGGAGGAGCACCTGCGGCACCGCCTGCCGTGGTACTGCCATCCGTGGGTGTGGGGCACCGGGCTGAGTCTCATCGCGATCTGTTTCCTGAAGGACTTCCTCGGCACGGCGGCTCCGCCCCTGGTGAAAAAGCCGCTCGATTTCGCCGAGTTGTTTGAGAACAAGCTGAGCGCCATCGTCACCAGCGTGGGATTCGTGCCGCTGGTCGCCCTGGCGATGGCGCAGGTGGACAAATGGCAGCCGCAGGCCGTGACGACGCTCGCTGATTCAGGTCTCGCCGTCGTGCCGGTGGCCGGAATGATCGATCTCGGGGTGCACACGCCGTGGGTCACGATCCCGGTGTCGCTGGTGGCCTTCGCCGTCGTGTGGATGAGTTCGCATGCGATCAATGTCCTCATCGCGATTTCGCCTTTCGGCATTGTCGATGCCGGGCTGAAACTCGCCAAACTGGGCCTCATGGCGCTGGTGGCGATCAGCACTATGATTCATCCGTATGCGGGGGCCTTCGTGTCGCTCGTGATCATTCTCATCGCCGCCCTGCTCGCCGGGTGGGCTTTCCGCCTGACCCTGTTCGGCATGCTGATGGGCAGTGACTTCCTGCGGAACAAACGGGCGGTCGAAGCCGACCTCGATGCCGGTGTGCGGGGCTTCCTGGCGCGTCGCACCGAAGGTGTGCCGGTGCGCACTCTCGTGCGGCTCAAAACCGATGCCGTCGGCAGCCCGGCGCTCACTTACAAGCCCTGGCTCCTGCTGCCGGAGCGGCGCATTCCCGTCGCCGAGGCAGACATGGTCGTGTGCAAAGGCCTGGTGCATCCCACCCTGGCCAGTCGTGCGGGCAAAGACGGCCCGCTGGCGCATCGGCTCATCCTTCTGCCGCGTTATCGTCGGCTTGAAGAAACCATTGCGGCACGTTTCGGCTGCCAGGACGTCACGGACGGCACGCTGCTGCGCGGCCTGAAAGCCATGCGCCAGTGGCTGGTGGACATGCTTTCCACCGGCCGGTCCCTGGTGGAGGCGCGGTGAGAGACGGGGAGCGCGCGAAGTTGCGCCGGGGTGAATCCCGCCTATCTACGCGGCCCGTTTATGCACAGCTTCCGCTATCACCAGGGCGAATTGTTCGCCGAAAATGTCCCGCTTCAGTCCCTCGCCGAAAAACACGGCACGCCGCTGTATGTTTATTCCAAAGCGACCATCACCGGCCACTTCACCCGCCTGGACGCGGCCCTCGGAAAGCTGAATCACCTCATCTGCTACGCGGTGAAGGCGAACTCAAACCTCGCCATCCTCAACACCATCGCGAAGCTCGGCGGCGGCTTCGACATCGTCTCCGCAGGCGAGCTCTACCGCGTCATCAAGGCTGGCGGCGACGCCGGGAAGTGCACCTTCGCAGGCGTCGGCAAGACCCGCGACGAGATCGAATTCGCCCTCCAGCACGGCATTTACTGCTTCAACGCCGAGTCCGAGGCCGAGCTGCGCTACATCAATCAGGTGGCCGGTGACCTCGGCAAAAAAGCGCCCGTGGCTGTGCGTGTGAACCCGAACGTGGATGCGAAGACGCACGCGAAGATCACCACCGGCAAGAGCGAGAACAAGTTCGGCATCGATTTCGACCAGATCCTCGACGTTTACAGCCGTGTGGCCGCCGAGTGCCCGAACCTCGTGATCAAGGGCCTGCAGATGCACATCGGCTCGCAGCTCACCAACGTCGATCCGTTCCTGGAGGCCGTGCAGAAGGTCGTTCCGCTCGTGAAACAGGTCAAAGAGCGCCATGGCATCGAGTTCTTCAGCATTGGCGGCGGCATCGGCATCAACTACCGCCAGAGCCTCGACTCCGGCGACCACGCCTGGTGGGAAAAGAACGCCGAGACACATCCCCTCACCGTTCAGGCCTACGCCGAGGCCGTTGTGCCGCATCTGGAGCCGCTGGGCCTGCGCATCCTCTGCGAACCCGGCCGTTTCATGGTCGGCAATGCCGGTGTGCTGCTCACCAAGGTGCTGTATGAGAAGCGCGGCTCCGCAAAGACCTTCAAAATCGTCGATGCCGGCATGAACGACCTCATCCGCCCGACGCTCTACGAAGGCTGGCACCAGATCACCCCGCTGAAGCAGCCTGCGGACGATACCCTCGAGAAAGTCGATGTCGTGGGCCCCATCTGCGAATCGGGCGACTTCCTGGCGCAGAACCGCGACATCCCGCTCGTGAAGGAAGGTGAGTACCTCGCCGTGCTCAGCGCGGGCGCTTATGGCTTCACCATGGCGTCGAACTACAACACGCGTCCGATGCCTGCCGAGATCCTCGTCGATGGCGACAAGGCCACCGTCGTGCGCGAGCGCCAGACCCTCGACGACGTGCTCAAAGGCGAGCACATCGCCTGAACTGCCGTTTTTTAACCACTCATGTCCACTAATTTTCACTAATGCCCGGATCAGAACATTAGAGTTCATGAGTGTCCGATTAGTGGTTCAAAAACTGCGAACTGAGAACAGCAAACAACAGAATGCACATCGCCGACATCCTCAAAACCCAGCGCCCCACGCTTTCGTTCGAGTTCTTCCCGCCCAAGACCGCCGAGGCTTCAGAAGCGCTGTATCAGACCATCGGCGAGCTGGAGGCCTTCAAGCCCTCCTTTGTCAGCGTCACTTATGGTGCGGGAGGTTCCACGCGTGAACTCACGCACGACCTCGTCGTACGCATCAAAACGACGACCACGCTCGATCCCATCCCGCACCTCACCTGCGTCTGCCATAGCGAGGCCGACATCGCCGCCATCCTGGAGCGCTATGCCACGGCTGGTGTGAGCAACATCCTTGCCCTCGGCGGCGATCCGCCCAAAAACCTCGCCAACTACGACCGCACCAAGGACGCCTTCCAGCACGCCGCCGACCTCGTGGCCTTCATCAAGAAATTCAACGCCACCGGCGCCCACCCCGACAAGCGTGGCTTCGGCATCGGCGTCGCCGGTTTCCCAGAAGGCCATCCCACCACGCCGAACCGCGTCCTGGAAATGGATTACCTTAAGGCCAAGGTCGATGCCGGCGCGGACTACATCTGCACGCAGTTGTTCTTCGACAACCACGACTTCTACGACTTCCGCGAACGCTGCCAGCTCGCCGGGATCCACATCCCCATCATCGCCGGCATCATGCCCATCACCAGCGCCTCCGGCATGCGCCGCATGGCCGAACTGGCCGCCGGTGCCCGCTATCCGGCGAAGCTGCTGCGCGCCATCCAGCGCTGCGGAGGTGATGAGGCCGCCGTGCAGAAAGTCGGCATCCATTACGCCACCGAGCAATGCCATGACCTGCTCGACCACGGCGTCGATGGCATCCATTTCTACACGCTGAACAAATCCCACGCCACGCGCGAGATTTACTCCAGCCTCGGCATCCGTGACTCCGCCGCCGTGCGTCCGCAGTCCTAGAATGTACTGTTGATGTGTTGAATGCCGCATCTTCCTCGTCCTCTTACTCATACTCCTCCTCCCGGAATCAGGGAGTGCAGAGCCGGGGCAATTGGGAGGAAGAGGAGGAGTAAGAGGAAGAGAAAGAAAATGAACTCGATCAGGTCAGTGTTTTTCCAGTCATGAGCGAAAACCCGCCACTCATCGCCGCCATCGAGGCCGGAGGCACGAAGTTCGTCTGTGCCATCGGCACCGGGCCGCATGACATGCGGGACGTCACACGCATCCCCACCACCACACCGGAGGAGACGCTCGCGGGCGTCACCCGCTTCCTGACCATGGCCCGGGCCAAGCATGGGCCCTTCGCCGCCATCGGCATCGGCTCCTTCGGCCCCATCGATCTCGACCGGAACAGCGAGACCTACGGTTACATCACCTCCACCCCGAAGCCCGGATGGCAGTTCACCAACGTCGTGCCCATGCTTCACGACCGCTACAAGGTGCCCATCGCCTGGGACACCGATGTGAACGCCGCCGTGCTTGGCGAATTCCTCTGGGGAGCCGGTCAGGACACCGATCCGCTCGTTTACATCACCGTCGGCACCGGCGTGGGCGGTGGTGTGCTGGTCAACGGCCAGCTTCTGCACGGCTTGCTGCATCCTGAGATCGGTCACCTGCTCGTTCCGCCACCACAGAACTCCAGCGCCATCCAGCAGGCCTGCCACTGCCCGTTTCACAAAAGCTGCGTCGAAGGCTACGTCAGCGGCACCTCGCTCGCCTCACGTTGGGGAGTCAAAGCCGATGCCCTGCCGCCCGATCATCCCGCCTGGGAGGAAGTCGCCGACGTCATGGCGCACGCCCTGATGAATCTCACGCTCACGCTCTGCCCGAAGCGCATTATCCTCGGTGGCGGGGTCATGAGCCAGGAGCACATCCTGCCCCTCATCCGCGGCCGCCTGCACAAGCTCAACAACCACTACCTCCGCGTCCCCGAACTCGGCCGCAACCTCGACGACTTCGTCGTCGCGCCGGGTTTAGGAGCACGCTCAGGGCTGCTCGGTGCGCTGGCGCTCGGGAAGTATGAACTGGACCGGCATGCAGGTCGGGGCGCTGATTGTCCCGCGTAAGAGCCACCGCTTGCAGGGTGGAAACCCGCGAGTGTGTGAACGCTAGCTCCATGACTTCACGGCGCTGCTTCAACAAAGGAGGCTTCAGGAACCGAGCGGCTTTTCTGGTTTCATTTTTCCAAATGGGTTGGCGCGTGTGTTTTTGCGTGTTGGTTGTTACATTTCATCGCAGTTGAATCAAACGCCCCACTGGTTTTGAAATGGTCGGTGCTCACTGGCGAGCTTCGCAAAGAACTTCGGATCGCTCGCCGCGAGTTCATCGAGACGCTTGCCGCATGATGGGCAGTGGCGGATTCTCATGCTTTCCGAGAGTGTCATCTTTTCAGGCAACGAAGCCGAAGGCTGTCTGTTTTTCGTCATGGTTGTTTCGTCTGCGGCGGTCACTGCTCGCATTTGAAGAGCGAAGCGGAAGCCTGCCTCAGTTGGACAGACCAACACGGCAAGGCCACGCTGCCCTGCGTTGTCGATGAGGTTTTTTAGTGAGTGGCAGCAGAACATATCAACCTCCAGGCGGGCGAACCAAATACTGATTCAAGGTGCCGGATGCTGGTGGCAGCACTCGGATTTCAGGAGTGACGATTCCAGTTGGTAAGTGGAGGTCAGTCTTTGGGATAGCTAATCCTTCGTCAAGCCATTGGTTGTATGTGCTGCGTGGAACTTGGAACTCGTATAGCTGGCCTCCAGGTCGGTAGTGACTCAAGTCACTGCTCAAACTCGTCGAGAGACCTCGCGTTGATGACACTTGACCTCCTCGCAGAGTGCCTTGATGAAAGAGGCTTACGGTGTCCTCAACTGTGGGTGCCGTCGTTTTTGCGCCAGAACCGCCAAAAGACTTGGCGCCTCCGTAGGCAGTGGCGGCGGTTTCGATGCTGTGCAGCAGGCCCAAGGCCAGGGAGCCGTAGCGCTGTGTATCGCTCAGGCCCGTCCCGAAGTTATTTGACGAGTAGCCCACCCCGCTGCTGAACTCCCCGAAGCGTGCCATCGCTTTGGCCGCCGGGTTGAACGTCATG
>NZ_JACSRD010000085.1 GCF_014879935.1 Prosthecobacter sp.
CGCGGCTGACGCGGAAGCTGCCGACGCCGCTGGGCTCACCGCCAGTGGAGGACCAGTCCATGCATGAGAAGAACATCCAGAAGGAGGCGATGATCGTCAGCCGTCTGAGTGAGCTGAACCACCTGCACGTGCCGACCTTCCGCTACCTGCACCCGGATGGGGTGTGCTACGTGCGGGACTTCTGCGCGGGCATGAGCTTGGTTGACGCGCTACAGCCGTGCATGCCGCTGGGGGCGCTGGCCGGGGCGGTGCTGGGCGCGGCAAACGCGCTCTTCCCGTTGTTGCACGCGCACACGCCGCTGCCGATGTTTATGCGCGACTTTAAGCCTAATAATCTGATCGTCACGCGGACGGGCGGGCTGTCCGTGCATGTGATCGACTTCGGCAGTGTGCGCAGCGCGCCGGACGCACGGGCGCACAGGCGAGTGATGCTGGGCAGCGGCAGCTGGCGGCACTGGGCGCTGGAGTTGCTGAGCGCGGACTTCGGCACGCCGGACCACCGGACAGACTACTTCGCCCTAGGCTGCACGCTCTTCTACATCTTCACCGGCGGTGTCATGCCGTACTCGAATTCGGAGGCTGATTCTGCGGCGGCGCTGGCGCTGTACGAGGGCGAGCACACGCGAGTGCTGCAGGTGCTGGAGGGGCTGCGGGTGCGGCACGCGCTGAGCGCGCCCTTCGTGGCGTGGCTCAGCGGCTGCCTGGCACCACGCATCGCGGACAGGCCGCGGCACCTGTGGAGGGAGGGCATCCACTCATGACGGATGTGATCTCTGACGTGCACGGGGACTACGCGTCCCTCTGCCTGCTGCTGGAGTCGCTGGGCTATCGGCGGGAGGCAGGCACTTGGCGCGCGCGGGACCGGCGGGCGGTCTTCTGCGGGGACCTGGTGGACCGTGGGCCAGAATCCCGCCGGGTGGTGGAGGTGGTGCGCCGGATGGTGGATGACGGGCAGGCACTGGCGGTGATGGGAAACCACGAGCTGAACATGGTGCTCTTCCACGCGGAGGCGGACGGCAGGCCGCTGAAAGCGCGCGAGGGGAAGGCCTGGTTCAGCCACCAGTCGACGGTGCGTGGCTATGCGGGTGACGCGGACCGGTTGCTTGAGGACGCGCGTTGGCTGGCTTCGCTACCCTTTTGGCTAGAACTTCCAGAGCTGCGCGTGACGCACGCGGCGTGGGTCCCGTCCTACATGGACCGTATCACACGTGGGCTGCCGGACGGGCACGACCATGAGACGCTGCTGCGCGTGTTCCGTGAGGGCGGGCACCTAGCGGAGGACATCACGCACCTACTGAAGGGGCCGAAATTCCGCTTGCCGCCGCCGCTGTGCGCTCAGGACTGGCGCGGCCGTGAGGTGGAGTCAGTGCAGCTGGCGTGGTGGCGTGACTTCCAAGACGTGCGCTGCGTAACGGAAATCGCTTTTCCGGGTCACGTGTCCCTACCGGCGATGGAACTGCCGGCCCAGGCACGCGCGATGCTGGGTGCCCACGCGGGCTACGCGCCGGACGCTCCGCTGGTGGTAGTGGGGCACTACCGAGTGCCTCTGCCGGACTGCCGCCTGTGCGGGAATGTGCTGTGCATCAACGTCTGGCATACGGGGCGCGAGCGGGTCAGCGCGTACACGGTGCAGGGCGGTGAGGCCGCGCTAAGTCTAGTCGTGGGCCAGCAGGTACTGGGCGAGCGACATACCCTGTGAATCACGCGGCGATGTGATGGGCCGCGAACCG
The DNA here is from genome assembly GCF_014879935.1 of Prosthecobacter sp. Taxonomy (GTDB): domain Bacteria; phylum Verrucomicrobiota; class Verrucomicrobiia; order Verrucomicrobiales; family Verrucomicrobiaceae; genus Prosthecobacter. The sequence goes on from NZ_JACSRD010000085.1 coordinate 1,731, forward strand.
TGCAGCGGCCAGTCGACACGCAGGTCGGGGTCATCCCAGGCGATGGCGATCTCGCTGTCCGGATGGTAGTGCGAGTCTGTGGAGTAGAGGATGAGCGACTCTGCGGAGGTGACGAGGTAACCGTGGGCCATGCCCCTTGGGATGATCAGTTCCTGGTGGTTGTAGTGGCTTAGATGGACGGCGGCCCATTGGCGGTAGGTGGGGGAGTCCCGGCGCAGGTCCAGCATAACGTCAAAGACGGATCCGGCCAGCACGCGGATGCTTTTCGCCTGCTCATGCGGGGCGCTCTGCAGGTGCAGGCCGCGCAGGACATCCTTTTTCGACCAAGAGAGGTTCACCTGAGCGATGTTCTGCTGCTGAGGCTGTTGCTGCGTCTGAGCACCGAGATGAAAGCGCGCCACCTCCATGAACCAGCCACGGTCATCGGTGATGGGCTGGAGGTTTCTCAACTGGACGCCAGGAATCTGAGACAGCTCTACTTTTTTGGAGAAGTGCATACAGATGATTGAGTGAAATCTTTGAGGCTAATGAGTGCTGATTCCGTAAGTCAAAAGTGAAAAGCGTAGAATGTCAGGGAAGAATAGTTACTCGCAGTCACGACTCAACGAACGCTCCCATAATCTGCTACAAACGAATCAATGAACACTGTACTAGCCTTTCAGTTCCCGCCTCAACCGTTAAATTTTGCTCCAGATTTAGAGTCTCCACTCTCTTCGGAGTGATACACATTGGTCGCCATCCTACAGCAGGTAGCACATCTAACTTCCTTACGCCATCTTATCCGCACGCAGTCGGCTGTGCTTTGCGAACAGCTTTCGCGGCATAGCCCTCTCATAATTCACTTCCGCCGAAACGTCTCACTCAGCACCAACTCGGTCACAAACGTCTTCAAGCCACCACCTTGCTTGAGCGATTTGGCGACGATGTCGGCTACAGCTTGGCCATCCGCATACGTCGGGGCGGCGCCGGTGGCGTAGGTGAGGAGTTTTTCGGTGAGGCAGCGTTGGACGTCGGCGGGTTGGGCGAGGAGGAGTTGTTTGAAGTCTTTGATGTCTTTGAAGGCTCTGCCGTCGGCGAGCTGGCCGCTGGCATCGACGGGGAGGGAGACTTTGTATTGCCAGACACCGCGGTTTTCGACTTTGGCGGTGGGTTTGTCGCCTTTCTCTTTGCTGCGGTAGCGATCACGCCAGCCGCCGATGACGTCGAAGTTTTCGAGGGCGAAGCCAGGCGGGTCGATCTTGGCGTGGCAGCCGGCGCAGTTCTCAGAGGTGCTGTGTTTGGCCAAGAGCTCGCGGATGGTGCTGGCACCGCGCGTGTCGGGCTCGACGCCGGGCACGCCGGGCGGTGGCGGAGGCGGCGGCTGGCCGAGGAGACGTTTCATGACCCAACCGCCGCGAAGCACGGGCGAACTGACGGTGCCGTTCGCGGTGACTTTGAGAATGCTCGCTTGGGTGAGCAAACCGCCGCGCACGCTATCGGTGGGGACTTTCACGCGGACGAACTCTTCGCCTTTGGCGACATCGGTGCCGATTTCGTAGTGCTGCGCGATGCGATGATTGAGCATCAAGAAGTCACTCTGGATGAAATTCGTGACCGGAAGGTCTTTGGAGAGCATTTCGGCGAAGAAGGCCTCGGTTTCGCCGACCATGGCGTATTTGAGCATCTCATCGAATTCGGGATAAAGGCTCATGTCGGGGCTGGTGGCGTCGATGCTGCGCAGATCGAGCCATTGACCGGCGAAGTTCTTCACGAAGGCCTGGCTGCGTTTGTCGGCGAGGAGGCGGTTGATTTGTTTTTTGAGCGTTTCGGGCTCGTGGAGCTTTTTCGCGGCGGCGAGGCTCAGGAGCTCGTCATCGGGCAAGGTGCTCCAGAAGAGATATGAGAGGCGTGAGGCCAAGGCGTGATCGCTGAGGCGCGGGCCGGGCTGCTCATCGAAAAAGAGGAACTGTGGCGAGGTGAGCACGGCGCGGAGGCCGAATTTCGCGGCCTGGAGGAACGGCGCACCGCTGGCGAGCGAGTCCTGCGCGAGTTTAACGAAGCGATCTGCTTCGCCTGGCTCCAGCGGACGGCGAAACGCCTTCGCGGCGAAGCCTTCGATGCATATTTTGAGTGACGCGGCGGCATCAGCAGGCTGCAATTCGAAGCCGATGGCCTTTTCGGTGTCGCCGCGGTTGTTGATCTTCTTTTCGTCGAGCTTCACGACGGGCACATCGGGAAAGAGCGACTTCACAGAAGGCGGCGGCCAGTTCGCCATTTCGAGCGGGCCTTCGATCTCGATCCACTGCACGGCGAGGCCGCGGCCTTTGAAGTCCTTCGTCGTGTCGCTGTCATTGAGGCGCTGGCCTTTTTCGTCGTAGCCGACGCTGAAGGGCATCACGATGAGATGCTCGCTGCGATTGATGCGCGTGACGACTTCGACGACGCGCGGCTGATCCGCAGGCATGTCCCAGTGGCCCAGCAGGCGCTTTCCGGCGCTGTAGTCGTTCGCGTAGATGCGTGCGGTGACGGGTTCGCCGGCGCTTTGATAGCCATACGCGGACAAACGGATGCGATAGGTGCCGCCGCGTCGCATTTTGAAGTTCGAGAGGCCGAGCAGGTAATCGGCATCGGTGAATATGACGAGCGCGTCAGGCACATCGCGGAAGACGACGCGCTTGCGGCTGTATTTCTTCTTCGGGTCCTCCGGTGGATTGTCGGGCAGAGCGAGGTTCTCTTTGATGCTCTTTTGATCTTTGTAGGTGAAGCGCTCTTTTTTGAGTTCGATCGGCATGCGCAGGTCCACGGCGGCATCGAGCGCGGCATCGGCGGCTTCGAGGTATTTTTCGATCTGGAGCTGCGAGAAGCGCAAACCGTCCGCCACGGTGTCGAAGCCGTGCATCGGCGTGTCTTCGGGCAAAAGGCCCGCGAGCGGCGTGTCGATGTGGAGCAGATCGCGGACGGTGTTTTCGTATTCGATGCGGTTCAGCCTGCGGGCCTGCGTGCGGCCTTGCGAGGCTGTTTGAGCGGCGCTGCTGTCGCGAAGTTGGCTGTCGAGCGAGTCGAGGAAGGTGCTGGCGAGCTTCGCATCAGGGCGCGGCTTCTTTTTCGGCGGCATCTCGCCATCGGCGACGCTGTCATGGACCTTGACCCAATTTTCGAAGAGCTGCGGGTCTTTGAGATCAAATGAGAGCGCGGTGAGATCGAGGCCGCCTTTCTTCACATCGGCGTCGTGGCACTCGGTGCAATGCTGGTCGAGGAAGGTGGTGAGGGCCTTCGGCGTGGCGGCGGAGGCGAAAGCAGGCAGAAAAAACAGCGCGAGACGCATGGCCGCGCATGAGGCCACAAAGCGCGGGATCGTGCAACCGTGCGCCGCTGGCTTGACAATCCAGACGCGCAGATCAACAGAGCCGGGCATGGGTTTGGATGCCGTCGAGCTTGTCTTGGCCTTCGAGGAGCAGTTCGGGATCGCGATCCCGGACGCCGCCGCGGAGAAAATGCGCACGCCCCGGGATGTGATCGACTTTGTGCTCCAAGAACGACAGCGCGTGGCCCAGTTGGATGCGATGAGGCACTTGTCGGAAGCGCTGGCCGGCATGGGATTCGCGAACGTGCGGCCGGACATGAGTTTCCGTGAGCTGTTCGGGAATCAGCGCATCGCCCGATGGGAACATCTGGGGAAACGGCTCGCCCCCTTTTCGATTCCACGCGACGTCCCGCACGGTCCCGGCGGTGCGGTGGCAGGATGGTCATGCCTTGGCGGCGTGATCGCCTTGTTCATGCAACAGTGGGTTCTGGCGGGTGTTGGTGCGCTTTTGTTCACGGTGGGATGGATTTGGTCAGACCGCACGCGCCGCATTCCTGACAGCGTGGATACGGTGGAAAAGATCGCCGCGCATCTGACACGCCCATTTTCAGAGTCTGAAATCGCCGAGAAGGTACAAGCCATCGTGGTTGAGCAGTTGGGACTGAAAGAGGGTGTTTATGGCGAGGAGAAGGACTTCGTCCGTGACCTGGGCTTGGTTTGAGGCCTTGGCGCACAAGCTTGGCAGCACTCGCTGCGTTGATGGAGCATGATCCGTCTCGCTCCGATCCTCTGCTGCCTCGCACTCGCCACCTCTGCCTCCGCGCTCGACTACACCGGCCTCGATAGCGCGAAGTTTCTCGGGCGCGTGATCATCGAGGCTACCGTGACGACAAAGAAATACTTCACCGAAGGCCCGGCGATGAGTGCGGAGGGCGATGTGTTCTTCACGAACACCGGCGAGATCCTCAAGTTCAGCCCGAAGACGAAAACGCTCGAGGTTTTCCGCAAGCCGAGCACCGCGAACGGCTCGTGCTTCGATGCCCAGGGCCACCTCATGAACTGCGAAGCTGGCGACGGCACGAATGGCCGCGTGACGCGCACCGATCTGCGAACTGGCAAGATCGAGGTGCTGTGTGACTCGTTCGGCGGCTTCCCGCTCGGCGGCGCGAACGACCTCACCATCGACTCGAAGGGCCGGATCTACTTCACTTCGCGACTCGCAAACACCGATCCGGCGAAGGGGAATGTGAACGCCGTCTATTGCATCGACCCCGATGGCAAAACGTCGCGCATCCTCGCCGCGCCGGAGATCGACATGCCGAACGGGCTCGCCGTATCGCCCGACGAGAAGACGTTTTACCTTATCGAGGCCGATGGACGTGCCGGACGTGCGCGAAACATCCGTGCCTACGACCTCCAGCCCGATGGCAGCGTCACGAACATGCGCGTGCTCGTCGATCTGTCGCCCGGACGCAGCGGCGATGGCATGGAACTCGATGAACAGGGCAATCTCTACGTCGCCGCCGGCCTGCACAAGCAACGCGGCACCAGCGAGACGCTCGACACGCGTCCCGGACTGCATGTGTTCTCACCACAGGGCAGGCTGCTCGCCTTTGTCGAGACACCGGAGGATACCGTGACCAACTGTGCCTTCGGCGGCGACGACCTGCGCACGCTTTACATCACCTGCGGCAAGCACCTGCTCAGCGTGCGCACGACGATCCCCGGCCAGCCGCGCTATCGTGTGGGCGCGGCGAACAATTGAGGCTTCGCTCACGATTTAAATGACCACATCTGCCCCTCAGACAGTCTATCCAGAGATGAAGCTCACAGCCGCTTGATGCGGATGTTGCGGAACTCCACCGGGTCGTTGTGACCGGCGAGACCGAAGAAGCCGCTGGTGCGACTGATTCCCGGATGCGGCTTTTTGCCCGCGACTTTGCTCAAATCCACTTTGCTCAGATCCGCATCCAGGATGGTCACGCCGTTCAGGATCACCGCGATGTTCGAGCCCTTCACGATGACCTCCTGCACGTTCCATTCCCCGGCGGGATTCAGATGACCACGCTTCGCGGCCACCATGCCATAGGCGGAGCCGTGATACTGACGCGGGTCGAGTTTCGCATACTTCGGCGCATCATCATCGAGCACCTGAAGCTCACACATGCCGACATAGGCCGTGTCACCTGTGCCGGGGTAGCGGATCGCCAGGCCGTTGTTGCATCCGGCGGGAATCTTGATCTCAAGCCGCACGACGAAGTCCGCATACTCCTCCGCCGTGTGGATCGTGCCGCCTTTGCCTGCCTTGCACACGATGACACCGTCCTTGATCTCGTAGTTTTCCACCGGCCCCTTCCAGCCAGAGAAGTCCTTGCCATTGAAGATGGAGACGAAACCCTCCTCATCAGCGGCGACAGTGGTGGAGCTGAAAACAGCGAGGCAGAGCAGGAGGCGGCGGGTGAGCGACATGATGAGAGGAGGGTGATGAAGGGCCAGACAAACGGCGGACGTGTCCGGGACTATCGTTTCGGTCCAACTTGATGCGGCAGAGCCTGCTGGTGACGTGGCGTCAACTCGCTGACACAAACCCGCGCTGGAGACGTTCTCAAGCGGCCATGAAGTTTGTATTCCGCTGCTGCCTGTTGTTGCTCGCATTGACGCCCGTGCTCACCGCCGCGGAGTCGAAGCCGAATTTCCTCATCATCTTCGCCGATGACCTCGGTTTTGGCGATGTCTCGACCTACCATCCGTCGGATTGTCACACGCCGAACATCGACCGCATCGCGGCTGAGGGCATGCTTTTCACGAACATGCGTGCCAACTGCACCGTGTGCTCGCCATCGCGTGCGGCCTTGCTCACGGGGCGTTATCCGGACCGTGTGGGCGTGCCCGGTGTCATTCGCACGAAGCCGGAGGACTCCTGGGGCTATCTCGCTCCTGGCATTCCGACGATCGGCAATGAATTGAAGAAGGCCGGTTATCACACGGCGGTGATCGGCAAGTGGCATCTCGGCCTCGAATCGCCCAACACGCCGACTGAGCGTGGCTTCGATTTCTTCCACGGCTTCCTCGGCGACATGATGGACAGCTACACGACGCATCTGCGTCAGGGCCACAACTACATGCGCCGAAACGCGGAGGTGATCGATCCGCAAGGACACGCAACGGACATCTTCGCCGGCTGGGCCGTGGATTACTTCCGCGAACGGGCGAAGGAGAAGCAGCCGTTCTTTCTCTACCTCGCCTTCAATGCACCGCATTTTCCCATCGAACCACCCGCCGACTGGCTGGCGAAGGTGAAAATGCGCTCGCCGCAGCTCGAGGAGAAGCGTGCGTTGAACGTCGCCCTTGTGGAACACTTTGATGATCGCGTCGGGCAGGTGCTCGCGGCCTTGAAGGAGGCCGGACTGGCGGAAAACACCGTCGTCGCGTTCAGTTCCGACAACGGCGGCTCGCTGCCGCATGCGCAGAACAACGATCCGTGGCGCGATGGCAAGACGAGCCACTACGACGGCGGCCTGCGCGTGCCGTTCATGATGCGCTGGCCGGGGCACATCAAGGCGGGTTCACGCTGCGACTATGCGGGGCTCAACTTCGACCTCTTTCCGACCTTCCTCGAGCTCGCCGGGATGAAACCCTCCGAAAAACTCGATGCAGTGAGCCTCGTGCCCTTGCTCAAGGGCGGCACGATCGACCAGCCGCGCGAGCTTTACTTCGTCCGTCGCGAAGGCGGCATCGCCAACGGCGGACGCAGCTACGAGGCGCTCATCCGTGGCGAGTGGAAGCTCATGCAAAACACGCCTTACAGCCCGCTGGAGCTCTACAACCTCAAGAACGACCCTCAGGAAAAGAACAACCTCGTGGACAAGGCGCCGAAGATCTTCCGCGAGCTCGCCAACGCCCTGCGTGCGCACGTGCAGATCGGCGGCGCCACCCCCTGGCAGTCTCCTTCTTCCGACAAGCCATGAAATCACTGCTCTTACTCCTTTCGTCATTCCTCATTCTTCATTCGTCATTTTCGGCGCAGACGAATGTGATTCTCATCATGGTCGATGACTTCGGCTACGAGTGCGTCACCGCGAACGGCGGCGAGTCGTATCAGACGCCGAACCTCGACAAGCTGGCCGCATCGGGCGTGCGCTTTGAGAACTGCCACGCGCAGCCGCTGTGCACGCCCACGCGCGTGCAGCTCATGACCGGCCGCTACAACGTGCGCAACTACCTCAACTTCGGCACGCTGCGCCGCGAGGAGACGACCTTCGGCCACCTCATGAAAAACGCGGGCTACGCCACCGCCATCTGCGGCAAGTGGCAGCTCGGCCATGAGCTCGACTCGCCGCAGCACTTCGGCTTTGAGGAATCCTGCCTCTGGCAGCAGACGCGCCGCCCGCCGCGCTACACGAATCCCGGCCTCGAATACAACGGCGTCGAGAAGGACTTCACGAAGGGCGAGTACGGCCCCACGCTGGTGAACGATTTCGCGCTCGGCTTCATCGAGAAGCACAAGGAGAAGCCCTTCTTCCTCTACTACCCGATGATCCTCACGCACAATCCCTTCCAGCCCACGCCGGACAGCGCGAAGTATGATCCGACGATCAGCAGCGAGCAGAAGCTGCAGAGTCCGAAGCACTTCGCCGACATGACCGCCTACATGGACAAGATGGTCGGCCGCATCGTAGCGAAGCTCGACGAGCTAGGCCTCCGTGAGAACACGCTCATCCTCTTCCTCGGCGACAACGGCACAAACAGCGGCATCACCAGTCGCTTCCAGGGCCGCGACTACAAAGGCGGCAAAGGCTCCACCAACGCACACGGCACGCACGTCCCGTTCATCGCCCGTTGGCCCGCTGTCATGAAAAAAGGCCGCGTCTGCGCCGACCTCATCAGTTGCGCCGACTTCCTGCCCACCCTCTGCGCCGCCGCAGGTGTCGAGCCGCCCGCCGGCGTCGATGGCGTCAGCTTTCTCCCGCAGCTCAAGGGCGAGGCCGGCACGCCGCGCGAGTGGCTCTACATCTGGTACTCACCGCGCCAGAGCAAGGACATGACCGTGCGTGAATACGCCTTCGACCAGCGCTTCAAGCTCTACCGTACCGGCCAGTTCTACGACTTGAGCGCCGACGAGATGGAGAAACAGGACCTCGCCGCCACCGCCCTCGCCAGCGACGCCGCCGCTGCGAAAGCAAAGCTGCAAGACGCCCTCGACCAGTTCAAAGACGCGCGCCCTGCCGAGCTCGACCAGCAGTTCCTCAACTCCGGCGCCGGCAAGGACAAGCCGGAGAAGAAGGGCAAAAAGAAGAACAAGAAGAAGGCGGAGTGAATCGCTCAGGCCTCTATTTGTTTGTTATGCTTTCGTTAGTTGTGTGAGTTTGCGCTCGAATCCACGGAGGTCGGCCGCTTGTTCGAACCGTGCAACATCTGCTTCAATCTGCGCAAGGAAATCTCGAGCTGCGAGAAAAAAGGACTTCCATGCAACATCAAACGGGAGCAGCCAATCTGCGACACATGTAAACTCGCCAAGCTTCTTGGCCCCACCGAGTCCCCGTTTGTAGAGCGATGCCGCCTCAAAGTTTGAATGTGCGTATGCGGAGAGCAAGACATAGAAGCTGTACAAGTATGGTTCCTTCAATTCTTTGAGCATTTCCCACACATTGGGAGCCTGCTTCGGTATCTGGTAATCCATCTTCGCCAATAGTTCGCAAATATCGGCATCAAATCCATCATACGCACTCTTTCTGCTGTCGTAAGCCGATATGAGAGCTTTCGGGATGTGTGTACTCTCCGCCAGCTTCTTTGCGTGTGTTGTGCCGCTGCGCAGAAAGAGAACCCAACGAACTTCACGTTCATACGGGTCGAGTGGGACAAACATCCAACGGGCTCTAACGCTCGTTTCAAAGATTGTCCGTGCAATGAGGTTGCCCGATGGAGCAAGAACAAGATCATCCCGCGCGAGCACAGTGAGTGATTCGAAGTGTCGCAGCATCAGCTTCATCAGAGTGAAAAACTCCACCTCAGATTCGTAACGACCGATCGAATTAGGTCTAGTCGTCAATTCCGCCAAGTAGGCTTCGATGAGACGGTCGCAATGATCGCAAACGGCTCTTACTTCATCGGAAGGCGGCTGAATAGGGTTGCTCATGGAGGGATTTTAAACGGCTTCACACGCAACAAGTGCAGTGATGAGAGGCTGTATGGGTTGATTATAACATGCACATACTGTGCAAAGGGGGGAATGTCGATCAACACACACCATGTCGGGAGTGATTAACGGACAGAAGCCATGCTTGCCTTCGTTCTCGGCGGCATGAAACACCTGTGGCTCCTCTTTCTCATCTGCGCTTCATCATTCGCTACGGAGCAGCGCCCCAACATCGTCTTCCTCATCTGCGATGACCTCGGCTATGGCGATGTGCATTGCCTGAACCCGGAGCATGGGAAGATCGCGACGCCTGGGGCGGACCGACTGGCGGCGCAGGGGATGATCTTCACGGATGCGCATTCGGGTTCGTCGGTGTGCACGCCGACGCGCTATGGCGTGATGACGGGGCGCTACAGTTGGCGGACGAAGCTGCAGGGCGGCGTGGTGGAAGGTTTCGCGCCGAGCCTGATCGCGAAGGATCGTCCGACGGTGGCCAGTTTTCTCAAGAGCGCGGGTTATCACACGGCGATCATCGGCAAGTGGCATCTGAATTTCGAATACCTCGATCCGAAGAGCGGCAAGCCTTACAAGGCGAAGGAGTTCGACACGCCGCCGGTGGGCGCGAAGATCCCGGACGGGCCCATCACGCGCGGCTTCGACTCCTACCACGGCTTTCATCACGCGCGCGACATGGAGGCGGTGATCGAAAATGACACGGTCATCGAGCATGACGAGGTGGTGCACATGCTGCCGCGTCTGCGGCGCAAGGCGGTGGAGTACATCAACTCGCGCAAAGGCCAGGAGCAGCCGTTCTTTCTCTACCTGCCGCTCGGCTCGCCGCACACGCCCATCGTGCCCGCGCCGGAGTGGCAGGGCCGCAGCGGCCTCGGCGATTACGGTGACTTCGTGATGCAGACCGATGACGTGGTCGTCGCGGTTTCGGAGGCCTTGGAGCGCAACGGCATGACGAAGAACACGCTCTTCATCCTCACCAGCGACAACGGCTGCTCGAAGGCCGCCGGGATCGACAAGCTCGCCGAGCAGGGCCACAAGGTCAGCGCGAACCTTCGTGGCTCCAAGGCGGACATCTGGGACGGCGGGCATCGCATCCCGTTCATCGCACGCTGGCCGGCGAAGATCGCCGCCGGCACCACGAGCGACCAGCTCATCTGCCTCGTCGATTTCTTCGCCACCACCGCCGACATCCTCGGCAAGCCGGTGCCCGCGGGCAGTTGCGAGGACAGCGTGAGCTTCCTGCCGGCGTTCGGCGGTGAAAAGATCGTGTCCACGCGTCACGGCGTCATCCATCACTCGATCAGCGGCCACTTCGCCTATCGCCAGGGACCGTGGAAGCTCGCACTCGCGAAAGCCTCCGGCGGCTGGTCCTCGCCCACCGAGGCCAAGGTGCCCGCCGGCTGGCCCAAAGGCCAGCTCTACCACATGAAGGATGACATCGGCGAGACCACGAACCTCTTCGAATCCAAATCCGAGATCGTGAACCAGCTCCTCGACCTCCTCCAGGCCGACATCGCCCGCGGCCGCAGCACCGACGGCCCCGACTCCACCAACGACTTCGCCGACATCGTGCTGTGGAAGAGCGAGAAGGGCAGGAAAGCGAAGAAGAAGTAGGTTCGCGGTACAATTCGGCGGCACCGTCGTTTGTCTCCCCGACCATGAAGCACGCCCTCACCGTCCTCTGTCTCCTCACCCTCAGCTCCCCGCTTTTCGCGGTGGCCTTGTCCTCCGGAGCTTCAGCGAAGGATGGAAAGCCTAACGTCCTCTTTCTGTTCGCCGACGATTTCACCTACGAGGCCGTGCGCGCTTTTGGCCACACGGACATCGACACGCCGAATCTCGACCGTCTTGCCGCACGCGGCACCACCTTCACCCGCGCTTACAACATGGGTTCGTGGAGCGGCGCGGTGTGCGTGGCAAGCCGCACAATGCTGAACACCGGCCGCAGTGTGTGGGACGCGGACAAGATTTACAAAACGACCGACAAGGAACGCCAGTCCGGCGTGCTGTGGTCGCAGCTCATGGGCAAGGCCGGCTACAAGACCTACATGACCGGCAAGTGGCACGTGCAGACCGATGCCACGAAGTGCTTCGACATGGCGATGGATGTGCGCCCTGGCATGCCGAAGACCGTTCCCACCGCTTACAATCGCCCCATCGAAGGCCAGACGGACGCATGGAGCCCGTATGACCAATCGCTCGGCGGATTCTGGGAAGGCGGGAAGCACTGGAGCGAAGTCGTGAACGACCACACGATCACCTTCCTCAACGATGCGAAGCAGCAGGAGAAGCCCTTCTTCATCTATGCGGCGTTCAACGCACCGCATGATCCGCGGCAGGCACCGAAGGAATTCCAGGACAGGTATCCGCTCAGCCGCATGCAGGTGCCGCAGAATTTCATCCCCGAGTATCCCTACAAGGACGACATCGGCTGCCAGCACAAGCTGCGTGATGAAAACCTCGCCCCGATGCCGCGCACGGAATTCGCCGTGAAGACGCACCGCAGCGAGTACTATGCGCTCATCACGCACCTCGACGTGCAGATCGGCAGGATACTCGACGCGCTCGATGCGAACGGCCAGGCCGACAACACGTGGATCTTCTTCACCGCCGACCACGGCCTCGCCGTCGGACATCACGGTCTCATTGGCAAACAGAACACGTATGACCACAGCGTGCGCGTGCCCTTCATCGTCGCCGGACCCGGCGTGGCGAAGAACGCGAAGAACGACAACGCGATTTACCTTCAAGACGTCATGGCCACCGCCCTCGATCTCGCCGGAGCCGAAAAACCAAAGCACGTCTTCTTCCACAGCCTTCTCCCGCTGCTCAATGGCGAGCAGAAGACCAGCAGTTACGACTCCGTCTATGGTGCCTACCTTGAACTGCAGCGCGCCGTCACGCACGACGGCTGGAAGTTGATCGCCTATCCGAAGGCCAAGGTGATGCGCCTCTACCACCTCGCCGAAGATCCGCAGGAGATGACCGACCTCGCTCCGAAGGCCGAACACGCCCCGAAGAAGAAGGAGATGTTCGAGCGCCTCGTGAAGCTGTCGTCTGAACTTGGCGACAAGGTGGACTTGAAGGCGGCTTTTGCTGAATAAACGCCTGTTCACGTCGTTGACCAAGGCATGCCTCGCCTTATCTGCCTGCTCCTTTCGTTCATTGCTGTTCACGCATCGTTTGCTGACCAGCCGAACGTGCTGCTCATCATCACCGATGACCAGGGCTACGGTGATTTCTCGATCCATGGCAATCCTCACCTGCAAACGCCGAACATCGACAAGCTGGGCAACACCGGCGTGCGGTTTGAGCGTTTCTACGTGAACTCTTTCTGTGCCCCGACACGCGCGGCGCTGCTCACGGGACGCTGGCCGCTGCGCACGGGTTGTCATGGCGTCACGCACAATCGCGAGGCGATGCGGCCTTCGGAAGTGACGATGGCGGAGGCGTTCAAGACGGCGGGTTATCGCAGCGCCTGCATCGGCAAGTGGCACAATGGCGAGCAGTTTCCCTTCACTCCCGCCGGACAGGGCTTTGACGATGTGTTCGGCTTCAACAACGGCCACTGGAACAACTACTTCGACGCCACGCTGCTGCGCGGATCGAAGCGCGAGGCGACGAAGGGCTACATCAGCGACGTGCTGACCGATGAGGCGATGAAATTCATCAGCGCGAACCAGAAGCAGCCGTTCTTCTGCTACCTCGCCTACAATTCGCCGCACTCGCCTTATCAGGTGCCGGACAAATACTTCGACAAGTTCAAGGCGAAGGGCTTCGAGGACAACGTGGCGGCGTTTTACGGCATGTGCGAGAACCTCGACGACAACGTGGGTCGCCTGCTGGCGCATCTCGACTCGTTGAAGATCGCGGAGAACACGATCGTGCTCTTCCTCACCGACAACGGCGGCACGGCGGGCGTGAAGATCTACAACGCCGGCATGCGCGGCGGAAAAACGAGCGTGCACGAGGGCGGATCACGCGTGCCGCTCTTCCTGCGCTGGCCGGCGGCGAAATGGACACCGCACGTGGCGAAGCCCATCGTGTCCCACATCGATCTGCTGCCCACACTGCTGGATCTCTGCGGTGTGAAGGCCCCGGACGGCCCGAAACGTGATGGCGTGAGCCTGCGGCCGCTGTTGGAGAACGAAGACAGCAGCGCCTGGCCGGAGCGCACGCTTTTCACGCACAATCCCATCGACGAGACGAACAAGTTCCCCGGCGCCGTGCGCACGCAGCGCCACCGCCTCGTGCGCGAGATCAAAGGTCCGGCCGGTGGCTCCAAGGCCAAGGCCAACGATGACAGCGCGACCGACTGGCAGCTCTACGACATGGAGACTGACCCCGGGCAGGAGAAAAACATCGCCAAGGGCCATCCTGATCTCGTGAAGGAGCTGAGCGCCCGTTACGATGCCTGGTTCGCCGACATCTCGAGCCAGGGGTTGCAGCGTTTCCCCCTGCCCGTCGGCCATGCGGAGCAAAATCCGGTCGAACTGCACGCGCCGCAGGCCATTTTCGATCAACCGCTGCACTTCGCCAGCGGGCCGGGTTTTGCGAACGACTGGCTCACGAACTGGACCGATGCGAAGACGAAGGTGTGGTTCGACATCGATGTCATCACGGCAGGCGAATACGATGTGGAGCTCGCCTACGCCTGCCCAGCGGCGGATGCCGGGTCCAAGCTGCGCGTTTCCATCGGCGACCAGACGCGCGAGACGGCGGTCCTGCCTGCGGAGGCCCCTGCGATCCCCCTGCCCCATCGTGACGAGGCGGGGAAGGAACGTTATCGGAACCGTGCGTGGGGCACGCTGAAGCTCGGAACGTTGAAACTGAAGCAAGGTCCCGCCAAACTCACACTGGAGCCGCTTTCCATGCCCGGAACTCAGGTGATGGACTTGAAGCATGTGCAGCTCACTCTTCGTTGAGTCATGCTCACTACCATGAAGTCCCTGGCCCTCGTTTTTTCGTCATTCGTCATTTTGCATTCGTCATTCGCTGCGGAGCAGCGGCCGAACATCCTGTTCTTCTTCGCCGATGACCAGCGCTTCGACACGTTGAGCTGTGCCGGCCACCCGATCGTGCGCACGCCGACGATCGACAAGCTCGCGGCGGATGGCGTGCGCTTCAGCAACGCGTTTGTGACCACCTCCGTGTGCTGGGTGAGCCGCGCGGTCATTTTCACCGGCCAGTGGGCACGGTCACACGTGCAGCGCAACGCGGTGCCGAAGGTGAAGCCGGAGGCAGCGGCCACGATTTATCCCGTGCAGCTTCGCAAAGCCGGCTACCGCACCGCCCACTTCGGAAAGTGGCACTTCCGTGGGCCGGATGGGTTCAAACCGGAGGAGCAGTTCGACGCGTTCGAGCAGATCGGCCGGAATCCATATTTCAAAACGATGCCGGACGGCACGAAGCGGCACGAGACGGACCTCGTGTGCGACCGCGGCATCGAGTTCCTCAAATCGCAGTCGAAAGACAAGCCGTTCTGCATGCAGCTCTCCTTCAATGCCGCGCACGCCGAGGACAATGACCACCGGCCTGGCATCGGCCTTTATCCCTGGCCGCAGTCTGCCGATGGACTGTATGAGGATCGCAGCATCCCGCCGCCGCGTCTGGGAGATCCGGCCATCTTTGACGCGCATCCGCAGTTCCTGAAGGACAGCATCAACCGCCAGCGCTGGTTCTGGGGCTATGACACGCTGGAGAAATACGAGACGAATGTGCGGGCCTATTTCCGCATGATCACCGGCATCGACAACGGCATCGCGCGTGTCCTCGCCGCGCTGAAGGAAGCCGGACTCGCCGACAACACGATCATCGTCTATTCCGCCGACAACGGCTACTACCTCGGCGATCGCGGTTTCCAGGGCAAATGGTCACACTTCGAGGAATCGTTGCGCGTGCCGATGGTCATCCACGATCCGCGTCTGCCGAAGGACAAACGCGGCCGGGTCGCCACCGAGATGGTGCTCAATGTCGATCTGCCTGCGACTTTCATCGACTGGGCCGGCGCGGAGCGTCCCGCCGGGTATGAGGGCCGCAGCCTCTCGACGCTCGTGGAGGGCAAAGGCAGCGACAAACCGTGGCGCACGCACTTCTTCTGCGAGCACCTGGATCTGCCGCCCACGCTCACGTGGGAGGGCATCCGTGATTCGCGTTATGTGTATGCGCGTTACTTCGATCAAAAGCCGCCATTCGAATTCCTGCACGATCTTGAGCAGGATCGCGATGAACTGAAGAATTTCGCCAGTGATCCCGCGCATGCCGAAGCGCTGAAGAAAATGCGTGAACTCTGCGATGCGGAGATGAACGCCCGCGGCGGTCCGCTGCCGCCCGTGGACCAGCGCGGCGTGCAGAAGGGCGAGGGCGGCCCAAAGAAAGCCAAGGCGAAAAAGAAGCAGCCCACGCAATAGGGCGGGCCATCGAACCTCACTTCCAATCCGACCATGAAACCAACCGTTCTCATCCTCTCGGCATGCCTTGCTGTGGCATCGTCATTCGCTGCGGAGCAGCGTCCGAACATCCTCTTCGCCATCGCGGACGACTGGGGCGCGCACGCGGGTGCCTACGGCACCTCGTGGGTGAAGACTCCGGCGTTCGACCGCATCGCCAGGGAAGGCGTACTTTTCACCCGCGCCTACACGCCGGTGGCGAAGTGCGCACCGTCACGCGCCATCGTGCTGACCGGCCGCCATGCCTGGCAGAACGAGGAGGCGGGCAATCACATGGCCTACTTCCCCGCAAAGCTCAAAAGCTGGCCGGAAGTGCTCGTCGAGAAGGGCTGGCACATGGGCATCACCGGCAAGGGCTGGGGTCCGGGCATCGCGAATGACGCGACCGGCAAGCCGCGCCAGATCACCGGAAAGCCCTTCAACCAGCACAAGGCCAAACCACCCGCCTCCGGCATGGGCAACAACGACTACGCGACCAATTTCACCGATTTCCTCGACGCAGCGCCGAAGGACTCGCCGTGGTGCTTCTGGTATGGCTGCCTGGAGCCGCATCGCGGCTACGAATATCAGTCCGGCGCGAAAAAAGGCGGCAAGAAGCTCACTGACATCGCGAAGGTGCCCGATTACTGGCCGGACGACGAGATCGTGCGCCACGACATGCTCGACTACGCCTTTGAAGTGGAGCACTGTGACAGCCACCTGGGCCGCATGATCGCGGAACTGGAGAAACGTGGGCTGCTGGACAACACGCTCATCATCGTCACCGCGGACCACGGCATGCCTTTCCCACGCTGCAAAGGCTACTGCTATGAGGACAGCAATCACGTGCCGCTCGCGATCCGTTTCCCCGCAGGCATGAAAAAGACCGGGCGCGTCGTCGATGACTTCGTCAATTTCACCGACATCGCCCCCACCATTCTCGACTTTGCCGGCATCGCCGAAAAACAGAGCGGCATGATGCCGGTCACCGGCAAAAGCTGGCGTCCCATCATCGAGAGCGAGAAGAGCGGCCGCGTCGTCGCCGAACGCGACCACACGCTCATTGGCAAGGAGCGCACCGACGTGGGCCGCCCGCACGACTGGGGCTATCCCATCCGCGGCATCGTCACCGCCGAGCATCTCTATTTGAAGAACTACGAGCCCACACGCTGGCCGGCGGGCAATCCCGAGACGGGCTACCTCGACACCGACGGCGGCCCGACAAAGTCGTTGATCCTCGAAATGGGCCGCAAGAACCGCAGTGACAAGTTCTGGCAGCTCAACTTCGGCATGCGCCCGGGCGAGGAGTTCTTCGATCTCACGGTCGATCCGCATGCCGCGCGCAATCTGGCCGCCGAATCCGTCCACAAAGACACCGTCGCCAAGCTGCGCGAGCGCATGGAGGCCGAATTGAAGGCGCAGAACGACCCGCGCATGGCCGGAAACGGCAAAATCTTCGACGAGTATCCCGCCACCAACGGCGCCGGCTTCTACGAGAAGTTCATGCGCGGCGAGAAAATGAACGCCGGCTGGGTTTCGCCGACCGACTTTGAAAAGGAACCGATCAAACAGCCATGAAGACCCTCCTTGCCTGCCTTTTTGCCTTGGGAACGCTGTTCTCCGCCGCCGAACCCGTCACACGCATCTACAAGAAGGTCGCGGATCGCGAGTTGAAGCTCACCATCGTCAATCCGCCTGACTGGAAGGCCTCCGATCAACGTCCGGCGATGGTGTTCTTCCACGGCGGCGGCTGGACGGGCGGCGCGCCGACGCAATTCACGCAGCACAGCGATTACCTCGCCACCCGCGGCCTGGTCTGCATCCAGGTCGAGTATCGTTTGATCAAGAAGGGCGACTCCGGTCCGCCCATCGACTGCGTGCACGATGCGAAGTCGGCCATGCGCTGGGTCCGCAGTCATGCGAGCGAGCTGGGCATCGATCCGAATCGCATCGGAGCGGGCGGTGGCAGCGCGGGTGGTCATCTCGCGGCGTTCGTCGGCATGGTCGAGGGGCTGGATGATCCGACGGATGATTTGAAGATCTCGCCGAAGGCCAACGCGCTGGCGTTGTTCAATCCCGTGTTCGACAACGGCCCGGACCAAGGCTGGGGCCACACGCGGGTGAAGGAGCGTTATCAGGAGTACTCGCCTGCGCACAACATCACGCCCGACGATCCGCCGGCGATCATCTTTCTCGGCACGCAGGACAAGCTGATCCCCGTCGCCGTGGTCGAACGCTTCAAGGCGAACATGGAAAAGGCCGGCGTGCGCTGCGTGGCGAAGTTTTACGAAGGCCAGGGCCACGGTTTCTTCAATCCCGGCAAAGGCGGCAAGATGGAGTTCTACTACGACACGCTGCTCGAAACCGACAAGTTCCTCACGTCGTTGGGGTGGTTGAAGGGCCAGCCGACGTTGAAGAAGCCGTGAGCGTCATTCGTATTTGAGCATCTTCCGTTCTCTGCGGCCTTCCAGAATCATCCACAACCAACCAAGGCAGGCGAGAAACGAAACAGGCACAGAGAGGAGGGCTAGAATGTTTAAAAGTCCGTAAGCGGCGTCTTGGGACGTTTTATCCGCCTCGCGGATGCCGCCCATGATGTTGAAGACGACATGGTGCAGGTTCAGACTAACCAGCGTGATGAAAATGGCCGCCAGCGGCACGGCGGCGAGGCAAAACACGCTTCCCATGGAAAGCTGGCCAAGGCGACGCAGGTAGTGCATCCACAGAACCAGCCGCCACAACGCCACGATGCCCAGAAAGCGCAGGTTCATCGCGTTCGCGGCTTCCAGCGTCATCCACTTCTCCACCGGAATGGCGTAGAGGGCCGCGGGCGGTGAAGTCAGCGTGATGAAGGTCAGAATGCCCGTGTAAGTGAAGCGTTGCGGGGCCACCGGTTTGACGACGAGCCACATCACGGCCGCCAGCACGAACACGTAGATCACCGAACCGATGCCGGTGTGCTGTAGCAGCGTGGCGCGTGTGTCGTCCCAGTAGCGTCCAAAGCCCACGAGCCAGCACAGGGTCAGGCCGACGATCAGGTGGCCGCGATCGAGGCTGGCGTAGTCCGCGGCACTGGCACGGAAGGTGAGAAGACGGAACCAGAATCGCGGCAGGGAAGGCTGGGGGCTCATGACGGACGATGTCGGATGCAGTGCTGGAACGTCTTGCGGCGGCGAGACGTGCGTTCGTCAGAATAGACGGCACGCATCAGGTTGTGAAAGCCCGATTTCAGCGCCTCCACCGTCATGCGGGCGGGACGGAAGGTCAGATCAAAGAGCGTGTGCTGGCTCCAGCCGGCGTCAGGCAGGAGGCGCGACTCGGCTGCCAGTTTTTGCCGGAGACTCGTGCCTGGAAACGGCGTGAGGAGCGTGATCTGCACCTCGGCGAGGTCCAACGAGTCGATGTAGTCGAGCGTGCGCTCGAAAATGTCCGGCCCGTCATGATCGAAGCCGATGACGAAGCAGCCATTCACCGAAACGCCATGATCCTGGATGCGGCGCACCTTGTCCGCGTAGTCGCGATGCCGTTTCGACTTCCAATTGCGCGTGTCGAGGTCACGCATCGACTCGGAGGAGGCGGATTCCAGGCCGATGAGGACCTGTGCGCAGCCGGATCTGCCAAGGCTGCGCAGCAGCGCCTCGTCATCGGCCAGCGAGATGTCGGATTCGGTGAACCATTTCAGCGGATGATCGGCCAGCAGCGCCACGAGCTCACGCGACCAGGCCTTGTCCACGAAGGTGTTGTCATCCGCCAGCTCGATGAACGGTCGCGGCCACAGGGCGAGGATGGCCTCCAGCTCCCGCCTGACCTGGTTCAGCGCCTTTTTGCGATACGGGCTGATGGTGCGGGACGCGGCGCAAAACGAGCAGTGAAGCGGGCAGCCACGGGTGGTTTGCAGCGTCAGGCGGTTGTAGCGTTCCAGGTCCAGGAGATCGTAGCGAGGCACCGGCAGCACTTCGTGGAATTGCGATGGCGTGCTGTGAGTGGCCGAGTCATAAAGCCGCCGCCAGTTGCCGCGCTCGAGATCAGCGACCAGCCGTGGCCAGACGAGTTCGCCTTCGCCTTTCACCACGATGTCGCAGTGCGCGGCGGCCTCTTCCGGCAGGGCGCTGGCGTGCAGGCCGCCGATGATCACGAGGACGCCGAGCGCACGCAGCTCACGGCTCAAGGCGTAGGCTTCATCGATGCGGGCGGTCAGCGACGAAATGGCGACCACGGCGAAACCCTCGCTGGCGATGGTTCGCGCCGCGTCCGGCGGCATGGCGTCATGTTCGCGATAGGCGATGTCCCATTCTGCAGGGGTGTGGGCCGCCAGGGTGAGCAGACCGAGGCTGGGCAGTGAGGCGATGACACGGCTGCGTTCGACAAAGCCCGGCAGGGTGAGTCCCAGTGCCAGCAATTCCTGATCGAACACCCTCACACCGCTCATGGCCAGGAACAGAAGACGCTTCCGCACCGGTGGGGCGGCGGAAAGGTGAGTGGCTGGCATGAGTAGCGCCCGTTTTACTTGTCCCAGCCGCGGATCTTCACATGCACCTGCGCCACGCGGCCCATGTAGTGGTCCATAGCGAAGTCGTTTGCGGCTTTGAGCATGTGCTCCTTGGCCTTGGCCTCGTCGCCGGTCGCTTCGAAGTAGAGACCAAGGTAAAGGTGCGCGTAGCAGCGATGATTCCGCAGGCGCTCGCCCTCTCCTTCCTCGGCGGCCTTCAGCACGGCCTCCTCGCTGCCTTTGCCGGCGAACAGCTCGTGAACCTGCTTCATCGGGATGCGGGAGTCACCTTCGATGGGGATGAAAACCTTTCGGGCGGCAGCCACGCTCTCGCCTTTGGCGATGCAGAGGAAATGCCAGGCGGCGTTCTCCACATCGTTGCCGTTCACGGTCTGATGCACCTCGAACTGCTCGCGCCCGCCTTTGAAATCGCCTGCGTAATACTGCGCCAGGCCGCGCTGCCAGAGCTGCGGCTTCGAACTGGGCACAAGCGCGATCAGCTTGTCGAACGCGGCGACGGATTCCTTCGGTTTCGCGGCGAAAAAGGCGTCCACACCCTGCTGGAAGAGCGCGTCAGGGGATTCCTGGGCCCAAAGGGAGGACATCAGCCCGCAGGCGAGAAGAATGAGGCGTTTTTTCATGGTGAGCATCAAACGTGAGTGCGGCTGTGTTTCGCGCAACTCACAGCCAGGCGAGCGGGAGCGGCACGATGAGCGCCAGATCGGCGAGGACGCGGTGCGCCTCTGCTGAAACGCGGCGGCTGAAGCCATGAACGACCGCGTGCAGCACAATGGCAGCCGCCGCGGCCTGCGCCGGGCCGCGCAAAGCGTGTTCCAGCGCTCCAGAGTCGATGTACCGCAGCAATGACAAGGCGAAAAGAAGGGAACCGATGACCAATGCGGTGTGGCCGGTCTGTGATGCGGGCTCCTTTTCACGCATGGCGATGCCGTGCAGGTTGCAGGCGAACACAGCAGCCAGCAGCAGGCACTCCAGCACGGGATCGAGCACGTTCTCCGGCATGGCCAGGAAGCGCGTGCTGGTGGTGCAACCCAGGGCGAAGAGCAGCGCGGCGGCGAACTCCTTTGGCAGCAAATGGCCGAGGCGCAGATCGAGCTGACGCAGGAAGGTGAGCACCATCACCGCCAGCACCAGCAGACACAGCGTGAGGCGGAATCCCGCAGGTGCGGGCATGCGCGTGATGAGCATGATGCCGCCCAGCCCGGCGCAGGAGATGAGAAAGTCCCGCGAGGCACGGCTGCCCTGGGCCGACCACGAGGCGAGATAAAGCGCCACGAGCAGCGAAAGGCCACCCGCCTGCCAGAGCACACCTTCCGGGATCACAAACAACGCCATCCACGCCAGGATCGACAACGCTACGGGCACCACTGCGAACATCACCACACGCCGATGACGGTGGTAAAACGCGTGCCGCACATCCAGCTCCGCGGCGTTCTTCACCGCAAAGGTGTCGAGCGTGCGATCGATGACGTAGATGACCCAGCAGGCGAGCGCGAGACCGGCATCCAGCATCGGAGTCAGCCGGATGCCGTGCGCGTGGGCCAGCACGCGCTGCCACAGCACGGCGACCAGCGGCGCCTCCAGGCTCAGCACGTGAGGCCACAGCCACCAGGGCGTGGATCGAGGTTCGGCTGGGGCTGGGCTGGCTTTGCTCAAGCCCTGCTCCTTAGCGTCATGCACGCCGATTGCGAAGTGTGTTTGTGGGGAAATTGCCCTGTGGCGGCGGATGTGGATGGCTGGATCAGGGACTCCATGACCTCCGGCGCTCGATGGAACCAGGCCTTTCCCAGCCACGGCAGGATTCCTGCGTTGGAAGGTTGCCATGACAGACGCCTCGCGGCACTTTGGCCGACCCCCATGATAGGTGATGATTATTTCGAACTTCGTTCGCGCATCGGCACGGACCTGCTGGCGCTCGGCGCGGCGTTGCGTGACTGCGGCGGAGACGCCGATTCCACGGCGATCATCGACAATCTGATCGCCAGCCTGAAGGAGCCGTTCGTATTCGTCGTCGTCGGCGAGGTGAATGTGGGCAAATCGACCTTCCTCAATGCCTTGTTCGGCCAGGACTTCTCCCAGACCGGCGTGGTGCCCACCACGGACAAGATCCTGTTCTTCAAACACGGTCCGCACCACGAGGTGGTGCCTGTGACGCCCACGCTCGACGAGGTGCAGGCACCGGTCGATTTCCTGCGCGATTTCCACATCGTGGACACACCGGGGACGAACTCGATCGAAAACGAGCACCAGCAGATCACGGAGCGTTTCGTGCCCATCGCCGATCTGGTGATCTTTGTCTTCTCGGCGATGAACCCCTGGGGCGCATCGGCGTGGCAGTTTCTGGAGAAGGTGCACCGCGACTGGATGCGCCACGTCATCTTCGTGCTCCAGCAGAGTGATCTGCGCAGCCCTGAGGAGATCCAGGTCATCACGGACTACATGAGCCAGCTCACGCGCCAGCATTTCGGCCGTGATTTCCCGCTGTTCCCCGTCTCGGCGAAGAAGGCCATCCTCGCACGCGACGCAGGTCTCGATCACGAGCGTCTGCATCGTGAGAGCGGTTTTCATGGCCTGGAGGCGCACATCTCATCGCTGGTGCGGCACAACACCGCGCGCCTGACAAAGCTCGGCAGCACCGTGCGGCTCGCGCGGCAGATCCTGGAGCGCATGCATCAGCAGCTGACGAACAGCCTGGTGGAGGTGAAACGCAAAGCCACCGTGCTGCAAGACCTGCAGACGGAACGCGAGCTCCAGGTGGACCGCACTTTGAAAAAGATCCTGCCGGCCCTGGACGCCACCGAGCGCGACTACCACGAGTCCGTGCTGCGCGTGGCCGGTCTGGCCAGCGATGCGCTCACCACGGGGAAGGCGTTTCAGCGCAAACCGTCCTCCAGTGATGAAACGATCGAGGAGCGGCATCAAAGCCTGGATCACCGCCTGTTTCAGGAGCTGCAGCATCGCACGGGCGACCGCTGGCGGCAGGTCAGCCTGGTGCTGGAGGAGGATGTGCATCAGTTCGAGCGTTTCCTGTATGCCCAGGGCCGCGGCGTGATCTTTCCTGTGGATATTTCCATGCCGGTGCATGCCTACGAGGATGAGGAAAGCGAGCTGCGCCGCCGGTTTGGCGCACGCGTCGATTCGGCCTTGCGGCGTTTTGTCATCGGCCTGCAACTCGACGAAGCCATCGACCCCGGACTCGAAAAAGCACGCCGCACCGCCCGCTGGCTGCCACGGCTGGTGCTGCCGGCCATCATCGCCACCGCGGTGTGTGGCTGGCTGGACGGCCCCACGAGCGCCGGCATCGCCGCCGGTGCCAGCGTCCTGCTGCTGGCCGTCGTTTACCTCCTCACCCAGGTGCGCTTGAGCAGCGCACGGAACACCATCTTTGACAAGCTGGAGCAGTCCTCCGCCACCCTCCGCGAATTGCTGGCAAAACAGGTCACCGAGGATGTCACAGCGACGTTTGGCCGGTTCCTCGACATCCTGAATCCCGCCCAGGCTAGCGCGGCTCAGTTCGAGGAGGAACGCGCCACCCACCTGGAGCGCCTCGGCAAGCTGTCCGACTCCTTCGCCGTGCTCGAAAAACAGATCCAGGCCCTGAACCCGGGCGGCAGCCGCTGATGCCGCGGGTCGTCCAGACTTCGTCATTCCACCGTGACTCCTGCCGAGATCAAGAATGCGCTCATCGCCAAGGCCCGCGCGCTCGGCTTTGACGACTGCCGCGTCGCACCAGCGCTGCCTGCCCGGCATCGCGAGCTCTATGAGCAATGGATTGCCGAAGGCAAACATGGCGACATGGCCTGGATGGCGCGCAACATCGAACGCCGCACCGATCCGCGCATCGTCCTGCCCGGCGCTCAGAGCGTGATCGTTCTCGCGGTGAACTACTTTCAAGGCCCGGGACCGCAGACTGGCTATCGCATCGCCCGCTACGCCTGGAATGACGACTACCACGACCTGATCGAAAAGAAGCTCCGCGAGCTGGATGCCTTTCTCATGACCCACGGCGGCACCCAGAAGCCCTACGTGGACACCGGCCCCGTGCTGGAGCGTGACTTCGCCAGCGAAGCCGGGCTCGGCTGGGGAGGGAAGAGCACAATGCAGATCCATCGCCACCTGGGCACGTGGTTCTTCCTGGCCGACATCCTCACCACCCTGGAACTGCCCGCTGACACGCCTGCGAAGGACATGTGCGGCAAATGCACGCGCTGCATCGATGCCTGCCCCACACAGGCCATCACCGCACCGCGGCGCATGGATGCACGCCGATGCATCTCCTACCTCACCATCGAGAGCAAAGGGCCCATCCCGGCTGAATTCCGCCGGGCCATCGGCGACCGCATCTACGGCTGCGACGCCTGCCTGGAGGCCTGTCCCTGGAACCGCCACGCGCAGGAGTCCCGTGAAGCTGCCTTCCAGGCCCGTGAAACCGTCTTCAGCAGGCCCCTGCGCGATTTCCTGACCCTCACTGACGACGACTTCCGGGCACTTTTCGCCAAATCGCCCATCAAGCGCATCAAGCGGCCCGCCTTTCTCCGAAACGTGTGCGTGGCGCTCGGAAACACCGGCACAGCGGACGATCTGCCCGCCCTCGAAACCGCTGCGGCCGATCCCCATCCGTTGATCGCCGAACACGCGGTCTGGGCCGCCGCTGAGATTCGCCTGCGCCACGGCGGTTGACAGGGAGAGCCGATCCGCCTACTCTCCGCCTGCTTTCGAGCACGGCGAGGTAGCAAAGTGGTAATGCACTGGTCTGCAAAACCGGTATGCGCGGGTTCAATTCCCGCCCTCGCCTCCACCTTGTAAAATCAAGGTTTCACGGCTCAAAATGAGCAAAGTAAGAACAAAAGTAAGAACATGTTCGACCACATCTGATGATGTTTCGGGAGGTCTGAAACCACTCTCGCTGCTCATCTTGTGCGCATATTCGCACAGCATAGTTTGCCTCATCCTCGACACATACAGCCACGTCCGCCGTCCGCATCATGACCGCATGGCGGAACTGCTGGCGTGATTCTATTTGGGCGTAAACTTCAGCCGTCACTTCTTCACGGTCGCTGTTCCTGTAAGCCGTCCAGATGAGTCCCGGAATGTAATGGTGTTCCCTCTGACGGTGCTGGTGCCAGTGATTCGGCCTGATGGATCGCGGTAGGTAGTGACTCCAGATGAGGATGTTGAG